>JBBQJA010000016.1:0-68945 GCA_038325465.1 Hyphomicrobiales bacterium | reverse complement strand
CCACGATGGTGTCGGCGATCTGAGCTGCGGCGGGACCGCAGAGGCAGGCAAGGGCGGCGGCGAGAATGAGAGGTCGCATCAGAATCCGAGGCTCCCGCTGACGACCGAGTAGACTTCGCCCGGCGTGACGATCAGGCCGAGGCCCAGCCTTATCCCGACGGCAAGCACCAGGACCGCCAGACCCGCGCGCAACTGCTCGCCGCGCATCTTCTGGCCCACCCGCACGCCATATTGCGCGCCGATGACGCCAGCCACCATCAAAATGCCCGCGAGTATGATGTCGACCGAATAGTTGGTCGTTGCCTGCACGATGGTGGTGAAGGCAGTAACGAAAATGATCTGGAACAGCGAGGTGCCGATGACGACATTGGTCGGAATTCGCAGCAGGTAGATCATGGCGGGCACCATGATGAAGCCGCCGCCCACGCCCATCACGGAGGTGAGAATTCCGATGGCAAATCCGAGCGCGATCACCGGGATGACGCTCAGGTAGAGCTTGGACCGCTTGAACCGCATTTTCAGCGGCAGCCGGTGCACCCAGTTGTGCTGGCCGGGCTTGCGCATCGACACGGGCTTGTTCTGGGCGGCGCGGCGCATGGAATTGACGCTCTCCCAGAGCATCAGGCTACCCACCGATCCCAGAAAGACCACATAGAGCAGGGAGATGATCAGATCGAGCTGGCCGAGACTGCGCAGCAGCACAAATATCTTTATGCCGACCGCCGCACCCATGAGGCCACCGACAAGCAACACGGTCCCGAGCTTGAAATCGAGCGTTCCGCGTCTGAAATGACTGAGCGCGCCTGAAATCGAGGAGGCCACCACCTGATTTGCGCCGGTGGCAACAGCCACCGCAGGGGGAATATTGTAGAAGATGAGCAGCGGCGTGATCAAGAAACCGCCGCCGACGCCGAACATGCCGGACAGGAAGCCGACGGCTGCGCCCATCCCCAGGATGACGAAGATATTGACCGACAATTCGGCGATCGGAAGATAGATTGTCACCACATGTCCCCGGACGCTTTCGGGTCGGATCATGTGCGCACAAGCCAGAAATGCGATGACGATCCAAGGAGTTGCCAGCCTCGTTCCAAAACACGGGCAGTCGTCCGGCTGCCGGTCTGTCGACCCGGCTGTCAGGCTGCTCCCGTTCGGGTACCGGAAGTTTTTTGCGCGCTTATGGCGGTCAAGTCAATTCAAACCAGCGGTTGCCAGTGCATTGGCCGAAACTAATTGAACGGTTGATCACAGACATCCGGGCGGGCGGGCGCGGCAATCATCAGCCGTTGCGGGCGAGCAGTTCCTTGACCAGGGCATCGGTGATCTCGCCATCAGGCGTCACTCCGATGGAGGCCTGGAAAGCCTTGATGGCCGAAACGGTTTTTGACCCCATGACACCGTCGGCAACGCCGGCGTTGAAATTGTTGTTGTTGAGGATGGCCTGGATGTTTCGGATGGCCTTGGTCATGTCGACGGAGGCCGTGGTGGTGTCGGTCCCTGCCCATTCGGCCGGCACCTCGACCGCATTGGCCGCCTGATTGAGCGGCTGCGGCTTCCAGGCTGCGACAGCGGCGCGGGCGGCCTCGGCCTGCTCGGGGCGCAGCGCGCTGAAGACTTCGTCGCGCTTGGTGGCCGCATCCTTGTCGCCGTCGTTGGCGGCAACGGCAAACCACTTGTAGGACTGCACGAGATCGCGGGTCACCCCGTCGCCACGGGCATAGAGGATGGCGAGGTTCACCTGGCTGTCGCGCACGCCCACATCTGCGCCGCTGGTGAACCAGGTGGCCGCCGATTCATAGTCGGGCGCAGGGCCTGCGGTGGCGTAGAGGACGGCTAGATTGTGCATGGCCGATGCATTCCCCTGCTCGGCTGCAAGCTGGTACCACTTCTTTGCAGCAGCGATGTCGCGGTTGAGGCCGCTGCCCTTTTCATGGAAGTTGGCCAAACGGTACTGCGAGGGCGCATGACCGAGATCAGCAGCGCGCTGGTACCAGATCGCCGCACGGGCGAGGTCCACGGCAGCGCCGCGTCCATCGGTGAAGCGGGCACCGATTTCGTAGAGCGCGAGCGGATCGAGATCCTGGACTGCGGCCCGGAGCGCTGCAGGAACAAAGTCCCTGGGCAATGCATCGAGGTCGGCCGTGACTGCTCCAGCCCCGGTGCCATCATCAGGGACGGACGGTGGAATGGATGCCGCAGGTCCGGCTGCCGGAACGACGGCTTCGGCTGACGGCGCGGTGTCGGGTGCCGTTCCAATCGTTGCGCCAGACGGTGCGCCAGACGGTGCGTCGGGAGCGACAAAACTGGAAACGCCGGTTCCCGAAACGGTCGCCGCATCGGTTCCGGCATCACCCCGTGGATTGACCTGAGGCGGGGCGAGCACGCGAACTTCGGGAAGACCGGTGTCGGCTGCAGCTTGCGCATTGGACATTTCGGGCGCATCGGCAACCGGTGCTGCCGTGATATCGCTGGTTGCCGGTTCGACGACTGCTGGCTGGCTGGTCACATCATCACGGCCGCCATCGCCCGACAGCAGACCCGTGATGAGCGGCAACGACATGACGGCGAGGAGAATTGCTCCAACCGCCATCAAGATTGGCTTGCGGCGCGTCTTGAGCATGTCGACCATGCTTGTCCGGCCACGCTTTTTGCCCTGTCGATCAAGCGTCTCGACTTCCGCAGCGGCGGCCTGGGCAGCACGCCGGGCAGACGCCAGGAACTCGGCCTTGGCACCACCGGCCTGAGGCGCTGAACCCTGACTGCGCTCCTGCAACTGGGCTTCGCGAACCTTCTGCAGGATACGGTTGATGTCGGGAGCGCCTGAACCGGGCTCAAGCGGCATGTTGGCAGTGGCGGGATCGAGATCCATGACGGGCTCCAGAGGCGGCGTCTCGGCCTCGGTGAAGCGGGGCTCGGCAGGGCCTGAGGCCTTGGCTCCGGGCTTGCCAGGTTTGATCCTTGCAGCAAGGCCGGACAGGAAGGAACGCTTGGCTGCGGCGGCCTTGGCGCCTTCCGGCGCTTTGTCCCGGTCAACTTCGGTAGCGAAGGCTGCGGCCATCGCAGCCGCTTCTGCGGGCGACCGGATCAGGCCGGAGGCCGGAGTTGGAGGCGCTGCCGCAGCCTCAGCGAAGGTGGCGCGTGCGCGGGGATCGAGCGTGTTCTCCATTGCCCCATCAAGCGCTGCAGTGGAGGCTTCGGGCATGGTCATCGCCGGGGCTGACACCATCGGCCGCTGCAAACCCATATCGAGCTTCTCGAGCCGACCGGCGATCTTGAGAAGCGTATCCTGCAACGCCTCAAAGGCGCGCGAGGTGCGGTCCTCGGTCTTGCGGCTCATGGTCTCCAACGCCTTGAGATCGTCGGCGAGCGCCGTGATGATCTCGATATTGGCGATGGACTGCGGGGTCGGCTGTCCGGACGTGCGGCCGGAATAGGCACTCAGCGCGGCTTCTGCTGCCTGGCGGGCGGCCTCGATAACATATTCATCATTGGTGGCGAGGTGGTCTTCGATGGACGCAAGGCGCGAATCGATGGCCAAGGACGCACCGGACAAGGCGCCACCAGCCAGGACCCCACCCGACTGGAACCCACCCGACTGGGGTGCCTCCGAAACAAGCCGCGACAGATGCGCGATCTGTTCCTCAAGGCCGCGCAAGACCGCGTCGTTTTGCACAACGACCGGTGCGGGTTCCCTATCGAGCCGGGCGGAAATCTCGGCCAGTCGCGCTTCCACGTTCTCAAGCCCGCGCACGGTTTCCCGGCCCATCGCGGCTGGCGCGGCCGAGGAGGAATCGAGCTTTGCGAAGAGGTCACTCAGCCGGGTCTCCACCGTTTCAAGGCCGAACAGGGTTTGACTGCTCACGCCTGAAGGGTGTTGCATGCCTGCCTGGTCAAGCATGTCGGCAATGTCGGCCAGGCGGGTTTCCAGGCTTTCGAAGCCGCGCAACGCCTTTTCGGCGATCGGGTCGGGCTGGCTGTCCTTGCGGTCGAGTTTGGCGGCGATGTCGGCGATCCGGGCTTCGAGCGTCTCCATGCCTGGAAGTGGATCGACAGGACGGGAGGCGGTGGCCTCGGCACGGCCGACCAGCAATTCCAGGCGGCCGAACATCGTCTCGGGAAATTGCGATTCCTGGACGAAGGGCATCTGGATGGCGTCAATGCGCGCGGCGAGATCATCGAGTCGGGCCGCAAGGGACGCGCTGACATTGCGGGTGTCGATGCGGTCGATCTTGACCGAGAGCTCGGCCATGTGCGTGGACAGCTCAGGTCCGTAGGAAGCATCGCCCTGGCCCGATTCGACGAGCAGTTGCAACCGTTCGAGACGGGCGTCGAGGCGGCCGATCGCTTCCTCGTCGGCAAGTTCGCCGACACGGGCGGCAAGCGTCTCAATGCGTTCGGCAAGCAATACCGAACTTTCGCCCGGCGCCATGGCATCGATTTTCTTGGCGACCGAATTGAGCCGCGCCTCAAGCCGCTCAAGTGGTGCGGTATCGAATTTCTCAACCGCTGCGGGCTGCAGAGTGACGATGGCGCGGGTGATCTCGTCGAGCCGTCCGGCGACGAGATCGAACTGCCGGGTCATCTCGGCTGCGGGCGCGCCTGGCTGGCGCGCCAAATCCTCGATGCTGCGGGAAAGCGTGGCGATCTTGGCTTCAAGCGCCTGGACCGGCTTTGAATCGGGCATGGCGGCCAGCGCTTCGCGGATATCGTCGACGCGGTAGGCAAGGCCCACGAGCTCTTCACGCAAACCGCCGACATCAAGACCGCTGACCTGGGTCTCGACGGCCTGCCAGCGCTGTTCAAGCGCGTGGACACTGTCCTGGCGCGCCAGACCGCCGATCAGGGTGCGCATGCTGTCGAGTTCAAGGCGAAGGCCATCGGCACCGTTGCCCTGATCGCCGATCCGGTCGACGGAGGCGGACAGGCGGGCGAGATCGTGGCGCAGATCTTCCGGCATGCCGCTCTTGCGAGCACCTTCGCTGAGCATCCGCATGTCCTGGCGAAGCGCGCCGAGTTCGCTGGCGAGGCTCTCGCGGATTTCCACCTTCAGATCGCGGCGCATGTCGGCGAGCGCCTCGGCAAGTCCCCGAATGGCACCGGCAGGTGCCACTTGCGCGACCGGTTTGGTGTTGGCAATTTCCGCACGGCTTTCGCTGCCATCTTCTCTCAGGCGCAGGCGGCGGCTTTCAAGCATCTTCTGGCGGGCGCGGATGTCAGCCAGTGGATCGGCAGGATCGATGCCAGGAGATGCCATGTCGGGCCGCTGTTGGCGGTTGCCTGCGCCGATCAGACCTTCAATCCTGGCTTCCAATCCCTCGATTGTGCGGCTGAGTGCATCCAGCGACGTGTCCTGGGATCCTGTCCGGCTTGTATGAGATCGCGATCCGTTCATATCCGTGTCCGCTCTGACTGAGTTCGGGAGCTTGTCGCTCCCCCGACGGGCGGTATCCGGCCCGGCCACCCTGCGCACAGAAGGGCCACCGGCCGCTTCTTGGTCCGCCAGATATCATGGGCCAACCGGGAAAACGCGTGACACTGGAATCCGGGGTTACTGCTCTGTCAGCGCACATTCCGCGAAACGTGGTAAACAACCCGTTAACCAAAGTTACTTTTCTCCAACCGACCTGTCGTTTTTTTACGCGGCTTGACGATGGGGAAGTTTTATTGTCAGAAAGCGGGTCTCAAGGCCAACACCGGCCGCCCAGCCAATGTCAAAACGCAGACCATTCAGACCATGACCGAAAACTGGACAGACAGCGACAAACCGATTTACCGAATCGGTGACCTCGCCGCAGAGTTTGGCGTTACCCTGAGAACGCTGCGATTCTACGAGGACAAGGGCTTGCTCAAGCCCACGCGGGCGGGCGTGACGCGGTTGTTCACCAAGCGTGACCGCGCCCGGCTCAAACTTATCCTGCTCGGCAAACGGGTTGGCTTTTCCCTGACTGAAGTGAAACGGATGATCGATCTCTACGATCCCCGCGGCAAGAATGCGGCCCAGCTCAAGGTCGCGCTTGAAAAGGGCGAAGCGCAGATGCGCGTGCTCATCGAGCAACAGGACAGTGTCCATACGGCCATCGCCGAACTGGAACGCACGATCTCGGTCGTCCGCGATATGCTTGCTGAGAACGGGCTTGCCGAGAACGGGTGATCCCGGCCTGTGCAGGCTTGCTTGTATGGACAGACGCACCCTGCCGACCTTGCTGACATGCGCACGACGTCGCGCACGTCGACAAGGTGCAGGAAAGTCACTTCGGTCAAGCCCATCGATTTTGGCCGCCACCCGGGTTGAAGCGGGCAGAATCGCGCTGCTTTTTCACGCTGTCGGGACTGACCCCTCACCAAATTCGGTTCATGTTTTTCAGACTATTCCGCGCTTGCGCCGCGTCATTTTGGTCGATTCCGATCGATTTTGAACCGATCTCGGCATAACCGACGCATTTTCCGCATTTTTTTACATTTACGCGCACGTCAAAATTTGATAGAGAAGCGACTGAGGAATGCGGCGCTATCGCGCGCTGCGAAAAATACCAGATGGTGAGGAACCGATGCCCGTCTTCAAAGCACCCGTCGACGACACGCTTTTCATTCTCAATGACGTGCTCGGCTATGAGCGCTACATGAACCTGCCGGGCTTCTCGGATGCGAGCCCCGACATCGTCGAGGCGATCCTGCAGGAAGGCGCGCGCATCGCTGAGGAGGTGCTCTTCCCGCTCAACCAGTCCGGCGACCAGGAAGGCTGCATCCGCCAGGAAGATGCGAGCGTAACAACGCCCAAGGGGTTCAAGGCGGCCTACAAGCAATATTGCGAAGGCGGCTGGCTGGGCCTTGCGGCGGATCCGGAATACGGTGGCCAGGGTTTGCCCTATACGCTGCACACGGCGGTGGGCGAATACATGTCCTCGGCCAATATGGCGTTGATGATGTATCCTGGCCTCACCCAGGGCGCGATCGCCGCCATCCACGTGCACGGCAGCGCGGAACAGAAAGCGAAGTTCCTGCCGCAAATGGTGGAGGGCGTCTGGACCGGCACCATGAACCTTACCGAACCCCATTGCGGCACCGATCTCGGTCTTTTGCGCACCAAGGCGGTTCCGCAGGCCGACCACAGCTACAAGATCTCGGGCCAGAAAATCTTCATTTCGGCGGGCGAGCACGACCTGTCAGACAATATCATCCATCTCGTGCTTGCACGGATCGAGGGCGCGCCGGAAGGGGTGAAGGGGATTTCGCTGTTCATCGTGCCAAAATTCATGGTCGGCGAGGATGGGGCGCTTGGTGCCCGCAACCCGGTCAGCTGCGGCTCGATCGAAGAGAAGATGGGCATCCACGCCAATTCGACCTGCGTGATGAACTTTGACGAGGCGACGGGCTATCTCATCGGCAAGGAGAACGAGGGTCTCAAGGCCATGTTCGTGATGATGAACGAAGCTCGTCTCGGCGTCGGACTGCAGGGTCTTTCGATCAGCGAAGTCGCTTACCAGAACGCCGCCCATTATGCGCGCGAACGCCTCCAGGGCCGATCGCTCACGGGTCCGAAGGCCCCCGAAAAGAAGGCCGACCCGATCATCGTCCATCCAGACGTGCGCCGCACGCTGATGACGATCCGGTCCTTCAACGAGGCTGGTCGCGCCTTCATTCTGTGGACGGCGCTGAAATCCGACGTCGCCCACCGCTCAGGCGTCGAGACCGAAATCCGGGCTGCCGACGATCTGCTCGGCCTGGTCACACCCATCGTCAAGGGCGTGCTCACCGACAAGGGCTTCGACCACGCGGTGATGGCCCAGCAGATGTATGGAGGCCATGGCTACATCGAGGAATGGGGCATGAGCCAATATGTGCGCGATGCGCGCATTGCCATGATCTACGAGGGGGCAAACGGCATTCAGGCGCTCGATCTGGTGGGCCGCAAGCTCGGCTTGAACGGCGGCCGCGCGGTGATGGCTTTCTTCAACGAAGTGAGCGAGTTCTGCGAGGAAAACCGGACAAACGAAGCGCTCGCCCCGATCACCAAGGCGCTCAAGAAGGGTCTGGGCGACCTGCAGGCCTCCACCATGTGGCTCATGCAGAACGGCATGGCCAAGCCCGACAATGCAGGCGCGGCGTCGACCGACTACATGCATCTCTTCGGCCTGGTGTCGCTCGGTTACATGTGGGGCCTGATGGCCAAGGCTGCACTCGACAAGCGCGGTGCGGGCGATGCAGGCAAGGACAGCTTTTATGACAGCAAGCTCATCACCGCGCGCTTTTTCATGGAGCGGATGATGCCGGAGACGTCGCTGCGCAGGGCCCGGATCGAAGCCGGTGCCGATACCATGATGCAGATGGCGGCCGAGGCCTTCTGAATTTCGGAAAGAAATCAGCGGTGTGCTCCGACGTGCGCCGCCCGATCATCCTGAGGAGGACCACATGGCAACCTTGCCTTCGGAAGTTCTTGGCGTCGCGCGCCCGGACTGGATGGACGACGATGTCGCGATGCTTGAGGACATGGCCTTTCGCTGGCTTGAGAGCGAGATCGTCCCGCATTACGCCCGCTACGAGAAGCAGGAAATGGTCGACCGCAGCGCCTGGGAGGCGGCAGGCACCGCTGGTCTGCTTTGCGCGTCCATGCCGGAAGCCTATGGTGGGGCGGGCGGGACCTATGCCCATGAGGCTGTCATTGCGGAAGCCCTGGGCCGCACCGGCACCGACGGCTTCGGCATCGCGCTGCACAATGCCATCGTGGCACCCTACATCCTGCATTTCGGTTCGGAAGACCAGAAGCGCAAGTGGCTTCCAAGGATGGCCACGGGCGACCTCATCAGCGCCATCGCCATGACTGAACCCGGCGCAGGATCGGACCTGCAGGGGATAAAGACCTCGGCCCGGAAGGATGGCAACCACTATGTCATCAACGGGTCGAAGACGTTCATCACCAACGGCCAGCACGCCAATCTCATCATTGTCGCCACCAAGACCGACGCCAGCAAGGGTGCCAGGGGCATCTCGCTGATGGTGGTTGAGACCGACGAGGTGGAGGGCTTCCGGCGCGGGCGCAATCTTGACAAGGTGGGCCTCAAGTCCAACGATACATCGGAGCTGTTCTTTGACGATGTTCGCATCCCCACGGCCAACATGCTCGGCACCGAAGAGGGTCAGGGCTTCATCCAGCTCATGACGGAGTTGCCGCAAGAGCGGCTGCTGATCGCCAACCAGGCGATTTCGATGATCGAGCGAGCGCTGGCGGTAACCATCGACTATGTCAAGGAGCGCAAGGCTTTCGGCAAGACGATCCTCGATTTCCAGAACACCCAGTTCAAGCTTGCCGAGCTCAAATCAGAAGCAGTGATGGCGCGGATTTTCGTCAACCACTGCACCGGCGACCATCTCAAGGGTCAATTGTCGACCACGACGGCATCCATGGCCAAATATCTGACGACGGACCTTCAATGCAAACTGGTGGATGAATGCGTCCAGCTCCACGGCGGCTACGGGTATATGAACGAGTATCCGATCGCACGCATGTTCCGCGACGCTCGGGTGCAGCGCATCTATGGCGGCACCAACGAAATCATGAAGCTAGTGATCGCCCGGAGCCTGTGATGCCAGGGCCAACGAGGAGACATTCCTGATGGTAGATGTATTTGTGTATGATCACGTCCGCACCCCCCGCGGGCGCGGCAAGAAGGACGGCAGCCTGCACGAAGTGCCATCCGTGCGGCTGGCCGCGCGGATGCTGGAAGCAGTCCGCGACCGCAACGGGCTTGATACTTCCACGGTGGACGACATCATCATGGGGTGCGTCGACGCCGTCGGCGAAGCAGGCGGCGACATCGCACGGGCAGCCACCTTCGAGGCGGGGTACGCCATCGAGGCACCGGGCATCCAGATCAACCGTTTCTGCGCATCGGGCCTCGACGCCATCAATTTCGGGGCCGCCAAGATCGCGCAAGGTGCTGACGACATCGTCATCGCTGGCGGCGTGGAATCCATGTCGCGCATCGGCATCGGCGCGCAGGGCGGTGCCTGGTTCATGGACCCCTCGGTCAACATTCCGGCGTATTTCATGCCGCAGGGCGTATCGGCAGACCTGATCGCCACCAAATACGGCTTCAGCCGCGACGACGTCGACGCCTACGCAGTGGAGAGCCAGAAGCGCGCAGCACAATCCTGGAAGAATGGCTATTTTGACAAATCCGTGGTGCCGGTCAAGGACGTCAACGGAATGACCATTCTGGCCCATGACGAGCACATGCGTCCCGGCACCGACATGCAGGCGCTGGCCAGCCTCAACGCCTCCTTCGTGATGCCGGCTGAAATGGGCGGCTTCTCGGCTGTCGCCATCCAGGCGCATCCCGAGATCGAGAGCCTCAACCATGTCCACCATGCAGGCAATTCGTCGGGCATCGTTGACGGCGCTGGCCTGGTGCTGCTCGGCTCCAAGAAGGGGGGCAAGTCGATGGGGCTCAAGCCCCGGGCCCGCATCCGCGCCTTCGCCAATATTGGGTCCGAACCGGCGCTGATGCTGACCGGGCCGGTCGACGTGACCGAGAAGCTTCTGAAGCGCGCCAGGATGAAGCTGTCCGACATTGATCTGTTCGAACTCAACGAGGCCTTCGCAGCCGTGGTGCTGCGCTACTGCCAGGCCTTCGACATCCCGTCCGACAAGATCAACGTCAACGGCGGCGCCATCGCCATGGGTCATCCGCTGGGTGCCACCGGAGCGATGATCCTCGGCACGGTTCTTGACGAACTTGAACGCCGCAACTTGAATACCGCGCTTGTCACGCTGTGCATCGGTGCCGGTATGGGCACCGCCACGATCATCGAACGCGTCTGATCCGGGAGACCATGACCATGACAACCAATTTCACCCTCGAAACCGATGCTGACGGCCTCGCGCTTGTGACCTGGGACATGCCAGGCAAATCGATGAACGTCTTCACGCTGGAAGGTATGGACGAGCTTGAAGCGCTGGTCGACCGGCTTGCGGCCGATCAGGCCATCAAGGGTGTCGTCTTCACATCCGGCAAGTCCTCCTTTTCCGGCGGTGCTGACCTGACCATGATGAGCGCGATGTTCGCCCGGATGGAGGACGAGAAAAAGACCAATCCCGACAATGCGCAGAAGGTGATGTTTGATCTTGTGGGCAAGATGAGCTGGCTCTTCCGCAAGATCGAAACCTGCGGCAAGCCCTGGGTGTCGGCCATTAACGGGACCTGCATGGGCGGTGCCTTCGAGCTCTCGCTCGCCTGCCATGGCCGGATCGCCGCCGACAGCCCTTCGCTCAAGATGGGCCTGCCCGAAGTCAAGGTCGGCATCTTTCCAGGTGCCGGCGGCACCCAGCGGGTCCCGCGGCTGACCAACGCCCAAGATGCGTTGCAGATGATGACCACCGGACAGATCATCACCGCCCAACGCGCCAAGGCGATGGGTCTCATTCATGAGATCGTCGAGCCGAAGAAGCTGATTGCGGCCGCCAAGGCGATGATCAAGGGCGGGCTCAAGCCCGTCGCGCCTTGGGACGAGAAGGGCTTTAAGCTGCCGGGCGGACCGATCTGGTCGGCCCAGGGTGCCCAGCTGTGGCCTGCGGCCTCGGCCATCCTGAGGCGTGAGACCCAGAACAACTATCCTGCAGCCAAGGCGATCCTGAAGAGCGTCTTTGAAGGCCTGCAGGTGCCGATCGATACAGGGCTCCGGATCGAGCAACGCTATTTCACCCATATCCTGCAGACGCCGGAAGCGCGCGCCATGATTCGCTCGCTGTTCATCTCGCTGCAGGAGATCAACAAGGGTGCCCGTCGGCCCCAGGGCGTCAAGCCGTCGAAGTTCCGCAAGATCGGTGTCGTCGGCGCCGGCTTCATGGGGGCGGGAATCGCCTATGTGACGGCAAAGGCCGGCATTCCGGTCACGCTGATCGACCGTTCCATGGACGCCGCCGCGAAGGGCAAGGCCCATTCGGAGGATCTCGTCCGCAAAGGCATCCAGAAGGGCAAGACCAGCAAGGAAGAAGGCGACAAGCTCCTGTCGCTGATCACGCCTTCGACAGATTATGCCGATCTCAACGATGCCGATCTGGTGATCGAAGCGGTGTTTGAGGACCGCGAGGTCAAGAAGGCTGTCATCGAGAGCATCGAGGCGGAAATTCGCGCAACCACCGTGTTTGCGTCCAACACCTCGACGCTGCCGATCTCGGGTCTTGCCAGAAATTCAAAGCGACCGAAGAACTTCATCGGCATTCACTTCTTCTCCCCGGTCGACAAAATGATGCTGGTGGAGATCATCCTTGGCCGCAAGACGTCCGACAAGGCGCTTGCCGTGGCGCTCGACTATGTGGCGGCGATCAAGAAGACGCCGATCGTGGTCAACGATACCCGGGGCTTCTTCGTCAACCGGTGCGTCCTTCGCTACATGAACGAAAGCTACAACATGCTCGTGGAAGGCGTACCACCGGCCATGATCGAGAATGCCGCCAAGATGGCCGGCATGCCGGTTGGACCGCTCGCGCTGAACGACGAAGTGGCCATCGACCTGTCGCTCAAGATCGTTCGGGCGGCACTTGCAGACCTCGGCCCGCAGGCTGCCGATCCGCGCCACGTGGCGCTGATCGAGCGTATGGTGGAGACCGAAGGGCGGCTCGGCCGCAAGAATGGCAAAGGCTTCTACGACTACCCGGCCAAACCCGCCAAGAAGCACCTTTGGCCAGATCTCAAGACCCTCTATCCGCAGCAGGACCCGGCCAAAGTGGATATCCGTGAGCTGCAGGACCGCTTCCTCACCGTCATCGCGCTCGAAGCGGCGCGCACGGTGGAGGAAGGCATCGTCACCGATCCGCGCGAGGCCGATCTCGGCACCATTCTCGGTTTCGGTTTCGCTCCCTACACAGGCGGCGCGTTGTCTTACATCGACACGATGGGCGCACAGGTCTTCGTCGACAGGTGCAAAGTGCTTGCCCGCAAATACGGCAGGCAATTCCGCGCGCCGAAGCTGCTGCTTGACATGGCTCAGAAGGGCGAGACCTTCTACGGTCGCTTCAATCCCTACGCGGACCTTAAAACCGCGGCGTGATCGGTCCGCATCTGCTGATACGGGAACGGGCTTGCAGGCCCGTTCTTCCTTGACCTGCCAACCCCGCAGCATCGTCCGGCAAGGGTGATGGGGATTTGTGGCAGCGCCCGTGCGCCGTGCCCTTGCCGGATTTTGCGAAAATGGACAATGTGGACGAAAGGGAGGACTTCCATGACCACCATCGACTACTATTTCACCTCCATTTCGCCCTTCACCTATCTTGGTCATCAACTCATCTGCGGCGTGGCAGAGCGGCACAAGGCACGGCTCAAGTACAAGCCGGTCAACCTTGCTGCCGTGTGGGATGTGTCGGGGGGGCTTGCGCCGGCCAAACGCCCGCCGGTCCGCCAGCGGCTGCGGCTGATCGAACTGCAGCGGCTCGCCCATTTTCGCGGGCTGCCGATCAAGACCAGTCCGAAATTCTGGCCGGTGGACGGAACGCTGGCCGACAGGACCGTCATTGCCCTCGTGGAAGCCGGCCACGACCCGTCGATCTTTCTCTTCAAGGTGCTGGCCGGTGTCTGGGCCCGCGACGAGGACATCGCCAACGAACAGGTGCTGGCGTCTTATCTGTCGCAGTCCGGCCTCGACGCACGGCCGGCGCTGATGGATGCCAAGACCGAGGAAATCGCCCATATCCGCGAACGCAACGCCCAGGATGCCATCGCCGCCGACGTGGTCGGGGCTCCCACCTATGTGCTCAACGGCGAGCCCTTCTGGGGCCAGGACCGCATCGAGCATCTTGAGCAGGCGCTGGTCACCGGAAGGGCGCCTTTCCGTCCCGCATGAGCGTAGCATTTCCGTAAAATTGAGGATATTTTTCCTAGATATCTTTACTTGCGCCGTCTCTTTCGTGTAAGAAAAGGCGCGGCTGGGGCAATTCCGGCCGCCATGTCACTGCGGAACGGGGTCCAGGAATGCTTTCGCATGAACGCATCTGGTCGGCGCTGGACGGCCTTGCCGAACGTTACGGGCTGACCGCTTCCGGTCTGGCGCGCAAGGCCGGACTGGACCCGACCTCCTTCAACAAATCCAAGCGGCAGGGCGCGGATGGCCGCGACCGCTGGCCGTCGACGGAATCGCTGGCCAAGGTGCTGCATGCCACCGGTTCGACGCTGGACGAGTTCATGGCGCTTGTGCAGGGCCATCGGCTGACCGCTGATCCTGTGCTGCCTGACGGTGCATTCCCGCCCCAACATGGCTCGATACCCCTTCTGGGCTTTGCACAGGCCGGAGCGGGCGGCTACTTCGTGGATGGCGGCTTTCCTGCGGGACAGGGCTGGGATGTGGTGGAGTTTCCGGTCAATCCGGCGTCCCGGCCCGGTTGCTACGCGCTTGAAGTGCAGGGCGACAGCATGATGCCACTTTACCGGGACGGCGATATTCTGATCGTCGAGCCAGGAGCACAGGTGCGCCGGGGCGACCGGGTGGTCGTGCGCACCCGTGATGGGGAAGTTATGGCCAAGGTGCTGCACCGTCACACCGCGCGGTCGGTCGAGCTTGTATCACTCAATCCCGAGCATCCCAATCGCCAGTTCGAGACGCGCGAGATCGACTGGATGGCCCGCATTATCTGGGCCAGCCAATAAAGCCTTGAAAGAGCCGAGAGACTTCGCGTCGCCATCCTTGCCGCTGCCCTTGCCCGTGCCTATTGTCTGGGCTCAGTCCACTGGAACCTCCCCCCATGCCCAATCCCATCTCCACCCAAGACGCGCTCATCTATCTCATGGTTACGGTCTCGGCCGTCGATACGGCCATGAATGACGCGGAATTCGCCCGGATCGGGCGGCTCGTCCGGTTCTTGCCTGTTTTCCACGGCTTTGACGATGAACGCCTGGTCAAGGTCAGCCGCGATTGCGCCGACATCCTCAACGGCCCTGAAGGCCTCGACATCGTTCTGGAGGTGGTCAAGGACGCGGTCCCCACGCGTCTGTATGACACGGCCTACGCGCTGGCGGTCGAGGTTGCCTCCGCCGACTACAAAATCCGCCAGGAAGAGATCCGCATCCTGCAGATGCTGCGAGACCGCCTCGGACTCGACAAACTTACCTGTGCGGCCATCGAACGGGGCGCGATTGCCCGGTTCCGGCAGGCCTGAGGACTGCCGCGGCGCGCCAAGGTCGCTCGAATGCTTTCAAGAGCTGCATCTGCGTTTGCAACCCGGTTCGTGGCTGCCCTTGAGAACCGGACCAGAAAAAAGCTGCGGCGCGGCGTCGCAGCGGCCAAGGTTCACCTGAATGTGTGTCGCGCATCAGGCACAGGCATGCGATTGTCCCACTTTGATCGACAACGAAAAATCACAGGGGCCCTTGCCCATGACCTTGTTTGGACTATCGGAGCCAGTTGTTCGCGTCGCGTCCTTCGCACTCATCTTCGCCACGCTGGCTGTGCTTGAACTCGCAGCGCCGCGGCTTGAGCGCGCCGAGCTCGCCGGGGCCTGGAAATCGCGGCGCTGGTTCACCAACCTCTCGATGGTGGTCCTGTCTTCGGTGGGCCTGCGGGTCCTGTTTCCGCTGGCAGCCGTCGGGACTGCCATCTGGGCGGAGAGTCGCGACTATGGTCTGTTCAACTGGATCGATGCGCCGGTCTGGCTTGCTGGTCTGGTGGCCTTTGTCATTCTGGATTTCGCGATCTGGCTTGAGCATGTGGCAAGCCACAAATGGCCGCTGCTGTGGCGTATCCACCGCATGCACCATGCCGATACAGGTTTTGACCTGACGACAGCCTTGCGATTCCACCCGATTGAGATCGTGCTGTCGATGGTCTGGAAGGCCGCCATCATCGTGGCGCTTGGCGCACCGGCTGTGGCCGTGCTGGTCTTTGAGATCGTGCTCAATGGCGCGGCGATGTTCAACCACGCCAATCTGAAGCTTCCGCTCTGGCTCGACCACCCGTTGCGCCGGTTCATCGTGACACCGGACATGCACCGCATCCACCACTCCACCGATCCACGCGAGACCAATTCCAACTACGGTTTCAATCTGGCGATCTGGGACCGGCTCTTTGGCATGTACACGGCTGCGCCGAGACGCGGAAACGAGGGCATCGAGATCGGCCTGGCGGACTACCGCACGCCCGAAACCGCGTCGCTCGGTTGGGCGCTGCTGCTGCCATTCAAGCCGCTCAAACCCAATGACGCAAAGGTGCCGGACGCCGACCAGTCTCCTTAGAGCAATTCCGGACACGAAAGCGGCACCCACTTTCGCTGGAATTGCTCTACAGTTCCGCGCATCCAATCGGATGCGTGAATGCCGCTGTAAAACATTGAATGAATGCATGCATGTCCGTTACCGCACAAATGAACCCATTTGAGCGCGACATGCATTAGTAGAGACCGTTGGGAAACCAGCGCAGATAGAGTTCAGCAAAGCGGCCATTGCGGTTGAGCCTCGAGATCGCGTGGTCAAAGGCGTCAACGAGGATCTGGTCCTCCGGCGCCACGGCGATGGCAAGGCCTTCGCCAAGAAAATCGATCGACAGGAAAGGACCGTCCAGAAAGCTGCAGCAGCCATCTGCTGCCGGGCTCGACAGCCAGAAGGACAGTTGTACTCCGTCGGCGAAAATGCCGTCGAGGCTGCCTTTTGTCAACGCAGCAAACAGCCACTCGGCGCGACTGAACGTGACCGGACGGAGATCGGGAAACACGGTCCGCAGCATCGCCTCATGGGCGGACCCCGCTAGCACACCGATCTGGCGGCCCGCGAGCGCCTGCCCCGCCGGCTCGCTGAATCGGCGGTCGCGGCGGACGATGAAGCGGGCGGGAAGTTCGAGATAGGGACGGGAGAACCGGAAGACCTGGCGGCTCTGCGCGGTCGCGGCGATGCCCGCAATGGCCGCTTCGCCAAGATCGCCTTCAAGCGCGCTGCGCAATTCACTGAAGGGCAAAGCCTGAATCTGGCAAGCGTCGAGGCGATCGAGCTCGGTACAGATCGCACGGGCAAGGTCAACATGGAAGCCAGACAACCGGCCGGTCTGGTCGAGGAAGCTGAAAGGTGGGAAATCGACCGTGGTCAGAAACCGGATGCGGGGAAAGCCGGAGACATCTAATGCCGCGATGCGCTCGCGCGGATCGCTGTAATTGGGGGCAATGGCCGAAGGTTGGGAAGCATCTTGTGCATAAGCAGGCAAAAATACAGCTTGAACGCACGTGAAAAGTGCAAAACCCCAGAATGCTAGGGATGATTTTCGGACTGGTTCGATTAGCATCACACTTGGCTTTCAATCGTGTCGAAGCCTGTGTCTAGCAGAGTCATGGCCCCGAACAAACCTCACGCCCCCGACGCAACGGCCCGCGATCGGCCGCCCTTCCTTCGTCTTGTCGTCGGCAACGGCGATCGGGTCGCTGTGCGCGCGGAAGACGAGGCCGAATTTCGCTTTTTTTCCGCGTGCGGCATGGGCAAGCCGCATCTCAGGTCTGCGCGCGCGGCGGCGCAACGCAACGGGACCAGTCTGGAGCGCGAGCTGATCGCAGCCGGGCGGATCGCGCCCGATGTCTACTACCGCTGGCTCGCAAGCCATCTCGGCCTTGCCTACATCAACACGATCCAACCCGCTCAGGTCCTGGCGCTCAGAAACCAGGATCTGCTGCTGCGCGAGCTTGGTCCTCTGCGGATTTCGCTCGGAGACCGGGTTGTCACCGTCATCAGGCCGGAGGCGCGTCGCCTGGATGCCGACATGGCCATGATCGCACGCCATCCTGCTCTGCGCGAGCTTCTGGTTGTGGCTGCACCGCAAACGATGCGGACCGCAGTCTGGGAGTCGGGAGCAGCGATGCGGGTGCGGGAGGCCACGTCGGATCTTGCCGACCGCTCGGGCTCCGTCAGCGCGCGCCAGGTCATGACAGGTTTTCAGGGATTTCTTCTTGCCGCCGGGCTGGCGCTCACTCTGGCCACTGCACTCATCGCCCCGGTTCTGGCACTGATCGGGTTGCATGTGCTGCTGACAGGGCTGTTCTTCGCCCACAATGCCCTCCGTTTCGGGTCGATCCTGTTCCGCCGACCCATACGCGCTGTTGCGCCAAGCGCTTTGGAGGCGAGCGGTCTGCCCGTTTACACCGTGATGGTGGCTGTGTACGACGAGGCCGAGATGGCGGGCCAGCTGGTGCAGGCCATGTCGCGGCTCAACTGGCCAAAAAGCCTTCTCGACATCAAGCTGGTCTGCGAAGCCGATGACAGGGCGACGATCGAAGCCCTGGAGGCCGAGGCACCGGGACCCGAATTCGAGATCATCCGCGTTCCCGCCTTCGGACCCAGGACCAAGCCCAAAGCCCTGCAATATGCGCTGGCCGGCGCACGCGGCCACCTGGTGGCGATCTACGACGCGGAAGATGTGCCACATCCGGACCAACTGCTGGAAGCGCATGCCGCCTTTGCCGCCGGCGGGACGGATCTTGCCTGCGTTCAAGCGCCACTCGCCATCGCCAACCGCGGCAGCAACTGGCTTGCAGGCTTGTTTGCGCTCGAATACAGCGGACTGTTTCGGGTGCTGATCCCGTTTCTGGATCGGTGCGGGCTGCCCATACCGCTGGGTGGCACCTCCAATCATTTCCGCAAGGACATTCTCGAGAGCGTTGGCGGATGGGACCCGTACAATGTGACCGAGGACGCCGATCTCGGCCTGCGCCTTTATCGTCAGGGCTACCGGACCGAGGCCATCAGCCGGGCGACTGTAGAGATCGCGCCCCATACCATGTCCATCTGGCTCAAGCAGCGCAGCCGCTGGCTCAAGGGCTGGGCGCAAACCTGGCTGGTGCTGATGCGCCACCCCTTGCACCTGCTCAATGAACTGGGCTTTGGCGGATTCCTCGCCTTCCAGGTTCTCATTGGCGGAATGCTGGCCTCGGCGCTGGCCCATCCGGCGCTCATCCTGTTCATTTTGTACACGGTCTTTGTGTTTGCCTCCGGTGCAGAGCCGCCGATTGATGGGCTGAATGGATGGCTTTTCGCGCTGGATCTGTTCAATCTCGCAAGCAGCTATGTCGTTTTCGCCGCCATGGGTCTTGTGGGTATGGCACCTGGCGAACGCAAGGCCATAAAGTCGCGATGGCTCTTGGCGGTGCCAGTCTATTGGCTGGCGATGTCGCTCGCGGCCTGGCGGGCGATCGGCCAACTGCGGCGCAAAGCCCATGTCTGGGAGAAGACCCCACATCCGCGCCAACCGCGGCGGACGGCGCCGCCGCCTCCCGCGCAAGACTGAGGTGAGCGACCGGGTGGAGTGAATCCCGGCGGCGCGGCCTCACTGGCTCGGTGGTGAAAGACTGGAGCGGGTGATCGGGATCGAACCGACGACATCGAGCTTGGGAAGCTAATGCGCTATCCCAAGTTCTCCGCCTACGATCAAGTGGTTAGTTGGTGTCGTCTGTTCGGTTTGCAGGCAGTTTGTAGGTGATTTGGGCAGGCCTGCAATTGGAGCGGGTGAAGGGAATCGAACCCTCGTCATCAGCTTGGGAAGCTGCTTCTCTACCATTGAGATACACCCGCGACGCCGATTTAGATACTGTTTCGAGGCAATACCTGCAAGCTGAAACTGCCGACTGCTTGAAGTTGGGGGTTGAAACAAAACAAGAACATGGCAAGAATCTCGTAACTCAGTTCAGTGATGCTGGCTGGGACGCATTGATTGCGTGAAGGCGAGGTAGGAACGGCAATTTGGCAGAGGTTGAGTCGCTCCTTTGTCCCCAGGTTTCGCTGGTCAAGCCGCCGCGCCGTCGATATGGTGCGAAAAAACGTCAGGCGGCAGGCATGGCGAGACCGATTGGAGTTGACCTTTTCGCTGGTGCGGGCGGCATGTGTCTTGGCTTCGAGCAAGCTGAATTCGATGTGTTCGCAGCGGTGGAACTCGATCCTGTCCACGCAGCCACCCACAAGTTTAACTTCCCCGCCTGCGTCGTTCTGCCGAAGTCAGTGCCCGAAGTGACAGGTGACGAGATTCGTCAGAAAGCTGACATCGGCGACCGGCCCGTCGATGTGGCGTTCGGTGGCGCTCCCTGCCAAGGTTTTTCGCTGATCGGCAAGCGGGCGCTAGACGATCCACGCAATTCCCCTGTGCAGGACTTCGTGCGGATCGTGAGGGAACTCGACGCTATCTACTTCGTGTTCGAGAACGTCGAGGGTCTGCCCGTTGGGCGGCATCGCAAGTTTCTTTTCGAGCTGATCGAAGAGTTTGAGAAGATCGGTTACGACGTGCAGCGCGATTGGCGAGTGCTGAACGCTGCCTGCTACGGAGCGCCGCAGGACCGTCAACGGCTTATCCTGACGGGCGTGAAGCGCGGCAAGGCCCTGCCCTGTCTGTCCTGCTGTCATGTCGAAGCGCGTAACCTGCAAGGACGCTCTCGACGACCTGCCTGTTGCGGAGGCGTTCGCGGAACTCCCTAACGGTGACGCTGTAGGTGAGACTGGCCATTCCGTTTTCCCTGTCCGGATCCGAGCGGGGACCTTCTATCGCAAGATGCAGGCTGCAACCAGCTTTTCGTCAGTGTGCGCGTGGGGGTCAAGCGGGACCTGCCAAGCCGACCCTTGACGACAGAGCCGACACCTCTCATATCCCGGGCGGTTTTCACTCCCGATCGGCACACTTCCCATGGACCGTCTCAAGGCCCTCATCACGTCCCGTCGTTTCGAGACCGTGATCACCGTCCTGATCATTGTCAACGCGATCACTCTGGGGCTGGAAACCGTCCCGGACGTGGTGGCTGCTGTCGGTCCGCTGCTCATGGTCATTGACCGAACCATCCTCGCAATCTTTGTTCTCGAGGTCGCTGTCCGGATGGCTGTGTTTCGGCTCGATTTCTTCCGGGACCCATGGCGGCTGTTTGATCTGTTTGTCGTCGCCGTCACGCTTCTGCCTGCCACCGGCAACCTCTCGGTCCTGCGGGCGCTCAGGGTGCTCCGGGTGCTTCGCCTCGTCAGCATGGTGCCATCGCTCAAGCGGGTCGTGGGCGGACTGGTCGCGGCGCTGCCCGGCATGGGATCGATCATTCTCCTGCTGACGCTCGTCTTCTACATCTTCTCGGTGATGGCGACAAAGCTCTATGGGGCGTCGTTTCCGCAGTGGTTCGGATCCATTCCGGCATCCGCCTATTCGCTGTTTCAGATCATGACGCTGGAAAGCTGGTCGATGGGCATCGTGCGGCCGGTCATGGAGGTCTATCCGATGGCCTGGGCCTTTTTCGTCCCGTTCATCATGTCGACCACCTTCACGGTGCTCAACCTGTTCATCGGCATCATCGTGTCAGCGATGCAGGCCGAGCACGAAGCGGAAGCCGCCGAGGAGCGGGCAGCGCTGCAGGACGAACAGAGCCTGATGCTGACCGAATTGCGCGCCATCCGCCAGGAAATCGCCGAGCTTAAAGCGGCGCAGTCCCCCGTCTCACCTCGGGCTTGAACCCGGGACCGAGACGCCTGCCTCAGCGCTCGCGCGGCGGCATGAAATGCTTGGACAGCTTGAGGCCCTGGGCCTGATAGCTCGACCCGAGGCCTTCACCGTAGACGGTTTCGGGACGCTCCTGCATGTGCTCATAGACAAGACGTCCGACGATCTGGCCGTGTTCGAGAATGAACGGCACTTCGTGGCTGCGGACTTCCAGAACGGCCCGACTGCCGGCGCCGCCTGCCCCGGAATGGCCGAACCCCGGATCGAAAAACCCCGCATAGTGGACACGGAATTCGCCAACCAGCGGATCAAACGGCGTCATCTCGGCGGCATAGAGCGGGGGAACATGCACAGACTCGCGGCTGACCAGAATATAGAACTCGTCCGGATCGAGGATCAGATCGGCCGATCCCCGGTTGAAGATCGGCTCCCAGAAATCATGAACATCAAGCACACCGCGCCGGTCCACGTCGACGACGCCGGTATGGTGCTTGCCGCGGTAACCCACGAGACTGTCGGTGCCCGTACCCTCAAGATCGATCGAAAGCGCTATGCCGCCGCCGCTGACATTGGGGGTGTCGGAGGCGACCAGCACCTCCCGCCGATGCAGATCCGAAAGCGCCTGCTCGTCAAGCAGGGCATGACCCTGGCGGAAGCGGATCTGCGACAACCGGGACCCCGTACGAACGACGATGGGGAACGTCCGCGGGCTGACTTCCAGCCAGAGCGGCCCCTCGTAGCCAGCCGGGATCTTGTCGAATTCCTGGCCATAATCGGTCATGACGCGGGTAAAAATGTCGAGCCGACCGGTGGAGCTTTTCGGATTGGCGGAGGCGGATATCAAATCCGGGAGGGCGAGGCTTTCCAAAAGCGGCACGATGTAGACGCAACCGGTTTCGAGCACGGCGCCAGCCGTCAGGTCGATCTCGTGCAGCGTCAACCGCTCAAGCTTGGTTTCAACCGTGCTGCCGCGCCCCGGCAGGAAGCTCGCCCGGACGCGGGCAGCCTTGCCACCCAACCGCAGATCGAGGCTAGCGGGCTGGATCTGGTCCGGGTCCAGTGGACGTGCAGGTTTCAGCCGGCCGCCTTCAAGAAGCGTCCGGATGGCGCGGTCCGAAAGGATGCCCGGTGTCGCAGTCATTGCGTTGTCCCCGTGGTGCTTCTCCATGGCAATGCAAGCCGATTGACGCAAGCGCTGAAACAGAATAAACAAAGGTTATCCCGTGGTGATTTGGCCGACCGGCTTGCAGCCACGTTAAAGAAATTGCTAAAAAGGTCGGGTGTGAAACCGGCTTTGCAATTCTCTTGCGGCCGGTTTTTTGTTGGACAGAACGACGATGAGCACACCCAGACATTTAAGACCCGCAACCCAACTCGTCCATGGCGGCATCACCCGGTCCGGCTTCGGGGAGACCTCGGAAGCACTCTTCCTGACCCAGGGCTTCGTCTATGACAGCGCTGAAGCTGCTGAAGCCCGTTTCAAGGGTGAGGATCCGGGCTTCGTCTATTCGCGCTACGCCAATCCCACGACCGACATGTTCGAAAAACGGATGTGCCTGCTTGAAGGTGCGGAAGACGCGCGGGCGACCGCCTCAGGCATGGCCGCCATTTCAGCAGCACTTCTGTGCCAGTTGCGGACCGGTGATCATGTGGTCGCCGCGCGGGCTCTGTTCGGCTCGTGCCGATGGGTCGTGGAAGTGCTGATGCCAAAATACGGCATCGACGTGAGCCTGATTGATGGCCGCGACCTTGCAAACTGGGAAAACGCAGTCCGTCCCAACACCCGGGTGTTCTTCCTCGAAAGCCCGACCAATCCGACGCTCGAGGTGATCGACATCCGTGCTGTCGCCGTGCTCGCCAACCAGATCGGCGCCAAGCTGGTGGTCGACAATGTCTTTGCGACCCCGCTCCTGCAGAAGCCGCTCGACCTGGGTGCCCATGTCGTGTGCTATTCGGCGACCAAGCATATCGATGGGCAGGGGCGTTGCCTGGGCGGGGTGATCCTGTCTGACAAGGCATGGGTCGACGAGCATCTGCATGACTATTTCCGCCACACCGGGCCGTCGCTGTCACCCTTCAACGCCTGGACGCTGCTCAAGGGGCTGGAGACGCTGCCGCTCCGGGTGCGCCAGCAGACCGAAAACGCAGGCCGGATCGCCGATTTCCTGGCCGATCATCCGGCTGTCTCAAAGGTGATCTATCCCGGCCGGGCCGACCATCCCCAGGCTGACATCTGCGCCCGGCAGATGTCAGGTGGTTCGAGCCTGGTTGCCTTCGAGCTCAAGGCTGGCAAGGCGGCCGCATTCGCGATGCAGAACCGGCTGGAGGTGGTGCGGATCTCCAACAATCTGGGCGACGCCAAAAGCTTGATCACCCATCCGGCGACCACCACCCACAAGAACCTGTCGGAGGCCGCGCGCGATGAACTTGGCATTTCTGCCGGTATGGTCCGCCTGTCGGTGGGCATCGAGGACGCCGACGATCTAGTCGACGACTTCGAGCGGGCGCTTTCAGGTCTCTGAAGCCGAAGACCCGAACACCGACCGTGCCAGCATGATGCGCGACAGCGCGGTGTAGAGGCAGATGACGCCGAAGAGGACTGCCACCAGCGGAAAACTTTCCGGCCAGAGACAGAAAATCGCGAAAACCGCGTAGGTCTCGGTCGCCTCGGCGAGCCCGGTTGTGAAATAGATCGATTTCGGTCCCTTTGCGTCGCTGCCGATCTTCCGCTTCTCGGCGATCACCGCATAGGCGAGAAAACTCGCTCCATTGACATAAAAGGTAAAGATGAGAAAGGCCCCGGCGACCCCGTTGGCTGCTGGATCATGGAGCACGAAGGCCAGGGGGATAGCACCGTAGAAGACGAAGTCGAGCACGATGTCGAGAAATCCGCCGTAGTCCGAACTCCGCGAAGCGCGGGCCACCGCACCGTCCAGCCCGTCCCCGATCCGGCTGACGAGAAGCAGGACAAGCCCGGCAAGCATCTGACCCTGTGCGATCATCGCCGCAGACACGAGGCCTGTGCCGAAGGCCGAAAGGGTGACGGCATCGGGCGTGACGCCCGCGCGCGCGAGTGCTGCGCCGATTCGGTTGAGAAGCGGATCGATCAGTTTTCGCGCGGAGACATCGAGCATCGGGTGTCCTTTCTGCGTTCCTTCCATCTCTTTATGTTGTGTAGCCTTCCAGAAGGTGCGGGTCATCCCCGTTGTTCTTGCAGAGCCTGACGATCCGGGGACTTGCACGCCCAGGGTCCGGGGGCTCGATTGCATTCGCTTACGGCTTGACGTCGACCAACCCGTGTAGGATTGGTTTCATCAAGGGAGTGCGCCATGTACCGCGCAGTGACACGCGATATCGAAGTCATCGTTGAGCCATACTATCTCGAGGATCAGTCGGACCCCGGGGACAGTCGCTATGTTTGGGGTTATCGTGTGGTGATCGCCAACCATTCCGGGGATGTCGTGCAACTCAGGACCCGCCATTGGCGGATCACCGACGAGAACGGCCTCATCGACGAGGTGCGCGGTCCAGGTGTCGTGGGGGAACAGCCGGTGCTCGGACCCGGCGACACCTACGAGTATTCCTCGGGGTGCCCGCTCGACACGCCGTCCGGCGTCATGGTCGGCAGCTACCAGATGCAATCGGCAGCGGGCGAGCTGTTTGATGTCGAGATCCCGGCCTTTTCGCTCGATCTGCCCGGAATGGCGAGAACGTTGAATTGATCGCACTTCCGGACTTTCGGCCGGTGATGCTCGTGACGGGCGTGCTGGTGGCGACGCTGGGCGCGGCCATGATGCTTCCGGCCATCATCGATCTCGCAGCCGACAACGAGGACTGGATAGTCTTCGCCGGTGCGGGCAGCCTGACTCTCGCGTTCGGGCTCGCGTTGTTCACCGCCAACAGGGGCGCGCCCAAGGGCTTGTCGACCCGTCAGGCGCTGCTGATGACGGTGGTGTCCTGGATCGCACTGGTAGCCTTTGGCGCTATCCCGTTTCTCTGGTCCGGCGTCGTCGACAGCTACACAGACGCCTTTTTCGAATCCATGTCGGGCATCACCACGACCGGCGCCACCGTCATCACCGGGCTCGACAACGCCCCGCCCGGGATCCTGTTCTGGCGCGGGCTCATGCAGTGGCTCGGCGGCCTCGGCATCATCGTGATGGCAATTGCAGTGCTGCCCATGCTGCAGATCGGCGGCATGCAGCTGTTCAAGTTTGAAGCCTTCGACACTGCGGAAAAGATCCTGCCGCGGGCCACCCAGATCTCCACCTCGATCACGCTGGTCTTCATCGCCATGACCGGTTTGTGCGCCGTCGCTTACATGGCAGCCGGAATGGCGGTGGACGACGCTGTGATCCACGCGATGACCACAGTGGCAACGGGGGGATTTTCCACCAAGGACGCTTCCATAGGGCATTTCGCCAATCCGCAGGTGGAATGGATCGCCGTCGCCTTCATGATTCTGGGCTCGATCCCGTTCCTGCTCTATGTCCAGATGGTACAAGGACGCTTTCGTCCCGCCCTGGCCGATCAGCAGGTGCGCGGCTTTCTCGGCTTTCTCGCGGTCACGATCGTCATCGCATGGATGATCGCCCATTTCGGCGCGCACCAGACCGGCGCAGACGGACTGCGGCACGCAGCCTTCAACGTCGTGTCAGTGGTGACCGGCACCGGCTATGTCTCAACAGACTACAATGCGTGGGGATCCCATGCGATCGCGTTTTTCTTTGTCATCATGTTCTTCGGCGGCTGCGCCGGCTCGACGTCCTGCGGCATCAAGATCTTCAGGTTCCAGGTGCTCTACCAAGCGCTGCGCCAGCACATCCGGCAGGTGATGTATCCCCATGGCGTCTTCCGCGCCCGCTTCAACGGCAAGCCGATCACCGACCAGGCGATATCCTCGGTGATGAGCTTCTTCTTCCTGTTCATGGCGAGCTTTGTGGTTCTGGCGCTGGCGTTGCGTCTGTCGGGGCTTGATGCGACGACCGCCCTGTCGGGGGCCGGGACGGCGCTGTCGAATGTCGGACCCGGGCTTGGCGACATCATCGGCCCGGCAGGCAACTATTCCACGCTCACGGACCTGCAGAAATGGCTTCTGTCGGCGGGCATGCTGCTCGGACGGCTCGAGCTGTTCACGATCCTGGTGCTGTTTTTGCCCCGGTTCTGGCGATCCTGAACCTGCCCGTCAACGCGGACCGGCAGCTTGCGGCTCGCGCTTGCGGCCGTAAAGCCAGGAGAACAGGCGGGCGACGTCGTCGCCGATCCCGATAAGGGCGGGAACAAGGAAAAGCACCAGAAGCGTTGTGAAAGCGAGCCCGAAGACCATGGTGATGGCCATCGGCACCAGGAACTGCGCCTGCAGGCTTTTCTCCCAGATCAGCGGCGTCAGACCGCCGATGGTTGTCAGCGACGTCAACAGCACCGCCCGCAGGCGGTCGCGGCTCGCCCCCACTGCTGCGGCTTCGAGCGTGTCCCCGTCGGCCACCCGTTCTTCGAGTCGGGCGACCAGAATGATTGAATCATTGACCAGAATCCCCGCGAGCCCAAGCAAGCCGATGAAGGACAGGATGGTGAGCTGGTAGCCGAGCAGCCAGTGCCCGAAAATTGCACCGACAATCCCCAACGGGATGATCAGTATCACCGCGATGGGGCGCCAGTAGCCGGCAAAGACCCAGGCAAGGATGATGTAGATGACGCTGAGCGCCGCCGCCAACCCGAGGCGCAGGTCGGCAAACGCATCCTCCTGCTCCTCCGAGCGTCCGCCGAAAGAATAGGTAACGCCGTGTCGGGCCGCCACGAGATCAAGCGCACCGCTTGCCTTGAGACCGGAGACGACAATGTCAGTGGTCGTGACCGCGCTGTCGAGATCGCCGGTGACGGATATGGTCGAGCGTCCATCGCGGCGCTGGATGGAGGCAAATCCCTGTCGTTCGGTCAGACGGACCACGTCCGACAGGGGAACGAAGGCACCGGACGGACTGCGCAACTCGAAATTTCTGAGGGCTGCCGCCCCTTGCGCCGACTGTCCCTGCACGAGGCGCACCGTCACCTCGTCGTCGCGCCGGGGAAAGCGGAAGGGAATGGCACCATCGAAGGCGTTGCGGACCTGGCGACCGACATCCTCGGTGGAGAAACCGAGGGCTGCACCCTGCGGCGTCAGTTCCATGACGAGTTCGGGTTTGCCCCAGGGCAGATTGTCGTCGAGCCCGCTCACACCCTCGATCCCCAGGAGGAGCGCGATCACATCGGTGGCAGCCGCCTTGAGCGCGTCCGAGCGCTCGCCCTGAAGGCGGACTTCGATGTCACGCCCGGGCGGCCCGCCGCGCTGCTGGAAAATCGCGAAACGGGCAACGCCCGGCACATGGGGAACCGCCTGCCGCCAGGCATTGACGATGTCAGGGGTGCGCGCCTCCCGCTGCTCCGAGATGGTCAGTTGCACCTTGATGCGCGCGGTGGTTCCGCCGCTGCGGCTGGTGGCGCCGTAGGAGGTGAAGATCGCCTTGATGAACGTGGCATCGCCGCCGCCGGTCATCTCCCGATCAAGCTTCCTGAGCGCTTCCTCGTGGCGGGCAATGGCATCCAGCGCCTCGGCTTCAGGCAGACCCGCATTCAGAATCACCGTGCCGGTGATGCTTTCGGCTTCAGGCGAGGGGAAGAACACGAATTCGACCTGTCCTGACCGCACCAGCCCAACCGCCGCCACCATCACCAGACCAATCGTCAGCGACAGCGTGACATAGCGCCAGCGCCAGGCAAGGCCGACGAGCGTGTTGAAAAGTCCGTCTCGAAATCCGTTGAAGCCGCGATCAAAAACCTGCCGGAAGCGGCTGTCGACGAGGCCGTCGCGTCCTGCGGTTTGCGCCCGCGTCCGTTGCTGGTAGAACAGCACGCAATACTCGACGACGCTTGAAACCAGAAGCGCTGCGCCCGCGATTGCGAGGATGCGGACGACAACCGGCAGATCAAGCACCCAGCGGGCAAAATCACGCGCTGCTCCGCCCGACCCGTCAAGACCGAGAGACAGCCGGGCGAGGAGACCGGCGGCCCCGATCACCAGGACAAGTGCTATCAGGAGCTGCCGGCCCCAGGACCAGACGGGAGGTTTCCGGGCGGCGAGCGAACGGGCAAGGTGGCCGGGAAGCACAAAGAAGCATTCGATGAGGCTCGCCACCAGGACCGCGATCACCACCAGCGGCAGGACACCCATCATCTGGCCGATGGTGCCGCCCACGAGCAGGATGGGGGCGAAGGCCGCAAGCGTTGTGGTCATGGCCGCCAGCACCGGGGTGATCATCATGTCGACGCCATTTTCAGCCGCCGTCAGTGGATCGTCTCCCATCTCAAGCCGCGTGTTGGTGTGCTCACCCACGACGATGGCGTCATCGACGATGATGCCGAGCATCATGATGAGCGCGAAGAGCGAGATCATGTTGATCGATTGGCCAGAGATCAGCATGAACCCGATGGTGGTGAGCATGGCGACAGGGATGCCGACGGCTACCCAGAACGCGATACGGGCATTGAGAAAGACATAGAGAATGAGAACGACGAGCACGAGTCCGCCGAGCCCGTTCTTGACCAGGAGCCAGATGCGGGCGGCCAGCACTTGGGACGCATCGTCATAAACGGCAAGCTCAACCCCGGAGGGCAGCTCAGGACGGATTTCCTCGAGATAGCCCGCAAGGATGGCAGCGATCCTGAGCGTGTCGGCGTCGGGCGACCGGCGCACATCAAGTTCAATGGCGACCTGACCATTGGAGAACCCTCTCGGCTCATCCGCGTCAAAGCCGTCGGAGATGTTGGAAATATCGCCCAGCAGCACTTTTTCGCCACTGGTGAAGGACTTGACCTCCACATCGGCCAGCGCCCGCGATCCCTGGGCGTCTGCAATGGCACGGACCTGGCGTTCGACGGCACCATCGATATTGCCGGACGGCAGGTCGCGGCTGTTGGCGGCGATGGCTGCGGAGACGTCGGATACAGTCATTCCCAGCCGGCGCAATTCGATCTCTGGCGCATCAATGCGGATTTCGGCACTGCGCAGGCCGGTGAAATTGATCTGGTCGATGCCGCGGCCAATCAAATCATCACGGATGCGCTTGGCCCATGTCCGCTTGACAGCTTCGGAGGCTGTTCCGGTGATCGCCAGCCGGGCGACCGGATCGAAGAACTGGTCGCGGGCCACATACGGTTCCTCGGCCTCCTGGGGCAGGTTGGCCACCCCCTTGACCGCAGCTTCGACCTCGGTCAGCGCCTTGCCCATCTCTGTACCCTCCTCATATTCGAGGCGGATGGCGGCCGAGCCTTCCGAGGCGGTGGAGGTCATGCGCCTGACGCCGGCCAGATACCGCAACGCAGGTTCCATGACTGCGAGAATGTTGGTCTCCGCATCCCGGGCGCTGGCCCCGGACCAGGCGACTGCGACAGAGATCGAGGGCTGCTCGACGGTGGGAAAGAACTGGGTGTTGATCCGGGCGATGGAAAAGGCGCCAAACAGCAGCATCAGCGCCATGAGGAGGTTGGCCGCATTGGGATGGCGCACAAACGCGCGGATGAGGCCGGTGCCGCCCATCGTCAACCGCCAGTCGAGCGGCGCGGGGTGCCAGGTCCAGGCGATCCAGTGTCTGCCGCACCTGCGGGTGGGGTTTCTGAAACCGTCGGATCGTCGGGGGCACGCACGAGAACGCCGTCGGTGGCTTCGGTCAGCCGGGTGATCATGACTTCGGTGCCATCGACCATGTCCGTTTCCACCAGTGCGTCTTCGCCATCATAGGCGATGACGCGAACATCCTGCCGGCGGAGGCGCCCGTCTTCGACGACGAAGACATGGTCAAGCTCGTGCAACGCAGTTTCCGGGAGCCGCACCGTGTCCGGCCAGGTCCGATCCGGAACTGTGAGCGCCACGAAGGCACCGGGGCGAAGCTCCACAGCGTAGTCGGATGGGGCGACCCGGGCAAAGACCTCCACGCCGCCGCGCTCGGCCGCCACTTTCGCCCCGATCCGGTCAATTTCCGCCTGGTAGCGATAGTCGATCCCGCCCACCGTCCAGACGATGTCGACCGGGCGGCCGATGAGCGGATCGGCGTCGGTGGCCATGCGTCCATACTGGGCGTTGGTGAGGGTGAAACGGGCTTCAAGCTCCCGGTCGTCATAAAGTTTGGCCACGATGTCGCCCGCGCTCACCGAGCGCCCGGCCTCGGCGGATTCCTCGGACACGACCGCGTCGAACGGAGCGAGGAGCGCCGTGTCGGCCAGCCGCTGCTCGGCTTCACGCATTTTCCAGGCCAGGCGCTCTGAATTGGCGGCCTGCTGCATCCGCTGCGCCTGGGCGATGAGAATATTGTTGCGGCGCTGGCTTACGGCAAGTTCGCGCTGGGAAACGATCAGGCGGCGGTCTTCGACGTCGCGGCTCGTGAAGGCACCGGAGGCCGCAAGCGCGGTGGCGCGTTCAAAGTCGGAGCGCGCCAGGGCCAGTTGCTCATCAGAGCCTGCGAGTTGTTCTCGTTCGGAGGCGAGGCGTGCCTCGATCTCGACGATCATTGCCTCAGTGGCGGCGAGATTGGCACGGGCTTCAAGAACGGCACCGTCATAGGCAAAGGGATCGATGCGCAACAGGATGTCGCCGCGCGACACCCGGCGGCCAGCGGCCAGTTCGGGATGGACCTCGACGATCTGGCCCGGAACCAGTGGCCTGAGATCGATGCTGCGGGCGCTGTCGATCTGGCCGTAGAGATGGATCGCGGGGCGGTTGTCAGCCTTGCGGACCGGTATGGTCTCCACCGTGTAGATCGTGGGTTCGAAAACACGCGGCGTGCGGTCCGGTCGGGACGCCGCAAGGCGTTCCATGGCGAAGTAGGAGCCACCAAGCACCGCAAGCATCAACGTGACCTGCAAGGCCGCCCTGCCGATCCGAGCGCCGGACACCGCAGTCCGCGTGGCATCGTCAGTCAACCCGTCCGCTTCCGTCCGGCCCTGACCGGCTCTGTCGAGCATTTGCGCACCCTACTTTGATACTTCTGACCTGCCGATGCCACGGGGGCGATCCCGGCCGAGGTCCAAGACCTATTCAGTTCTTCCTGTCGATTGGTAGCCGATTGATGGCTAGGAGCCAATTGAAGTTTGGTCCTGTCGCAGCGTTACATCGCCGCGCATCCATTTGGACCCGCACATGTCGGTATCAGGCCGCTGGCCTCAGGTATCCAATCCGGACACCGTACAACGCCGCGCGCCTTTTCAGACAGGTGAATGTCGCTGTACCGCTTTGAATGAATGCACGAGCGTTATCGCTCCAGGAATTCACCTGGGTCAAAGAGATAGGTGGTCGAACAGAATTCGCAGACAACCGAAATGTGGCCGTCCTCGACGCTGTCCCTGATCTCCTCGGCGGAGAAGCCGCTCAGAACACCGGCAAGCTTCTCGCGCGAGCAGCTGCATTTGTCGGCAACGGCAGCTGCCGGATAGACCCGCACGCCATGTTCGTGGAACAGCCGGTAGAGCAGCCGTTCGGCGCCAACCTGTGGATCGGTCAGTTCGCCCGCATTGACGGTGGCCACGAGCGCCTTGGTCTCCGACCAGACGTCGTCGATCGGGATGACCCGGCTTTCCGCACCTTCAGGCAGATCGCCGCCCGGCAGATCCGGCATCCGCATGCGATCAGGAGCTTCGGGCAGAAACTGGGCGACAAGACCTCCGGCCCGCCAGCGGTGGCGGCTCCGTCCGGTCTCGTCGCGATCGAAAAGTTCGGCGACGCCGAGGCGCAGCACCGTGGGTATCTGCTCCGACTGGCGGAAATAGGTCTCGGCCATAGCTTCGAGCGTATCGCCCTTCATTTCGACGATCCCCTGATAGCGCTGCATGAACTCACCCTGGTCGATGGTGAAGGCAAGAATGCCGCTGCCCAGGAGTTCAGTGGGGCTTGTCAGCCCTGCGGCCTCTGCAGCGGCGAGCCGGTCTTCGTCAAAGCGGGCATAGGCGCGCAGATCGCCGGGCGTGCGGAAATCGGCCACCACCAGGTCAACCGAACCGTCCCCCTTGGTCTGAACGATGAGCTTGCCTTCGAATTTGAGCGAGGTGCCGAGAAGGACAGTGAGCGTGATGAGTTCGGCGAGCAGGCGGGCAACCGGAACCGGATAGTCATGTCGGCCAAGGATGGCATCGAGAAGTGGGCCGAGCTGGACGGCGCGACCACGGGTGTCAAGTGCGGTCACGTCAAACGGCACGACATGATCGTCGCCGGAAAAGCCGATGTCGCCCAAACTCTTGATATCTGTATCCATGAATCCGTCCGGGGTCAGAGGGTGCGGAAGCACCAGCGCATGATCGCCTTCTGGGCATGGAGGCGGTTTTCGGCTTCGTCGAAAACAACGGATTGCGGCCCGTCCATCACCTCGTCGGTGACTTCCTCGCCCCGATGGGCGGGCAGGCAGTGCATGAAAAGCGCATCCGCGTTGGCTCTGGCCATCAGGTCGGCATTGACCTGATAGGGCACAAAGACATCATGACTACGGGCCTTGTGTTCCAGGTTCATCGATACCCAGGTGTCGGTGATGACGCAATCTGCCCCGGCGACGGCGGCGGCAGGATCATGCCCGAGCACGATGTCGGCACCCTGCCCCCGGGCCCAGTCGACAAAACGGGGGTCTGGCCCTGATCCCTTCGGTACTGCGATCTGCATGCGGTAGCCGAACTGGGCCGCCCCCTCGATGAGCGAATGCAGCACATTGTTGCCGTCTCCGGTCCAGGCAAGCGTCTTGCCTTTGACAGGACCGCGATGCTCCTCGAACGTGAGGATATCGGCCATGATCTGGCAGGGATGGGTGTCATCCGTAAGCGCATTGATGACCGGCACGGTCGCATGTTCGGCCATTTCGAGCATCCGCGCATGGTCGAGCGTCCGGATCATGATGGCGTCCACATACCGCGACAGCACCCTGGCCGTATCGGCAATGGTCTCGGCGCGGCCGAGCTGCATTTCAGTGCCCGACAGGAACAGCGTTTCGCCGCCGAGCTGGCGCATGCCCACATCGAAGGACACGCGGGTGCGCGTCGATGGCTTCTCGAAGATCATCGCCAGCATCTTGCCCGCAAGCGGCCGCTCGGGTGCTGCACCGTTCTTTGCGCTCCGGGCGGCGTCAAGCATGCGGCGCAGTTCACCGGCAGGGACGGCGGAGAGGTCTAGGAAATGCCGGGGCGCGTCGGCGTTGGTCTTTGTCATGGCCGTGCGTCCGTCAGTTGGCGGGAGTGGAACAGGACAGCATGTCAAGGGCTGCTTCCATGCGGCGCATGCCTTCGCGGGCTTCCTCGACGGTCATGGTGAGGGGCGGCAACAAGCGGACGACGTTGTCCCCGGCAGGCACGCTCAGAAGCCGTTCATTGCGGAAGGCCTGGACCATCTCCGCGTTGGATTTCACGCACTTTATGCCGATCAGGAGACCCGATCCGCGAATTTCGGCCACCAGAGACGGATAACGGTCCTTGATGGCGGCCAGACCCTGGCTCATGGCCCGCGCCACGTCGCTGACATTGTCGAGAAAGCCATCGGCAAGCACCACGTCCATCACTGCGTTGCCCACTGCCATGGCCAGCGGATTGCCGCCATAGGTCGATCCATGGGTGCCCGCGATCATTCCATCGGCAGCCGCAGCCGTGGCAAGGCAGGCGCCGAGCGGAAACCCGCCGCCGATCCCTTTGGCGACTGCCATGATGTCGGGCGCAATGTTGGCCCATTCATGGGCGAAGAGCTTGCCGGTCCGGCCGACGCCGCACTGGACTTCGTCGAAAATCAGCAGGATGCCCTGCTCGTCACACAGCGCGCGCAGACCACGCAGGCATTCAAGCGGCAGCGGGCGGACGCCGCCCTCGCCCTGCACGGGTTCGATGAGAATGGCGGCCGTCTCGGAGTTGATTGCCGCTTTGAGCGCCTCGTGGTCGCCAAAGGGAACCTGGTCAAATCCAGGAGCCTTCGGGCCGAAGCCTTCCAGATACTTGGTCTGGCCACCGGCTGCGATGGTTGCAAGCGTGCGCCCATGAAAGGCACCGGACACCGTCACGATGCGGTAACGCTCGGGCTGGCCATTGTGATGGAAATGCTTGCGTGCCGTCTTGATCGCGCATTCGATCGCCTCGGCACCCGAATTGGTGAAAAACACCTTGTCGGCGAAAGTTGACGCAATCAATCGCTCGCCCAAACGCTCCTGGCCGGGAATTTCGTAGAGGTTGGACACATGCCAGAGCCGGGAGGCTTGCGCGGTAAGCGCCTCGACCAGATGTGGATGGGCGTGTCCAAGCGAATTGACCGCGATGCCGGCGGCAAAATCGAGATACCGCTCACCCTCTTCGGTGAACAGCCAGACCCCTTCGCCGCGTTCGAAGCGAAGCGGAATTCTGTTGTATGTCTCGTAAAGCGGCGTGGCTGTCGCCATGGCGCTCATCCCCCAGATCCATCGGCCCGCTCCGTCCCGGAGTGTGTCACCGGGCCCCGGGCGATGCCGCGCGGGCTGCCGGAAAAAATCAAAATGCCGCCCTCGGGAGGCGGCCAATTCACTATTGTCGTTTCGCTCGGTGATGTCAATGTGAACACCGCGCCCGGCTATGTCGACAGGCTACACAATATGACAGAGTGCGACCGCCGCTGTTTCACCACATGACTGTGCTAGTGAGGATTTTCGCTAAGTTGGGGAAAACCGCAAAAATGAATCGGCTTGATTCGCCGGACTCTTGTCACGGAGTCAGGTGGCCACTAAGTTGAATTCGTAGAGCTAGACGGTCGTGGCGGACACTAGTGGATTGAATTTGATATTTGGTCCCCATTTTCGGGTCGCATCCGATGCCAAATGTGAAATTCGTCAAATCCACTCGAATCCTACACTTGCTAGTGGTTTTTCTGATTCCAACATGTGCTTGAGAGCATGCGGCAACGGGATGCAAATGTTGGATAGAAACCATTAGTCACCTCACAGTTTGTACGCGTCAAGGTTTCGGTATGGCCGGGCCTGCGGAGAAGGATTCTTCCTTCCCTGGCACGGGACACAGGAGCAAATGCATGAATTGGACAGACGAACGGGTTGAGAAGCTCAAGAAATTGTGGGCGGACGGGCTCAGTGCGAGCCAGATCGCCGCACAGCTGGGCGGAGTAAGCCGGAATGCCGTCATCGGCAAGGTCCACCGCCTGAACCTTCCGGGTCGAGCCAAAAGCGGCGGCCAGGCTGCGGTGCGCACCATGCGCACCACGGCTGCGCCGCGCGCCCCCAACTACGCCAACCGAACGGCCACGATCACCCGCGCCGTTACCAGGTCGTCGGGTGCCACCGCTCTTCAACAGGAGATCGAGGTGGTCAGCGTCGAAGTGATCGACACGCGCCCCGTCACCGACGTCGTGGTGCCGATTTCTCGCCGCCTCAGCCTGATCCAGCTGAGCGAGAGGACGTGCAAATGGCCGATAGGCGACCCGCTTCAGGACGGTTTTCATTTTTGCGGCAACGACGCTGGCGAAGCCACGCCCTATTGCAGCTATCATTCAAGGCTCGCCTTCCAGCCATCAAGCGAGCGCAAGCGCGTTCGTTAAAGAGGTTCCCGATCTGGCAGAACCAGCAGAGCCGGTCGGTTGATCGGGCAAACCCGCTCCATGGCTCAAGAGCCTTGAACAAGACGCCCGATCAGATGGCGTGATCTGATCGGGTTATGCTCTGGTGCAAACGTGGACACAAACGGCGCCTGATGCGTGTCGCGTTCAATCGGGTTCGATTGAACGAAACGTACATGCCTCCATTCAATGGGTTACAGCGACTTTCACGCGTCTGAAAAGAAGCGTGGCGCTGTACTCCGATGCGTTGGTCATGAGAAGGCCCGGATCGCGCATCGCCATTCTCCGGGGCTTCCTGCTCAAGGACGCACGGCGGATTTCAGCTCTCTATGGCGTAGCCCGCGCCGCGCACGGTGCGCACGATATCGCGCATGTTGGAGAAGTTGAGCGCTTTGCGCAATCGGCCGACATGCACGTCAACGGTGCGTTCATCCACATAGACATCATGCCCCCAAACGCCATCAAGGAGCTGCGAGCGGGAATAGACGCGGCCGGGTGAGCTCATGAGGAATTCGAGCAGTCGGAATTCGGTCGGACCAAGCTTGATGTCGCGGCCGCGGCGGCGCACACGATGGGTCTCCCGGTCAAGCTCGACGTCTCCGACCTTGAGCTGGGTAGAGATCATTTCCGGCCTTGCGCGCCGCAACATCGCACGGATGCGGGCGAGCAGCTCGGGTGTGGAAAAGGGTTTGACGACATAGTCGTCGGCACCGGTGGCAAGACCGCGGATGCGTTCACTTTCCTCGCCGCGAGCGGTCAGCATGATGATGGGCAGCCGTTCGGTCTCGGGCCTCAGACGCAGCCTGCGACACAGCTCTATTCCAGAGATGCCGGGGAGCATCCAGTCGAGAACCAGAAGGTCGGGCACGCGCTCGCGAAGGCGGATTTCCGCCTCGTCGCCGCGAAGGACCGTATCGACGTCATAGCCCTCGGCTTCCAGATTGTAGCGGAGCAGGACGCTGAGCGCCTCCTCGTCCTCGACAACTGTGATGCGCGGCGTCATGGCCATCGGCGTGTTCTCCCGACCGCGCGCATCAGACGCCCGGTACCGTGGCGATGACATTGACAGTGTCATCATCCTTCGGCCGTTCACTGGCAAACTGGTCGCCGGTAGCGACGTAATAGACCGTTTCGGCGATGTTGGTGGCATGGTCGCCGATGCGCTCGATATTCTTGGCGCAGAACAACAGATGGGTACAGGCGGTGATGTTGCGCGGATCTTCCATCATGTAGGTGAGAAGTTCGCGAAACAGCGAGGTGTAGATCGCATCGATCTCCTCGTCGCGCTCGCGGATCGAATTGGCAAGTTCGGGTGACCGGGTCGCAAATGCGTCGAGCACTTCCTTGAGCTGGGTCAGCGCAAGTTCCGCCAGATGTTCGAGCCCACGCACCAGTTTCTTGGGCTGCGGCATGGTGTGAACAGCGATCACGCGCTTGGCAATGTTCTTGCCAAGATCGCCCACGCGTTCGAGATCGGAGGCGATGCGGATCGAGCCGATGATCTCGCGAAGGTCGGACGCCATCGGCTGGCGCTTGGCGATCACCAGGACAGCTTTCTCGTAGATTTCGCGCTCGGCCGTATCGAGCAACACATCTTCCGAAATGACGCGCTGGGCCAATCCCGTGTCGGCATTGACGAGCGCGGTGACCGCATCAGCCACCATGCCTTCGCCGATGCCACCCATTTCGGAGAGGCGGCGGGCGAGCCAGCGGAGTTCGTCGTCGTAAGAAGTGACGGTATGGGCTGCGGGCATGGTCTTGTCCTTGTCAGGTGGCTGGATCGAACGCGTGTGGCTCGGGCCGATCAACCGTAGCGGCCGGTGATATAGTCCTGCGTGCGCTTGTCATCGGGATTGGTGAACATCTTGTCGGTCGGCCCCTCCTCCGCAATCACCCCGAGATGGAACATGGCCGTGCGTTGGGACACGCGGGCGGCCTGCTGCATCGAATGGGTGACGATGACGACCGAGAACTGGCTGCGCAATTCATCAATCAATTCCTCGACCTGGGCAGTGGCGATAGGATCGAGCGCCGAGCAGGGCTCGTCCATCAGCAGCACCTCGGGCGAGGTGGCAATGGCGCGGGCAATGCAGAGGCGTTGCTGCTGGCCGCCCGACAGCCCGGTGCCTGCGGCGGCGAGACGGTCCTTGACCTCGTTCCAAAGGGCTGCCTTGCGAAGCGAACCTTCCACGATTGCGTCTATTTCGGCCTTGTTGCGGGCCAATCCGTGAATCTTCGGTCCGTAGGCGACATTGTCGTAGATAGACTTCGGGAACGGATTGGGCTTCTGGAACACCATACCCACCTTGGCACGCAACTGCACCGGGTCGACGCGCGGGTCATAGATGTCCTCACCGTCAATGGCGATCTGGCCTTCCACGCGGCAACTGCTGATGGTGTCGTTCATGCGGTTTAGGCACCGCAGAAAGGTCGACTTGCCACACCCGGACGGGCCGATAAAGGCTGTTACGTTCTTGTCCGGGATGTCTATGGACAGATCCTTGATGGCATGAGTGGTGCCATAAAAAACCTGAACATTCTTGGCGGTGATCTTCGACCTGGTTTGCACTTGCGGTAAATCTTCATTACGCATCATGTTCATCATTGAACCTTTTCCTGTTCTACCAGCGGCGCTCGAAGCGACGACGAAGGAGGATTGCCATGATGTTCATGACAACGAGAAACGCCAGCAGCAAGATGATGGCGCCAGACGACCTTTCGATGAAAGCCGGATCGGCACGCTGCGCCCAGCCGTAAACCTGCACAGGCAGGGCGGTGGCGGGCTCCAGGAAGCCACCATCGAGCGGTGAGGAGGGATAGTTGTCCACGAAGGCCACCATCCCGATCAGCAACAGCGGTGCAGTTTCTCCCAGCGCCGAGGCGAGCCCAAGAATAGTCCCTGTCAGAATGCCCGGCATCGCCAAGGGCAGCACATGATGGAAAACCATCTGCATTTTCGACGCACCGATCCCCAAAGCCGCATCGCGGATAGACGGCGGCACGGCCTTGATGCTGGCCCGCGTGGCGATGATGATTGTCGGCAAAGTCATCAAGGTCAACACAAGTGCACCCACGATCGATGACGAATTGGGCAGGCCCGCAAAGTTGATGAAGATCGCAAGGCCCAGGATCCCGAAAACGATTGATGGCACGGCGGCAAGGTTCGAGATGTTGACTTCGATGGCGTCCGTCCAGACGTTTTTGGGCGCAAACTCCTCCAGATAGATTGAGGCAGCAACCCCCACGGGCACACAGGTGACCAGAACCAGCAGCATCATGTAGGCCGACCCGAGGATCGCCACCCCCAACCCCGCCGCCTCAGGCCGTTGGTCAGATGCGTCAGGCAAGGTAATGAAATCCCAGTTGAACACCGACTTCAAGATGCCCGCGTCGCGCAACTGATCAGCCAATTGCAACTGCTCGGGCGTCACGTTGCTGTCGCGCAGAGCCGTCTCGGAGGTGACACGGCCCTTCAGATAGCCGTCGACCCGCCCTGTTGCCAGAACCGTCGCATCTATCGTCGTTCCCACGATTTCGGGATTGGCCAGAACCAGCGCCCGCAATTTACCGGCCGCGTCTTTGGAGACCACGTCGACGACGTCCTTGTCGGACTGGCCTGCGACCGCAATTCCCTTCGCTGTCAATTCCTTTTGAAAGGCTTCTGCCAGGACTTTATTGTAGCCCAGCGTGGTGATCTTCACCATATCTGCGCGGTTGCGGTTGCCCACCGGATCCAGCGTCTCGGCCGTCAGTTCAACGGGAAAGCTCAGCTTGGCCTGAAAGAACGCCGACACACCGTCCGACAGAATAGTGACCAGCATGAAGCCCAGCGTTGCAAGGCTCAGCACGATCGCGGCGATGCCGTACGCCTTGAACCGGCTCTCTGCCGCATTGCGCCGACGCGTCAAGGGGGACTGCGCCATCAGCGAGGTTTTCGGATAGACGGATGCGGGTGCGGCAAGGCCGCCGATGGTTGCGTCGGTCAATCGTATTGCTCCCGGTATTTGCGGACGACCATCAGGGCCACGACGTTGAGCGCCAGGGTGATCACGAACAGGGTCATGCCAAGGGCAAAAGCCACCAGCGTTTCAGGCGAGTTGAAGTCGGTATCGCCGGTCAGCTGCCCGACGATCTTGACTGTCATCGTCGTCATGGCCTCAAACGGGTTCAGGCTCAGCCGCGCGGCCGCACCTGCCCCCATCACCACGATCATCGTCTCGCCGATGGCGCGGCTGGCAGCCATGAGGCAGGCCCCGACAATTCCCGGAAGGGCTGCGGGCAGCAAGACCTGGCGGATGGTTTCAGACTTGCTCGCCCCAAGCCCCAACGATCCGTCGCGCAACGATTGCGGCACCGCATTGATGATGTCATCGGACAATGAGCTGATGAACGGAATGTTGAGAATGCCGATGACGATCCCGGCGGTCATCACCGACGACCCCGAGTCGCCCCAGCCCAGCGGTTCGGCAAAGTAGTCGCGCAGCAAGGGCCCCACCGTCACCAGCGCGAACAGCCCGAACACCACCGTCGGGATGCCCGCGATCACCTCAATCAGCGGCTTGACCCAGGCGCGCACCCGCTTGGATGCATATTCAGCCAGATAGATCGCCGCAAACAACCCGATCGGCACCGCCACGATCATCGAGATCAGCGTGATATACATGGTGCCCCAGATCAGTGGCCAGATCCCGAGGTCGGAGTCGCCGCGGAAATTGGGCGACCAGGTCAGACTGAAGAAGAAGTCCTGATAGGGATATTGCGAGAAAAAGTTGAACGTCTCCGACAGCATCGAATAGACGATGCCCACCGTGGTCAGGATGGCAATCGACGACGCTGCGATCAGAATGCCCAGCACCGCCTGCTCGACCCGGTTGCGGGCGCGGAAATCCTTGTTGGTGATCATGATCGCGTAGATCAGCCCGGCCACGGCAATCAGTACCACCAGAATGGTGCGCGCCATCGCGGACCAGGCGATCATCACCCGGTACTGCTGCGCGGCGGCCAGCACCTCGCGCGTGACGTCCGACCCCAGCGCGACGCCAACCCGGGCCAGCTTGCCGCGCACGTCGGTAAATTCGGTGCGAATCATCCCCGCTTCCTGCTCGCTCATCACCCCCCCGGCAACGGCAGCATCCAGACCGCTCGCCACCCGGCGCACATCCGACATGACAAGCGTCAACGAACTGCCATCCGCCACCATGGCGGGCGGCAGCACACTTGCAATCCGGTTTTCAAGAATGAACGGCTGGACGATCAGCCAAAGAACGAGGACTGCCAGCGCCGGCAAAATCACTGTGATCGCACCGTTCCAGCCGTAATAGCCGGGCAGTGAATGCAACAATTTGGGATCGCCCTGAACCGAGGCCATCACCCGTTGGCGGCACAGCAGAAAGCCTGCCAAGGCCAACACCGCTACGATGACAAGCAGAAAAAGAACCGACATTGGGGATCCTGTCCGCAAGAATGAAGGACGTTTGGTCAGAAAAAAGGCGGCGCCGAAGCGCCGCCCTCAGGGATCTTGCTCAGTTCAGCGGAGCCATCGGGGTCTCGGCTTCGACCATCGCCTGCGTTGCGGCAAGCTCCGGGTCAGAGACGAGGCCATAGGCGGCCAGCGGGCCGTTCGGACCAGCAACTTCATCGGACAGGAAGAAGGTGATGTATTCCTTCAGGCCGGGGATGACGCCGATGTGAGCCTTCTTGACGTAGAAGTACAAAGGACGCGACACCGGATATTCAGCCGAAGCGATCGATTCTGCCGAGGGAACCACGCCGCCCATCGTTGCGACGCGCAGCTTGTCGGTGTTGTTCTGGTAGAATGACAGACCGAACACGCCGATTGCAGTCTTGTCCGCGTCGATGCGGGCCAGTGTTTCGGTGTAATCGCCGTCGATATCGACCGACTTGCCGTCGGTGCGCAGTTCCATGCAGGCCTTGTCAGCGTTCGAAGCCTTTTCCTTGTCGTCCTTGCCTTCAGCGGCGGCGAGGAACAGGTCATGCGCACCGGTTTCCTTGCAACCAGCGATGATCACCTTGGTGTCGAACACTTCGCGGGTGCCGTGCTTGGTGCCGGGAACGAAAACCAGGATCGGCTGAGCAGGCAGGGCTGCGTCAACGTCATTCCAGGCAGCGGCGGCGTTGTCGACCAGAGCGCCGTCCTTGGCGACCTTGGCAGCAAGTCCACCATAGATGTGCGCCGGGGTGTAGGCGAATTCCGGGCCGTTCACGTCAGACGCGAAAACGATGCCGTCATAGCCGAACCGGACTTCCATGATCTCGGTCACGCCATTGGAAGCGCAGAGCTCGATGTCCGACTTGGAAATGCGCGAGGACGAGTTGGCGATATCGACAGTGTTCTCGCCAACGCCTTCGCAGAGCTTCTTGCGGCCGGCACCCGAACCGCCACCTTCAACGACCGGCGAGGGGAAGTCGAAGTTTTCACCGAAAGCTTCGGCTACGATGGTGGAGTAGGGCAGAACGGTCGACGAACCGGTGATCTGAACCTGATCGCGGGCAATGGCTACGCCGGTGAAAGCAGTGGTCGCGACTGCAGCAGCGACCAAAAGTTTGAGTGCGTTCATGAAAATCTCCCGTCATGGGCTTGGGTTTCTGGCCCCTTGCGGGACCCCTGGACAGCCAGTTGAGGCTGCCTTGTTCTAGGGCTTCCCGGATTCCGTTTTATGACGAAAAGATCACTGTTTTATGACAGTTTACTCAATTGTTTTTATTGAATCTTTTTTCGTCAGTACGACGAATTTGGGAATTGTTCACGCCCGAATCTGACAGTGAAGGTGGCGCCCTCGCCCGGCTCGGAGCGAACGGTGAGCCGCGCCCGGTGGCGGGTCAGAATATGCTTGACGATGGCCAGTCCCAGGCCTGTGCCCTTTTTGGTGCGGCTTGATTCCACATCGACGCGGTAAAAGCGCTCGGTCAGGCGCGGCAGGTGCTCGCGCGAGATCCCCGGCCCGTGGTCGCGCACCGCGACCGTGACGCCTTCGCCGGTGTCAGCCCCCACGACGACTTCAACCCGCCCGCCGCTCTGCCCGTACTTGACCCCGTTTGCGATCAGGTTCTCAAGAACCTGGATCAGTTCATCCTGGTCGCCTGTCACCAGGACCGGGATCTCGGGCAGGTCAAGACTGATGACCACGCCGACCTCGCTCGCCATGGGCTTGAGCGAATCGGCAACATGGGCTGCGAGCACCGAGATGTCGACGCTGCCTTGCGGCGGCACATGGGCGCGCATCTCAAGCCGCGACAGCGACAACAGATCATCAATGAGCCGCGACATGCGCGAGGCCTGATCGAGCATGATCGCCAGAAACCGTTCACGGGCCTTGTCGTCATCCTTGGCCGGGCCCTGCATGGTCTCGACGAAGCCCATGAGCGAGGCGAGCGGCGTGCGCAATTCGTGGCTGGCGTTGGCGACGAAATCGGACCGCATGCGGTCCATGCGGCGGGCCTCGGTCAGATCCCTGAAGCTCACGGCAAAGAGATTGCCTTGACCCGGGACGGCGGCAACACGGACCTCATACCAGCGCTCCGACGGCACCCGCTCGATATGTTCGACCGTTCGGGTCTGGCGGTCGTCAAGCGTGCGGGTGACCATGTCAAGGATGGCGGGAGACCGAATGCGCGCGGCCAGGACCGACCGTTCCGGCGACCAGCCGACATGGGCGATCGCTGCGGGATTCTGGTAGAGCACCATGGTCCCCGAATCAATGACAAGCACGGGCAGGTCGAGTGCGGCCAGCGTCGCAAAATCCGGTGTCCCGGCACCGATTCCATTGCCATTGGTGTCCGCCACAGTCGCCTCCGCCTCGTGCCATTGGGCTGTCTTTAACTTGCTTGCTTGAAATCACAATGACGATGTGTCCCTGTTGGGTCCGAACTGACGACAAAAAAATACCACTCCGGGCAGGTCGTCCGGGCGTTTCACGTCCAAAGGAGAAGCTTCATGTCCATTCCGGCCGATATCAGCGCCGTCGAGATCGTGGTGGATGGCAAACTGAGGACATTCGATGTCGATGAGCTGACCCTGCCGGATTGGGTCGAGAGGAAGGCTTTCTTGTCGGGCGGCTATCCCTACGAGAAGAAACTTGACGAGGAGGATTATGAGAAGACCTTGACGGCTTTGCAGATCGAACTGGTCAAGGTTCAGTCGTGGCTCGGAGATACCGGTGGCCGGGTGATCGCCGTCTTCGAAGGCCGGGATGCGGCAGGCAAGGGAGGTGCCATCGGTGCCACCCGTGCATTCATGAATCCCCGCTCGGCACGCATCGTGGCGCTGCCCAAGCCCACGGAAACCGAACGCGGGCAGTGGTATTACCAGCGCTATGTCGACCACTTTCCCACCGCCGGCGAGATCGTGCTGTTTGACAGGTCCTGGTACAACCGCGCCGGTGTGGAGCCGGTGATGGGGTTCTGCACACCCGAAGAACACAGGCATTTCCTTGAGGAGACACCACATTTCGAGCGCATGCCGGTGAAAGCCGGGATCCATCTGTTCAAGTTCTGGCTCGACATCGGCCAGGAGATGCAGCTCAAGCGCTTCCATGATCGGCGGCACGATCCACTCAGGACCTGGAAACTGTCTCCGATGGACATCGCAAGCCTCACCAAATGGGAGGACTACACCGCAAAGCGCGACCTGATGCTCAAGGAGACCCATGCCGGGTACGCACCCTGGACGGTGATCCGGGCAAATGACAAGCGGCGCGCCCGGATCAACCTGATCCGGACAATCCTGACGGAGCTGCCCTATACCGGCAAGGACAAGGGCGCCATCGGCGAAATCGACGGCAAGATCGTCGGCGCTGGTTTGAAGGCCCTCAAGCCCGCCTGAGACGCTGGTGGTAGCTGACATGTCCGGTCTTGGACGTGCCGGTTCCATTTTGCGCGCGAGATGATATGAAGGGTGCGGGGAAGGGTTCAGGGTACGCCCCGTCATCCTGTCGTGAACACTGGCCGAATCTGGACGATCGCAATGAACCGTCTTCTCGCAACCCTGGTTCTGACTGTCTGTGGACTTGTCGGGCCGTACCATGTGCTGGCGTTGGCGGACCAGACCAGCAACGCTTTTGCCGGCCGATATGACAATCCCGAGGATGTCTTTGCGCTGGGCGACTATATCCGCGCCGCCTCGGAAGACGGACAGTTCGACCAGGCCTTGTCCTCCATTGAGGAGCACCTTGTCCGCCACGGCAATGACGGTCGGGCACGATTGGCCGCAGCGCGTCTTTATGCCAATCTCGGCTCCTGGGATCTGGCCCGCGACCAGGCGGACGCAGCACTTGCAACCGGGCAACTCGGCGGCGACGAAACAGAGGAAGCCACCCGTCTTCGAAACCGTGCCTTCCGCGCTGCCAACGGCGTGGAATGGTTTGTTGACCTGACTGCCGGGGTTCGCGTTTCAACCATCGATGTGGATGAGGAAACACCGCTCTCCACCTGGCGCGACCGAACCACGACGGGCGCCTACGGAGCCGCCGAGGGGGCCATCCGCTTCGATCTTGGCACGCCTCTGGGCAATGCTCTCATCGTGTCGGGCCGTGGTGAACTGGTTCGCCGTTACGAGGACGCATTCCTCGGCGTCGGGCCGGGCACCACGGGCGACGAAGTGACGGCTGGCCGCGCCCGTATTGCGGTAACCTACGATATGGGTCTGCCGGTGACTGCCATCGATGCCGCGCGGCTTCAGCTCAGCGCCGTCGCCGACTATCGCACATTCACTCCCGACATTGAGGATGTGGCACTCGGCGGTGTTGTTCGGCTGGTGCTGCAGCCGACGGTCAACACGCGGCTGCATGGGGAGGTCGGCTATTTCGACCTGTCGGCGTCCAGCGGCATTCCGTCGGACCGGCGTCTGACCTGGGAGATCGGTGCGCAGCTACGCCTTTCCCAGGCGCACGCGCTGGGGGCCGCAGTGCGCGAACTCTACGAGGACGACGACGCGTCAGTCGAGGTGGCGCGTGTCAGCGAGGTCGAACTCTCCTATGCAGGGATCCTGCCGGTCCGCCCCTTCGGTGCCGTCTGGACGCACCAGGTGACGGGCGCTCTGGGAACCTTCGAGACCCGGGATCTCTCGTTTGCCGCGCGCTACACGGGCGATCACTGGCGGGTCGGCTGGCACCACGCCTTCCATCTTGATGGCGCCAACCGTTTTGAACTCGACTACACGGCAACCAGGCAGGACTTTGATCCGTCCGCCGTGGTGCCGGCTTTGGCCGGCAGAAGCTCACTCACCCACGAGGTTGGCCTGAGCTACACCCGCCGGTTCTGATGCATGTCGCGTTCAATCGGATTCGATTGAACGCGACATGCATTCATTCAATGTTTTACAGCGGCATTCACGCATCAGATTGGATGCGCGGCGCTGCAGGCCGGTTCCAGGAGGACAGGATGCGACACGTCTTCACACTTTCCGCAGCCGCACTGCTCTGGCTGTCGGGCCCTGCCGCAGCGGAACCGATCGGCAAGCTTACAGCCGTTCAGACCGAGGTGGAGCGCGCAGGCAACCCGCTCGTTGCCGGTGCCGGAATTTCCATGGGTGATGAGCTTGCAAGCAACGCCACCGGTCTCGGCATGATCGTCTTCATCGACCAGTCGAGCGCCAAGATCGGACCCAATTCGCGTCTGGTGATCGATGATTTCGTCTTCTCCGGCGGAACCGGCCGCAGCCAGGTGCGCATGGACGGAGGGATCACCCGCTTTTACGGCGGACGCATTTCCAAGACTGGCGAAATGGGAATCCGGACGCCGCATGTGGTGCTTGCCGTTCGAGGCGGGATCGTCGACGTGTCGGTCAGTGGCACGTCCAGCACCGCCGTTCTGCGGGCGGGTCGGCTCATCTGCCGGGCGGGTGGAATGACGACAGTCATTACAAAGCCGGGATTTGCCTGCGTTTCGGACGGAGCGGGAATCACAACGGCGCGCAACACGGCGGATTTCACCATTCTGGACAGCAGTGCCCGCATTGCGGGAACCGATGCGCCGGGAAGCACCGGGCCGGGGCCGAATGCCGACGCGCTGTGCTCGGGTCCCGGCGCGGACCGCCTTGATGTCTGCCTGAGCCGTGACGGCGCCCTTCCCGGTGGCGAGCCAGGCAGCAACGCCACACGGCCCGACGTGCCGCGGATTGACGTCTATCCCAACCGCAGCCCGACCAATCCGGGGACGACCCCCCCGCCTGTCGTCATCGTGCTTCCGCCGGTGATCCGCCTGATCTTCCCTAAGTCGGCACCGCCGCCGACCCGCGCTCCGGCCGGGTTGAGCGATAACCGGCTTTGAAAGCCGCCCTGTTTGCGCTGCTGCTGCTTGGCCTTCACATTGTCTTTGACCCGTTTCTTTCAACGCTGCGCGGCAAGAGTCTCGATTTCTACCAGAGCCTGCTTGCCGATCCGGCAACGACCGATGGGCTTGTCATCGTCGGCATCGATGACGCAGCGCTGGCACGGGAAGGCCGCTGGCCCTGGTCGCGCGCAAAGATCGCCGCACTGATAGAGGCCATCGGGACGGCGCGTCCGGCGGCTTTTGGCATCGACATCCTGTTTGTCGATGAGGGCCCAGCGGCCGACGAGGCGCTGCTTGCCGCTTCGATCGCCCGGCACCGGCCCGTGCTCGCCATCAGCATCGGCGACTATCCGGCAACCGGATCCGTGCAACCACATGCGGGCTGGTCGGTGGTGGGTGCAGACGGGGCGGGCTCCTTACCGGTGCTGCCGGGCTTGCTCGCCTCGCGTCCCGCTTTTTCAGATGTGGCCGGCGGGCTCGGCGTGGTGCGTTCGATCCCCGACACCGATGGCGTTACCCGCAGCATACCTCTGGTCTGGGCGACCAATGAGGGCGACGAGCGCCGCTTCTGGCCGGCCATGGCGCTTGAACTTGCCCGGCAAAGTCTTGGGGAGCCGGGATATGTGGTCCGGCTTAACGCAGGAGGCTATGATGCACTCAAACTGGGCCAGCTCAGGGTCCCTCTTTCGGCAGCAGGCGCACTTTTCCTTACTGATTCGCGAGCACCGATACCAAGAATTGGCGCGCTCGGTGTGCTCGACGGGCTGGCAAGCGAGGCTTTGGTCGGCAAGATCGTCATCCTGTCGGTGACGGCGACCGGGTTTGACAGCTTCCACACCACGCCGCTGGTGGCGACCCGACCCGGTGCAGATGTGCATGCGCTGCTCACCGGCCAAATCCTGTCCGGACGGTTTCCGGTCGCCCTGGCTGACGCGCGGACCTATGAACGGCTTTTCTTTTCGGCAGCTGCGGCCTTGATGATCGGGGCGATGCTGCTTTTGGCGGAGCGCCGGTTCGCCCTGCTGTGCGCCTTCACGGTGTTGTCGCTGGCACCGCTTGCCGCAGGCGTTCTCGCCTACCAGGTGCGCGACCAGATCTTTGATTGGCTGCAGCCCTTTGCCGGGCTGGTGGCTCTTTCAATGTTGGCGACCCACCTGCTCTACCGCAAGGCCGAAGAGCGGCGACAGCGAATCTCCTTGCAATTTGCCCGCTATCTCTCGCCTAAAGTGGTTGAGACGCTGATCCGGTCGAATGGGGATGTCATTCGGTCGGCCGAACGCCGCCTGGTCACTGTGGTGTTCCTGGACATGCGCGGATACACGCTCACCAGCGAGACGCGACCGCCATCCGAAGTGGTCGACACAGTCAACCGGTTTCTGACCATCGCCAGCGAGGAGATCTTTCGCACCGACGGCACGATCGACAAGTTCATGGGCGACGCGGTGATGGCTTTCTGGAACGCACCGCTCGACCAGACAGACCATGCAAGTCGGGCGCTCGCGACGGTAGAGGCGATCTTTCTGCGGCTTGAGACGGAAAACGCCTTGCGGCAAACGCGCGGCGAACGCGCGCTCCAGATCGGGGCGGGTTTGGAAACCGGCGACTGCTCGGTGGGCAATTTCGGCTCCGATATAAGGTTCAACTTCACCGTCATCGGCGGTCCGGTCAATCTCGCCGCCCGGCTGGAGCAGGCGACCAAGACGGCCGGGCACAGGGTGCTGACCGGTCCCGGCTTTGCCGCCGTATTGCCCGGAGCCGTCGCTCCGGCTGGCGAGTTCACGCTTGCGGGCTATGCCCAGCCAGTCAAGGCCTATGTGCCCCACCGGTTTGCGGCCTGAGCCTTCACGCCTTTCCACCTTGCCAGCGCATGCATCGCCTCGGGCTGGTTGCGCGACCAAGGCTGTGCGAGAATGGCTGCGGATTCAGTCTGGGCGGCATCGGGACGATCAGCAGGCATCGGGGTGAAACGATGGACATCCTCAGCGAGATACCATTGCTCAAGGGGTTGGGCGGCGAGGCGCTGGCGCAGCTTGCGCGCCAGTGCGGGTGGTCGGATTTCTCAGGGCACGAGCTGGTGGTCGATTTTGCCGATTCGACGACGGAAGTCCGCTTCATTCTGTCGGGCTCGGTGCGGGTGATCTTCAGGGCGCCAAGCGGCAAGGAAATGATCCTGGGAGAAATTGGCGAGGGAATGTTCTTTGGCGAGCTGGCTGCCATTGACGGGGAAGCGCGGTCGGCCAATGTGACGACCCTGGTGCGCAGCCGCATCTGCACCATGCCGGCGGCGATTTTCCGCAAGCTTCTGGCTGACCATCCCGATATTGCGCTTTCGGTGATGGCCGTCTTGTCGCGGCGCATCCGCCAGCTCAACATGCGGCTTGCAGAGCACTCCTTTCTCGACGCCCGGTTCCGGCTCTACAACGAGCTGATCCGCCTGTCGCGGCTCCGGTCCGGCCATCCCGAACAGCGCATTGTCAGCCCGCCGCCCAATCAGAGCGAACTGGCTGAGCGGATCGGGTGTCGGCGCGAAGTGGTCTCCCGGGAGATCGCCCGGCTCAAGTCCGACAAGGTGGTGGAACTGACCAAAGGCGGTCTGGTGATCGTGAGACCCGAAACGCTCTCGCATCTGTTGTCGGAAGCGTGGGCAAACGGCTAGAGCAAGTCCAGCGAAAGTGGCACCGCTTTCGCGTCCGAACTTGCGTCAAAACAAGAGGTTAGAGCTATTCCGGCAATTCTGACCACGCCGGAATAGCTTTAAGCGCACGTTCGGCCCGACAGGCTGCCAGACAGCAGACCGCTTGAGTGGACTGCCCGTCCTGTGCTGGAATGCACAGCCGCCCAGAAGCCTCTCCCTTAGGGTCACTTCAACGCCAGACGACTGGCGCAGACCTCAGGGAGCACAAACCATGACCACATTCATCCGCAAGGCCGTCCTTGGCGCCATCGCCGCCGTCACCCTCTCGGCCGCTGTCCAGCCCGCCTTCGCCGGCGGCAATGGCTTCAATCCCGTCCTCCTCAATCCTGGCGTCCTCAAGCCTGGCGTCGTCAAGCCCGGCGTTCACCTGCCGCACTTTCCCCAGCCAGGCGTCATCAAGCCGGGCATCGGCAAGAAGCCACCAGTGATCGGCAACCCGCACCCCAAGCCGCACCACAACAACGACGTCGCCGCAGCCGCAGCACTGGGCATCATCGGCGGCTTGATCATCGGCGGTGCCATCGCCAACGCACAGGCACCCCAGCCGGTCTATCAGGAGCCTGTCTATGTCGGCTCCGGCAATGCCCACGCAGGATGGTGCCTGAACCGCTACCGCAGCTATGATGTGGCGAGTGACACCTACATGTCGCACTCCGGCTACCGCAAATACTGCAATTCGCCTTACAATTGAGCCACACTTCGGGTGCCTGCGTCGAGATAAATCCATTCCGCCGCAGCCTGTTCACGATCAGGCAATCGTCCTGACCGCCGATCCTTCGCGACCGGCGGTTTTTTCTTTCGTCAATTGACGCTTACGTCAAGGGAAGGGATTGCAAGCGCCGCAGGGTCCGATTAGATTTCTCATCACTGACCGGAGCGGGGAGAGGAGCCCTGGTGCCTTGTTTGCATGGCGCAAGATCAATCCGGTTCGAGAGGGAGAGAGAAAAATGAACGTGTCCGCCGCCGCTGACCGGATCTGGCTGCAGTCCTATCCGCCCAACACCCCGGCCGAGATCGCGCCGCTTGCCTTTTCATCCGTCGGCGACTTGATCGAACAGTCGTTCAAGCGCTTTTCCAGCCGTCCTGCCTTCACCTGCATGGGCAAGACGATGACCTATTCGGACATGGACCAGAAGTCGGCGGCCCTCGGTGTCTGGCTGCAGTCACTTGGGCTGGCCAAGGGCGACCGTGTCGCGCTGATGATGCCCAACGTCCTGCAGATGCCGGTCGGCATGGCAGCTGTCCTGCGTGCGGGCTTTGCGGTGGTCAATGTCAATCCGCTCTACACGCCACGCGAACTTGAACACCAGCTCAAGGATTCCGGCGCCAAGGCGATCATCATCCTCGAGAATTTTGCCATCACCCTTCAGCAGGTAATTGCCAGGACCGACGTCAAGCATGTCTGCGTGGCGTCGATGGGCGACCTGCTCGGTCTCAAGGGCCACCTTGTCAACTACGTTGTCCGGCGGGTGAAGAAGATGGTTCCGGCCTGGTCGCTGCCCGGCCACATCAGTTTCAGGCAGGCGCTCGCCATGGGCGCGGGAAAGACGCTGAGGACCGCCGGCGCGAAGCCGTCCGATGTGGCGTTCCTGCAGTATACCGGCGGGACGACAGGCGTCTCCAAGGGGGCGACGCTCATCAATTCGAACGTGCTCGCAAATGCCGCCCAGAACGATCTCTGGCTGCCGGCGGCCTACCTCAAGAAGCCCAAGCCCGAGACACTCACCTATATCTGCGCGCTGCCGCTCTATCATATTTTCGCGCTGACTGTGAATGCGCTGATGGGGATGAACCAGGGTGCGCACAACATCCTCATTCCCAATCCGCGCGACATTCCCGGCTTCGTCAAGGAATTGCAGAAGTACGAGTTCAACGTGTTTCCGGGCCTTAACACCCTGTTCAACGCGCTTTTGAACAACGAGGATTTCCGCAAGCTCAATTTCAAGCCGCTGCTGCTGACGCTGGGTGGCGGGATGGCCGTGCAACGCCCGGTCGCCGAGCGTTGGTTTGCCCTGACCGGATGCGTCATCTCCGAGGGTTACGGCCTGTCGGAGACCTCACCGGTTGCGACGGCCAACCGGTTTGACGCGGAGAGCTTTTCGGGCACCATCGGCTTGCCGCTGCCGTCGACCTCCATCGACATTCGCGACGAAGACGGCAAGACCGTGCCGTTGGGTGAAGTGGGCGAAATCTGCATCAAAGGCCCGCAGGTGATGGCAGGATACTGGAACCGGCCCGACGAGACGGACAAGGTGATGACCGCCGACGGCTTCTTCAAGTCTGGCGACATGGGTTTCATGGACGCACACGGCTATACCAAGATCGTCGACCGCAAGAAGGACATGATCCTGGTGTCCGGATTCAACGTCTATCCCAACGAGGTCGAGGAAGTGGCTGTCGCCCATCCGGGGGTCGCAGAAGCGGCCGCTATTGCCGTGCCCGACGAGCATTCCGGAGAGGCTGTCAAGCTCTTCATCGTGCGCAAGGATCCCGCATTGACCGAAGCGGACGTGAAGGCTCACTGCGCTGAAGGGCTGACCAATTACAAACGACCGAAATATGTGGTTTTCCGCGACGACCTGCCGAAGACCAATGTCGGCAAAATCCTGCGACGCGAATTGCGCGACAAGTAAGCCGCAGAAGTTCGGGTCAGGGCGAGACCTTGATTTTGAACGCCTCTGTCCGCATAGAGTGGGCCTCTCGGAGAGGAGGCCCACGGATGACGCCTGAAGTCCGCCACGAATTGACCCGCCTGATGGCCCATCGCGAAGACGCAGGCGTAAACGACCTGCGGGCGGCCTTCGCCGCCGATCCCGGCCGCTTCCCGCGCTTTACATCCCGGCTTGGCGATCTGGTGATGGACTACTCCAAATGCGCCATCAATGAAGAGACGCTTGCCCGGCTGCTGGCTCTTGCCGATGCGGCGGGGCTCGACGCACGGCGGTCTGCCATGCTCGAAGGTGCCATCTTCAACGGCACGGAAGGCCGGGCCGTGCTGCATACAGCCTTGCGCGCGGCACCCGGGAGCGACATCCGGGTTGACGGCGAAAATATCGTACCGGGCATATATGCTGTGCTCGAGGCCATGGGCACCTTCAGCGACGCGATCCGGTCGGGAACGCTCCGTGGTGCCACGGGCAAGGCATTTACCGATGTGATCAACATCGGCATTGGGGGCTCCGATCTCGGTCCGGCCATGGCGACGCTGGCGCTGGTCCCTTATCACGACGGGCCGCGGTTGCATTTCGTCTCCAATGTTGACGGTGCCCACATCGCCGACACCGTTGCCCGTCTCGATCCGGCAACCACGCTCGTCATCGTCGCGTCCAAGACATTCACCACCATCGAGACCATGACGAATGCAGAAACCGCCCGCGCCTGGATCGTTGCTGCACTCGGAGAGGGGGCGGTGTCCGCCCATTTCTGCGCGGTGTCCACGGCGCTCGACAAGGTCACAGCCTTTGGGCTCGATCCCGCGCGCGCCTTCGGCTTCTGGGATTGGGTCGGCGGCCGCTATTCGATCTGGTCGGCGATCGGCCTGCCGCTGATGATCGCCGTTGGGCGGACCGATTTCGCAGCCTTTCTCAAAGGCGCCCGCACCATGGACGACCATTTCGCTCTTGCACCGGCGGCCGACAACCTGCCGGTTCTGCTCGGTCTCCTCGGCATCTGGCACCGCCTGGCCTGCGGTTATCCGACCCGGGCGGTCATTCCCTATGATCAACGGCTGTCGCGGTTTCCGGCCTATCTTCAGCAGCTCGACATGGAATCCAACGGCAAGCGGGTCGATGTCGATGGCGTCCCGCTCGACATCGCGTCCGGTCCAGTGGTCTGGGGCGAGCCCGGAACCAATGGCCAGCATGCCTTTTTCCAGATGCTCCACCAGGGCACCGATATCATCCCGGTCGAATTCATGATTGCCGCCCGCGGTCATGAGCAGGATCTGGCCCACCATCATGGGCTTCTTGTCGCCAATTGCCTGGCACAATCGGAGGCGCTGATGAAGGGGCGCACACTCATGGAGGCGCGCGCGCAACTTGCTGCACGCGGCGTGAAGGCATCAGAGATTGACCGGTTGGCACCGCACCGGGTGTTTCCGGGCAACCGGCCGACCATCACCTTCATCTATGACCAACTGACCCCCTTCGCGCTTGGACGGCTGATCGCGCTCTACGAGCATCGGGTGTTCGTGGAAGCCCAGATTTTCGGCATCAACGCGTTTGACCAGTGGGGGGTGGAACTCGGCAAGGAACTGGCGGCCGATCTTCTGCCGGTGGTAGAGGGTGCCGATGCGGGCCTTGGGCACGACAGCTCGACGCTGGGGCTTGCTGCGGAAATCCGTGCGCTGCAAGGCCGCGCCTGAGGGTTCAGGCTGCGCAGATCAGAACCCGATCTCGCGCGCCCAGGGCGGATTGGCACCTGGTCTTGACACCGTGACCGCAGCCGCCCGCGCACCAAGGCGAAGTGCCGCGTCAAGCTGGTCCGCGCTCAGTCGTGCAAGCCGGTTTTTGGTCAGGACGCCATCGCGTTTGAACGAGGCCAGAATGCCGGCGTTGAAGGTGTCGCCGGCGCCCACCGTATCGGCCACCGTGACCTTCTCTCCGTCCACCTCAACCTTGTGATCGGCGGTAAAGCCGATCGCGCCGCGGCCACCGCGCGTGAAGACCACGAGCTTTGGACCCTGACCAAGCCAGACGCGCGCCGCCGCCTCCATGCCGCCCATGTCAAACCAGGCGAGATCCTCATCAGACATCTTGAGAATATCGCTCATGGCAATCATGCGGGCAATGCGATCGCGGTGCGCCTGGGCGTCCTTGATGAACCCCGGACGGATGTTGGGATCGAGCGAGATGACCCGGGCCTGATGCTCCCGCCGCATCAAGCTTTCATAAGTGGATCCACACGGATCGGGAATGAGGCTGATCGCGCCGAAATGTAGCGCCTCCACATGGTGCGCGAGCACCGGCAAATGAGCTTCGGTGATCATCCGACCAGCCGTGTTCTCGTCGAAAAAGGCGTAGCTCGCCTGTCCGTTGACGAGCCTTACAAAAGCAAGCGTGGTGTGCAGATCGAGCGTGGCGCACGGGCTGTGATCAACGCCGCTTTCGCTTAACACGCGGCGGAGGATGTCGCCGAACATGTCAGACGAGAGGCCGGTGAAGAACCCTGTCGAAACTCCGAGCCTCCCCAGCGCCAAAGAGGTGTTGAAGACCGAACCGCCGGCATAGGGCGCAAAGGCGTCTTCTCCCTCCGCGCTTTTCCTCGGGAGCATGTCGATGAGCGCTTCGCCGCAACAAATGATCATGCCCGTCCTCCCCAAAGATGCACACTGAGCCCAATCTTGGACCAAAACAATCTAGTGGTTTGATTCCAACATTTGCATCCCGTTGCCGCACCTTCCAGCGCAAATGTTGGAATCAGAGAAACCACTAGTAAGCTTATGGTTCTAGTGGATTTTATGAGTTTGACATTTGGTTTTGGACGCGCTGGAAATGGGTACCAAATATCAAACTCAATCCACTAGCGCGAACACCATCGGCGGGGATGAGATACCGCGCCTTCGGCATGAATTCAAAAGATTGACAGATGTAGACCCGCCGGATTTCTCCGCCCGCTGCCTACATCGAAGGAAGGTGCGCCACCCCGCCATGGTCGGCCGACCATTGCAGCGGATGATCAAGGAAGGCTTCCACGGATTGAAGCGTTTGCGGATCGAAAAGTGACTTCTCCCGTGCCGCCAGCAGGACATCACGCCAGGTGGCGAGATGGTGCAGACGCACCCCGCCCGTCTCAAAGCGGGCCTCGGCTTCCCGGAAAATTCCGTAGTAGAACAGCGCAATGCCGTGTTCGACCGTCCCACCGGCCTTGCGAATGGCGTCAATGAAGGTGAACATCGACCCGCCAGCCGTGGTCAGATCCTCGATGACCAGCACGCGCGCGCCTTCGGCCATCACGCCTTCGACCTGGGCGTTGCGGCCGTGCCCTTTGGGCTGCTTGCGCACATAGATCATCGGCAACCCCAGACGTTCGGCAAGGAAGGCAGCAAAAGGAATGCCAGCGGTTTCTCCGCCCGCCACGCAGTCAAACTGTTCAAAGCCCGCATCCCGCAAGACAGTGGCGGTGGCGAAATCCATGACAGCAGAACGGATGCGCGGATAGGAAATCAGCTTTCGGCAGTCGATATAGACCGGGCTCATCATGCCTGAGGCGAGTTTGTACGGCTTGTCGGCGGAAAAATGCACCGCCTTGATTTCCCACAGCATGGAGGCCACGAGACCGGCTGTTGTGGACCGGTCGGGAAAGCTGTTGGAAAACATCGGCAACTCCTGTGTGCGCGATTGCGGACTTCTCGTGCCTGAGGGCCGTTCAGGCGACGTCCCAGTGGATGGGAATGAGCGGATCAAAAACCGTGACCGGTCCGGCGCCGGTCTCGATACGAGCTGGAAAGGTGACCGGGGCATCGCTTCGAACCAGCGTCAGGGTGTCCGTGTTGACCGGCAGGCGGTACCAGGCGGGACCGCTGCGGCACGCGAAAGCCTCAAGCCGGTCAAGTGCAGCCTCGTCCTCAAACACCTGGGCAAGGCAAGGCATGGTGTTGAGGGCGGTGAAGATGCCGGCGCACCCACAACCGCATTCCTTCAGCGCATCCACATGAGGCGCGGAATCGGTGCCGAGAAAAAAACGGGCATCGCCAGACGTCGCAGCTTTCCGCAACGCCAGCCGATGGCTCTCGCGCTTGGCGACGGGCAGACAGTAGTAGTGGGGCCTTATGCCGCCGGCCAGAATGGCATTCCGGTTGATCATCAGGTGATGGGTGGTGATGGTGGCCGCAAGATTGCGATCCGCCGCCATCACGTAGGACACTGCGTCAGACGTCGTCACATGCTCCAGCGTGATTTTGAGTTCGGGGATGCGACGGCGCAATGGATCGAGAACCGTTTGGATGAAGACCGCCTCACGGTCGAAAATGTCGACGTCCGGATCGGTCACTTCGCCGTGGATGCACAGCGTGAGCCCGATGTCGGCCATGGCTTCAAGCACCGGCATGACCCGGTCGAGATCGCGGACGCCACCATGGGAATTGGTGGTGGCACCGGCCGGGTAAAGCTTGACGGCGTGGATCAGTCCAGATTGCCTGCCTTCGGTGACGTCGGCGGCGTCTGTCGTCTCGGTGAGATAGAGCGTCATCAATGGCTCAAAGACCATGCCGGCAGGCAGGGCTCGGAGAATTCGCGCCCGATAAGCTGCTGCGTCGGCGGTCGTGACCACGGGCGGCACGAGATTGGGCATGATAATGGCGCGCGCAAAATGGCGGGCAGTGTGGGGCAGAATACCCTCAAGCATGGCACCATCGCGCAGGTGCAGGTGCCAGTCATCGGGCCGGGGAATGGTGATGCGGTCCATGAATTCTCTCCAGCAGGGCCCCGAGCGGGTTGACGCAACGGCCTGTCGCCGCATTGTGTGCCGTCAAGGCGTTTAACAGGCCAAGTCGCCCGCGCAAAGCCGGGATGGCTATCATGAAGGAGGATACCCCCATGGATCTCGGACTGAAAGGCAAGCGGGCGCTTGTGCTGGCGTCCTCGCGCGGGTTGGGGCTTGGCGTGGCGACTGCGCTCGCCCTCGAAGGCGCCGACGTCATGATCACCGGCCGCGACAAAGGCCGTCTGGCTCAGGCGGTCGACTCGATCAACCGCGACGGCCCTGGCCGCGCACGGTTCGTGGTGTCAGATCTCACCGCTGCGGAAACGCCCGAAGTCCTCCGGCAGTCGGTGACAGCCGCCTTCGGCGATCTCGACATTCTCGTCAACAATACCGGCGGCCCGCCGACCGGACCCATGTGCGAGGCCGATCTCGCCGTGGTGCAGCGCCAGTTCGAGATCATGGTGCTTCGGGTGATGGATGTGACCGGCCGCTTCCTGCCCGCGATGCGATCTCAGAACTGGGGCCGGGTTCTGACCATCGCCTCCTCGGGCGTGATCCAGCCGATTCCCAATCTCGGGCTGTCGAATGCGCTGCGGGGAGCGCTCGTGGGCTGGTCCAAATCCATGGCCAATGAAGTGGGTGGCGATGGCGTGACCTTCAACATGTTGCTGCCGGGTCGGATCGCCACCGACCGGCTCGCCGAACTGGACGCCGCCAACGCCAAGCGATCGGGAAAGACCCTTGAAGAGGTTGCCGCACTTGCGAAATCCCAGATTCCCGCAGGCCGTTATGGAGCGGTGGAAGAATTCGCAGCCATTGCGACCTTCCTCGTGAGCGAGCGGGCGAGCTATATCAGCGGTTCGATGATCCGCTGCGACGGCGGCGCAATCAAGTCGATCTGACGCCTGATCCGCGCGCCAGCCGTCTTACAACGCCCGCTTGAGGCTTTCCTCGATATAGGTCTTGCGCAGCGCAAGCGTCACCGGGCCGGGCTTGCCGCCCGAAAGTTCGACGCCGTCGATGGACACCACGGGCCCGACAAACACCGAAGCCGACGTGATGAAGGCTTCCGCCGCGTCTCTGGCTTCCTCGATGGTGAAAGCACGTTCTTCCACCAGTGTTCCGCTTTGAGCCGAATAGGCCATCAACGCTGCGCGGGTGATGCCGGGCAGGATCGAATGGGACAGCGGGCGGGTCACGATGGCACCTGCCCGGGTGACGATGAAGGCGTTGTTGGACGTGCCCTCGGTCACCATGCCATCCCGAACCATCCATGCATCGTCAGCACCATGCTTCCTGGCTTCCATCTTTCCAAGCGATGGGTAGAGAAGCTGAACAGTCTTGATGTCGCAGCGGCCCCAGCGCAGATCTTCGACCGACACCACCTTCATGCCGTTCTTGGAAACGGCCGTCTCCAGAAGCGGCCGGCTTTGGGTGAAGAGCACGAGGGTCGGTGTCATCTTGTCGGTATCGAAGGCAAAATCACGGTCGACAGCGCCACGTGTCATCTGCAGATAGACAATGCCTTCATCCATTGCGTTCCGGCTGACCATTTCGCGGTGAATGGAGAGCAGATCGTCATCGCTCACATCGATGCGCATGTCGAGTTCACCTGCCGACCGGTGCAGGCGGCTGATATGGGCCGGAAAGTCGATGAGCTTGCCGCCGATGACTGACGCGACCTCGTAGATCCCGTCGGCAAAGAGGAAGCCGCGGTCGAAAACCGAAATCCTGGCTTCGTTTTCCGGAACATAGGCTCCGTTGACATAGACTGTGCGCATGGCGATCTCCCTTGGACCAATCTTCGTCTTGCCAGATTTGCAGGGACCGCGCCAAGTGGATTCTTGACGCCCGAGGCGCAATCTCCGCACAGGCCTTGGCTGCCAGGCTCAATTGAGCGAATCATTTTTCCAGGAGTTGCCATGTCCCCGCCCGCAAGCCAGCCAGTGGCCGCCGAAGGCCCTGCCACCTCCACCAGGATCATCTACACACGCCCCTCCATCACTGACCTTGAAGTGGCTTATGCCACCGATGCCGCCCGCAACGGCTGGGGTGCGGCCTGCTACGATTACATCCACCGGCTAGAGCGGGATTTCTCCGCCCATATTGGGGCGCGCCACGCCATCGCGACGGCGAGTTGCACCGGCGCACTCACGCTTGGGCTGGCCGCGCTCGGTATCGGTCCGGGCGACGAGGTGATTGTTGCAGATACCAACTGGATCGCCTCGGTCGCGCCCATCATCCATGTCGGCGCGACACCGGTTTTCATCGACATCCTTGCCGACACCTGGTGCATCGATCCGGCTCTCGTCAAGGCCGCCATCACACCACGGACGCGGGCGATCCTGGCGGTCCACCTTTACGGGTCCATGTGCGACATGGACCGGTTGCGCGCCATCGGCGCCCGCCATGGCGTGCCGGTGATCGAGGATGCGGCCGAAGCCATCGGATCGCGCTGGGGCGGACATGCGGCGGGATCGATGGGCGTGTTCGGCACCTTCTCCTTCCACGGCACCAAGACCATGACCACGGGGGAAGGCGGCATGTTCGTCACCTCCGATACGGCCCTCTACGAGCGGGTGCTCACGCTCTCCAACCACGGGCGCGACCGGCTGGAGCCGCGCCAGTTCTTCCCCTCGCTGGTCGGCTACAAGTTCAAGATGTCCAACATTGCAGCCGCGCTTGGCTGTGCGCAGATCGAGCGCATCGACGACCTGATCGCGGGCAAAAGGGCAATCATGGCCCGCTACAGGCTTCTGTTGTCAGATCTCGACGGTGTGGCGCTCAATGCCGAGCCGGAGGGGACGACCAATGGTTACTGGATGCCGACAGCTGTCTTCGCGCCCCATCTCGCCGTGAGCCGCGACCGTCTTGTCGAGGCTTTCCGCGCAGCCAACATCGATGCCCGGGTGGTCTTCTGGCCGCTGTCGTCGTTGCCACCTTTTGCCGACAGCCACGCGATAACGCCGGTCGCCCATGATCTGCCCCGGCGGGCGATCAACCTGCCGAGCTTCCACGACATGGACATTGGCGCGCAAATGCGCGTCACCGAGGTGATCCGGGATGTCGTCCGGGGCTAGAGTATCCGTGTTGGTCAGAATCGCCGGAATAGCTCTATCCTTTTGTTTTGACGCAATTCCGGACGCGAAAGCGGTGCCACTTTCGCTGGAATTGCTCTGATGCATGTCGCGTTCAATCGGATTGGATTGAACGGAACGCACATGAATCCATTCAAAGAGTTACAGCGCCCTTCGCGCGTCCGGAAGGACTGGTGCGCTTGCCGGATCCTCCAACCCGTCGGGCAGCGGTCCGGCCGGGGGAGCCTTCTGCCGGGCCGGGCTGATCAGGGATGAAGCTTGAGGTCGGGGATCGCGGTCACGAATTTCCCACCCCAATCGCTGATATAGGAAAGCTGGGTCTTGATTTCGGCTTCGAGATTCCATGGCAGGATCACCACTCGGTCTGGTTTGCGGTCGATGAGCGCTTCCTCTGACAGGATCGGCACCTGAGAACCGGGCAGGAATCGTCCCTGCTTGGCCGGGTTCCTGTCCACGACGAAAGCGATGCTGTCGGCAGTCACGCCGGCAAAATTGAGAAGTGTATTGCCCTTGGCGGCAGCGCCATAGGCCGCAACCGTAAGCCTCCGGGCGCGGGCGTCGGCGAGAAAGGCGCAAAACGCGTCACGGGCCAGTTCGGCGCGGCGCTGGAACCCACGGTAGAACGACGCGCGATCCATTCCCGCCGCCTGTTCGACCGCCCGCATCCGGGCGACCGAGGGCGCGACCTTGTGGCAGGCCGCATCCTTTCGCCCAGCATATACGCGCAAGCTGCCGCCGTGGTGCGGTGTGGTTTCGACATCGAAGAGCACCAGCCCGTTCTCAGCAAGGATCCGTTCGACCGACAGCAGGCAAAGATAGGAGAAATGCTCGTGATAGGCGGTGTCGAACTGATTGCCGGAAACCATTTCCAGCAGGTGCGGAAACTCGAAGGTCACCACGCCCGCAGGCTTGAGCAGAAGCGCAAATCCGGCCACAAAATCGTTGATGTCGGGCACATGGGCAAGCACATTGTTGGCCACCACGAGATCGGCCTGCCGACCGGCTGCCGCCAGCTCGGCTGCCAGATCGCGCCCGAAGAACGCCTCGACGATCTCGATCCCGCGCGCGCGCGCCGCCCCCGCTGTGCTCGCTGTCGGCTCGATGCCGTAGCACGGGATCTTGCGCGCCTTGACATATTGCAGCAGGTAGCCGTCGTTGGCGGCAACCTCGGCGACGAGGCTGTCGGGCGTGAGCCCAAAGCGCGCGACCATCATGTCCACATACGTGCGGGCATGATCAAGCCATGTCGGCGAGAACGAGGAGAAATAGGCGTAATCGACCGAGAAGAACGCCTCGCGGTCCGCGAAGTCCTCGGTCTGGGTGAGCCAGCATCGGGTGCAGGTGCCGATGACGAGCCGATAGCGCTTTTCCGGACGCGCGCGCGCCTCGGCCTCAAGATAGGCGTTGGAGGGCGGAGCACATCCGAGATCGAGACAGGGAACAAAGTCCGTGCCCCCGCAATGGCGACAGCGCCTCATGCGGCGTCTCCTGCAAACCGGAGCAGTGGATGGCTCCTGTCGCGCACGGACATGAGACCAACAGGCAACGGCCAGGCGATGGAAAGCACCGGATCGTCAGGCCGCAAACCCGCCTCATACCCAGGCGCGTGGGCGGCAGAATGGAAATAGATGAGTTCGGCGTCGTCGGTCAGAGCCTGGAAACCGTGGGCAAACCCTTCAGGGATCAAGAGCGCCCGGCCATTGCCGGCTGACAATTCGGCGCTGACATGGGCGAATTTTGTCGGGCTGCCGTCGCGAATGTCGACGGCGACATCATACACCGCGCCGCGGATGCAGGAGACAACCTTCATCTCCGCGTGCGGTGCAGTCTGCCAGTGCAGCCCACGCACAGTTCCGGCGCGGGTGGTGACGGAATGGTTGATCTCTGCGATCGGCCCGCTCCAACCCGCATGCAAAAGCTCTTCGGCCGAGAACAAGCGTGCAAAACGGCCGCGATCGTCGGCGAGGCTGGTGCGCGTGACCAGCTGAGGTCCCTGCGCCAGCAAAGGTTGAACACGGAGCGGCGCGCTCATCTCAGACCGCCGTTCATGGCGAGAGGCGGCGGAGTGACCTGACGCCGCCCCTGTTTCTCTGCAGCCCTGCGCGCCGTATCAAGATAGGTCGCATGGTCTTCCTCGCACAAAAGCCGCGCGGAGTGCCCGGCCAGGAAGCCGCGATACCAGCGGGCTGTGAGCGCCACCGACTGGTCGAGCGCCCACAAGGGAGCAACCCCGAGATCGCTGCGCGCCAATTGAGGATCGAGCGCCAGCTCCGACGCTTCGTGGGGACCGGTCGGGCTCTCGGCCATATCCATGCGGGCAGCTTCGAAATGGGAGGCCGCAAGCGTGAGCACGTGGCGGACGCTGGCGCTTTCGCAATCGGGTCCAAAGTTGTAAGCGGACGCAAGCCGGTGACCATGGGCGAGCCGCTCGGCAAGCACGAGATAGCCGCGCAGTGGTTCAAGCACATGCTGCCAGGGGCGCTTTGCCGTGGGGCGGCGGACATCGAGGGTTTCACCTGCCGACCAGGCGCGGACCGCATCGGGGATCAGCCTGTCCTCGGCCCAGTCGCCGCCACCGATGACGTTGCCGGCGCGCACAGTGGCCACGCCGCACCCGTCGGCTTCGAAATGGGCGGCCCGATACCCCGCCACCACGAGTTCGCACACGGCCTTGCTTTCCGAATAGGGATCAGCGCCGCCGAGCGGATCAGTCTCCACGAAAGCCCGGCCGGAGCCGTCGTTGCGGTAAACCTTGTCGGTGGTGGTGACGACGATCGCGCGGGCGGAGCCCACGGACTTGAGTGCTTCGAGAAGATTACGTGTGCCTTCGACATTGACCGCAAATGTCGCGGAAGGGTCGGCATAGCTGCGTCGGACAAGCGACTGGGCGGCCAGGTGAAAGACAACTTCCGGCCGGGCGCGCGCCACCAGGGCTGCGACATCCCGCCCATCGCGGATGTCGACCACTTCGTCGGCCAGGCGTGCCGGACAGTGAAGGCTTGCAAAAAGCGAAACCGATCCTTCAGGCGCCAACGACAGGCCGGTGACGCGTGCGCCCATCGATTCAAGCCAGTAGAGCAGCCAGCTTCCCTTGAAGCCGGTGTGGCCGGTCAACAAGACCCGACGGCCGCGCCAGAAGGCCGGATCAGGCATTTTCACCAGCATTTCCATGGCGCTTGTCCCCCGGTCCAGAGTGCCTCGAGCATGTTCTTGTCCCTGAGCGTATCCATCGGCTGCCAGAAGCCGCGATGGAAGAAGGCCCGCAGCTGTCCGTCAGTGGCCAGATCGGCGAGCGGCTCGCCTTCAAAGCTCGTCTGGTCTCCGTCGATGCGATCAAGGACTGCGTGGGAGAGCACGAAGAAGCCCCCGTTGATGAAGCCGCCTTCGCCTTCGGGCTTTTCGATGAACCCCTCGACCCTGTCGCCATCAAGCCGCAGCGCTCCGAAGCGGGCGGGCGGGCGAACTGCGGTCACGGTCGCGAGCGCCGAATGACTTCTGTGAAAGGCAATGCTGGCGGCAATGTCGACATCCGACAGACCATCGCCATAGGTGAAGCAGAAGGTGTCCTCTCCCTTGAGATAGTCCGCCACGCGCTTGAGCCGCCCGCCGGTCAGCGTGGTTTCGCCCGTATCGACGAGGGTAACCCGCCAGTCCTCAGCGCTCTGGCGATGAAAGCGCATGACATTTTCAGACATGTCGAAGGTCATGTCAGACATGTGCAGGGCGTAATTGGCGAAATATTCCTTGATCACATAGCCGCGAAAACCGCAGCAGATGATGAAGTCGCCAATTCCATGGGCATGATAGAGCTTCATGATGTGCCACAGGATCGGGCGTCCGCCGATCTCGACCATAGGCTTGGGCTTGGCGTGGGTTTCTTCCGACAGGCGGGAACCGAGACCACCGGCCAGGATGACAGCCTTCATGACCACACCCTCCGCCGCCTGCAAGCCATCCGCGCTGGCCTTGGGCCACAGGGCGTCGTCGCCCCTGTTCTGCAGGAGACTGCCGCCTGCCGCCGATGCGCGCGCAGTTCCATAACCTGGCCCCGTCCTGATGTGTTGCCTATTTGACGCTAACGCGCCAAACTTTCCCCAGGCTGGTCATGCTTGCTGCTTGCAACGTCGCGCCGCGCCATCGCATCAACGCTCGCGACACAGCTCGTTGCAGACTCGACGGACCTTGCTCTCCCAAAAACAGTGGGTAGGATGAAATGGTCCGGCATATTCTTTAGCCGACACCGGACCCGGGCGGGAACGAGTTGATCATGGCGCACGAAACCGAAATCCTTGCCCGTTACGTCGTCGAGCTCGCCTATGAAGACGTGCCGGTTGCGGTCATCGACCGGACCAAGCACCTCCTGGCGGACTTTGTGGGCAGCATTGTCCGGGCCTCGCGGGACGCCGATTCGACGCCGTCGTTGATGGCGATGCTGAAAGATCTCGGGTTGGATGGCACTGGTGTCGCAACGGTCTTCGGGACACAGAGCACTTACGCCCCGGCGGCGGCGGCGCTGATCAACGGCATGCTCGGCCACTCACTCGACTTTGATGACACCCATGCTGACAGTTCGCTGCATCCGAGCGCCCCTGTGGTGCCAGCAGCCTTCGCCGCAGCCGAAATGACCGGGGCTTCCGGCCAGGACCTGATCACAGCGATCGTGGCGGGCTACGAGGTCTGCTGCAGGCTCGGCAATGGGCTTGATCCCACCTCACATTACGGGCGCGGCTTCCATCCGACCGCGACGGCGGGAACCTTCGGCGCGGCAGCGGCGGCTGGCAAGCTTCTCGGCCTGGATGCTGGACAGATGGTGTCCGCCTTCGGCGTGGCGGCCAGCCAGGCAGCCGGATCACTCCAGTTTCTCGTCAACGGCGCCTGGAACAAGCGCTACCAGGTCGGTGCTGCAGCCATGAACGGGCTGATTGCGGCCACCCTTGCCCGCCGGGGATTTGTCGGTGCGATCCAAGCCATCGAAGGCAAGCACGGCTTTCTCAGAGGCTATTCCGACAATCCCCAACCCGACTTGGCCGTCTCCGGCCTGGGGACTGTCTACGAGACCCTGAAGATCGGCATGAAGCCTTACCCGGCCTGCCGCTATACCCATGCGGCCGTCGACGGACTCCTGACGCTGCGGGCCGAGACCGGTCTTCTACCCGAAACCATCCGGTCGGTCCGCATCGGGTTGCATCAGAACGGGATTGTGCTGACCGGCACGCCGCTCGACGAAAAACGGCGTCCGAAAAGCGTGGTGGACGGTCAGTTCTCGATGCCTTTCGCAGCCGCCGTGGCAATCTTGACGGGCGGCTTCGGCTGGGATGACTACCGCCTGCTCGGCGACAGCCGGGTGGAAGCGCTCGCTGACAGGATCGACGTGGTGCGCGACACGCGGCTTGAGGGTCTGCGCCACCCTTTCGGTGCCTCGGTGACGGTGGTGACCGATCACGACCGCTTCGAGCGGCATATCGCCGATCCGTCCGGCGAGCCCGAGACATTCCCGTCACCCGATGCCATTGCCGAGAAGTTCATGACGCTGGCGGGACCCGTCCTCGCCAACCGCGCCGCCGGTCTCTATGAACGGCTGATGCAGCTCGAAACTTTGCCTGATATTGGTGGGCTGACCGCCTGAAGCAGACACGTCTTGCCCGCGCCAGGTCAGTCTTTCGTCCGAACGCCGGCAAATGCTTTGAGCGAGCAACTCAGGTCTTCGGCCCGATATCCCCGTCCGATGACGACGATCATGTCGTCGTCGAGCGCCTCGTCGCCGTCCCGGGAGGGAAGGATTTCCGGCGATTGCACGATCCGTCGCACACTCTGCAGCAGCAGGCGGCCCGCTGGTGTGCGGATCACGCCCTTGACGCGCAGCACATCGTCGCCGCGGGCATGCAGCAGCGCCGACAGCCAGACTGCAAAGACAGTCCAGTCGATCTCGTCGTCAAGCTTGAGGCGCGTCGGAAAGATCGGAGCGGGGGCGGGACCGTCGCCGAGCATCGGCAGCACCTCGCCCTCGACACCCGTCGCGTCCGGCAGATCGGCCAAAGACCCCAGGATAGTGCCGCTCAGGTCCGCACCGGGATTGAGCCTCGCCAAGGTGGCCATCAGCTGCACAACGTCTTCACGCGGTGCGGCGTCAACCTTGGTGAGGAGAAGCCGGTCGGCAATCTCCACCTGTCGGCGGCCCAGGGCTTCGGTCCGGAGATGGGCGGCCGCGTTGAGCGCGTCGACCGCCACGATGATTTCGGAGACGACAATATGGTGGACGAGAAGCGGGTCAGCGCGAATGGCTTGAACAATGGGGGCCGGGTCGGCAAGTCCGCTGGTTTCCAGAACGATGCGTTCAAGACGGCCACCATCGGAACGGGACTGGCTGCGCCGGTCGCACAGCCGGCGGAGCGCACTCAAGAGCCCTGAAAGGCCGTCACAGCAGGCGCAGCCTCCCGCCAGCACTTCCAGGTCGGCGGACTGCCCGAGCAGGGCGTCGTCGACCGGCGTTTCGGCCGCTTCATTGACGATCACATAGGCGTCGCGGAGATACCCCGCATGAAGCTGGTGACGCAGCCATGTGGTCTTGCCGGATCCAAGGAACCCGCCGACGACGGTCAGCCGCATGCGGCCTTCACCGTCTGCCGCGTCCGTCATCCGCACGTCCGGCCGCCGAGGAAGTCGGGTGACAGCGGATCAAGCGGGCGGCCCATCAGCCGCTCCGCTTCCCGCCAGAATTCCTCGAGATCGGTGACGATCATCGTCGAGCCCGATGCGGTCGACAACTGGATCCCGGGGATGATCCCGCCGTCGTGCGCGGCAAGCCCGGTGCCCGCGAGCACTCGTTTGAGAACCGCAGAGCGACGGTAGCGCGCACGCAGCCGCCCTCCGGCGTCGACCGCGCCGGTCTCGGTCCAGTGACCGGCAGCGGCCGGAAAACCGCAGCTTGAACACATCGGAAGCTCCTTGCGGCAAGGCCCATTCCCGCCGCGGGACTTTTCACGGCGGGTGTCGGGTCAGATGACTTCAGGCCGCTTGCCATCGGCAAACGGGAAGCGTTTGCGGAAATCTTCGGCGATCTCCTCAAATGTCATCCATTCGACGCCGTCATGGCCGTTGATGTATTCGATCAGACGCTCGAGCATGAGAATGACCTGCGGGCGGCCCGACACATCGGGGTGGATGGTGAAGGCGAAGACCGCATACTCCATCTCGCGATAAACCCAGTCGAACTGGTCGCGCCACATTTCCTCGATGTCACGCGGATTGACGAAGCCGTGGCTGTTGGGAACCTTTTTCATGAACATCATCGGCGGCAGATCGTCGACGTACCAATTGGCGCCGATCTCGACGAGGTCGATCTCCTTGCCGTGCTTGAGAGGGTGCATCCACTCTTCGGCCTTCTTGGAATAGTCGATCAGGTTCCATTCGTCGCCGACGCGAGCATAGAACGGCTGGAAATCGCGGTAGCCCTGGCTGTGATCATATTTGAAGCCGTATTTGAGCAGAAGTGCCGCCGTCGACGCCGACATTTCCCACCAGGGGGCGACGTAGCCGCGGGGCACCTTGCCCGAAAGCTTTTCAATGAGCTCGATCGACTTGACCAGCACCGCTTCTTCCTGGGTTGGTGTCATGGCGATCGGGTTTTCATGCAGATAGCCGTGAGCGCCGATCTCGTGACCTTCGTCGACAATGCGCTTGACCTGATCTGGGAAGGTTTCGATCGAATGTCCGGGGATGAAGAAGCTGGTGCGCAAATTGTACTTCTTGAACAGATTGAGCAGTCGGATATTGCCGACTTCGCTCGCAAAAATACCGCGCTGGATGTCGGAGGGCGAGTCTCCACCGCCATAGGAGCCGATCTGGCCTGCCACCGAATCGATGTCGGTGCCGAACGCGCAGATGATCTTTTTCTTTGCCATGTCCTTGTCTCCCGGTCGGTTCGCCTTGACGACGTGTGAATGAGCCTCAGCTCAGGAATATGAACATGGTGCAATTGAAAAATCCAGAAATTTCTTTATATTTCGGAATGATTTACATCCATTGTCAAGTGGTTTGATAACGTAAACGCATCAATTGATGCCTGATTCGTATCTACCAAAATTTAGGGGAACGGCGAGAGTGCCGGGAGGGAGCAAAAGATGACGAAACTGAAGATCACGATTGCCGACATGGTCTTTGATGGCCGACTGGAAACCACCGATGCGCCCAAAACCTGCGCCGCATTCCTCAGGCACATGCCGTTTGAGAGCAAGGTCGTCCATGTCCGATGGAGCGGAGAAGGCGTGTGGATTCCGTTGGGCGAACTTGACTACGGCGTCGGTTATGAGAACCACACCAGCCATCCGGCACCCGGCCAGTTCCTGCTTTATCCGGGTGGCATATCGGAAACGGAGATCATTCTCGCCTATGGTGGCGTGGCGTTTGCGAGCAAGATGGGCCAGTTGGCGGGCAACCACTTCAT
>JBBQJA010000015.1:0-72128 GCA_038325465.1 Hyphomicrobiales bacterium | reverse complement strand
AATCCCCCTGAAATCGAGATCGAGGATGACGGTTTGGGGTTTGAGACCGGCTCCCCAGTGAAAGGTCTTGGGTTCCGACTGCTTCGCTCGTTGGCGGAGGAAGCGCGTGTCGAGGTCGAGACTGTGTCGACCCCGGGCAATGGAACGTCGGTAATGTTGAGGTTTGTTTGACCAGTCCGGCATCGCTCATCATTGAAACGTCACCTCGGGTCGTCCTCGTCGTCGAAGACGAAGCCCTGATCCGTATGTCATTGGCAGATGCGATGGAGGACGCGGGATTCACCGTTGTCGAAGCAAACTGTGCCGATGCTGCTGTTCGTGAGTTTGAAAATCGGCAGGACATCAATATCGTGATAACGGACGTGCAGATGCCAGGTTCGATGGATGGGATCGGGCTCTGTGAATGGTTGCACACCAACCAGCCCGGTTTGCCGTTCATCATCTGCTCGGGGAGAGACAAGCTGCCTGATCTGCAAGGGATTCCGCCCAACACATTCCGCGTGGCGGCAAAGCCCTATTCGATGGATCGCATCATCGATCATGTCAGAGAGTTGATCGGCTAACCATAGGTTATTCCGGAGCCGGTCTGACGACCATACTATCGGCGAGCCTGCGGTGTCCAAGTGCAAAGCCGTAGCGAACGTCCCCATCTGCCCCTGTTGCGGCAGTGCGTCGACCCCGGGGGCATAACCAATCCCGTCTTGAGAGGCGGTTTGGCTGAATGCATCAGAAGCGCTCAAGGGGGGGGTACAGCACTCCTAAACGAAATACGCCCACGGTGTTCAGGGGGACTCGCAAAACGTTGAGGTGGCGTTGACATGGCGTTGACAAGAATTACGCAAGCAAAAACCCGGCTGTTTAAGTCTTATTCTATGTAATTGATATCGTTTAACAATTTGGTTGCGGGGACAGGATTTGAACCTGTGACCTTCAGGTTATGAGCCGAGGCGGCTGATTTCATTCTCTTTATTCAATTCAACAACTTATGAAGCAAGCCTCTGAAACTGCGTCTACTTTCCCATGCTTTCGGCGGTTTTCACCCTCTCTCGCCGACGCGCTTCGTGACCCAGACCGCATTCGCGGGTTGACCAGACGTTGACAAGAGTGCCGACGCACTGCCACAACCATAATCACTTGCATCATGGCAACCACACTGGCAGCTTCCGTGGGGTTGACACACTGGGCGGTGCGCGACACCAAGCAAAGGGTGGGTGAAGAAGTTAAGCAAGTTAGTAGACGTGAATGGCAAACTGCAATCTTGCGACATGGCAGCAGCGGCGATGCGGTCACTCGTCCAAGATGTATCGGAACGTCCATTTGCGCGCTCGAATGGGCAGACAATCCGTCGACTGCAGTGAAGCGGCAGGACGGCACATGATCGAGAAACACTTTGGAACGCTCAAGGAATACAGAGGCATCGCCAAGGTTGCGTCAAGACCGACGCCAGTTTCAGCGCTTGCTTCAATTTTGCAGGTGGTCAGACCGGCTAAAATTAGCGTCATCAGTAGATCATTGGATCTGCGGAAAAAAGTTCAAGCTCACCACTATGCAACGTCAAACATTGCAAGCATTGTGCGACAACCACCTGCAGAAGTTGTCGCCAAATGATTGAAAAACCTTATATATTTGTAAGTCACTCCAGCAAGGACATGGCAGCACTTGCGCCGATCATACGAGGGTGGACAAGTCTCGGATTGAATATCTGGTGGTCACCTGACATTCCAGAAGGCCGCTGGGACATCATCACACGTCAAAAACTTGAACGAGCCACGCGTGTGGTCGCTGTGTTGACAGAATACGCCGCCGATTCCGAACTCGACTATATTTTCGTAGAGCTCGAACTGGCGAGAAGACAAAACAAGCTCATTCCTTTGATAATCGGCCAAAGGGCTGAGGCTTTCAATTTGCGCGCCGTGACGGCCATGATCCAATGCTACTACTTCGAAGATATAGCCGAGATCGCCAATGGACCGACATCTGCTAAGTTGGTTGATACGTGCCGACGGGCTCTCCTTACCAGCGAAGAGCCGACACCAGTCAGTAGGTCGGTTAACGAAACTTCTGCCGATCATGTAGAAACATGGTTCTCCAATATAGAGCTGAAGCTTGCGCCCCACGGCCAGATCAAGGCGTTTTCACATGCGTTGGCTGTCGCAGTTTTTGAAATGAGCCGTGCTACTCTTATTGACGATATCACCGAAGACCTCTCGCTGCGGCTTGCAGAAGCCGAGCTCGATCAATCGCCGTACGCAGTCGACCCAGCCTATCCAAAGCGCGCGCGGCAAGTTCTCGATCTGCTCGACTGCGAACTGGCGTCGCTTGCCCATCCCATTCTAGGTGTCAACCAAGATGTCGTCAGATTCCGAGATCCGGAACGGGCAGGTCAGTTTCTTAAATTTGCTTGGAGCGAGTTTCCTCAGCGTCGGAAAGTGCTAGCCGATTGGTGGCGATCAATAGCCGAACGGTCCAATCCTGATGGAAGAATGCGTCTTGGCTTCGCGCTGGGCCTGCTGGCGCAAAGCCATTATCTCGACATGTTCGAAACGCTGCTGAAGGAATGGCTGCTGTCGGACTCAACAGATTGCCAAAGCGTGGCAGATGTCGCACTGAGCGTTGCCGCCTTCGACCCGGTGGCAGCTGACGCCATCAAACGTCTAGTGGAATTCTGGGCACAGCGCGGCACGCGAAATCAACTTTCTGCGGCCGTGCGAGTCGCCTGCGGCTATGCAGGGACACGGATTCCTGGATTGTCGGTTGCGACATTACGTTATGCTACGCTTCACAGCGATCATGCACTTACTGGCGAGCTATTCCAGTCCATCGAAAAATCGTTATCCAGTCTGATGCAGACTCATGCCGAAAGCGACGATAAAACTCTTTTTGACCTACCGCGCCTGATCAAAACACTTGCGGATTGGATAAGCGAGGGGACAGGCTCGCAGCGTCCAGAAAACAAAATGGACGAGAACCCCCACCCGTTGATGTTGTTCCTGGCAGTCCTTGGCAAGTTGCCACTCTCCGCTTCGAACCGTCGCCAGGGAAAGTTGTCGCTGAAGGCATTGTCGCGCGACGCACAAACCGTTCGCTTTATGGCAATCATCTTCAACACGGCACTTCATCGGCATCGGATCGGTCAACAGCCGACACGTGAGAAGGCTCAGACGATTCTTAAGTCTTGGATCGCGTCGCGTGAGGCAGAGCTCCGCGTCCAAACGCTGACAAGTTCGCAGGAAGATCCACTGGCACTTCTGGCGAGAAACCTTGTCGATACCGCTCAAACGCAAGACGATATTGATCGCATCCGGTTTCTGTTTGAGGGTGTTTTTACACGATCTAACGTAGCAAATACATTCCACCAGCAGGGAAAATGAGGACGCCGTGAAAGTCAAGACCTATGATCCGATCAGTGCTCAATTCGACGCAATCCCGGTCCAGAAACCGGGCACACAAGTTATCGAATTCAGCAACGGCGTGGCGGCGAGACGCGAGGTTATGGGGCCGTCTCTGGTCGACAGGTTGAAAGTGTGGGCGACACCGCAATTGGGGATCGCCGCAGCGGTGATTGCAATTATACTCATCTATTTGCTCGGGATCGTCGGTCTGCTACTGACGATCGCTCTGATCGTCGGCCTTGGTGTTTTCCTGTCCTTGAACCGCCGCAATCCGATTGCGGTCATGTTGTGGGGGCCCGTGCCCGCTTATTACCTCGTCACCGTATCAGCGGTACCGATCGCTGACGAACGACGCGTTCAGCTGAAGGACACCGGAATTTATGCAACCGTGCATATCGAGTATCAGGCTGCAGTGATTGATCCAATAGAGGTCGTTCAGAAAGGCATTCACGACGTTCGCGAGTATTTTTCACCACGGCTCTTTAAGAAGATCAGCAGGCTAGCGTCGGAGGGTAAGCTCGACGACAAGCTCGACAGCTTGCGCAAAGAGCTAATGGCTTTTGCTGAAGAGCCGATTGATGACACGGCCATACGCATTACGGAATGCAGTATCGAGATGACTGTTGAGGAATCCGAGGCCAGCAAATTGCGGACGATTGCTACAGCGCAGCTCGATATCCTCGAAAAACGGACTGTCCACCAGACGCGTGCTGTCGATCGCGACTATTACTCGAGATTGCTGGCAAGCGACGATGAACTGCAAGCGGAAATGATGAGCCCGCATGCGGACAAGGCAGCGTTGCGCGACATCATTGGTCGGCGCATGGCGCGTGAGGAGCAGGATTTTTCGCGCAAACTCGCGGTGATGGAGTTTGCCGTCAAAAACGGAATTATAGAGCCGCACCAGGTCCGGCGTGACTACCCGCAGATGATGAGCGAACTGGCGAGTGCCTTTGGAGGGCAGATCAGCGCACCGGCAACAGTCACACCTATTGCCGACAAAGCCGCGCCGACTGCTATCACCGATCATTCAAAGACAGAACGCGACTAGGAGCCTGACAGATGGTCGTTTTCTTGCCTAAGCAGTTTCTCAACTGTCGAATGCGATCCCCATTGTGGCTGAGTTCAAGACATCACACGCATCAGCCTCTCGCCTATGGGGACAAGTCCAGGTTGACCGGCCTCAACCTCAGACCATGCAAAGCGTCTTGCGCTCAGGCCGCGAAGGGCCTGCATGACAGAGCTCAAACCTGTCCGTGACCCCGAAGAAAGAATCGGGACTTTTGGTGGGATGGACACTTGAATGCACCAGGAATTGTGAAAAGATTGCTTGGCGCCTTTGAAGCGCGAGGGAACCTCAAATGCCATCACATTCTTACCAGATCGTTCTGATGGGTTCCAAAGACGCCAGACTTTCCGCGCTCAAGACAGCTGTCGAGGCCCGCGTTAGGGATCTGGGCATGGATCCAAACGAGATCGCTTACCTGGACGATAGCAACTTTACCAACTCTTATGACCGGAAGAGGCCATCGTTCGGTATCTATTTTGGCAACCAGAACAAGACGGTGCCGGTATCGCTCGAGCAGTTGATACAGGACTCGATTGTAATAGCCCCAATCGTCACGTCAAAAAATCGTGTCAGCCTCGAGATCCCAACTGAACTCACACACATCAACGTGGTCGAAGTCAGAATGAATGGTGACAACATTCCGAGGCTTGCATCACTTGTATTTGAAACCTTTAGACTTCTCCGAAAAGAACGCGGGATCTTCATCAGCTACCGCCGGAACGGATCACAGCCTCTAGCCAACCGGCTCTACGACGAGTTGGATAAGCGAGGGTTTGACGTATTCATCGACATAAGATCGGTACCGCCCGCCGTTGATTTTCAAGCCGAACTTTGGCACCGAATGTCAGACGTCGATACGATCCTGCTTATAGATACTCCAGGATTCAGAGAGGGTCGCTGGACCAAGGCTGAGCTGGCGCAAGCTAATCTTCTCGGCATTCAGACCCTCCATCTGCTTTGGCCTGGCCAGGCAGAGGACAGCGACTTTGCGTTCAGCCGCTATGTGAAACTCCTCGGAACCGATTTCAACGGCCCGTCGCCGGGGCGCGGCGCTACCATCACGCAAGCGGCTGTCAACAGCATCTGCGATCTTGCCGAGGACTTGCGCGCCGAGGCTATGGCCCTTCGACACGCACATTTGGTGGACAATTTCTGCGACGCTGCCCGAGACTTAGCCTTCGATCCAACGGTTCAACCCGAACGCTGGATTACTGTTGACCTCAAGAACGGGAGCTCCTTGGCTGTAGTGCCTGCCGTGGGGCGCCCGACTTCCGATCGGATCAACACAATCTTTGATTCGATTTCTGAGCACAAGGCTGCGGATGCACCTATCTGGGCCATTTATGACAGCCGAGGCATCCATGACAATTGGGTTAAGCATTTGAAGTGGCTAGATGGGCACCTACCAATCAAGACTGTTTCGGTGCAAGACATACCCGACGCCCTAAAAGGAATGCTGAAGTGATCGATATCTTCCTTTCTGCAAGCGTTCCGTTGCCGAACCGAGACCGCAAATACTTCGAAACTGCGGATGTTTTTCTAATACGAGAAGCGATCCGCGCACTCGTGGAGGTCGTGCTGCCCAGAGGGCATATCACTTTCGGTGGCCACCCCGCGATCACTCCGCTCATGTCGCTCTATGCAAAGACCGCGAAGCTGGGAAGCGACCGCATCACAATCTACCAAAGCGCCTTTTTCGTCGGAAGGTTTCCTCCCAAGAACGATGACTTCATTGATGTTCGGTACACTGAGGCAGTCCCGGGCAATTTGGACAGAAGTATTGAGCGGATGCGCATAGAAATGCTGACCAGTCGTAAATTCGATGCGGCCGTCCTGATCGGTGGCATGGAGGGCATCCGTGACGAAGTTCGTCTTTTTAGGAAGCACAACCCAAATGCAAAGGTCCTGCCCGTGCCAGCTACCGGCGCAGCAGCTGCGATAGAGTACTTGGAGGGAGACTACCCTAAAGATTTGGCAAACGAAATCTCTTTCTCCAGCCTTTTCCGGCGCAACTTGCTACCTAAGCCCTTAGGCGGATAGCTTCTTCGACCCAGTTTTCGATGTTATTTTTAATGGTGTCGTACACGCTTTTGCTGTCCATTCCGCTCGGATCATAGGTCTTCGCCCAATTAGTCAAAGGCTTTTTGTCCGCCCCAACAGTAAATGTACCAAACGGATTGGCACCCTTTGAACTCGCATAGCCATTTTTGTCCAGCAGGCGATGGATATGGATGCCCAACAACGATTTGCCGTTGTCGAATGCATACTTGATCTCGTGTTTTACCCACTTCCGCGAAGCCGTATTGGTGCCAATCAGGATAATCACAGTGCTTCGACCCGCCATATTTCCGGCTATCCAGTCCGCAACGGCTTTTTCGCCCTTTCGCTTGATTTCTTCGAACTCATTGGCAGATACCAGAGGCTGCCCCTCTATTGCCCCGATGTTTTTGACGGTGCTAACGCGCCAATTGTCTTCGTTGTAATAGAAGCTGTAAAAGCACTTTCTTGCCATGAGATCCCCTCGCGTCCGATGCGCAATTTTGGCAAGGAACAGCCGCTACGGCAAGCGAAATGGACATATCCCGGTTCTGATCCGGTCAAGTGCTCATTTTCGTTGACTTTGCGTCACTGGTGACTTCTTTCACTCAAGGTCCCATCCATACCCCTGATTTTCTTGTCCGGAACGCCTCTCCCCTCCTCAATTCCACCTTCCGCCTGTATTCCGCCCCTTCCCCCATGCTCTGACTTGAAAACCACGCGGGTCTACGTCTGTGTCGAAGGGTAAGGAGGCCGGATGCATGGTCAACAGACTGAAACTGAATGAGAAAACCCTGCGCGATGCCGAGCTGCGTCCGGGCGTCAGCTATCAGATTTTCGACACCGAGGTGATCGGCTTTGCAGTTCGGGTCCAGTCCTCGGGCGCGCGGACATTCACCATCGATTACCGCCATGCCGGGCGGCAACGGCGCATGACCTGCGAGCATCCGGGAGAGGCCCCGCGGGCTTGGCCGATCCGCTATCTGATGTGGCGCGAGACCGTCAATGACGAGATGGCGGTGTCCCGATCGCTGTCACCTTCTGCCCCTTGTGCAACACGGGCCCCATCTTTGACGCAAGGATTTCGGGCGTGCCGCACAGCTTCGGCGTCTCGGGCAAGCTGCGGTTTTCCGACATGATCATGCATGATCGCCAGACCCAAAGCTGGTGGCAGCAGGCTGTGGGGGAAGCAGGTGTCGGGCACCACATGGGCAAGACCCTGACGCTGCTGCGCCGCGCGTCTTTTCAGACGCGCGAGGGTCGCTGTAGACCTCTGAACGGATGCATGTACATGATCGCACACATGAATCCATTTGTGCGCGACATGCATCAGGGCAATAGAGGCGACGCTGCCATGCGCCTTGTTTTGGGCGCCGCGGCCGCCTTTCCTTACCCCCGTGCAAACGGCATCGGACGAGATTTAAGCAAGTCCGCAGCTGCCACGCCTTGCAGTGTCAGATCGTCCGGAAAATCCTTGTTCAAGACCTGCGCGGCGACGGCGCGGCCCAGCATCGGGGCCATCATGATCCCGTAGCCACCCTGGGCCGCGAGCCAGAAAAAATCTGGTACGACGTCATCGTAGCCGACAACAGGGTTCTCGTCCGCCACGAAAGACCGCAGACCCGCCCAGCTGTGGCCGATCCGTTGGACCGTCAACCGCGTTTCGCGCTGTAACCAGTCAGCCAGCAGGGCGATCTCCCATTCGTCGGGCCGAATGTCCTGTGCCTCGACCGCGTTCTGATCGCCAAGCGACGCCATGATACGGCCCCCGTCAGGCTTGAAATAGGCGTCCGTCGCTGTGAAATCGACAGTTGGCATGGTGCGTGTGTCGATGTCAGGCAACCCGTCAACGACGATCGCAGTGCGGCGCTTCGGCACCAGGCCGATCGGATGCGCCCCGGCCAGCGCCGCCACGTGGTCGGCCCAGGCCCCGGCGGCGTTGACGACGATCCGGGCCTGAAAGCTGGCGCCCGGCGTATGCGCCGTCCACAGACCGGGCTGATGGGAAAGTGCGCTGATCCGCTGGCCGCAGACCATTGTGCCGCCCCGCTGCTTCAGCCCGCGCAGATAGCCCTGATGCAGGCCGGCCACGTCGATATCTGCAACACCCGGCTCGTGAAGCGCCGCGCCGATCCGCTCGGCGCGCAACAGCGGTGCCAGTGCCAGCGCAGATTCTGCGCTGATCTGATGCACATCGCGACCGGGCGCGGACAGCGCCAGCAGGGTGGCAAGCTGGTGCTCTTGCCCGGGTTCGGCAATGGTCAGACCGCCGCGCGGGGTCAAAAGGGGCTGGTCGGTGAACCCTGGTGGAGGGGTGGCAAAGAACGCCGCACTGGCCCGGTTGATGGCCTGTACCAGGGGCGTGCCCTGATGCGGGGTGAACAGCGCAGCCGAACGCGCCGTCGAATGGTAGCCGGGCGACGTTTCTGCCTCAAGCAGCAGGACGCTGCCGTGAGGGGCCAGCTCATACGCGGCTGCGGTGCCGGATATGCCTGCGCCGACGACCAGAAAATCATATTGCATGGTGGTCCCCTTTGGTCTTGTGACAAGCCAGCGAAGATGCATGCCAAACGGGGTGCCACCTGCAGGACGCCCGTGCCAACCTCAAGGCTACAAGGCTCTCAATCGTTCCTTCTTGCAAGAAAAATAAAATGATTTTGAGATTTGCAAGTTTACTGTCATGGTTGCGTGCAACGAAAGGGGGGAACCCGGATGCCCGATTCACTTCGCCATCGCCTTTCCGCAAGTCTGACAGCGGCCTCAAAGGCCGATCGTGCCATCGCCTCCTGCATGTTGGCCGAACTGAATACGGTGCCGTTCGAGACGGCGGCGAGCCTTGCGGTCAAGGTTGGTGTGTCCGAGGTGACCGTCGGGCGGTTTTGCAGAACCTTGGGCTACAAGAGCTTTCGCGACCTCAAGGACCATCTGCAACGCGACATCGGGGACCGGCCCTGGCTGATCGCAGATCGTCTGCGGGAGTTTGAAGAGCAGGCGCGTGGCGGCGAGGATCAGCTTGCGCGCGGGTTGAAGCTTGAAATGGCATCGCTGGTGGCGGTTTACGAACTGGCGCGCACCCCGGAATGGGAGCGGGCGGTCAAGCGGCTGGCGACGGCCTCGGCGGTGTTCGCGGTGGGGTTCCAGACCGAACGCGGCATGGCGCAGGTGTTCGTGAACCAGTTGCAATACATCCGCGACCGGGTGCACCTGCTGGACCTTGCAGGCGGCAACTTTGCCGAACTGTTGGCGGGCGGGCCGGACACACCATGCCTCGTGATCTTCGAGGGGCGACGCTATTCCCGCATGGCGCAGCTTCTGGCGCAGGATGCCAAGGCCGCCGGGGTTCCGGTGACGCTGGTCACTGATCCGTTCTGCGACTGGGGCCGGGCACTGGCGGACGAGATGTTCGTGGTGCCGACCGACTTCAACCTGTTCTGGGAATCCGCTGCCCAGATGGCCAGCCTTGCCAACCTTCTGGTCAACGGCGTCTTTCTGGAACTTGGCCATTCCGTCGAAAACCGCATGAACGAAATTGCGCGCCTTTACAGCCGCTTCACTGGGTATGCGGGCGATCAGACCGGTCCGGTCAGGGCGAAGGCAATACATGCAAACAATGCGCCAGCGAACAACGCGCCTGCCAACAACGCGCCTGCCAACGATACTTGAAACGACAACGAAAAAGTTACACTCAACAGGGAGACCGAAAATGAAACATTTTACCATGCGCCTGCTTGCAGGGGCGATGCTGTCCTCGACTTTTCTGATGTCCGGCTTTGCCGCCGTCGCCCAGGACGTCACCATGGTTCTGCCCGCACGCGAAGTGGGCGCGCCGACCTATGACCCGATCAAGGGCACCAAGCTGAACGTAGCCACCACACTGATCTATGATCGCATGGTGTTGCAAGATGCCGACCAAAGCTATCACGGCCAGCTTGCAACGGAGTGGTCGGTGACCGAGGACGGCATGGAATGGGTGTTCAAGCTGCGCCCGGGCGTGACCTTCCATGACGGAGAGCCCTTCAATGCCGCCACCGTTGCCTGGTGGGTGCCGAAATTTGCAGGCACCGAGAACGCCTTCATGACCGAGTCGATTGCCAGCGTCGAGATTGTCGATGACCTGACCGTCAAGTTCGTGATGAAGAACCCTGACCCGAACCTGCTTTCGAACATGGCCACTACCTTCATGGGCGTCCCCTCGCCCAAGGCTTATGACGCCATGGGCGACGGCTATGGTGTGGCGGGTGCTGTCGGCACCGGGCCGTTCAAACTGGAAAGCTTTACTGTGGGCCAGGAAACCGTTCTTGTGCGCAATGACGCCTACACCGCCGGGTCGGAGTTGTCCGTGAACAAGGGCCCGGCGCATATCGCCCGCCTGACCTTTCGCGAGATTGCCGATGACAGCACGGCATTTCTGGAACTGAAGACCGGCGGGGTGGACATGCTGTTGTCAGTACCTGCCGATTTCCGCAGCACGATGGAAGGCGAGGCCGGGCTGACCATCGTCACCATGCCGGGACGTGAACTGTTCTACATGCCGATCAACACCACGGTCGCACCTTTCGACGACATCAAAGTGCGGCAGGCCACGGCGCTGGCGGTGAACCAGCCCGAAATTCTGGCAAACCTCTATGGCGGCATCGGTGCGATTGCCGACACGTTCCTGACCGACGCCTTGCTGGAGGGCAAGGTAAAGGACGAGCTGCGCATCAGCTATGACCCCGAAGCCGCAAAGGCGCTGCTGGATGAGGCTGGCTGGGTGGCCGCCGCAGATGGCACGCGGTCCAAAGATGGCACGCCGCTGACGGTGAAGCTCTGGACCCAGAACGGCACCGAGTTCCGCCGCATCACCGAGGTCATTCAGGCCCAGCTCGCCGCCGTGGGCATGACGGCCGAGATCACGGTTCTGGACCCGTCCAGCATCAACGACGAATACAAGAAAAAGACTGAACATCAGTTGGCCGTGCGCAGCTATTCCTATGAAAACGCGGATATCCTTGACTGGTTCTTCAGTGCCGAACGGCTGGGCTATCCCAATGTGTCGATGTGGACGGATGCTGCGGCCGAGGAACTTCGCATCAAGGCCATGACCGGGTCGCGCACCTGGGACGAGCGGGTGGTGAATTTCACCGCCTATCACGAATATGTCCTGACCCAGTTCGTCTTTGCCCCGATCTATCAGCCGGTGCAGTCTTATGCCTATGTGACCGACGCGCTGATGGTACCCGAAGTGATCCGCTCCACCCGGGTGCAAAGCCAGACCTTCCTCGACATCGAGGTGAAGTAACCGTCCGACCCCGGGCGCATCCCGAGATGCGCCCGGATCAGGGCCAAACGCCGGGGGTTCGATGCTGCTGTTCACCGTCAAGCGACTGCTGCTGTTGATCCCGGTGTTTCTGGCGATCTCGGTGGTCATATTCATGCTGGTGCAACTGGTGCCGGGCGATCCGATCGACAACATCCTGCGTGTCGGGGCCAGTGCCGCCGAGCGTGAGGCGCTTGTGGCGCGCTATGGCCTTGATCAGCCGCTTTGGGCGCAATACGTCAACTGGTTCGGCAAGATGATGCAGGGCGATCTGGGCGATGCGATCATTCTGCGCCGCCCGGTGGCCGACCTGATCGCGTTGAACCTGCCGCACTCGCTGGCGCTTGGGTCGCTTGCGTTGGTGTTTTCCACTGTGGTGGGCATCACCACCGGCGCGCTGGCCGCGATCTTTCGAGATACATGGTTTGACCGGGGGGTGATGACGGTGATCCTTCTGGGCTCCACCGTGCCCAGTTTCTGGTTGGCGCTTTTGATGATCATGCTTTTTGCGGTGACGCTGGGGTGGTTTCCGGTGTCAGGCGCGCGGTCCGCGTCGGCACTGGTGCTGCCGGTGCTGACCATCGGGCTTGGCGGCGTGGCCTTGGTGGCGCGGGTCACGCGTGTGGCGATGATGGACATCGCCCGGCGCGATTTCGTCATGATGCTGCATGCCAAGGGCGTATCGCGTTGGCGGATTGAACTCGGCTCGGTGCTGCGCCATGCGCTGATGCCGGTGGTGACGATCCTTAGCCTGCGGATCGGCTGGATCCTGGGCGGTGCTGTGGCGGTGGAGTTCGTCTTTGCCCGGCCCGGTCTGGGGTCCTTGCTGATCACTTCGCTGAACCAGCGCGATTACCCGGTGGTGCAGGGTTGCCTCTTGATGCTGGCAATTGCGGTCATGCTGGGCACGCTTCTGGGCGACATCGTTCAGGCGGCGATGGACCCGCGCATCCGTGAGGGCATGAAATGAGCATGCTGCGGTTTCTGTCAGGTGTGGTGCGCACGCCGCGAGGCGGGGCGTCGGCTGTGGTTCTGGTACTGGTGGTCATCTGCGCGCTGTTTGCGCCGTTGCTGGCGCCCTACAACTACGCGATCCAGAGCCTGCCCGGTGCCAATACCCCGCCCGGCGCCGCGCACTGGATGGGCACCGACGAATTCGGCCGCGACCTGATGTCCCGCATCATCCATGGTGCACGCACATCTTTGTCGGTCGCCCTGACCGCCATCAGCATTTCGGTGGTCGCGGGCATGACCCTTGGGGCAATGGCAGGCTATTTCGGCGGCCTGTTTGATCGGGTGGTGACGGCGGTGGTGGACCTCACGTGGTCCTTCCCCGAGATCCTGATCGCGCTGCTGCTGATCGCCATCATCGGCACCGGCACGGAAAGCATCATCATCGCCATCTCGATAGCCTATCTGGCGCAGTTCACCCGGTTGACGCGCGCTCAGGTCATGGCATTGCGAACGGAAACCTACATCGAGGCGACGGTGAACCTTGGCGCAGGCCACGCCCATGTGATCTTTCGCCACCTTCTGCCCAATGCGATCACCCCGGTGATCGTGGCGGGAATGCTGGCCACCGGCGATGCGATCATTCTGGAAGCGACCTTGGGCTTCTTCGGCCTGGGCGCGCAGCCCCCGACGCCAAGCTGGGGATCCATGATGTCATCCGGCACGGCGCAGATCTTCATCGCGCCATGGATCATCCTGTTTCCGGGGGCCGCCATCGCGCTGACCGTAATCTCGATCAATCTCTTTGGCGATGCGCTGATCGACGCGCTGGATATCCGCAACCGGCTGAGGGAGGTGTGACGTGGCTTTGCTGACCGTCTCCAACCTATGCGTGTCCATCGGCAGCTTATCCCCGCTGGACGGCGTGTCATTCGAAGCGAGAAAGGGTGAAATTCTTGGCCTTGTCGGCGAGTCCGGCTCTGGCAAGTCATTGACCGCCATGGCAATCATGGGCCTTCTGCGCCGCATCGGCGGACGCGCCAGCACAGGGTCGATCCTGTTCGACGGGCAGGAGTTGACGACCCTCGCCGAACCCGCTTATCGCCAGTTGCGTGGCAAGCGGATCGCGCTGATCAGCCAGAACCCGATGACCTCGCTTGACCCGCTGGTTCGGATCGGAGCGCAGATCGATCAGGTGTCGCGGTTGCATCTGGGCCTGTCGAAACCGGCCGCCAAGGCGCGCAGTATCGACCTGATGCAACAGTTGCGTATCCCCGATGCGACAACGTTGCACGGGGCATATCCGCATCAGCTTTCGGGGGGGATGAAGCAGCGTATCGTCATTGCCATGGCGTTGGCCGCTGATCCTGACCTGATCATCGCCGACGAACCCACCACGGCGCTGGACGTGACCATCCAGGCGCAAATCATCCAGATCATGGTCGACATGGTGCGCGACCGGGGTCTTGCCTTGATCCTGATCACGCATGACATGGGCGTGGTGGCGCAGGCCTGCGACCGGGTTGTGGTGCTTTATGCCGGGCGCGTGGCCGAAACTGATACCACCGAAGCGATTTTTGCCGCATCCCACCACCCCTACACCGCCAGCCTGATCGGCTGCATCCCCGCGCATGATCAGGCAGAGGGAACGCTTCTGGGCATACCCGGCACAGTGCCCAGCGTGCTTGGCTATCCCGCAGGCTGCCGCTTTCACCCCCGTTGCGCCAGGGTGATGGACGTGTGTCGCACGCAGATTCCGGCAATCGTCGCCTTGCCCACTGGCAGCGTCGCCTGCCACCTGCACGGGGGTACCGCATGACGCCGCTTGTGTCGCTCAAAGGTCTGACGCGCGATTTCGCGTCAGGGTCCGGTTTTCTGAAACCACGCCGGGTGATGCGTGCGGTGGATGATGTGTCGCTCGACATCCCGCGCGGCAGCGTCACCGGGGTGGTGGGCGAGTCGGGCTGCGGCAAGTCCACACTGGCGCGGCTGGTCCTGCGCCTGATCGCCGCCACATCGGGGACCGTCACCTATGACGGCGCCGATATAGGGGCCCTGCCGCCCGCTGCCCTGCGCGCCATGCGCCGCAACATGCAGATGGTGTTTCAGGATCCCTATTCCGCCATCGACCCGCGCTACACCATCCGCCGCGCGCTGATGGAACCCTTTCAGGTTCAGCGGATTGCCGTGCCCGACCCCGCGGCGCGGCTGGCCGAACTGATGGACAAGGTCGGGTTGAACCCAAGCCTGGCAGACAGCTATCCGCACCAGCTTTCAGGCGGGCAGAAACAGCGTGTCGGCATCGCCCGGGCGCTGGCGCTGAACCCGGCCTTTCTGGTGCTGGACGAACCGACCGCCTCGCTCGACGTGTCGATCCAGGCGCAGATCATCGGCCTGTTGGAAGGTCTGCGGCGCGATCTGGGCCTGACCTATCTGTTCATCAGCCATGACCTCAGCCTTGTGCGCTATTTCTGCGACAGGATGGTGGTGATGTATCTGGGCCGCGTGGTCGAGGTGCTGCCGCAGGCCCGCGACAAACCCCGCCACCCCTATGCCCGCGCGCTGATGGACAGCCATTTCGAACCTGACCCGGCAAGGCGCAAGGTGGTCCAGATGCTCAAGGGCGAAATCCCCAGCCCGTTCAACCTGCCGCCCGGCTGCGCCTTTGCCGCGCGCTGCCCTGCGGCCACGTCCCTGTGTCATGAGGATCGGCCCGCGCTGGTGATGGGGGACGGGGGACACCAGATCGCCTGCCACCACCCGATGGGCTGACCTTGCAAGGATCGAAGATGACCTTTACCGTTCTGACCGCAGAGTTCGCGCATGAATCCAACACCTTCAGCATCCGCCCGACGGATATGGATGCCTTCCGCGCGCGGCTGTTCCTGCATGGCGACGCCGCCATCCGGCAGCGCGACGATGCCAACACCGATATCGCCGGGTTCATGGATGTGGCGCGCGCGCAGGGCTGGCAGACCCGTCACGCTATCAGCGCCTCAGCCTCGCCCGCCGGGCCGGTCACGCGTGAAGCGTTCGACCAGATCGCCGGGTGCATCGTGGCGGCGGCCGGGGCCGGGCTATTGGACGGGATCATCCTTGGCCTGCATGGCGCAATGGTGGTGGCCGACCACCCCGATGGCGAGGGCCTCCTGCTGGAACGCCTGCGCGAAGTCGTCGGGCCTGACCTGCCGATTGCCGTGACGCTGGATCCGCATGCAAATGTCACAGCCCGCATGTGCGATCTGGCGCAGATCGTGCTGTCCTATTCCACCTATCCACATGTCGACATGCGCGATACCGGCCGCCGCGCCGCCGATTTGTTGCACCGCATGATGGCGCGCGACATCGCTCCCCGAACCCTGCGCGTCACCCGCCCGATGCTGGAAGAGGCCAACAGCGGTCGCACCGACGAAGGCCCGATGATCGCCCGCCACGCGCTTGCCCGCGCGCATGAGAGAACCCCCGGCGCGCTGGCCGTCAGCATCAACGCGGGCTTCGGCAATGCCGATATTCCGGAACTTGGGCCCACCGTCCTCGTCACCCATACCGGCGACGCAGGGCCGCATCTGGCCTTTGCCGAGACGCTGGCCGATGACATCTGGGCCCGCCGCCATGAAGTGCTGAACCGCTACCTCACCCCCGCTGAGGCCGCAGCTGAAGCGCTGGCCCACAGCGCGCCCGGTCCGCTGGTCATCGCCGATTATGCCGACAATCCCGGCGCGGGCAGCTACGGCGATGCGCCCGGCCTTCTGTCGGCCCTGCTGGAGGCGGGCGTGACCGTCGCCTGCTTCGGCCCGATGATCGACCCCGAAGCGGCGGCGTTCCTGCACAGACAGGCGATCGGTGCCGAGGTCACGCTGCCCTTGGGCGGCAAGACCGACCCCCGGTTTGGCGGCGGACCGATAACCGTGACGGGAACGCTCATCCAGCTGTCGGATGGTCACTATACCGGCGACGGCCCGATGATCGGCGGCCTGCCCGGCGAATGGGGGCCGACTGCGGTGTTGCGGCTGGCAGGGGTGGTTGTGCTGGTGGTGTCCAACTCTGGCCAGATGCTGGACCTCCAGCAGTTTCGCGCCTTCGGCATCGATCCCGCCGGACAGCGCGTGGTTGCCCTGAAATCGCAGCAGCATTTCCGCGCGGCCTTCGCCCCCATCGCCGCCAGAGTGATCGTGTGCGACAGTGGGGCGCTGTGTTCGCCAGATCTTCGAAGCCTGCCGTTTCAAAGGGTGCCACGGCCAAGCTTTCCTTTGGATTGACACGTGGATGACGCAGGCGATCGGGTTTAACGCATGTCGCGTTCAATCGAACCTGATTGAATGCGACATGCATCAGGCGCAGTGGGCGTTGACGCAGAAATCCGGATCGCGCGCGAAGCCCTGTCCCGTCACTGCCATATCGCTGATCCGGTCAATCCAATACTGACAAATCCGACGCTCCTGAGTTGTATCTTGCGCCACAAGGTAGTGCCGCGTCCCAAGGATGACGCCGTAGGGTTCCACAACCCGTTCGCGGGGTGCGTCATCGCGGGCGCTTCGACAAGTCGTGCGGATTGACATCGGCGCGATGAAAGCCTCGAACAACAGCCGCAGATAATGCGGCGATGCCTGACTCTCTGGCCCGGGGCGGCATGCGAACCCATGCGCCTCCAACATGACCTCGAAGCTCACATCGGCCGAACGCGCCTGTGGGGGGCGACGCAGACGCGAGGAGCCGGTCGCGCATCTCGGTAAGAGATTTGACCTCGTTTGCAGCCCCGTCCCGCTCAGTCCTGCGAGATGGGATGACCCCGCACCGCCTTGAGCGCCGTGTCCCGCCGTTGTGCGGGTGTCGCTACCGCTTTCCCAGAAGGTCTTTCAACACCACATTGTCCAGCATCGCCTCCGCCAGAAGGCACTTGAGCTTGCCATTCTCGTCTTCGAGGCTCTTCCGACGGCGAGCATCCGACACGTCCATGCCGCCACGTTTGGCCTTCAGCTTGTAGAAACTGGCCGGGCTTATCCCACGCTTTCGGCACAACTCGCGGGCAGGAAAGCCAGCTTTCTGCTCCTTGATCATGCCGATGATCTGCACCTCGGTGAAACGGCTCTTTCGCATTCGTCTGCTCCTTCAGAGTTGGGCAGACTCTGCATCAGACTGAGGGAACTTCCGGGGGGCAGGTCAAACGGCCATCGCGGGCAAGAGGTTTGGCCTGAGCAATTGTGCTGATCGCTTCTGTTGAAAGGGGAACCCGAAAATCAGACGTCGCGTCTCGCCGCCCTTTCATGAGGTCTCCGGGTATGGTCCACGCATCGCCGTCAATCTGATCCTCACGCATATGCCGCAGTGATCCCGACCGCACGCCGGTCAGGATCAAAAGCCGAAGCGCAGGATGGGTGACGGCGCCATCGGAGCGGCTGGCATAGAACGCCAGCACATCCTGCCACGGCAACGCGGGGACATTCTCCGGTCGATGGCGCTGCTTGCCCATAAGCGCGCGCGCCTAGTCGGTCACCCGCAAGATCCACTGGCCGCCACCGTCTGGCCGCTTGAAAAGCCACAACCCGCCGTCATCGGCGAACTTGCCCACCGCGTCGGATCCGACGAACGCCACCGGCAATCTGTTCAACGCCCGGTTCATTTCTGCCCACCGCTCTGTCCACCCTATACTTGAAGACAGTTTGAGTGCCGGTGATAACGGTTGAGTACGGATTTTCACCGAATTCCAAACAAAATCAACGACAAGTGAGACAAATTATGCGGGCTGAGCGCCAGCTAGATCGGGTTTCAACGCCTGATCGGGGCACGGTTTTTTCTTGTGGAACATGTCGACAAGTGAACACCACCGGGTCCGACCGGGATCAGCCGACACGGCAGGCACGTCAACCAGACGGCCTGCCTGAAAGCACACCGAATGCGGTTTACTTGGTGCGCTTGCGCTTCTGGCCCAGGCCCATTTCCTTGGCCAGCCGTGACCGGGCCTCCGCATAGGCGGGAGCGACCATCGGATAATCAGCAGCAAGTTCCCACTTCTCGCGATACTGCTCCGGGGTCAGGCCGTAATGGGTCATCAGGTGGCGCTTGAGAGACTTGAATTTCTGGCCATCTTCGAGACAGATCAGGTATTCATGCTGTATCGAACGGCGGACCGGAACGGCTGGTTTCGGCTTGTCGACCACTTCGACAACGGCTCCGGTCGAGACGCCGCCCATTGCGCTGTGAACACTCGAGATCAGCGCCGGCAGATCAGATGCGGCCACCGAATTGTTGCTCACGAATGCCGCAACGATTTCGGCAGTCAATTCGATCAGCAATTCAGCGTTGCTTTCTCTTGCTACTTCATTCATTTCTGGGGTCCTAACTTTTGAGTCAAAATAAAAAGACGGTCGGTATTTGGCCGCTTGTGTTTCTGTGTATTGCGGCGCGACCTTGTTGCTACCGACTGCAAATCAGAAAATACATCGATTTTCCGAGCATACAAGGTCTAGTTAGTGTAAACCTCATCATTCTTTACAAAAATATGAAAAATTGCTGTGATACCTAAAATTTCTGAGACTGAAATTGGCCTGTATAAACTACGGGGTTGCAAGATATCGCCTCACTCGTGTGTATCGCATCAGTTTTCAGGCGATTTCTGCGGCATTTCATCGAGAACTGAATTTGATGACAACCGATATCCCACACTATAAGCCGCCTTTGCGAGCAAATGGGCCGAAACGGGTGCGGTAAGGAGCAGAAATACAACCCCCGCAAGCGCTCTTGACAGAGTTCCTGCATCCTCTGCGTGAAGCGCCAGGGCGATCAGCAGCAGGCTCGATCCAACGGTGCCAGCCTTGGAGGCGGCATGCAGGCGGGTGTAGACATCGGGCAGCCGCAGGACGCCGACGGCGGCAAGCAGCGCGAACAGCGAGCCCACGACGATAAGCGCGGCGGACACAAGCGTAACAAGAACATCAATCATGATCGGCCTCCCGGGTTTCTGTGCGCAGCCTTAGGATCTGCCGGCCCGGGCACCTTGCGACCGTGCGGGCGTGCTGCTGCCCTGACCTCCGCCATCAGATCCTCCTCAGTCTTGCCACGCGCCAGGATGAAGCGCGCAAACGCGACGGTGGCGAGAAAGCCCACGAGCCCGAGCGAGATGGCGATGTCGATATAAAGTGTGTAGCCGGTCTTCACGCCGATGACGGCGATGAAGCCGATGGCGATGCCGACCAGCATGTCAAGACCGAGGATCCGGTCGGGCAGCGTCGGCCCGCGCACAACGCGCAAGATCGTCAGAAGAAAAGCGACGCAAAGGACGATCAAGGCAAAGTGGACCGCGTAGTCAAGGATGAGGTCGGCGCCAGTCATCGGAAGGCCTCCAGAATCTTGCGCTCGAAGCCATTGGCGATCTCGGCGCGGGTCTGGTCCGGATCGGAGCAGTCGAGCGCGTGGATATAAAGAAAGCGCCGGTCTTCGGACACATCGACCGACAGGGTGCCGGGGGTGAGCGTGATCAGGTTGGCGAGCAGGGTGATCTCGAAATCCCGGTCAACCATGAGCGGATAGGCGAAAATGCCCGGCTTGAGATCCATCCGCGGCGAGATGACAAGCCATGCCACTTTCACGGCCGACATCATCAATTCGTAGACGAACAAGAGCAGCAGCGACAGCACCCGTCGCGCCCGCGAAAGATACCCGACCGAACCCACCTGTTCCCGGATGAGCCACAGCGCCGCAGTGCCGAGCACGAAACCGAAGGCGATGTTGAGAAAGCTGAAGGAGCCCGTGACCGCAGCCCAGGCCAGCGCAAGCAGAATATTGACGAAGAGCGGGGTCATCGCGGCACCTCTCCCGGAAAGACCGACAGGATATAGGCAGATGGATCAATCAGGCTTCGCGCCGCATCCTGGCTCAGCGCGATCAGCGGTTCGGGATAGAGGCCAGCGGCCAGCGTCAACACGACCAGCCCGACCACGGCCAGCCGGCCGCTGCGCGGAAGCGGCAGGGAGGTGGACGGAGCGGAGTCCTCGGCCAGAGGACGCCAGTAGGCAAGCGCCCAGATCCGTCCGACGGCGATAGTGGTCAGAAAGCCCGTGACCAACAGTCCGCCAGCGATCCACCAGGCCCCGACCTCGAGCGACGCCTTGACCAGGATGATCTTTGGCCAGAGGCCCGAGAATGGCGGCAGTCCCGAAACCGACAGAAACAGCGCAAGCGCCAAGAAAGCGAAGGTGGGGTTGAGCCCATAAATGCCGCCGCTGGCCGAAAGCTGGAAGCCACCCGAGAGCCGCGCGCCAAGACCGATGACGAAATAGAGCCCGGTCATGACCACCATGGAATGCATGGCATAGAAGATCGCACCCGCAAGGCCGTCCGGGCTTGCAAGCGCAAGGCCCGCCAACATCGAGCCGATGCCGGAGATGACGAGGAAGCCCATGGACCGGCGGATGTCGTTTTGCGCCAGTGCACCCATCGCGCCGAGCACCATCGTCAGCACGGCCACCACCGCAATGACAGGGCGCAGTTCCATCCCCTCCACCGGGAACAGCATCACCAGAACGCGCAGCAGCGCATAGACGCCCACCTTAGTCAAAAGGCCTGCAAACAGCGCAGACACCACGAGCTTGGGGGTATGATAGGACGCCGGCAGCCAGAAATTGACCGGGAAGGCCGCAGCCTTCATGCCGAAGGCCAGCAGAAACAGGCACGCCAGCGTCATCAGCGGCGCGGTCCCGCGCAACTCCGATGCTTTTACAGCGATGTCGGCCATGTTGAGCGTGCCGAACAGGCCGTAGAGAAAGCCTGTCGTGACCAGAAACAGCGTGGTGGCGACGAGATTGAGGAGGGCGTATTTGATGCCGCCGTCGAGCTGTCGACGGCTGGAGCCGAGCACGAGCATCCCGAAGGAGGAGATCAGAAGCACCTCGAACCAGACATAGAGGTTGAAGACGTCGCCGGTCAGGAATGCGCCGGAAATGCCGGCCATCAGAAGAAGCAGAAATGGGTAGAAACCATAGCGGCGTCCGGTGTCGTCGACATCGGTGCGGGCGAAGACCCCACCGGCCATCGCGACGATGGCAGACGTGAGCGAAAACAGCGCCCCCAGCAGGTCCACCGTGAAGGAGATGCCGAAGGGTGGCAGCCAGCGGCCCATGGTCATGGTGACCGGGCCGGACCCCGCCACATGGGCGAGCAGGAAGGCGTTGATGACCACCAGCACAGCCAGACCGGCAATCGCGATAACCGGCTGCAGGCGAACCGCCTTGCGCAGCATCAGGAGACCCGCCCCGATGAGAATGCACCAGACCACCGGGGCGATGACCAGCCAATCAAGGCCTGCCACCGGTTCCATCACATAGGCCACCGACAGATCATCGAGAGGGGCGCTTTTTGAAGCCATGCCGGGTCGCTCCTAGTAGCCGCGCGGCGGAGCGATATCGTCCACCGGCTCGGCCACACGCATGTCGTCGGTGTCATCGGTGCCGAGATCCTGGAAGGCGCGGTAGCCCAGCACCAGGAGGAAGGTGAAGAACGAAAACGAGATCACGATCGCCGTCAGGATCAGCGCCTGGGGCAACGGATTGGCGATCAGTGTCTGAGGGACGTCGGCATCTGCCGGGATGATCGGCGGCACCTCGCGGGTCAACCGGCCAGCGGTGAAGAAGAGCAAATTGACCGCATTGCTAAGGATGGCCACACCGATCAGCACGCGGATGAGATGGCGCGACAAAAACAGATAGATCGACACGGTGAAAAACGCGCCGACCAGAAGGGCAAAGAGCGGTTCCATTACTCGGTGTCCCTTTCCTCAAGCGCAAGCGCGATCGAACTGATGGCGCCGACAACGACCAGATAGACCCCGATGTCAAAGAAAAGCACCGTCGACAGCGCCACTTCGACGCCGAAAATCTGCGGATAGATCCACAATCCGGTCATGTACGGCACGGCGGCCGCCACAGAGACCACGCCCACCAGACCCGCCAGGAACAAGCCGAAGGCGGCAATCGCCATCGGATGGAAATAGAGCGCGCGGCGCACCGAGGCGACACCACAGGCGATCCCGTAGATGGCCAGGGCGGACGCGGCGATCAGGCCACCGATGAAGCCTCCGCCAGGCTCATTGTGGCCGCGCAGCAGCACAAAGACGGAAAACAGCACCATCAGGCTGGTGAGATAAGGCGCGACAGTTCGAAAGATGACAGTGCGCATGTCAGCGACCCTCCCCGGCCGGTGCCGGCAGGATCTCGCCGCTGTGGGTGGCGTCGAAATCGCCGTCGGGATCGTTGTCGGCCACCGCAGGCAGAGCCCGGCGGGTGCGCACCCGGATGAGCGACAGGATGGCAAGACCGGTGACCATGACCACGGCGATTTCACCCAAAGTGTCCACCCCGCGGAAATCGACGATGATGACGTTGACGATGTTGGCACCATGGGCGACCGCCTTGGAATAGGTGGCGAAGAAGTCGCTCAGATACGGATTGAACGTCTGCTGGGTGACGGCCAGCAGATAGAGCGTGAAACCCACGCCACAGGCGAGCGCGACGGAGAAATCGACGATCTTCTGAGCTGTGGGGCGGTGGTCCGTCGCCGTCAACCGAAGCCGTGTCATGACCAGCGCTAGGATGACGACCGACAGCGTCTCCACCATGAACTGGGTGAAGGAGAGGTCGGGTGCGCCAAACAGCATGAAGATCAGCGCGACAGCGAAGCCCTGGATGCCGAGCGACACGATGGCGGTGAGCCGGTTCTTGGCAGCAATGACGGCCAGGAGCCCGATGAAAGCGATGGCCATGATGACGATTTCGTGGAACTGGGCGTTGGCGGGCCAGGTCGGCATGGTCGGCCACTCGTCGTAAATGGCCATGGGCGCCAGAAGTGCCACGGCTATGGCGATGAAGGTGGCCGTCATGTAGACATCGAGGCGGCCGGGCTGCACGATGGCCGTTACCCGGCGCGACAGCCAGACCAGGCCCGATATCATCTGATCAAAGCCGCGGTCCGGCCCCCAGCCGATGGCGGCGAGCAGGCGAGCGATACCGGCCCGCGCCGGGGCGAGCGCACGATAGACGACCACCCCCACAAGAACGGTCAGTCCCGACAGAAGAAGCGGCATTCCAAGATGCGGAATGAGCGAAATGGTCACATCCTTTGGAGCGCCCGCAACGGCACTCGCCATCGGGGTTGACACAAAGCGGTGGGTCAGCGGTGAGAACAGCGCGGTGAGCAACCCCGTCAGCGCCAAAGTGACCGGGCCGAGCCAGAGCAGCACCGGCCCTTCGTGGGCGTGCTTGGGTGTCTCGACCTCCGGGCCGAGGAAGGGCTTGAGCGCCACGGCAAAGCCCACCACCAGCATCAGCGCATTGCCCAGAATGGCCACTGTGGTGAAGGCCAGCGCCCAGGGATGGGTGGCCCAGAGCGCGTAATAGATCTCCTCCTTGGCGAGGAAGCCGAAGAAGGGCGGCAGGCCAGCCATGGAAATGGCTGCTGCGAGCGCTGCGGCGAAGGTGATCGGCATGGCCCGGCGCAGACCGCCAAGCCGGGTGATGTCGCGCGTGCCTGCCTCGTGATCAACCAGCCCCGCCACCATGAACAGCGCCCCCTTGAACATCGAATGGGCCACGAGATAGAGCACGGCGGCGGCGATGGCTTGCTCGGAACCAAAGCCCGTGAGCATGACGAGCAGGCCGAGCGAGGACACCGTGGTATAGGCCAGCATCAGCTTGAGATCGGTCTGGCGGATGGCGAGCAGCGTGCCCACGATAAGCGTGGTGCCGCCAAACAGCGGCAGGATCGTCTCCCACCAGACCGTGTCGCCAAGCGCGGGGTTGAGCCGCATCAGCAGATAGACGCCCGCCTTCACCATGGTGGCCGAATGCAGATAGGCCGACACCGGCGTTGGTGCCTCCATGGCGTTGGGCAACCAGAAATGCAGCGGGAACTGCGCCGATTTCGAAAAAGCTCCACCGAGCACCAGCACAAGCGCCAGCAGATAGAACGGGCTTGCGCGCAACTCGTCGCCGAAGGTGAGCGCCAGCGACAGTGTCGAGACGCCAGTGATATTCCAGATGACGATGAGGCCGGCCAAGAGCGCAAGCCCGCCACCACCGGTGACCACAAGCGCTTGCAGCGCCGCCCGGCGAGAGGCTTCACGGCGATGGTCAAAACCGATGAGCAGGAACGAGGTGATCGAGGTCAGCTCCCAGAAGACAAAGAGCATCAGGAAGCTGTCGGAAACAACAAGCCCGAGCATCGCCCCCATGAACAGGAACAGGAACGAGAAGAACCGTCCCAACTCTGCGTGGCCTTTGAGATAGCCCCCCGAATAAAGGATGATGAGCGTTCCAATGCCGGAGATCAGCAGCGCAAAGGTGAGCGATAACCCGTCGATGAGCCAGCTGAAGCTTACGTTAAGCGAGGGGATCCAGCGGTAGCCGCCAGTGAATGCTCCACTTGCCGCAACGTCATCGGAATAGCCAAGAAAATGCACGAAGACATAGGCTGGCACCAGCGCAAGAAGCCATGCTGCGTTGGCACCCATGCGTCGCGTCAAGGCCGGTGCGACCAACGCCGCCAGGAACGGCAGGCAGAGGGCGAGAAACGTCATGCTCGGCGCGGCGGCGCTCATCGGAACTCCCGGGTCGGTTCATCTGGCTCGGGCCGGCCGCGCGAGACGCGCCATGCCGTTTGGGTGACGGACACATATCCATGGCAATGCCCCATCGCAAGACTTTACAGTTGGTAAAACATGGAAAAATGACGTGAAAGCCGGCTCAGTCCGCCAGAGCGCACCGATAACCGGGTGGGTGAGAGCTCAAGCGCCGGGCCGCAGCGGACAGGGTCTCCCATCTCCGCCTCTCGCCGCTCTCACCAGAAAGTGACGTTGTGCGCCCCGTCGTGCAATTGCGGCGGCACGACGTCCACCCTACATTGGGACCAAAGACAAGCGAGGATCCCATGAGCGACGTCAAAACTCTGAAAGTGCAGAAGTCCGAAGCCGAGTGGCGCGAAACACTGACGCCCGAGCAATTCCACGTCGCGCGCAAGCACGGCACCGAGCGCGCCTTCACGGGGCCGAACTGGGACACCAAGGACAAGGGGCTCTACCGCTGCGTCTGCTGCGACCGGCCGCTGTTCCGTTCGGAGACCAAGTTTGACTCCGGCACCGGTTGGCCGAGCTTTTATCAGCCCATCGAACCCGGTGCGGTGTCCGAACACAAGGACCGGGCCTTCTTCATGACGCGGACGGAAATCCGCTGCGCCGATTGCGACGCCCATCTCGGCCATGTGTTCGATGATGGCCCGCGCCCGACCGGCCTGCGCTATTGCATGAACGGCGTGGCCATGAATTTCAACGGCGACTGATACAAGACATATCGGGCGGGCTTGTCGGGTGGGAAACCATTTCCGGAACCCGTCAGTGTGGCCGGACGAGCACCAGAAGACCAGCGCCGCCCACGTCGGAGAAAGTGACCATGTCGCCATCGACAGCGAAGCTCCGACTTGTTTCGAGCGCGGCACCGAAGGCTGATTCCAGCATATCGAGCGGGGGCTGGCAGGCCATGCGGGTCGACATGACCGGTCCGAACGTGACGCTCGCCTTGGTGATCGTCAAAGATCCGCCGAACCGGTTGCAGCCGAGCGTGGCCGAGAAACTCGTGCTGTCCATCCCGATTTCGAAGGAGGGCATGCGGTCCCGGTCAAGCGGCAGTTCCAGCCCGCCGACCGAAACGATGTGCCAGGAGCCCGGCGCAAGGTCGTCCGCGAGCGCAGGGAGAGTGGAAACCAGCAATCCGGCCAGGGCCGCAAGGCGATATGGAACGGGCTTTCCAGGCATGGGCGATCTCCTCTCCGGCGTCGGGCTCGGCGGCGCGCGCGTCCGGTCTGCGGGCGGCAGCTCAAGACGGCCGCTCAAAACAAGAGTGCAGCCGATTCCTGAGGAATGATAGCGCACAAATGGATTCATTTGTGCGCGACACGCATCAACGAGACGATCTCGGACCGGCGGCCTGGACGCTTGCCTGAGTTCCCCCAAACCGCCTCCGTCGCCAACAGATGCACCTCCTTCCAATTGCTTGCGATACCGCATCCGGCCGATAATCAACCCCATGACCGACAGACGGTCGGCGTCCCAAATCCGCAGGTCGCAATAGATTTTTTGATTGATTGACCAATCAATCAAAATCACACTCGAGAATGCGGGGATATTTGTGCCCGTGCGTGCCCGTGCGCAAACTTGTTCGAGGACCTTCGGGATGCCCAGGATCGGAATGGAGCAAGTCCAGCGAAAGCGGGTACCGCTTTCGTGTCCTGACTTGCATCAAAACAAGCGGACAGAGCTATTCCGGCGATTCTGACCACGCCGGAACAGGTCTCGCCGCCACGATTACGAGGGAGACGTTTTTGCCAGTCTTGCAACAGTTTCAGGGTCGGAAGCCTGCTTGTGCAGCGCCTCCCAATCTTCGGGCGGATTGCCAACGTCCAGCATCCCCTTGAAAACCTTGTAGGAGTCCGTTTTGCAACCGTATGTCCGCAGGCTGTTCTCGTCGTTCACCCAGGCGAAGATGATGACCTTGCTGGCGCTGCCATAGCGGAAGAAGAGCCTGAAACGGCCGTTGCCGGACTTGGCGCGAAACCAGTGCTTGCGATCATCGCCAAGGGTGGAGCCTTGGCGATAGATCGCCGCTGCAGGGTCCGACGGGACGCTGACGGTGACGAGCTGAACCAAAGCCGCGAGTAGCTTGGCGTCGGCGGATTTCAGATAGTCGTCCGGTTTCGTCGCCTTGATCGCGTCGACCGCCTCGATCATCTTTTCCCACTGCTCGAGAAAAAGAGGATGTGAGAGGACGGTCCAGCCATTGATCGTCAGCATGTCAGATCGAGACATCCCCTTCGATCTCGGCATCGAGATCGACCGTCATTCCTGCCGTCAGGACAACGCCCCGGTCCAGCAGGGACTTCGGGAACGGAAGGACGGATTTCGCGGGATGCTTGGCCATGTCCTTCGCGAGAAATTCAAGAAAACAGTCGATAACGGGATCGGTAGTTTCTTCAACCTGAACTTTCTGGAGATAGACACGACGCTGCTCATCGACGAAAAAGGCAATGCGCCCGCCATAGTCAACACCCAGCGCCTGCCGGACGGACTTCGGCACGGTCGTCTGTCCCTTGGCAGTGATGGTGCTTTCTTCTTTCAGCAGCGCTCCCATGACGGGCCTCCATAAGTCAGTGTAGCTGAATGTAAGGAATATTCCTTACCGCGTCAACCGTTGCCTGCGACCTACAGCGCCGCGCGTCTTTTCAGACGCGTGAATGCCGCTGTAAATCTCTGAATGAATGCATGTCCGTTATCGCACACATGAATCCACTTGTGCGCGACATGCATGACAGCGCCACGCGTCTTTTCAGCGCCCGTGATATCGCGTGGCGGCCCGTGCCGCTTCTGTGACAGCGTAACCCTCCCCCTACCCTCTGGTGAGCATTTTTTAATTGATTGACCAATCAATCAAAATTACACTCACGAAGACAGGGCTATACCGGCCCGTGCGCAAACCTGTTCGAGGACCTCCGGGATGCCCAAGATCGGAATGGAGCCAGTGCGGCGCAAGGCATTGACCGATGCGGCCATCGAAGCCATCGGCCAGCGTGGATCGATGGACGTGACGATGTCCGATATCGCCGGGCGGGCCGGCGTGTCGCCGGCGCTGGCGCACCATTACTTCGGCTCCAAGGACGAGCTCATGACCGCTTCGGTAAGGTCATTGCTGGCTGATCTGAGGGCCGATGCCGTGTCCGCATTGAAAGCGGCGCGAACGCCGCGGGCGCGCATCAGCGCCATCATCACCGTCAGTTTTTCGGAAAGCCAGTTCTCGGCGGAAACGGTCGCCGCCTGGCTTGCCTTCTATGTCGACGCGCAGCGCTCCGAGCCGATCCGACGGCTGCTGACCGTCTACGCCTGGCGGCTGCACTCCGACCTGATGAGCGGCCTGAGACCGCTTTCGGGGGAACTGCACGGCGAACGCATCGCGGAAGGTGCGGCCGCCATGATCGACGGGCTTTATATCCGCAAGGCGCTGGCCAGTGGTCCTGACCGCCATGATGCTGCGGCGCTGGTGGAGGACCATGTCGAAACCCAGCTTCTCGAACTCAGACGGTTCAAACTATGACCGCCCTGCCGCGCCAGCCCGACACGCTTGTCATCATGACCGACAGGACCGAGCGGGTGAACCGTGCCTCGTCCCCGGTCGGCCGGGCGGGTCTTTACGGGTCAGGCAGGCTGCGCGCCGCACAGCGCCGGGATCAAACTCCACCTGCCCAAAGGGCTGCTGACCGGATCGTGAGCCGGTTTGATCGCAACGGGCGCAAAGAGACCAAACTTCATCCGCCTGGCGTCTGATGCGCGCCGTGAGCGGAAAATCAGGCAGCCACAGTTCAGGACAACCTTGTCAAAGGGTATCTCCATGAAAGCCCAACCGCGCGCCTCCCACCATATCGGCGGGCATTTTACCGAGAACGAAGACGGCCGAGCCTTTGAGAGCCTCTATCCGGCGACAGGCGAGGTGATTGCGCGGCTTCATGCGGCGACGCCCGCGCTTCTCGACATGGCGATTGCCACTGCGAAGGCGGTACAGCCAGCCTGGGCGGCGCTCAAAGGCGTGGAGCGCGGGCGCGTGCTGAGGCGGGCGGCCGAGATCATTCGCGCGCGCAACGGGGAAATCTCGCGGATCGAAACGCTCGACACGGGCAAGGCGCTGCAGGAAACGCTGGTGGCGGATGCGCTGTCGGCCGCCGATGCGCTGGAATATTTCGGCGGGCTTGCTGGTGCGGTCACGGGTGAGCACATCGAGCTCGGTGGCGATTTCGTCTACACCCGGCGCGAGGCGCTCGGCGTCTGCGGTGGCATCGGTGCCTGGAACTATCCCATGCAGATCGCCGCCTGGAAGGCAGCACCGGCGCTGGCCTGCGGCAATGCCTTCGTCTTCAAGCCGTCCGAACAGACGCCGCTGACCGCGCTGATCCTCGCAGAGATTCTGACAGAGGCCGGCCTGCCGCACGGCATCTACAACGTGGTTCAGGGCTTTGGTGACATCGGTGCCGCACTTGCTGCCCATCCCGATATCGCCAAGATCTCGCTCACCGGCTCGGTGCCGACCGGAGCCAGGGTGATGGCGAGTGCTGCTCCCGGCATCAAGCCGGTGACGATGGAACTCGGTGGCAAGTCGGCGATCGTCGTCTTTGACGATGCAGATCTCGAAAGCGCCGTTGGCGGGGCGCTGCTGGGCAATTTCTATTCGACCGGCCAGGTCTGCTCGAACGGCACCCGTGTTTTCGTCCAGAAAGGCCTCCACGACCGCTTCGTCGCCCGGGTGAAAGCGCGCACCGAAAAGATCCGGATCGGCGACCCGCTCGATCCGGAAACCCAGATGGGGCCAATGGCGAGCCGGGCGCAGCGCGACAAGGTCATGGCCTATATCGCAGCGGGAAAGCGCGAAGGTGCGCAGCTCGTCACCGGCGGCGACATCGTCGAGCTGCAGGGCTTTGAAGGCGGCCACTTCATCCAGCCGACCGTCTTTTCCGGCGTCAATGACGAGATGACGATCGCACGCGAGGAGATTTTCGGGCCGGTGATGAGCATCTTGTCCTTTGATGACGAGGACGAGGCGATCAACCGCGCCAATGACACCGAGTTCGGCCTTGCAGCCGGGGTCTTCACCGCTGATCTCTCCCGCGCACACCGGGTGATCGGCCGGCTCGATGCGGGCACGACCTGGATCAACACCTACAATCTCACCCCCGTGGAAGCCCCTTTCGGCGGCGTCAAACGCTCGGGCATCGGGCGCGAGAACAGCCGCGCGGCTATCGAACACTACACCCGGATCAAGAGCGTCTATGTGGCGTCGGGGCCGGTCGAGGCACCTTACTGAAACCGGGAATGAGACACGACATGGAAGCGGATTTTGTCATTGTTGGCGCGGGCTCGGCTGGTTCGGCGCTGGCGGCGCGGCTGTCGGAGGATGGCCGCCATTCGGTTGTCGTCATCGAGCATGGCGGCAGCGACTTCGGCCCCTTCATCCAGATGCCGGCGGCATTGGCCTATCCCATGACCATGAGCACCTACGACTGGGGCTACCGCACCGAGCCCGAACCCCGGCTCGGTAACCGCCGGCTCGCAGCCCCCCGCGGCAAGGTGATTGGTGGCTCGTCCTCGATCAACGGCATGGTTTACGTGCGCGGTCATGCCGAAGACTTCAACCACTGGGCCCAACAGGGCGCGACCGGATGGAGCTTCGCCGACGTTCTGCCCTATTTCCGGCGCATGGAGACCAGCCACCAGAGCGACGCGGACGGCCAGGAACGGATCGGCGGCGAGGACGGGTGGCGGGGGACGGACGGACCGCTGCATGTGCGCCGCGGCCCAGCCGTCAACCCGCTTTTCAGGGCCTTCATCGAAGCAGGCCGTCAGGCGGGCTTCGGGGTAACCGGGGACTGCAACGGTGCCCGCCAGGAAGGCTTCGGCCTGATGGAGCAAACCATCCACAACGGCCAGCGCTGGTCTTCGGCCAACGCTTATCTCAAACCCGCGCTCAAGCGCCAAAATATCAACCTTATAAATGGCTTGGCGAGACGTATTGTTATCGAGAATCACAAGGCGACCGGCGTCGAGATAAAATCTCGCGGATCGATTCAAGTTGTTCATGCGCGACGTGAGGTGATCGTCGCGGCCTCGGCCTTCAATTCGCCCAAGCTGTTGATGCTTTCGGGCATCGGGCCGGGCGCGCATCTGGCTGACCACGGCGTCGACGTGGTGGCCGACCGGCCGGGCGTGGGTGCCAACCTGCAAGATCATCTCGAAGTCTATGTTCAGCAGGAATGCCTAGAGCCGATCACGCTTTATTCGAAGCTGAACCTGTTTTCGAAGGCGCTGATCGGGGCGGAATGGCTGTTCCTGCGCCGGGGTCTGGGCACCTCCAACCAGTTCGAGGCCTGCGCCTTCGTGCGTTCCGCGCCGGGCGTGTCCTATCCCGACATCCAGTTCCATTTCCTTCCCTTGGCCATCCGCTACGACGGGACGGTGGCGGCGAAAAGCCACGGCTTCCAGGCCCATGTCGGGCCGATGCGCTCGCCCTCGCGCGGGCATGTCCGGCTCAGGTCCGCCGATGCGGAAGCCGCACCGTTGATCAGCTTCAATTATATGAGCCACCCTGAGGACTGGCGCGATTTCCGCCACGCGATCCGGCTCGCCCGCGAGGTCTTCGGCCAGAAGGCTTTCGATCGTTACCGGGGCAAGGAAATCCAGCCCGGCGCGCATGTTCAGAGCGACGACGAGCTTGACCATTTCATCCGCGACCACGCCGAGAGCGCCTACCACCCCTGCGGCACCTGCCGGATGGGTCGCAAGGACGACCCTCTCGCCGTCGTCGACCCGGAAACCCGCGTGATCGGCGTCGACGGTCTCAGGGTCGCCGATTCCTCGATCTTCCCGCAGGTGACCAACGGCAACCTGAACGGACCCTCGATCATGATGGGCGAGAAGGCGGCCGACCATATTCTGGGGAAGACGCCGCTTGCCCCCTCAAATCTCGAGCCCTGGATGGCACCCGACTGGCGGACAAGCGATCGGTCGGGGTGAGGCAATCGTTGCCGGATGCGCGGCGCGCGCGCCGGAAGGCAGGATACTTCGGAGGGCAGAAGCCAAATTCAACAAGCTGCTTGTGTCGGCCGTCCTCGGTACCAACCCGCTTGACCAACGGGCGCTGAACCCGCCTCAGGCCGGAGACACTCACGTCTGCCGACTTTCACGTAAATCAGTTTTTGATCATCTCTTCGCAACACTCCGATACATTGCAGTCTGCCCCGCGCTGATGGCTGATCTGCCTGATTTTTCCGACTTTGATTTTCATCTCAAAGTTATGCTGTCTTGCTACTTGCATTCATTCCGAGCAAAGAGCGCTGTATTGGAGATCCACCGTGGCCGTCTTGAATTATGCCAATGCCGGATTGCCGCCCAATCCGAACGTGGCGGTCCTTTTTTCTCAGGCAGCAACGACAACGCAGTTTGGAACCACTGCTTTCGAGCGCACCATCGCAGGCGGCGAGTGGGCCGGGTCCCGCGTGCTGTTTGGAGGAACGGGCCTTATCAGGGCTGCGGGCGTTCCCTCCAGCGGGGCGATTTCCGCGATCTTGCTCTTGAAGCCGGATGGCGGCGTCATCGCGACCACCTCGGATTTCGCATCGCTGAACCGGAACCTCGCAGACTGGAATACGCCGGCGATCCTGTTCGACGTGGTCTTTGTCGAGGTGACCGGCGGGTCCGCATCTGAGGGCGGAGACTTGTTCCTGCTCGGCCCGGGCGCCGCCAGGCTCGGGGAACTCAGGCAGGCTCGGGGAACTCAGGCAGGCTCGGGAAAGCGGACCGGAATGAAGCGGAGGTCGAAGCTCACCCGTGTGCAGGACGTCGAATTCCAACGGCCGCCATGCAGAAGATTTCCGCCGTCAAAAATCAGAACCTGGCCGTAGTCCAGTTCGACGGGTGTCAGGTCCCCTTTGCCTTCTTCGCTTTCGATGGAGATCGAATTGTCGCCCCAGACACGGGTCAGTGGAACCCAAGCGTTGAGCCGGCCGGACTTGACGCCGAAATCGCGGTCGCGATGGGTTGAGCTGGAGCCGCGGCGACTGTAGTGGAAACGGAAGGATGGCGGTGTCTGCCAGGATTGCACGCCGCCAAAATGCTCGCCGATGACCGTGCGGACGAAATCGGCATAAAGCTCGGCCATCTGCGGAAACGCTTCACCGATCGCGCGGCGGCAGACATCGATTTGCTCCTTCACCTCGTAAGGGCCGAAGGCTGCGATGTCGGGCCGTTCATGGAGCTTGTCGAGGTGCTCATAGTCGAGCACGCGCCGGAACAGCCCGCGGAAATCGTGCTTGCCAGTATCGTAATCGACAACGAGCGCATTTTTGACATGCATGGCTTGGCTTGCGCCTTTCTCCGCGCGATGACTGGCTCTTCTTCGAATGGCTTTTTTTTCGAATGGCAGCCTCGCCGGTCATCCTTCCGAGACGGCGAAAAAAGGTCCGGACGCGGGATGAAAAGACCTCCCTGCCCGGACCTAATGCGTGTCGCGTTCAACCGGCTTAGATTGAGCGAAACACACATGCGTTCGTTCAAAGAGCTACAGCGGCGATCACGCGTCTGAAAAGACGCGCAGCGATGTCGGGCCACCCCTCCCCCTTGGCGAGGAGGGGTGGCCCGCTTTCATTTCTTGACGGGGGTCACCTCATCGTCCTCGGCGATGACCACCACTTCAACCACCTCGACGACTTCGACAACCTCGACCACCTCGACGACTTCCGTGGTCACCTCGGTCGTCACTTCGGTCGTCACTTCCGTTGTCACCTCGGTCGTGACTTCGGTCGTGACTTCGGTAGTCACTTCCGTTGTCACCTCGGTCGTGACTTCCGTGGTCACGTCGGTGGTGGTGTCAGTGGTGGTGACAGGCTCGGCCTGGGTCTCGGTGGTCGTGTCGGTGGTGGTGTTTTCTGGCGGCGGGTTGTCGGGATCGATCGGCGGACCCGGATCCGCTTCGGGCTCCGGCACACCTTCGTTGAGCCCGGGGTCGACCTCCTCGGCCTGATTCCGCCAGGCTTGGATCTTGCCCCAGGCCCAGGCAGCAATCTTGTACCCGATGTAGATGAACTGGATCGCACCCAGCACGGTCATCACGTAGCCGGCGATGGTGAAGACCTTCTGCAGCGTGGATTCCTGATAGCCGCCGCCACCTGAATAGGGTTGGCCAAGGATACCCGAGAACGGCAGCGTGCCTCCGCCCGAGGCCTGCTGGATGGTGCCGTAGAAGGTGTTGCCGACATAGCCCGAAGACGTGGGTGTGGTGATGCGGGTAAAAGTGACCGAGCCGCCAGCCGAATTGCCCGACAGCGGCCAGGTCAGCACATTGGTATTGGTGTCATAGTTGATGCCGGTCAGATTGACGCCGGAGAGCGTCACCTGGGTGTTGGAGATGACCACCAGCGGCGGACCGGCGGAGTAGCTGCCGCTTGTCGCAGTGATGGTGGTCTGGCCATACACGCCGATCCAGCCCGCAAGTTGGGTGGGTGTGGACAGGGTTCCGCTGTAGGACTGGGCCGCTCCGGATGCGCCATTTTGGAGCGTGCCGAAAAATGTCGGCCCGACATAGCCGCTTGAGGTGGGCGTGGTGATGGTGGAAAAGGCGACCTTGCCTGCGGTGGCGTTGGAATCAAGTCCCCAGGAAAGCGTATTTCCAACCGAACAATAGGTGAAATTCATGATTGGCGTCTGGTCGAGGATGACGGTGCTCGCGTTCTGCACGATAAGCGCCGGACCCTTCACGTAGGTTCCGTCCGACTGCTTGAGCGAGGCGGAGCCATAGTTGCCGGACCAGCTGTCGAGCGGGAAGGAGACGATGGTACCGATCTGGCCACTGTAGACAAGCGCACCTGTGTCAGGCGCGCAGGTCGTCTGGGTCAGCGTGCCGGAAAAGAGCTTGCCGGTGTAGCCGGTGGGCGGGTTGGCATCCGTGGTGACCGAAGGCACTTCGCCGAAAATGATGGAGCCAGAGGTGGAATTGCCTGCGGCGGTCCAGCTCAGGGTTTTGGACGCGAAGGTAAAGCCCGCAATCGCCACGTTGTTGATGAGGACCGTGGTGTTGTCGACCACAACGAGCGGCGGACCGAGCACGTAAGAGCCGTTCGACTTCTTCACCGACGTGGTGCCGTAGATGCCGGCCCAATAGGCAAGCTGGGTGTCCTGCTGCTGCTCCTGGGCCTGGACGACCTGAGTGGGGTTTGTGTTGTAGCCGCCTTTTTGCAGCCAGGCGGTGAGAATGGACGGATCGCCCTGGCTCTGGGCCGTCTGGCCTTGCGTCTGGTAGTCCGACGCCAAGGTCGGCTTGGTCAGGCAATCTGACAGGAAGCGCTGGGCATCTTTAAAGGATTGTTGCGTTGGAGTGTCATTGGCCATGGCTCATGCTCCATAGGTTTGGGAAATGGACGGAACGGACCAGTCCCCTGCGGCGAACGCCGCCGAGGACTGAAGGGGGATCATGTGCGAACGGTGGGCTTCTCCTTCTCAACGACAACGACTTCAACGACTTCAACGACTTCAACCACTTCAACGACCTCAACCACTTCGACGACTTCGACGACTTCAACCGTGGTGACGGGCGGGGACTCCTTGGCATCGTCGCCGACCGCGACGACCTCGACCACCTCCACCGTGGTGATGGGCGGATTGCTCTGGGCGGCTGCGGCCAAAGCCTCGGCATGGACCTGGCGCGTCGCATCGACAGCGACCACGCGGGGGTCCTCCCAGCTCGAATGCTTGATCGCCATGCGGATGCGACCGGCGTGCATCGACAAGAGTGCAGCGCGCTCGCCCTTGGTGAGGCTGGCATAGGTGTCGGCCGTCAGCGCCGGAGACCGCATGAATTCGGCAAGGATGCCGGGATTCTCGCACACGTCGGCGATGAACGTGGCAAGGCCGCTGTGATCGGGCGAGGGGAAATAGCGGCTGCCGTTGCCTGCGGGCTTGGCGGCGCCGGCCGGTTTGGCCGCTACGGCCCCGTTTGCGCCGTTTGCGCCGTTTGCGCCATTGGCGGCCTTGCCGTGGGCGGCATGGGACGCATCGCGGTCGATGGAGCGTTGCGGCATGGCGACGCCGTTCTTCTCGGCAAGTGCTTGCGCCGGGGTGACCTGGCGGACGACGAGACCCAGCTTGCGGGCCATGTCGATGTCGGTTTTCAATTCATCCTGCGGCGGAATGTAAAGCGTGGAAATGCCGGTGACGGCGGCACGGCGCAGGTCGCCAAGGCGCATTTTTTCCACAATCGAAGGACACATCGGATATTGCGATCCCTGGTAGTGGATGACCTGGTGATCAGGGCTGTAGAACTCCTCAAGATAATCGACGAGGATGTTGAGATTGCGGTTGTCGTAACCGGCGAAGTTGAAGCCGAGATCGCCCACGCAGCCGATCTGCCAGACCACGACGTGACCATCGGTGGTCAGTCTGCGCTTGCGCAACAGCATGTCGGTGGCCTCCACCGTCTGCGAACCCTTGGAGGACGGATCGACGCCGCAGTCAGCGTAGAGACAGTCGAGAGCAGAAATGGCGGGCAGAATGGCAGCACTGTAGCCCTCCTGACGAGCAATCTGCACCGCGCGGTGGGATGGGTAGACGAATACGCCGGGATGTCCATAAAAGACACCGCAGACATTCTTGTTCTGACGCACGAATTTCAGCATCTCGTCGGCCATGTCGATATAGGTATCGAGCCGCTTTTTCTCGTTGCCGTAGAATTGATACAGGTCGATGCTGTATCGGGAGTTCTCCTTGATCCAGACTTCTGTTGCCGGATCGGCCACGCAGTACAGGACGACGTCAGAATGCCGGATCCAGCCCTGGGTTTCGATCGTGAGATGCCCCACGCTCTTGATCCCCGACCCTACGACGATGAGAGAACCTTTCTTCATGACCGTTCCTTAAGGTTGCAGATATCCTCGACGCCGGGGAAAAAAACCCGGGGACGCTAACACCTTTGGTTGTTTAAGCAGATATTCATGTGATTTATAGATGTATTAAAACATCGCTTTTGATCGGGCACAATCAGAATCTTTCAATTGTTAACGAAAATTATAATCCGTGATCAAGACGGCGCAGGCGCCGCCCCGGAACGCGGCGGAAGACGCTACAGAAGACAAGGTGGAAGACGGGGGAGGGAAGCGGGGGGGGGAAGACGGGGGGGGGGAGACGGGGGGGAAGACGGGGGAAGACGCGGCATGGACCGGCTGCGATGACCGATTGATGACCTCGCCGACCGTGCTGTCACGCCCGTACGGGCGGTCCGATTAACCCGACATTAACCCTACCGGCGGCATCCTGCGATCAGGCAAGCGACGGAACGGACAGGGCGCGCAGACCGATGGCACAGGCGCAGGGAATGGCCACGCGGCGGCAGTTGCAGGGGACGCTGAACTTCGCCCGGCCCGGCATCCTGTCGCCCGCACTTGCGCGGTTCATGACCGTGGCCCTCAGCTTCCTGGGCATCGCGCTGCTCCTGATCTCGCTGAGGCCTTTCGCAGCCGCAAGTCTGCTTGAACCGCTGCCCGAAAGTGGCGACAGCCTCAACCAGGCGGGCTTTCTCGCCGCTGGGGCCGTGTGCGCGCTCGGGATCGTCTCGCTTGCCAATCCGAAGGCGTTAAGGAGCCTTTTGTCGCCCGGATGGCTGCTGCTCGCGCTTGTGGTCGTCTATTCCATCTCCCGCTCACCTGACCAGATGGCGACCGCGCGATCCCTCATCCTGACGGTCATCGGCATGGTCATCGCGTTCGCGGTGCTGGTGCTGCCGCGCGGGGAGAAGGATTTTCGACTGGCGCTCACCCTCGGTGCGCTCGCGGTCCTCGCTCTGTCTTATGGCGGCCTGGTGCTGTTGCGCGACTATTCCACCCACGGCTTTGACGCCTACGAGCCGCAGCATTCCGGCCTCTGGCGTGGTCACTTCGCCCACAAGAACATCGCTGGCCCGGCCATGAGCGTGATCACGATCTTCGGCATCTACATCTTCCGGTCGGGCGACCGTTTCTGGGGTGCGGTGATTACCGCATTGGGCTTTCTCTTCGTCATCAACACCGGATCGAAGACCACCACGGGCTTCCTGCCGGTGGCAATCCTGATTGTGCTGTCGGCGGCTGTCCTGGGGCGCAGCTGGATAGCGATCGTGCTGCATCTGGCGGTCTTTGCCTGCGCGGTGGTCCTGACGCTCGGTTCGGTGGACAATCCGCCGGTGAGCCTCATCGTGGGCGACATTCTCGGCGACGCCACCTATACCGGCCGGACGACGCTGTGGCGCTTCGGCATGGAGTCGATCCCGGAGAAACTCTGGCTCGGCTTCGGCTACGACAATTTCTGGGGCACCATCAACGTGCTTGGTCTTGATCGCCCGTTGGAGGCGGAATGGGATTTCCGCCGCATCGTGCACGGCCACAACAACTATATCGATATCGTGCTCAACATGGGCGTCCTGGGCGGAGGCGTTGTGATCTGGGTGTTGTTCATAGCGCCGTTGTTCAATTATGCGCGCGCCCGCCGACGGCCCGGCAACCGCGCGCTGGCGGACATGTTCATGATGATCATCGTGTTCCTGACGCTTTTGTCACTGCTGGAGACCTTCTACCTGCGCCGCGTCGACCCGATCTGGACCATGCACGCTCTGGCCGTGCTCGGCCTGCATCTACTGGCGCGCTTCGACATCGCCGCGACACAGCCAGGACTGATGCGCAGTCGCTGAGGCAAGTACCGATCAATCCTTGGGCGGGGTGATCTGCCACGCGGGCGCCTGGCCGAAACTCACGAAACGGGAATTGCGATAGGCCCCGTCGCGCTGGCCATAGGACAGCGGTGCGCCACCGGGTCCGATGGTCAGCCCGCCTGCAGCGCGCAGAACGGCGTCACCGGCCGCTGTGTCCCACTGCATGAGTGTGGTCAATCGCGGGTAGATGTCCGCCTTGCCTTCGGCCAGCATGCAGAATTTGAGCGAGGAGCCCACCGCGCCGGTGTCGTGCGGCGGCAGGCAGGTGAGATAGTCGTCGGTCTCCCGCTCGTAATGGCTGACGCTGCGCAGGGCTAAAGGCCGCTCGGGCACCGGACGGGTGCGAATGGCCAGGCGGTTGACAACGCCGCCCTCAGGATCGATCTCGACGACTTCGGCACCGCCGGGCCCGCCGCGCCAGAGCCGCCGCAGCGCCGGCGCATAGACGACGCCCGCCACCGGCCAACCGTCCTCTACCAGCGCGATGTTGACAGTGAATTCGTCGCGTCCACGGATGAACTCGCGCGTCCCGTCCAGTGCATCCACCAGAAAAAAACGCCCGTCCACGCACAGTGGGCACTGGCCGGTTTCGCTCTGCTCCTCGGCGACCACCGGGACATCGGGATAGTGCGCGGCCAGGACATTCAGGATAAGTGTTTCGGCGCGCTGATCGGCTTCCGTCACCGGAGATTCGTCGCTCTTGTAGCGCACATGCGGGCCATGGGTGCGCACCGCCATGATGGCGACACCGGCCGCCAGCGCGGTCGTTTCCAGGAGATCAAGAAAGGCCGTATCGTTCATGACGGGACTCGGGTCGGAAACCGGCTTCCGGAGGCGGAGTGGCAGTGTTGACAATCCACGTCAATCGCCCGATTGCGATAATGTTAAGGCGGTAACCGACGATTTTTCCATTGCTTGCGCATTCCGGAGCATGATTGAACACGTGCTGCACTGCAAAAAGGTCGTCGTTCCTTGTTCCCGCCGTTCCTTGACGCTATAAGTTCGCCAACACAGGAACAATCGCCATGGACAGTGCCTTGAGTGCAACCCCGCTGGCCGCCGCAGCAATCGCTGCGGACCGGATCGATATAGAGGTGCTTGATCGGGAACTCGCACGCCTTCCGCTTGCGCAGCGCCTGCTGAAAGCAGCGTCGCTGGGCCGCGCGGTGTTCACCACCAGCCTCGGCCTTGAGGACCAGGTGCTCACCGCCGCCATCGCCGAAGCTGGTGCCGACATCGCCATCCTGACGCTCGAAACCGGGCGGCTGTTTGCCGAGACACTGGCGCTTCTTGAGGAAACCCGCGCCCGTTACGGTGTCGTCATCGAGGCTGTGCGTCCCTGGCGCGAGGAGGTTGACGGTTATGTGGCCCAGCACGGGCTCAACGGTTTTTATGAAAGCGTCGAGGCCCGCCACGCCTGCTGCGACATCCGCAAGATGCGGCCGCTGGCGCGGGCGCTTTCGGGCGCCGATGTGTGGGTGACCGGACTCCGTCGTGGCCAGTCGGCCACCCGGGCCAACGCCGCCTTTGCGGAATGGGATCCGGTCCGGCAGCTCGTCAAGATCAACCCGCTCGCCGATTTTGACCTTGAAAGCCTTGAAGCGCAGGTTCGGCGTGACGCCGTTCCGGTCAATCCGCTGCATAAGCGCGGCTACCCGTCCATCGGCTGCCAACCCTGCACCCGGGCGATCAAGCCGGGCGAGCCGGAGCGCGCCGGTCGGTGGTGGTGGGAAGACGACCAGAAGCGCGAGTGCGGGCTGCATGTCGCGTCCGCTTCATCCCAGATCACGAATTGAAGGCATCACGACATGGTTCACACGCAGCAGCATACCTTCGTCGAGCATGGCCGCGGCCGTCCACCGCTCGATCCGCACCTCAAGGCACTCGAAAACGAGGCCATCCACATCATCCGCGAAGTGGCTGCGGAATTTGAGCGACCGGTGCTGCTTTATTCCATCGGCAAGGATTCGACTGTGCTGCTGCACCTTGCGCGCAAGGCGTTTCACCCCGGCAAGATCCCCTTCCCGTTGCTGCATATCGATGCGGGCTGGGAATTTTCCGAAATGCTCAGCTTTCGCGACGAGATCGTGGCGCGCTACGGTCTGGAGCTGCGGGTGCACACCAATCCGCGCGGCAAGGCTGAAAACATCACCCCTTTTACCTTCGGCTCATCGCGCTACACCGACATCATGCGCACCGAAGGGCTGCGCCAGGCGCTTGATGCGGGCAGATATGACGCCGCCTTCGGGGGCGCGCGACGCGACGAGGAAGCCTCGCGCGCCAAGGAGCGGATCTATTCCTTCCGCACCCACGACCATCGCTGGGACCCGCGCAACCAGCGGCCCGAATTGTGGTCGATCTACAATGGCATGATCCACGCGGGCGAGAGCGTGCGCGCCTTCCCGTTGTCGAATTGGACCGAGTTTGACATCTGGCGCTATATCGAGGCCGAGGAAATTGATCTCGTGCCGCTCTACTTCGCTGCGCCGCGCACCATCGTGGACCGGGATGGTTTGCTGCTGGCCGCCGACGATCCCAGATTTGAGTTCCTCCCGGGCGAACAGACACGCACCGAAATGGTGCGCTTCCGCACGCTTGGATGTTTTCCGCTGACCGGTGCCGTGCGCTCCAACGCCGCCACCGTCGCCGACATCATTGATGAGCTTGAAACCTCCACCGTCTCCGAACGCCAAGGCCGGGCTTCCGACCATGACCAGGCGGGCTCGATGGAGAAAAAGAAACGCGAAGGATATTTCTGATGACCGCCCAGCAGTCTAACCTCGCCGAGCGCTCCATCGCCGAAACGAAGTCCGTGTCCAAGGAAACCACCGACACGCCGGCGCGCGACTCGCGCCCCTTGCGCTTCATCACCTGCGGTTCGGTGGATGACGGCAAGTCAACGCTGATTGGCAGGCTGCTGTGGGACACCAAGGCAGTCAAGGAAGATCAGGAAGCCACGCTCAGGCGCGATTCAACCGGCAAGCAGAACGATCTCGGGCTGCCCGATTTCGCCCTTCTGCTCGACGGACTGCAGGCCGAGCGCGAACAGGGCATCACAATTGATGTCGCCTACCGCTATTTCGCCACTGAAAAGCGGTCCTTCATCGTCGCCGATACGCCCGGCCACGTGCAATATACCCGCAACATGGCCACCGGCGCTTCCACTGCCGATCTCGCTGTGCTGCTGGTGGACGCCCGGACTGGCATGCTCGAGCAGACCCGCCGCCATGCCACCATCGCCGCGCTGTTGGGAATCCGGCAATTCGTGCTCGCCGTCAACAAGATCGACCTGACCAATTACGATGAGGCGGGGTTCCATACGATCACCCGGACCTTCCGTGAGCTTGCGCTTACGCTTGGTGTCAAGAACGTGGTCGCCATCCCGCTGTCGGCGCTGAAGGGGGAGAACATCGTCTTTCCGGCACCTCAGGCAATGCCCTGGTATGACGGTCCGACACTGGTGGAGGTGCTCGAACGGGCGACCCAGCGCGCTGGCCAGTCGACCGGCTTCCGGATGTCGGTGCAGCGCGTCTCGCGCCCCGGCGAAGGCTTTCGCGGCTATCAGGGCACGGTGACGGGCGGATCGATCAAGCCCGGCGACAGCGTCGTGGTCATGCCTTCGGGCGTTGAAGCCATCGTCAAGCAGATCGTGACCTTCGACCTTGTGCGCAACGCCGCCGTCACCGGCGACGCCATCACACTGGTGCTCGACCGCCCTGTCGATATTGCCCGTGGCGACATGATCGTGGCCATCGACCAACGTCCGCAGACCGGAACCGCGTTCTCGGCGCGGCTCGTGGCGCTATCGCCCGACAGCATTGAAGCCGGCAAACGCTACTGGCTCAAGGCCGGCAGCCGCCGCCAGCGGGTCAATGTCACGCCTGTCAATGCGCTCGATCTGGCCTCAGGCGTCTGGACGTCGGCCTCCAGGCTTCCGCTCAACGCCATCGGCACCGTGCATCTCGACTTCGAGGAAGCGGCAATCTTCGATTCCTACGACATCAACCGGCAGACCGGCGCCTTCATCCTGATCGATCCGGAGACGTATAACACGGTGGCCGGCGGGATGATCGAAGGCAAGCGCTCGCGGCTTGGCGGGCTCGGCCACGACGGGGACAAGGACCGGGTGACCATCACCCTGCCGGCCCATCTTCTCGAAGCTTTCCGCGACAGCGAATTTGCACGCACGCATGCCGCCGAAATCAAGGTTGATGGCGACTAGTGGTGCGATCCTGACAGACAGTTCCCGTCTGTCAGGAAAAATCGCCCCACCAGATCAATAGCTTGTGGGCTGATTTTTCGAAACAGACGGGAACCATCTGTTTTTGTCAGACCACCAGTGGTGCGATCCTGACAGACAGTTCCCATCTGTCAGGACACATCGCCCCACCAGATCAATAGCTTGTGGGCTGACTTTTCGAAACGGACGGGAACCATCTGTTTTTGTCAGACCACTAGAGCGGTTCCAGCGAAAGTGGCACCGCTTCCGCGTCTGGAATTGCGTCAAAACGAGGTGATAGGTCAATTTCAGCGATTCTGACAACGCCGGAATAGCTCTGATAAATGTCGCGTCCAATCGATATCGATTGAACGAAACGGACGTGCTTTCATCAAGAGCGTGCAGGCTCAGGCCGAGGGTGTCATGACTTCCCTGCTGCGGCCGAACAGCCGACCGAGCAAACCTCCGGTCTTCGCCTCGACCCGCGCATCGCCGCCTTCGAAGGGATTGTGGCCCCACACAGGCGCGATACCAGGGAACGGCGGCGCAGGCTGCCTGTCAGCCATTTCGGGAAAAGGCTGTTTGGGCGCGCGCACCGGACGCGGCTGACGCTGTGGCGGCGGCGGCCCCCTGCGGTTGCCACTGCGGTCCGTGAACAGCAGACATTCGCCAGCCAGACCGACAAGGTAACCGTTCTTCACCCAGCCGATGAAATTGCCTGGACAATCATGCACTTTTTCCGTCTTCATGGCACCCAGCGGACGCCCGTCCCAAGAATAAAGCCGCATATTTTCAGTAACGTAGCAAACAGCCTTGCCATTGCGATCAAAAAAATCGAACATGGTTTACTCCACCAACTCTGCTCTTCGCCTGTCCAGTATATGACAAATTTCTATTTCCGCAAGAGTAATATCAAATCCCCATGACAGGCATGCGACGAGACTTTTACGCCAGATCATGTTTGAGCGAAAGGAACATCCACGAGGATATATGCAAAAAAAGAAATCCATTTATACTTCTGGTTCATTTTCTCTTTTTTGCTTCAGGCGTTGCACGGCGGCAGGGTTCGGTTGGCGGGTTTTTGCAGATTTGAAATGACACCGGAAAAGTTAGCCGTGACGCACGGCATCAAGGCTTTCGGCAAACAGCGGATCGGCCATCAACGCCTGACAGCGCGCGAAGCGGCTGTCGGCATAGGCCCGGAAATCATCGGCAGGATTGCCGCTGGCGAGCTGGATCAGGCCCCACAGGGTCCAGAGCAGGTCGCACATCGCCTTGTAGATGACCATGCGGCCGCGGTCCGCCGGTGAAAGCTCTGCGCCGAAATAGGCCTCCAGCAACAGCGCGTCCTGGGTTGCATCGAAGCCGCTCTCCACCGAGAGATCGCCAAGATCCCACATGGGATCGTTCATGCCGGAATATTCCCAGTCGACCAGGTAGACGACCTCTCCGGTGTCGAGAAAATTCTCGCACAGCGGATCGCAGTGGCAAGCCACCTGCGGCAACGGCCATCGCGCGAGGGCGGCTCGGACGCTTTCGGCCTCCCTGACCACGTCGCAATACCCCGTCGGCAGCTCAACGGTCTTGCCCGACAGGATCCTCAGATAATCGTCGATCATGGCGAAGAGCTCGAAGGTGAAAGGAAAAACCGCGCTCGAGGTGTGCAGCTTTCGCAAGGCCCTGCCCGCGCGGACGACGGCACCCGGGTCAGCCCGGAAAGCCTCCGGCGTCATGGTGCGCACGCCTTGGATGAAGCGGGTGACCATGACACCCGTCGACGGATCGGCGAAGACGACCTGAGGGCTCACACCGGCGCGCGCTGCCTGGCGCGCGGCCACCGCCTCGTGGCTGCGGTTGATGTAGTCTTCCGTTCCCTTTCCAGGCAATCGCAGACAGTGATCACCCAGGCGGAAGACCAGATTGGTCAGGCCGCCCAGCCGTTCGGGCGTGCCGCTCCAGCCCCGGAGTTCGGGGACCTGAGCGATGGCTGCGCCAAGGCGGATCTCGATGTCGTCAGGCATCATCGGCTCCTTTCGTCGGCGCGGGCGGACCTCGCGTCAGAGTTCCACAAACAGCGACCCAAGGCCAGATCCGGACAGATGGCTGCGATATTTGTGGCAACATTTCCATGGATGCAGGCGGTGGCTTGAGCGATTTCCGTTTCCGGACCGCGGTATCTGGACTACTCTAAAGCTCCTTCGGCGTTGTCAGAATTGCCGGACTTACTTTATTCTCTTCTCTTGACGCAATTCCGGACGCTAAAGCGGTGCCACTTTCGCTGGAATTGCTCTATTCTCTTGCCTTGACGCAATTCCGGACGCTAAAGCGGTGCCACTTTCGCTGGAATTGCTTTATCCTTGCCTTGACGCTATTCCGGACGCCAAAGCGGTGCCACTTTCGCTGGAATTGCTCTATCCTGGTTTTGACGCAATTCCGGACGCCAAAGCGGTGCCACTTTCGCTGGAATTGCTCTATTCTCTTGCCTTGACGCAATTCCGGACGCCAAAGCGGTGCCACTTTCGCTGGAATTGCTCTTGAGCGGCAAACGAGCATGCGAGGCCGACGATGACCGACAACGACAAGACGGCGCGGCTGGGCGCGGCCTACACGGCGACCAGACCCGAGGAGATCGCCCAGATCTACGATGCCTGGGCGGAAAGCTATGATGCGGACATGGCCAAAGTCGGTTACCGCCATCCCGCCATCTGCCTTGCCCATCTCGCGCGCCATGTGGCCAAAGGCGAAGGCCCCGTGCTCGACGCCGGATGCGGCACCGGCCTCATCGGCGAGTGGCTGGCGATCTGCGGCTATCGCGACGCGCATGGGCTTGATCTGTCGGAAGGCATGTTGAAGATGGCCACCGGCAAACAGGTGTATGCCAGCTTGACCCGGGCAGCGCTCGGCACCGCCCTCCCCTTCCCGGACCACCACTTCGCCGCAATCGTCTCGGCGGGCGTCTTCACCACCGGCCATGTGGGTGCGGAAGGCCTCGACGATCTTCTCCGCATCTGCCGTCCCGGCGGCGTCATCGTGCTCACGGTCAAGGATGGTCTCTGGCAGGGCGGCTTTTCGGCCCGTGTGGCTGCGCTTGAGGCTGCAGGTCGGCTCACGCTCACGGATGACACCGGCCCCTATGTGTCCATGCCGGGCGAAGCGGGCACGGCACCGAGTCGCTGCGTGACCATGAGGGTCTGCTGAGGCCCACCACGCCTTCACCTGTCACGCCTTCACCCGTACACCGCCATCTGTCACGCCTTGACGCGGGCGCTGTCCGGATCGACAAGCGGCTTCAACGCGATCCTGGCGGGAACCCGGTCAAGTCCGATGACAAGCTCATAGTCGCCACCAAGCAGAAACCCGTCGGAGACGCCCGCCTCGTTGCGCACATAGCCGTAGCCGATGGACTTGCCGATGGTGTAGCCATAGCCGCCCGAGGTGAGATACCCCACGGCCGCGCCGTTTCTCAGGATTGTCTCGCGGCCCACCAGAACGGCGTCAGGATCGTCGATGACGAAGCCGGCAAACCGCTTGGCAAGCGGCTGGCCGGTTCGGGCGCGCAGCGCGGCCGACCCCATGAAGTCGATGTTGGAGGTCAGCTTGACCGCCCAGCCGAGCCCGGCCTCGAAGGGCGTGTCGTTGGGCGTGATGTCGGACCCCCAGGCCCGGTAGCCCTTCTCGAGCCTGAGAGATTCAAGCGCCCGGTAGCCGACAGGCCGGATGTCCATGGGCTTGCCTGCCGCCATCAAAGCGTCAAAGACCTCGCCGGTGGCGTCAATGGGGACATGCAGCTCCCAGCCGAGCTCGCCCACATAAGTGACCCTGAGCGCCCTGACCGCGTGGCCGGCGATCTCGATCTCACGGACATGGCCGAACGGAAAGGCCCGATTGCCGACATCGGTCGCGGTGACGCGGGCCAACACCCGGCGCGCATCCGGCCCCATCAGTGACAGCGTGCCGAAAGCCTCGGTGATGTCGGTCAAGCAGACATCGGCACCTGGGGGGACGTGGTCGCCGATCCACGCCAGATCATGGGTGCGGAACCCGGTGCCGGTGACGATGTAGAAGCGGTCTTCGGCCAGCCGCGCCACCGTGAGATCGGCCTCAATGCCGCCACGCGTGTTGAGCAACTGGGTATAGGTGAGCCGGCCGACCGGCTTGGCGACATCGTTGGCGCAGATCAGGTTGAGCGCCATGGCCGCATCGGTGCCGGTAACTTCAAACTTGGCGAAAGAGGACTGGTCAAAAATACCGACCTTGTCGCGGACATGGCGGTGTTCGTCGCCGACAGCCGAAAACCAGTTCTGCCGCCCCATGGAGGGAATGTCGCGCGGCTCGACGCCCTCGGGCGCAAACCAGTTCGGCCGCTCCCAGCCGAGCTTGGAGCCGAAAACGGCCCGGTGCGATGTGAGGCGCTGGTAGAGCGGCGAGACGATGCGCGGGCGACCGGACTGATACTCCTCGTGCGGATAGCCGATGGCGTAGTGCTTGCCATAGGCTTCGAGCGTCCGGTCGCGGACCCATTGGCGGTCGCGGTGGAGGTCGGAAAAGCGGCGGATATCAACGACCCAGAGATCGAGCGGGGCTTCGCCCGCCATCGTCCATTCGGCCAGCACCCAGCCCGCACCGCCGCCTGCAGCGATGCCGAAGGCGTTGAAGCCCGCGCCCACGAACATGTTGACGCATTCGGGTGCTGCCCCAAGGATGAAATTGCCGTCCGGGGTGAAGCTTTCCGGACCGTTGATCATCTGTTTGACCCCGACATGGCCGAGCGCTGGAATGCGGGCGATGGCTTGGGTCATGTGCTGTTCGAAATGGTCGAAATCGTCGTCGAAGAGGCGGAATTCCCAATCGCCCGGCACATCGCCGCCCGCAAGACCCGTCTCCCAGGCCTGGGGGTTGGGCTCGTAGCCGCCCATCACGAGGCCACCGACCTCCTCCTTGAAATAGGTGCGCCGGTCGGGATCACGGATGGTGGGCGCGTCGGCGGCGAGCCCGTCGATCCGGTCGGTGATGATATACTGGTGCTTGACCGGCTGCAGCGGCACGGAAATGCCTGCCATCGCGCCGACCTGACGGGCCCACTGGCCCGCGCAGTTGACCACCTTCTCGCAGGCGATGGTGCCCTTGTCGGTGCGGACAGCCAGAATGCGGCCGTCCTTCATGTCGAACCCTTCGACACGGACGGTCTCGTGGATCTTGGCGCCATGCATGCGCGCGCCTCTGGCCAGCGACTGGGTGATGTCGGAGGGGCTCGCCTGACCGTCGGTCGGCAGCCAGGTGGCGCCGACGAGATCGTCAACCTCCATCAGCGGGAACATCGCCTTGACTTCGGCGGGAGTGATGAGGTGCATGTCCATCCCGAAGCTCCCGGCCGTGGTGGCCAGCCGGCGGAATTCGGTCCAGCGCTCCTGATTGGTGGCGAGCCTGAGGCAGCCCGTCATCTTCCAGCCGGTCTCGAGCCCGGTTTCGGCGTCGAGCCGCTTGTAGAGATCGACCGAGTATTTGAGCACCTTGGTGATGGAGGCCGACGAGCGCAGCTGGCCCACCAGCCCAGCCGCGTGCCAGGTGGAGCCAGAGGTGAGCCGTCCCTGTTCGAGAACCACCACATCGGCGTGATGGTCGCGCGCCAGGTGATAGGCGGTGGAGCAGCCGATGATGCCGCCACCGATGACGACGATCTGGGCCTTGTCGGGGAGTGTCATGGGGTGGTCTTTCCATTCGTGAAGCGGCCGTGGGCCGACTGATAGGCGTCAAGGGCAAGCTCGAAGCGGACGAGATTGTCGGCCGTGTAGGCCTCGTAATCGACCCCGGGGGCGTCAAGGTGGAGTTCGGAGACAAGGCTCCAGAGGGTTTCGCGCAACAGCGAGGCGCACTGCATAGCGTCGAAAGCGCGCTGAAAGGCGGGATCGGGCACCCGGCCACCGCTGGCTGAAGCGATCAGCGTTCCGGCCTCCTGAGCCGACATTCCCGCATTCGACGCTGCGCCCGCCAGATCGAACATGGCGGTCGAAAAGCCCGCATATTCGAAATCGATCAGCCACAGGCGGTCGCCGTCATCGAGGAAATTGCCCGGCAGAAGATCATTGTGGCCGAAAATCAGCGGCAGCGGGACTTGCGCGGCTTCAAGCTCAGCCGCGAGCGCAAGCCAACCCGGCAGCCGCAAAGCCATGCGGGAACCGCCTGCGACAAGGGTGCGGGCGTAGTCGCGAATGACGTGGAACACCCAGAACAGAAAGGCCGGTCCTTCGATGTGGGTCGCCATGGTGGCGTGAAACCGCGCAACGAGGCTTCCAATGCGGGCAGCGTTCGCCCGGACGTCGCCCGCGTCATAGGTGGCGGCCGCCAGATACTGCGACACCATGATGCCCGGCTCGGCGTGCTCGACGGCCGGCGCAAAGCCCGCCGCATGGGCGGCGCGCGCCACCATCAGCTCGCGGTTACGAAAGACATGGTGGACCGGGTAGTCGCTGCCAAAGCGCACCACATGGCGGCCGCGTGCGTCGCGCACGAGCCAGTTCTCGTTGGACAGGCCGCCCTTGAGCGGGACAATATCGAGCGTGCCGGTAAAACAGGGCAGCGCGCGGATGCGGTCTTGGATGGTTGGCGGCAGGCTCGCTCCGGTCATGCAGGCGCCTCAAGTCCGAGGCGGGCGCGGGTTCGGGCGGCTGCAGCCGACATCAGCCGGTCGGCGATTATGGCGATGAAGGCGATGGCGAGGCCCGCGACAAGGCCGCGGCCGACATCGGCCTTGGTCAGCGCGATGTAGACTTCCTGGCCCAGATCACGGGTCCCCACAAGTGCGGTGATGACCAGCATGGAGAGCGCAAACATGATGGTCTGGTTGAGCCCGAGCATGATCTCGGGGAATGCGAGTTTGAGCTTAATCCGCGTCAGGATCTGCCAGTCGGTACAGCCCATGGCCCGTCCCGCCTCGATGAGCTTCGGGTCGACCTTGCGCAGGCCAAGCACGGTGTAGCGGATGGAGGGGACCACGGCATAGGCCACGATGGCGATCATGGCGGTGAAATCACCAACCCGAAACAGCATCACCGCCGGCATCAGATAGACGAAAGATGGAAGCGTCTGCAGCGTATCGATGATGGCCTGGACGAACGACCAGAGCCGATCGCGCCCGGCCGCAAGAACGCCGATCGGAATGCCGATCAGTGCTGCAAAGAAGCCAGCAACGCCGCAGAGATAGACGGTGACCATTGCCTTTTCCCACTGGCCGGTGACCGCGATCAGCGTCGTGAGCCCGCCTGCGAGGAGGGCGAGCCGGAGGCCGCCCAACCGCCACCCGGCAAAGGCCAGCACCCCCGCCACGCCGAGCCAGGGAAGGCCTGCGAGCAGGCGCTTGAACGGTACCAGGACGTTGAGGAGCACCGCGTTCTTGACCGCTTCGAGCGTGTCGAAATAGGTGACGTTGATATAGGCCACCACGTCGGACCAGAAGGCGCCGGTGGAGATGACGGCTGATGCCGGATAGACGGCGATGCCCGGCACTGCAAGGGACATCAGCCACAGCCCGACCGCAAGGCCAACTCCTGCCAGCAGATGGCGATGGCGGGACATGAAGGACCGGCCTGGCGTGTCGGACGCGGGCGCCGACATCTTGACGGCTGCTGCCTGGCTCAGCCGGTCAAGCACGACGGCAAGCGCCACGATGGCGAGGCCTGATTCCAGACCGGCACCGAAATCAAGCCGCCTGAGTGCTGCCAGCACATCAAAACCCAAGCCCCCTGCGCCTATCATGGAGGCGATGATGACCATGTTGAGCGAAAGCATGATGACCTGGTTCGTCCCCACCATCAGGCTTTCACGCGCCGCCGGAACCAGGATGCGCCAGGTCATCTGGCGGCGGGTGCAGCCCACCATGTGGCCGAGATCAACCACCTCTGATGCCACCGCCCGCAAAGACAGGATGGTGATCCGCGTCATCGGCGGCGTGGCATAGATGAGCGTGGCGATCACCGCCGCCGTCGGCCCGAAACCGAACAAAACCAGGATCGGCACCAGATAGGCAAAGACCGGCATGGTCTGCATCAGATCGAGGACGGGTCCGATCAGCCGCTCGAAACTTCGGTGACGGACGGCGGCGATGCCGGTCAGGAGCCCGAGCGCCACGCCGAGCGGGGCGGCGACCAGAATCGAGGCGAGCGTGATCATGGCGCTCGTCCATTGCCCGAAGACGGCGATGAACACCAGGCAGGCGCTCACCACGGCTGCAAGCCGCACGCCGCCCAGACCGTGGCCCAGAATCGCCACCACGCCGATCACCGCCACCCAAGGCAACGGCGGCAGGATCTGGATGGCGCTCGAACCGCTGCCGTCAAGGTAGCCGGTCGACAGCAGCCCAAGCGCCAGCCGGTAGGGCACGTCGAGCACGTCCGCGATGAAGCGGGTCAGGTCGGAGAAGGTGAAAAAGCCGAAGCTCGCCTCGTTGACCAGCCATTTCATCGCCCCGCCGATTGCGGCTGCGGCCGGCAGGATCAGCGACTTGGGATAGTCAAACGCCCAGGGCGCGATGGTGCCACCCCCAAACCAGAGTGCGAGGAAAAGCCCGATGACTGCGGCCCAGCCGGGCGACATCGGCAGCCGGGTTTGAGCCGCGTTCCGATGTCGTGTCAAAAATGGGGCAGCCTGGATCGCCATCACTCAGCCCTTCAGCATCAGCGCGACGACCGCTTCGCGCGCGAGGCTGCCCACAATCCGGCCATCTCTATCGGCGACCGCCAGGTGGTCGGCACCGGCCAGAAACAACGGCGCCGCCTCGGCCACCGTCATTGAGGCGGAGATCACCGGCGCGTCCGACGCTGTGGCGGAGGCGGGCGTCATCAGGCCGGCCACGCGCACCACCTTGGCGCGGGCGACGCCGCGGGTGAATTCGGCCACATAGTGGGTTGCAGGCGTCAGCACGATCTCCTCAGGCGATCCCATCTGTACAATCTCGCCATCCTTCATGATGGCGATGCGGTCGGCGAGCCGGATTGCCTCGTCGAAATCGTGGGTGATGAAGACGATCGTCTTCTTCAAGACCGACTGCAGGCGGACGAACTCGTCCTGCATCTCGCGCCGGATGAGGGGATCGAGGGCGGAGAAGGGTTCGTCGAGGAACCAGATCTCGGGTTCCACGGCCAACGAGCGGGCAATGCCGACGCGCTGTTGCTGACCGCCGGACAATTCTCGCGGAAAAGCCTGCTCCTTGCCGTTGAGGCCGACAAGCTCGATCATCTCGCGGGCGCGGGCCAGTCGGCGCGTCCGGTTCATCCCCTGGATGTCGAGCGGGAAGGCGACGTTGTCGATGACGGTGAGATGGGGCAGCAACGCAAAGTGCTGGAAAACCATGCCCATCTGGTGGCGGCGGATCTCGATCATCCGGCTGGCGCTGGCGCTGAGGAGGTTCTCGCCCTTGAACAGGATTTCCCCCGCACTCGGTTCGACAAGCCGCGACATCAGCCGCACCAGCGTCGACTTGCCGGACCCTGACAGACCCATGATGACGAAGATTTCGCCGACGTGGACATCGAGATCCACGCCGCGCACCGCACCGACCAGACCTTCGGCGGCAAGCATCGCGGCGTCGAGATGGCCACCATGGGCTGAAAGGATGGCGCTCGCGCGGGCACCGAACAGCTTCCAGACCTTGCGGCAGACCAGCTTCGGCTCCGGGCGGCAGACCAGCTTCGGCTCTGACATGGAAGCGGACAGATTCATCGGGATGTCCATGGTACGGCTCACGTCGAGCCGGGGCGAGGCGGGGACGAAGCTGGACGGACCCCGCGCCCGGCCGGGAGCATCGTCTGGCCGCACGTTCGAGCCAGGTGACCGGTGACATGAAGGGAATGGGCGGGAACGGGAATTCCCGTCACCGCCCACCACGGGCGTCAGCGTATCCATCCAGATCAGGACTTGGGGCTACTTCTTGATCCAGCCGGACCAACGCGATTGGTTGGCGCCCATCCATTCGGCCACGACATCGTCGACCGTCTTGCCCTCAAGATCGACCTTGGTGATCATCGCGCCCATTTCGTCGTTGTCGATGGTGAAAGCCTTGATCGCCGCAGAGGCGCCGGGCCATTTGTCCTTGAGCCCCGACCAGCCCACTTTCCAGATTTCGCCAAAGGGCTTGCCGCAATCGTAAGCAGCAGCCGCGTTGCTGCCCCAGGCAGGATCGGCATAGCATTCCTTGGTGTATTCAGGAAACTCGACCCACTCCCCTTTGTACTTGGCAGGTGCCCAGTGCGGCGCATAGATCCACAAAAGAACAGGTGCCTCACGCTGATAGGCGCTTTCGAGTTCGGCGAACAGGGCGGCGTCGGTGCCCGCATGAATGACCTCGAAGGGCAGATCAAGCGCCTCGACCCGCTCATCGTCAAAGCCGCCCCACGTTACCGGACCGCCGAGATATCGGCCCTTGGGCGCGGTCTCCGCCGTCGAGAACGCTTCGGCGCAGGCTGTGTCCTTGAGCGCTTCCCAGTTTGGCAGGCCCGGGCATTTCTCCTTCATGTAGGCGGGATACCACCACTCTTCCTTTGCCTTCATGCCGGTCGGGCCGAAGTTCTCGACCTTGCCGGTGGCGATGGCCGCATCCATGGCCTCGCGGCCGGTGGTTTCCCACATCTCCATGGCCACGTGCAGATCGCCGGTCTCGAGCCCTGCGAACTGAGCCAGATAGTCAGCCTGAACATACTCGATGGAATAGCCGGCGTTCTTGAGCACTTCGCCCATGATGTTGGTGGTGATGAGCTGGCCGGTCCAGTCATGGAGCGTCAGCTTGATAGGATCGGCAGACTCCTGCGCGAGTGCGGGAAGTGCGAAGAGTGAAGCCGCCGAAAGCGCCATTGCCGCCGCGAGTCGGCGCAGCACGCGCCTGGGTTGGGGAAAACCTGCCTGCATGTTGAGCCTCCTGAGCGCCCTGTTGACCTGTCGGATCTGTTCCCGGTGGCAGCGCATTTCAGCATGGCTCCAGAAAATACGGGGAGCATCCTGCCGCGCCATCTCGTTTGGTTGAAATGATCGGACACCAGCAAAAGCGGCTTGTCAATCAATCCTTGTGGTTTTTTTGGCTTTTGATGCCCGAATGACTGTGTCATTATTGCAATTCAACAGGGAATTGCATAGAAACCGGGCAACCGGGATTGTCCGATCATGCTGTCCAAACGCCACGCTGAAATCCTCCGCCTGCTCGGCGATGAAGGCACCATCACCATCGCCGATCTGGCCGGACGCCTCGGCGTGTCGCTCGAGACGGTGCGGCGCGACGTGCGCCCGCTGACGGAAAGCGGCACGGTGCTCAAGATCCACGGCGCGGTCGGCCTCGCAGGACAGGTCGGCGAGGCACCCTTCCTGCGGCGGATGCGCGAGAATGCGGAGGCCAAGCGCCGGATAGCCCGCGCCATGGCGGGTCTCATCCGCGACGGGGATTCCGTCATGCTGGACACCGGCACCACCACGAGCTTCGTCGGCCGCGAACTGCTCGGCCACCGCCGCCTGACGGTGGTGACCAATTCCTCCGACATTGCCCGCACGCTCGCCACCGTCAACGGCAACAAGGTCTACATGGCGGGCGGGGAACTGAGGAGCGATTCAGGCGCAGCCTTCGGTGCGTCCGCCACCGAGTTCATCGCCCGCTTTACGGTGGCGCATGCAATCATCTCCACCGGCGCGATCCACCTGACCGGCGGCGTCATGGACTTCGACCTTGAGGAGGCGGAATTCGCCCGCATGGTGCTGTCGCGTGGCGAGCAGACGCATGTGGTGAGCGATCACACGAAATTCGGCCGCCGCGGACTGGTCTCGGTCTGCGGATTGTCCGGTTTCGGCCAGATCGTCACGGACCGTGTGCCCGAGGCCGCGCTCGCTGAGGCACTGGCGCAGGCGGGCGCAAGGGTTGTCATCGCGGAAGCCTGATTGGCGGGAGACAAGACTGACTGGCGGGAGGGAAGACTGCGCGCCAGACCCGGATGCCCGCTCTCGTACAAAGAAAAACCGATTGTCCTTGACACGGCGACCGAGAGCGTCCATATGAACCCTATCGATTTTTGCTTGACTGACTTTTGTTCTTTCGCGTCTTACGCGCCTTCGACGAACTTCCCTTCAAATCTCGACCAAACGATCCGACGCGATGTCTTTGTGTCGGACGCTCACTTGCTACGAAAGGGTTCGTTATGACCACTGGTACAGTTAAATGGTTCAATGCCACCAAAGGCTTCGGTTTCATCCAGCCTGACAACGGCGGCGCGGACGTGTTCGTCCATATCTCCGCTGTCGAGCGCGCTGGAATGCGCGAAATCGTCGAAGGCCAGAAGATCGGCTTCGAAATGGAACGTGACGCGAAGTCGGGCAAAATGTCCGCCGGCCAGCTCAAGGCTGCCTGATCGGTCTTATGCGTTCTCCGGTAACCACGGATGTACTGGTACCGTCGAGACCGCATAGACCTACGGAAGGTCAGGCAGAGATTGCCTGGCCTTTTTTTTATTCGACCGGAGACCCTGTCATCCGGCGCCAGAGGAGGACCGAGGCGATGAACGACACAGCCAGCAAATCACGCGAACGGGCCGAACGGGCCTTCGACAAGACCCGGGTCGTCTCCATGGCGAACGACCGGATCCAGTCCGAGCAGGATGCCGTCGCCATGGCGCGGGCGGAAAAGACGCAGCGCCTCAAGACGCTGCGCCTGGCCGAGGAAAACGCGCGCGCTGTCGAGCGGGCCGCCCAGCCGGTTCGCAAGAGCCGCTCACGCACCACCTGAAACGACGCCGACCGGGCGCTTTTCCGGCTCCCTCCAGTGGGCGTGTCTTCGGGTGTCGCGCGCCAACCTGAGCATTTCGCCGCCAGAATTCGCCAACAAGACCAGAATTCGCCAACAAGAATGGACGACACGACTTGAAACCGACACGTGACAACGGCCTCGCCGACCGCCGCAAGGCCCAGACCGACGCCAAGAAAGCCCTGCTGGAGAACTTCAAAGCGGCAAAGCTTGCCGCCGAGGCCACCGGGGCCGATCGCCAGGCCGAGCGCCAGGCGATTTCAGCCGCCCGCGAGGAACGCCGCGCCGAGCGCGACCGTTTGAAGTCGGAGGAGCGCGAACGTCAGCTCGCCGAAGCTGCGGCGATTTCGGCGGCAGCCGACGCGGAAGCCCGCGCGGAAGCCGAGACGCGGGAAGCCGCCGAACGAAAGCGCATCTCCAGCGTCGTCGAGTATGAGGCCCAGCGCAAGGCCGAGCGGGATCGCCGGTATGCGGCGCGCAAGGCACGCAAGTAGCACCCGCACAGCAGGGCCGCCCGTGCCGCGCCGATTGCCACCCGAAGCTGGCTGCACCCCGGGCCCGGTTTACATTGGCGCGGGGGTCTGCCTGTTGACACCCTCTTCCCCCCGTGCACTATCTTTTTTGGTTGTCAGTTCCGCACAGTTTCGACTGCGGAGGGCCAACCCTTTGTTATTATTTAACAATCAGATCGGGAGAGACTGCTATGAAGCATTTTCCAAGATGGATGGCGGCGGCCATGCTGTCAGCGTCAATGGCGGTTGCGCCGATGACCGCATCGGCAGAAACGCCGGCCGACACCCTCATTCAAGCCTGGGCGATTGATGACATCATCTCGCTCGATCCGGCGGAGGTGTTTGAGTTCACCGCGTCGGAAATCCTCGGCAATTCCTACGAGGGCCTCATCGGCTACGACGTCAAGGATGTGTCCAACATCTTCGGTGTTCTCGCCGAAAAATGGGATATCTCGGAGGACGGCAAGACCTTCACCTTCACCATGAAGGCGGGACAGAAATTTGCATCCGGCAATCCGGTCACTGCCGAGGACGCTGTCTACACGTTGCAACGCGCGGTCAAGCTCGACAAGTCGCCGGCGTTCATCCTGACGCAGTTCGGTTTCAGTTCAGACACGGTCGACGCCAAGATCCGCAAGACCGGCGACATGACCTTCGAATTCGAGATGGACAAGCCTTACGCGCCTACGCTGGTGCTTTACTGCCTGACTGCCACCGTCGGCTTCATCGTTGACAGCGCGCTCGTCAAGGAGAACGAGGTGGACGGCGATTTCGGCTACAACTGGCTCAAGACCGGCTATGCCGGTTCGGGCGCTTTCTCGATCCGCGAGTGGCGCGCCAACGAAGTGGTGGTGATGGAGCGCAACGGCAATTACGGCGGCCCGGCACCGGCCATGGCGCGCGCCATTTACCGGCACATCCCGGAAGGCGCAACCGAGCGGCTTCTGCTTGAGCAAGGTGATATCGACATCGCCCGCAAGCTCGGCCCGGAAGAAATCACAGCGCTGAGTTCCAACCCCGACATCGCCATCGACAGCGGCGTCAAGGGTTCGATCTACTATTTCAGCCTCAACCAGAAGAACGAGAACCTCGCCAAGCCGCAGGTGCGCCAGGCGATGAAATACCTGGTCGACTACGACGCCATCGCCGAGACGATCATGAAAGGCCTCGTCATGAAGCACCAGGCGTTCCTGCCTCGCGGCTTTCTCGGCGCGCTGGAGGACACGCCCTTCTCGCTCGATGTCGAAAAGGCCAAAGCGCTGCTGGCCGAGGCGGGCCTTGCCGAGGGCTTCACCGTCACCATGGACACCCGCAACACATCCGACATCACCGGCATCGCCGAAGCCCTGCAGCAGACCTTCGCCCAGGCCAAGATCAAGCTCGAGATCATCCCCGGCGATGGCGGCCAGACGCTGACCAAATACCGCGCCCGCAACCACGACATCTATATCGGGCGCTGGGGTCCGGACTATCAGGATCCGCACACCAATGCCGACACCTTCGCCCGCAACCCGGACAATTCCGACGAGGCAACATCCAAGCCGTTGGCATGGCGCAATGCCTGGGACATTCCGGAGATGACAAAGAAGGCTGACGCAGCAGTCCTTGAGGCGGATGCGGAAACCCGCGCGAAGATGTATGTCGAGCTGCAGAAGGAACACCAGGAAACCTCCCCCTTCGTCATCATGTTCCAGGAGATCGAAGTCATCGCGCGGCGCAAGAATGTCGAAGGCTTCGTTGTCGGCCCATCGTTCAACGACAATTCCTTCAAGGCGGTGACCAAGTAAGTTGGCCACGGCCCCGACGCTGACAAAGGAAGGGCGCGCCAGCGCCCTTTCGGGCTGGATTTTCCGGCTTGCGAGCCTGCTGGCGACGGTGACCGTGACCATCTTCGGCCTGCTTCTGGTCACCTTCTTGATCGGCCGGGTGGTTCCGGTCGATCCGGTGCTGGCGGTGATCGGCGACCGCGCGTCCCAGTCAGTCTATGACCGGGTCTATATCGAGCTCGGCCTTGATCGCCCGCTCTATGAGCAATTCTTCATCTATCTCAAGACCATCGCCAGCGGCGATCTGGGTGAGAGCTTCCTGAGCAAACGGCCGATCGTCGACGATCTGGCGCGGGTGTTCCCCGCCACGCTCGAACTCGCCACCGTCGGCATCCTCATCGGAACGCTGTTTGGCATTCCGCTCGGCGTGTGGGCCGCCGTCCGTCAGGGCCGCCTGGTTGATCAGGTGGTGCGCGTCTTCGGCCTGATCGGCTATTCGGCACCCATTTTCTGGCTCGGGCTGCTCGGGCTTTTGTTGTTTTATGCCAAATGGGGCCTGGTGGCCGGTCCCGGGCGCATCGACATCGCCTACGAATATGCTTTCACCCCGGTCACCGGGATCCTGCTGATCGACACCGCCATGCAAGGCCAGTGGGACGCGTTTGGCAACGTGGTCTCCCATATCGCCCTGCCGGCATCGCTGCTCGGCTATTTTTCCTTGGCCTATATCTCCCGGATGACGCGCAGCTTCATGCTCAACGAACTGGCGCAGGAATACGTGGTGACCGCGCGCGTCAAGGGCGTGGCCGAATGGCGCATCATCTGGGTGCATGCGCTCGGAAATGCCGCCGTGCCGCTGGTGACGGTGGTGGCGCTGTCCTATGCGAGCCTGCTTGAAGGATCGGTGCTGACCGAAACCGTGTTCGCCTGGCCCGGGCTCGGCCAGTATCTCACCAATTCGCTTCAGAGCGCCGACATGAACGCAGTGCTCGGCGGAACGCTGCTGATCGGGGCGATGTTCGTGGGTCTCAACATCCTCTCGGATGTGCTCTATACGCTCATCGACCCGCGCGTGCGGAGGCGCTCATGACGCCGCCATCTGCCTCGCCCGCTGCCCGTCCGCCGCTCAGCGAATGGCTGCTGTCGGACCAGCCCGGCTCGCGCCGCCAGGCCCGGCTCGGCCAGTCCTACCGGACCTGGATCGCGTTCAAGGCCAACCGGCTCGGCATGCTGGGGCTCATCATCGTTCTCGCTCTGGTCGGGGCCGCGCTTTTTGCCGATGTGATCGCGCCCTATGATCCGCTCGTGGGCGGCAACCTGAGAACCGAGCGGCTGCTGCCTCCGTCCTTCGAGCATCTGATGGGCACCGACGACCAGGCCCGCGACATCTTCTCCCGCATCGTCCACGGCTCACGGCTGACGCTGATGGTGGTGGCGCTGGTGGCGCTCATTGCCACGCCGATCGGGCTTCTGGTCGGCACTGCATCGGGCTATTTCGGCGGTTGGGTCGACACGGTGCTGATGCGGATCACCGACATCTTCCTGGCTTTTCCGCGGCTTATCCTGGCGCTCGCCTTCGTGGCGGCGCTGGGCCCGGGCATCGAAAACGCCATCATTGCCATCGCGATCACGTCCTGGCCGCCCTATGCGCGCCTGGCACGGGCGGAGACACTGACGATCCGCGATGCCGAACATATCGACGCCATCCGCCTGCAGGGTGCTTCCTCGGCGCGCATCATCGCCGGACATGTGGTTCCGCTCTGCCTGTCTTCGGTGATAGTCCGGGTGACGCTCGACATGGCGGGCATCATCCTGACCGCCGCAGGTCTCGGGTTCCTTGGCCTGGGCGCGCAACCGCCGCAACCCGAATGGGGTGCCATGATCGCCTCCGGCCGTCGCTTTCTCATCGATTTCTGGTGGGTGGCGACCATGCCGGGCATCGCCATCTTCATCGTCTCGCTCGGCTTCAATTTCCTTGGTGACGGCCTGCGCGACGTGCTTGATCCAAAGGCGCAGCGATGACGCCCCTGCTCGCGGTCGACAATCTGCGCATTGCCTTCCCCTCCCGAACGGGTCCGGTGGAGGTGGTGCGGGGGGTGAGCTTCACGCTCGGGCGCGAGCGCCTCGGTATTGTGGGCGAGAGCGGTTCGGGCAAGTCGCAGACCGGCCGGGCGCTGCTCGGATTGACGCCAGTGAGCGGCAAGGCGACAGCCGACCGGCTGGAATTCGACGGGATCGACCTCAGGCGCGCAGACGCAAAGCTGTGGCGCTCGCTGCGTGGCGCACGGCTGTCGATGGTGATGCAGGACCCGAAATTCTCGCTCAATCCGGTCATGACCATCGGCCGTCAGATCGAGGAGGCCGTCAGGCTGCACGGTGGCGCATCAGAGGCGCGCGACCGCTCGCTCGCCATGCTGGAGGCGGTTCAGATCCGCGATCCCAAGAGAGTGATGGCGGCCTATCCACATGAATTGTCAGGCGGGATGGGTCAACGGGCAATGATCGCCATGATGCTGGTGACAGAGCCGGACCTGCTGATTGCCGACGAGCCCACTTCGGCGCTCGACGTGACGGTGCAGGTGGAGGTCCTGCGCATCCTCGACCGGCTGGTGAGCGAACGCGGGATGGGCCTCATCTTCATCAGCCACGACCTCAGGCTGGTCTCCACCTTCTGCGACCGGGTGCTGGTTATGTATGCCGGCCAGGTCGTCGAGGAGATCGCCGCCGCCGATCTCGGCTCGGCCACCCATCCTTACACACGCGGACTGCTTCACTGCCTGCCCCGCATCGAAGGTGGGGTCAGGCCGCTGCCGACACTGACGCGCGACGCGGCCTGGCTCGTGGAAAAGCGCTGAGGATGGCGATGCTCGAGATCGTCGATCTGGAAGTCACCTTCGGACGCGGCCTGACCCGGGTCAAGGCGCTCAGCGGGGTGTCGCTTTCGGTCGCCGAGGGGGAGAGCTACGGCATCGTGGGGGAAAGCGGATCGGGCAAATCGACAATTCTGCGCGCCATCTGCGGACTTGCGCCGATGGGCGGCGGGGCAATCCGGCTCGCCGGTGCCGACGTCCGGACTCCGCGCGATCCGGCGTTCTACCGCACCGTCCAGATGGTGTTCCAGGACCCCTACGCGTCGCTGCATCCACGGCACACGGTCGACAGGGTGCTGTCCGAGCCGCTCGCAATCCACGGATTTGACCGCCGCGAGGCGCGTATCGAGCAGGCGCTTTCAGACGTCGGACTGGGGGCGGGTTTCCGCTTCCGCTATCCCCATCAGCTCTCCGGCGGACAGCGCCAGCGGGTGGCGATCGCGCGGGCGCTCATCGTCGAGCCGAAGGTGCTGCTGCTTGACGAGCCGACCTCGGCGCTCGACGCCTCGATCCAGGCCGAGGTTCTCAACCTGCTCGATCGGTTGCGCGGCGAGCGCGGATTGACGTATGTTCTGGTCAGCCATGACCTGGCGGTCGTGGCGCACATGTGCGAACGGCTGAGTGTGATGCAGCACGGACGCGAGGTTGAGGAACTGACCCGGGCGCGCCTGCAGGCACGGGACGCGTCGCAGACCTACACACGCAACCTGATGACGGCGAGTGATGGCTTCACCCGCGCCGCCGCACCTTCATGACGCAGGACAAACCATGGGGCTGATCCCGGTATTTGACGGGCACAACGACTTTCTGCTCAGGCCGCTGCGCGCGCCCGACAACCGGGAGACCATCTGGCTCAAGGGAGACGGCACCGGCCATCTCGACCTGCCGCGCATGCGCGAAGGCGGCTTTTGCGGCGGCTTCTTCGCCATCTACATTCCCCCGGCCACTGAGCAGGGGAGACCCGATGCCGACACGCTGATGGACAATCCACCCTATGCGCTGCCATTGCCTCCCGAACTCTCGGTCGATTATGCGCAGCCGGTGGCTCTGGCCATGGCCGGCCATCTGCTCTGGATGGAGCGCGCCAGCGCAGGTGCGTTCAAGGTCTGCCGGACGGCAGCCGAAGTGCGCGACTGCGTCAAGACCGATGTCATTGCCGCCATCATGCACATGGAGGGCGCCGAGGCGATCGGTCCCGATCTTGATGCGCTCCACAGTTTCCACGCCATGGGGCTACGCTCCCTCGGTCCGGTCTGGAGCCGATCAACCGTCTTTGGCCATGGCGTGCCCTTTGTCTTTCCGGGCTCGCCGGACACCGGGCCGGGGTTGACCGATGCGGGCAAGGCGCTGGTGCGGGAATGCAACCGATTGGGCATCATGGTCGATCTCTCCCATCTCAACGAAAAGGGCTTTGACGATGTGGCCGCGATTTCCGACGCGCCGCTGGTTGCCACCCATTCCAACGCCCATGCGGTCACCCCCTCCTCGCGCAATCTGACCGACCGGCAGTTGCAGATCATCGCAGAGAGCAACGGCATGGTCGGGCTCAATTTCGCCACCGTCTTCCTGCGCGACGACGGCCGGCGCTCCACCGACATGAGCTTCGAGCCGGTGCTTCGCCATCTCGACCACCTTGTCGGCAGGCTTGGCGAGGACCGTGTCGGTTTTGGCTCGGACTTCGACGGCGCGGCGGTGCCCGACGGCATCGGTGACGTGACCGGCCTGCCCCGCCTTATCGACGCGCTCAGGAACCATGGCTATGACGAGGCGCTGATCGCCAAGCTGGCGCACGAGAACTGGCTCTCGCTCATCGACCGCACGCTCAAGGGCTGAAGGGTGGCGATGGCCCGCCGCCGCCGCCGCAGAAGAACTTCGGGTTGTGCCGGTTCTTTCAGGTAGTGTCTCAGTTTGAAATTAGACGAGTGGCCTAGTGTTGATGACTTGGCTCACGCGCGATAGATGAGACGTGAACCAATGAGCCTCCGTGCAAACGAGCTTTGTGATTTGTAGAATATTCTGAAATTGAGCCTGGGGACCACGATCAAATATGGCGTAATGGTGCATGATGTCATTTCGAAAGCTTCGCATGTCGTTTAGCATGAGAAAAATAGCCTCTCGATCAATAGTTGCATCGGCCCCCGGGAAATATTGCTTAATTCCATTCGCCCACAAATGCTTATCGTAAGCGCGGGTCATAAGATGAACCCAAAATCCGAAACTAGTGCCAGCGATGATATGATCGCCGGTTAGCGCCGCTCCCCTTCTCGCTACCTCCTTGCGAACGGTCTCGGCTAATTCATTCTTCATTCGAGCTGGAAGTATGTTTATGAACTTCGGCTCTTGGTACCATAGCTCCTTGAACCGTTTCCCAACTGGTTTTTGAACTGCATTCCTTACCGCAACTTCTGCAGTTTGAAGGGGAAAGTACATAGATTCGCACAGTCTGGCATTCCAGACATATAGACGAAGCGCTAAGTGCTTGTCGCCTTTGGCTGCGGGTAGATAGCGACCTAATCGTGCTGGCGATAAGGTCGCTTCGATGCAATCAAATGTGTTCGGAACGCACGAAAACGGGTATTGCATTCTTAACCTCTATGCTCTAATTCTATTTGTTGTGCTGCGGATTTGATCACTGCGGGTTCCGTAAATCTACTGCAGACTGGATAAGAGGGCGGGCCGAAAGGCGCCGCCTTCGCCCATTTTGGGGCTTCTTTTTCTAGATGCCACGCGGCCCCAGCTTGGTCGCGCGAATGTCAATCAATCCCACAACCCAATACATGTCACGCACTATTTCCGAAACGCCAGAGGCCATTGCTGGCGACGTGCGAAGGGTCTTGTGCATCCGGCAAAAGTTGCAATGGTCGAAGCACGGCGAGGACATGCAGGTTCGCCCCGAATCAACCCTCGACCCAGGCACATTCCATGGCGACACCAGAATTTGCGGCGACCCGCTATTATGCGATGGCGTTCTTGATGCCGGCGGTCACGGTCACCTATCTGCCGATCTGGCTTAACGACCGGGGTATCTCGGACGCCGAGATCGGGCTTCTCAACACGGTCCCGATGGTGGGGCTGATGCTCATGAGCCTCTGGGTCGGACGGATCGCGGACCGGGCAGCGGACTGGAAGCAGACAATCATCGCCGGGACCGGGCTGTCGGCGCTGTTCTCTCTGTTTCTGGGGCTCTCTGACGGCTTCTGGCTCATCCTCGCCTTGTGGACGCTGACGGTGCTACCGGCCGGCTTGGTCCAGCCGGTGGGTGACGCCGCCACGATCCGGCTGTCGATGCGTCTCGGATTCTCCTTTGGCACCACCCGGGCCTGGGGCACCGTGGGCTACCTGGTGATGTGTTTCATCACAGGCTACGTGATTTTGTATGCGGGCGCGGAGGCATTTCTATGGCTGGTGGCGGCGACATCCGCAGCGCGCTTTTTTGCTGCACTGGCATTGCCATCCATGCGCGGTGTGGGCGGCGTCCGCTCGGTCTCGACAGGCATGCTTCTGTCGACCGAGTTGCGCGCAGCGCTGAGACCCTGGGTTCTGCTGCCGATGATCGGCGGGGCGATCCTGTTTGCAAACCACATGATCATGAATGCGTTCTCGTCGCTGGTCTGGAAGGAGCAAGGCCTGTCCGAACCGGTGATCGGGCTGATGATTGCCATCGGCGCGATGGCGGAGGCTGCGACCATGTTTGCCTGGTCGCGCATCAGCCGGCGTTTTCCAGCCCGCAGCCTGATCGGGATGGCTGCGATCGCCTCCATCCTGCGCTGGGCTGCCATGACGCTGTCGCCACCGCTGCCGGTGATCGTGCTGATGCAGATCAGCCAGAGCGTGACATTCACCTTCGCCTTTCTGGGCTGTCTCTATTTCATCGCCAAGCGCACGGACGAGAGTGTCGCCGCAGAAGCGCAGAGCCTGTTCGGTATCATGATGCAGGGATTCTCAATCCTGATCGTCACGCTGTTCGGCGTCGTCTTCGGGCTCGTCGGCGTCCAGGCGTTCTGGATCAGCGTCTGGATCGCCGTCCTTGCACTGATGATGGTGCAAATCTCCTTCCGGCTTCAAGGCCCCGAACCGGGCTGAAGCATGTCGCGTTCAATCGGGTTTGATTGAACGAAACGTACTTGCATCCATTCAATGTTTTGCAGCGGCCTCTGCGCATCCGATTGGACGCGCGGCGCTGTAGGCGAAAGTCAGGCCTTGTCATCGCCCCTGTTGTCGCGTTTGGGTGCGCCGGGGCGGCTTGAGCGGGTCATTGAGACCGGATCGCTCGCGGGAAACGTGTCTTCCAGCGCGCTCTCGAGGTCGTCGTCCTCGTTCGTACCGGTCGTGTCCTCCTCTGCCTCATTGATCTGGCGCGGGGTTATCGCGTCCTCGGCTGCGACCAGCGCGTCGTTGCGGCTGGCATAGGTGGGCGAGCGGCGGCCATCAATGGCGTAGGTCCAGCCGCCGTCCTTTTCCTCGAGCGTGTAGTCCTCGGTTCTCATCGGCATATCTCCTGGCGCAGGTCGTTGAGCGGAGAATTCCGCATACCCTCGAAAACGCGAGGATGACGGTCTTGGTTCCAGACTCACGCGGGCTTTGCCGACGCAGGGACGACAAACCGCCGATCAACGCGGTCAGGTCGGCCCGGCAAGGTCATGAGCATGGGGCTTTGAGGCCGGGTTGCGATCACCCTTCCCCGCGCCAGGACCAGAAGCCTTGTCGCTCGCAGGCGGATCGCCTCAACCGGAGTGCCGGCGTCGAGCACGACGAGGCTCGCTTTCCTGCCGACGGCCAGACCGTAATCCTCAAGGCCCATGATGGCAGCACTTTCCACCGTCACCATGTCGAAGCTGCGGCGCATGTCCGCCGGGCTTGTCATCTGCGCCACGTGCAGGCCCATGAACGCCACGTCGAGCATGTCGGCGGTACCGAGCGAATACCACGGGTCAAGGCAGCAATCCTGGCCGTAGCCGACTCGGATGCCGTGTTTGAGCATCTCGGGCACACGGGTGAGCCCGCGCCGCTTGGGATAGCCGTCGTGGCGGCCCTGGAGCGTGATATTTATGAGCGGATTGGGAACGGCCGACACGTCGGCCTCCGCCATCAGCGGCAGCAACTTGGAGACGTAGTAAGTGTCCATCGAATGCATGGAGGTGAGGTGCGAGCCGTTGACGCGGCCCTCTAGACCGAGCCGCACGGTCTCGTAGCACAGCTGTTCGATGTGGCGAGACAGCGGATCGTCGGTCTCATCGCAATGCATGTCGACGCGCAGGCCGCGCGCCGCCGCGATCTCGCACAGCTCGATGACCGAGCGGGTCCCCTCGGCCATGGTGCGTTCGAAATGCGGAATACCGCCGACCACGTCGACACCCAGGTCAAGCGCGCGAAGCGTGTTTTCGCGCGCCCGTGGCGCCCGGTAGAAGCCATCCTGCGGAAAGGCCACAATTTGCAGGTCGATATAGGGCGCGACCAACTTCTTCACCTCGAGAAGCGCCTCGACAGCCAGCAGTCGGTCGTCGCAGACGTCGACATGGGTACGGATGGCAAGCAGGCCCATGGAGGCCGCCCAGTCGCAATAGGCGAGCGCGCGGCCGATGACCGCCTCGTGGGTCAGCATCGGCTTGAGCTCGCCCCAGAGCGCGATGCCTTCGAGCAGGGTGCCGGAGGCATTGATGCGTGGCAGCCCGTAAGAGAGCGTCGCATCCATGTGAAAATGCGGATCGACAAACGGCGGGGAGACGAGGCAGCCGCCGATGTCGATGGTCTGGCGCGCCTCGCCCGTGATCATCGGCGCGATGGCCGCGATGGTTTCTCCGGTGATGCCGATGTCGGCGGCCGTTCCGTCGGGCAGCACGCCGCCCTTGAGCAGGATATCGAAGCTCATCTTTCACCTTTCTGGTAGGGAATCATCAGCGCCTTCGGATAGCTCGCCCTTCGGGCAACCACGATGAGTGCGGCGATCGACAGCACATAGGGCAGCATCAGGAAGATCTGGTAGGGAATGACGCCGCCGGTGACTTGCTGAAGCCGCACCTGATAGGCATCAAACGCGGCAAACAGGATCGCGCCCAGCATCGCCTTGCCCGGACGCCAGGAGCCGAACACAACAAGCGCGATAGCGATCCAGCCGCGGCCGTTGATCATTTCGAAAAAGAACGAGTTGAAAGCCGACATGGTCAGGAAAGCACCGCCGATGGCCATCAGCGCCGAGCCCGCCATCACCGCCCCAACCCGGATCAACGTGACCGAGATTCCTTGCGCTTCGACCGCGGCCGGGTTCTCGCCCGCCGCCCGGACCGCGATACCGACGGGCGTGCGGTTGAGCACAAAAGCGACAACGAGAACGGTGGCAAAGGCGAGATAGGTGAGCGGCGTCTGGTTGAACAGCGCCTGTCCAAAGACCGGGATATCGGAAAGCAACGGGATTTCGAAGGGCTGGAAAGGCTCGATCTTGGGCGGCGATGTCACCTCCGGCAGCACGATCCGATAGGTGAAATAGGTAAGGCTGGTGGCGAGCAACGTCACCCCGATGCCGACCACATGTTGCGACAGCCCGAGCGGCACGGTCAGAAAGCCGTGCAGCAGACCCAACAGCGCGCCTGTCAGTGCGGCCACCAGCACCCCTGTCCACAGATCGCCGCCCACATAGACGGTGAACCAGCCGGCGAAGGCGCCCGCCGTCATGATCCCCTCGATGCCGAGATTGAGGACGCCCGCGCGCTCGCAAATGAGTTCGCCCATCGTGGCGAAGATCAGCGGCGAGGCAATGCGGATGACCGCCACCCAGAAGCTCGCCGTCAGCAAGATGTCGAAGGCTTCCATCGCTTCTCCTTACCCTCGCCGCCGGCTGCCTGAGCGGACAGGACACCCTCTTCTGTCAGCTTCGCCGGGCGACGGTGCCATCGCCGCTCCTCCAGCCAGGTGCCAATGAGCCGGCAAACGCCCTCGATATCCATGCGCATATCGTGGTTCCAGAAGCGCACCACCGTCGCCAGGGCCCTGCCCGATCAGGCGATGAGCCCATGATCGGGTCCAAGGTTTGAGGTCGCCGGGCGTCATCTGACGCCGCAGCCGCTTGGCTTTGGCGCGAACGGGAGGCGAAACCGGACATTGATTGGCAGCCATCCTCATCTCCACCTGACCCGGTAGCGCATCAGCATCATGGCGGTGACGGTGGTCAGAAGCGCGGTGGCGACCATCACGTCGGCGATGTAGCTTGGCACATTGGCAGCGCGGCTCATGGCGTCTGCGCCCACGAAGATGCCGGCCACGAAAATGGCGCTCGCCACCACGCCAAGCGGATTGAGCGCGGCCAGCATGGCTACCACGATGCCGCTGTAGCCATAGCCCGAGGAGAGATCGAGTGTGAGATTGCCCTTGAGGCCCGCCACTTCCGAGAAGCCCGCCAGCGCTGCAAGCCCGCCGGAGAGAAGTGCCGTCTTGGCAAGCACGCGGCCCACCGGAATGCCCGCGAAGCGAGCTGCTTCGGCATTGTGGCCGACCGCGCGCATCTCGTAGCCAAGCGTGGTCTTTTTGACGATGACCCAGACGATGGCCGCCGACACCAGCGCCAGCACGAAGCCGTAGTGGAGCCGCTTTCCCGAGATGATGCGCGGAAGCTGGGCTTCGGCGATCACCCGGCGCGATTGCGGCCAGCCCATGCCCATGGGATCCTTGAGCGGTCCTTCAAGCAGCAGCGAGACGAAGAGCAGGACGACGAAATTTAGAAGCAGCGTGGTGACCACTTCGTCGACCCCGAAACGGGTCTTCAGGAGCGCCGGGCCAAGCAGCATCAGCGCGCCGCCCAGCATTGCAGCCAGCATGATGAGCGGGATGAGGCCGACCGACGGCAGCACGACCGCGCCGGTGCCCAGCACGACGGTCAGGATGGCGCCGACATAGAGTTGCGCCTCTGCACCGATGTTCCAGAGCCGGGCGCGGAAAGCGACGGCGACCGCGAGGCCGGTGAAGATGAGCGGCGTGGCACGGGTGAGGGTTTCCAAAAGCGCGAACTGCGAGCCGATCGCGCCCTTGAGCACGAGTCCGAAGACGGTGAGCGGGTCGGCGTCGGCGGCAAGCACCAAGGCGGAAATGACGAGCACGGTCGCTGCCATGGCCCCTGCGCCCCACAGCACGCTGCCTGCAAGAGACGGCGCGACCCTGTGTTCAAGCCGCATCGCGCCCGGCCCCTTTCCCGCCATGCCCGGCCATCAGCTCGCCGAGTTCCATCACCGACCGCGCGCCGCGCGCCGAGGGTGCCGACAGCCGACCGCCCGACATGACGACGATGCGGTCCGACAGCGCCTGCACCTCGTCGAGATCCTCCGAGATCATCAGGATGGCTGCGCCCCGGTCGCGCGCCTCGATGAGCCGCGCCTGGACATAGGCGACCGCACCGACGTCCAGCCCCCGGGTGGGCTGGCTCGCCAGGATGATGTCAGGCTGCCCGTCGAGCGCACGCCCCAGGATGAGTTTCTGCATGTTGCCGCCCGACAGCAGCCGCACCTTGGCGTCGGGTGACGGGCATTTGACGTCATAGGCGGCAATCACTTTTCGCGCGAACTCCGTTGCTGCGGTCCAGTCCAGAAAGCCGAGCCGCGAGAAGCGCGGGCTTCGATAGGTTTCCGAAATCATGTTTTCGGCCACACTCATATCGGCAATCATGCCGGTGGCGTGCCTGTCCTCAGGGATGCGGCCGATGCGGGCGGTGAGCGCGGCGCGCGGCGACCAGGCGGGCTGCACCTTCCCGCGGATCTCGATCGTGCCGCTCAAGGGCTGAAGCGTCCCCGACAGCAGTTGAGCCAGCGCGGCCTGGCCGTTGCCGGAAATGCCTGCAAGCCCGGTGATCTCGCCCGCACGGAGCGCGAGCGAGACACGGTCGAGCCCGACACCGCCTTGACCCCGGGTGGACACGTCAGCAAGCCGCAGCATGACCGCGCCAGGCGTTCCGGGTGCAACCGTCATGTCCGGCACCGCGCCGCCGACCATCAATTCGGCAAGCTCACGCGACGACGTCTCTGCGGTCAACCGCTCCCCCGCCACCCGGCCGCCGCGCAGCACCACGACACGGTCGCTTGCCGCCATCACCTCATGGAGCTTGTGGGAAATGAAGATGACCGACAACCCGGCAGAGACGAGCCTGCGCAACGTAGAGAACAGCGCTTCCGCCTCCTTGGGCGTGAGCACCGCGGTGGGCTCGTCGAGGATCAGAATACGGGCGTCACGGTAGAGCGCCTTGAGGATCTCCACCCGCTGGCGCTCGCCCACCGACAGCACCGCCACCAGTCGGCCCGGCTCCACCGCCAGGCCGTAATTGGCGGCAAGGCCCGCGATCCGCGCCCGCGCAGCCTGCACATCAAGGCGGGCCGACCACAGCGGCTGTGTCCCAAGCACGATGTTGTCCATGACGCTCATCTGGTCTGCCAACGTGAAGTGCTGGTGCACCATGCCGATGCCGAGCTTCAGCGCCGCAGCCGGATCACCTGGCGGCAGCGGCCGACCGAACGCCTCGATAGATCCTTCGTCGGCGGTGTAATGGCCAAACAGGATATTCATCAGCGTGGTCTTGCCCGCGCCGTTCTCGCCGAGCAGCGCGATCATCTCGCCGCGGGCGAGATCAATGGAAATGCTCTTGTTGGCGGTGAGCGCGCCGAACCGCTTGGTGATGCCGGAAAGGCGGAGAACAATCTCCGCCTTCCGGTCTTTCGGGGAGGGCACGGCCTGAGAACCGTCAGCTCGACTTCGGCTCTTCATCGTTGATGACGACCTCGAAGGTTCCGGCCATGATGGCGGCTTCCTTTTCCTTGACCATCGCCATGACCGCTTCCGGTACCTTGCCTTCGAAGGTGCCGAGCGGCGACAGCGAAGATCCGCCCGCCTTCATGAAGGAGAAGGTTCCGTAGTTCTCGGCCTTGAAGGTCTTGGCCTTGACCATGGCAATGGCGTGATCAAGCGTCGGCTCGAAATGCCAGAGTGCGGAGGCGACCACTGTCTCGGGATAATCGGCCTGTGTGTCGATGACGTTGCCGATGGCGAGAATGCCGCGCTCCTTGGCAGCGTCGGACACGCCAAAACGTTCGGCATACATCACATCGGCGCCGGCATCGATCTGGGCGAAGGCCGTCTCCTTGGCCTTGGGCGGATCAAACCAGGATCCGATGAAGGCCACCTGGAACTTGGCGTCGGGTGCGGTTTCCTTCACTCCCGCCATGAAGGCGTGCATGAGCCGATTGACCTCGGGGATCGGGAAGCCGCCGACCATGCCGATGGTCTTGGTCTTGGACATCGCGCCGGCGATGATGCCGGTCAGATAGGAGGCGTCCTGGATATAGTTGTCGAAGACGGCGAAGTTCGGCGTGTCGTCCATGGGCATGAAGGAGGACCCCATCAGGAAGGCCGTGTCGGGGTAGTCGCGCGCCACCTGCCGGGCCGCTTCCTCGACGCCGAAGACCTCGCCGACGATCAGCTGGTTGCCAGCTTCGGCATATTCGCGCATGACGCGCTCATAATCATTGTTGGAGGTGTTCTCCGAATAAACATACTCGATTTCGCCCCGCTCCACTGCGGCGGTCGCGGCCTTGTGGATGCGGCTCACCCATTGCTGTTCCACCGGAACCGTATAGATGGCCGCTACCTTGAGCTTGGCGTCCTGAGCGCGCGCGGAGCCCAGAAACTGCGGCATGAAAAGAAGCGCTGCGCCCGCAGCAGCATGGGTGAGAAGTTGACGGCGGTTGAACTGGATGATGCGGCCCGGATTGACATGCTTCGGCATGGCTGACGCTCCTGTTGGGATTTACGATTGGCTGTACCCGTCTGGTTTTTTGACCAAACGATAAAACGCCGCCCGGCGCTTGGCAACAGAATTCGGTGGCGGCCCGGACGGCTTTGGGAAAGCAGCGAAAGCCAGGGCGGCAAGCCGCCTGCACCCATCGCCCGGGGTTGGCCGGACCGAACATG
>JBBQJA010000014.1:0-72218 GCA_038325465.1 Hyphomicrobiales bacterium | reverse complement strand
CCGTTGCCGCACCTTCCAGCGCAAATGTTGGAATCAGAGAAACCACTAGTAAGCTTATGATTCTAGTGGATTTTATGAGTTTGACATTTGGTTTTGGACACGCTGGAAATGGGTACCAAATGTCAAACCCAATCCACTAGTGGCATCTCGCGCCAATTGACCCGAAAGGCTGACAGGAGGTCCTTGAAACTGGTAGAAAGACCGCGTCAATCCCGCCAGAACAGCGGCGTGAACAGGACCAGCACCACCAGGATTTCGAGGCGGCCCAGAAGCATGAGCAGGGCAAGGATCAACTTGGCCGGATCGCCCACACTTGTGAAATTGCCGGCCGGGCCGATGATGTCGCCGATCCCGGGGCCGACATTGGCAAGCGCGGTGATCGATCCCGAGGCCGCCGTCAGCACGTCCAGACCTGTGGCCGCCAAAGCGAGAGCTCCAAAAATCCAGAGCGCCATGTAGGCGCAAAAGAACAGGAGCACGCCTCGCTGCATCTCCGCATCCACCGTGACGGCACCATAGCGCACTGTATGGATGCCGTTCGGATAGATGAGCCTCCGGATACCAGCGCGGATCGTATTGGCCATGATGATGATGCGGTAGGTTTTCAGCCCGCCTGCGGTGGAGCCTGAACAGCCGCCGAGAAACGTGGCAACGAAAAACAGCATCACCGCAAGCGGTCCCCATTTCATGTAGTCGGTGCTGGCAAATCCCGTGGTGGTGACCACGGAGACGACGTTGAAGGTCGCATGGCTGAGCGCCCAGGCGAAACTTTCGCCCGAGCCAAGCCGCAGGCCGAGCGCGATGACAAGGCTGATCACCAGCATGATGAGGAGGTAGGTCAGAATCTGCGGATCGCGAACCGAATCCAACCGGCCGCGCACCAAAAACAGGATGAGAACCGAAAACGGCATGCCGCCGACGGCCATGAACAGGCTTCCCGTCCACAAAAGCGCCAGCGAATCGAAAGCCCCGAAGGACGCGTCATGGGTGGAGAATCCGCCCGTTGAAATCGTCGTCATCGAGTGGTTGACAGCGTCAAAGAGGCTCATGCCAAAAGCACCATAGGCCAACGCGCAGGCCACCGTCAGCCCGATGTAAATGGCGAAAAAGGCGCGCACAAAGATGGAGAACCGCGCAAAGGGTTTTTCAGCCGTGTTGGAGGATTCCATCTTGAAGAACGAAAAGCCGCCGACGCGCAGGTAGGGCAGAACCAGGAGCCCGAGGGCGACAATTCCGATGCCCCCAATCCACTGCAGCAGCGAGCGCCATACCAGAATTCCCGGCGGCTTGCTGTCGAGGCCGGAAATGACCGTGGAACCGGTTGTGGTAACGGCGGAAACCGACTCAAAGAAGGCATCCGCCAGGGTCAGTTCAAGCGAGGACAGATACAGCGGCACGGCACCTGCGATGGAGAGCGTGAGCCAGAGCATGTTGACGAGCAAGAAGCCCAGCCGCTTGGAAAAGACTGCAGGATTGCCGCGTGTCGCCACTGCGGTGATGAGGCTGAACGCCCCGATGAAAAGCGCAGAAAACGCGAAAACCTGCCAGTCCGGATTGCTGAAATAGAGATCAACCAGAGCCGGAACTAACATTGCCGCAGCAAGATAAAGCCCACAGATAGCGCAAATGAAAGTCGCCGACCGCAAAATTTGACCGTTCAAGCCGCGCCCCTTGCGATGGCCGGCCGACTGACAAGCCGTTTGCAACCGGTTCCGGCGCATGGCATAGACCCGCGATGACGAAAACACAATCGCCCGCCGCGTTCCGCGCTTCCGCCGAGCAGGCGCTTGAAGCCATGCGCGTGCTTTTTCCGGAAACCCCCTTGCAGCTCAATGACCATCTGTCCACCCGCTTCGGCGCGCGGGTCTGGCTGAAGCGCGAGGACCTTTCGCCGGTCCGCTCCTACAAGATCCGCGGCGCCTTCAACTTCATCCGCAAGGCAATCGAACGCGATGGCGGACCGGCACTTTTCGTCTGCGCCTCGGCGGGCAACCATGCCCAGGGATTTGCCCTGGTCTGCAGGCATTTTGGCCGCCAGGGCGTTGTCTTCATGCCGGTGACCACGCCAAAGCAGAAAATTGAAAAGACGCGGATGTTTGGCGGTGATTGCATCGAGATCCGCCTGTTCGGTGACATTTTTGATGTCTGCTACGGCGCTGCAAAGGACTTTGCAGCTGCGCATGGCGCGCTGATGGCGCCGCCATTTGACCATGACGACATCATTGAAGGCCAGTCGACGGTGGCTGCCGAAGTGATGGCCCAGCTGCCCGATGGTGAAATCCCCGATCTCGTGGTCATGCCGGTCGGCGGTGGCGGGCTTTCGTCGGGTATGACGCGGTATCTCGACGGCATTGTCGCGCCGCAGGCGTTCGTTTTTGTGGAGCCGTCAGGAGCACCGAGCCTGTTTGAAACGCTGTCGGAAGGACGCAGGATCCGGCTCGACCAGGTGGACAATTTCGTTGACGGCGCGGCGGTGGCCGAAATCGGGGCGCGCAATTTCGAGATCCTCAGACGCTTTCCGGTCGGCCAGGTCCAACTCGTTCACGAAAACGCACTTTGCGTCACCATGACCAACATGCTCAACACGGAAGGCATTGTGCTTGAGCCTGCCGGCGCGCTGGCGCTGTCTGCCATCGAGGCGATGGATCGGAAAGCGATGGTCGGCAAGTCCATTGTGGCGGTGGTTTCGGGTGGAAATTTCGATTTTGAGCGCCTGCCGGACGTCAAGGAGCGGGCGATGCGCCATCTGGGGCTGAAGAAATACTTCATCCTTCGGCTGGCGCAGCGGCCCGGGGCGCTCAAGGATCTTCTTGCGTTGTTCGGGCCGGACGATGATATTGCCCGCTTCGAATATCTCAAGAAGTCGGCGCGCGACTTCGGCTCCATTCTCATCGGCATCGAAACCCGGCGGCCGGAAAATTTTGCCCGCCTGAAAGCGGCTTTCGATGCTGCGGGGCTTCGCTACCAGGATATCACCGACAACGAAATCATCGCCAATCTGGTGATCTGAGCCGGATCGAGCCCGCAGTCGATGACTGCGTGCACGGTCAGCTCAATCGAGCGCGACTGGTCGGACCATGTCGGTCCTAAAGACCGCGGATCCAGGCGGTTGTCCTGGCGGCGAGATCGGCCGTTGTTTCAGGCGAAAGGGCGTCTCCGGCAATCACATGGTTGAGCGGGTCGCCCGAGGTCTCAACCTCAACCACCTCCTTGGCACCGCCCCAGCGGCTGGCGAAGTCGGCCGCAAGATCGGCCCGGATCACGCCGTCAGTAGGTGAATAGATGAACAGCGACGGAACTGTGGCCCTGGTCACGTCGGTCCCCGCTGCAAGCTTGACCAGCGCGCCCATGGGCAGGAGCGCGAGCGACGGATAGCTGATTGTCCAGAACATGCGGTGCAGGTCGTTGCGGGGTTCAAACCCCCGTGTCTCGCCGGCAATCAGCGGCACCAGCGTGGAGGCCCATCGCAGGGTCAGGATATCCGATCCGGCCGCCTTGACCCCGTAGTTGGGTGAGATCTGCACAAGGCCCGCCACATCGGCCATCAGCTCGGGTTGAAGAGCCGCCCAGGTTGAAAGCGTCGCTCCGGTGGAGGTGGCGATGATGACGACGCGTTCGCCAAGTCTGCGTCCGATGGCAACTGCTTCCGCAAAATCGTTCATCCAGGCGTTGACCGACCCTTCAAGCATGGCGTCACCCGTGCGTCCATGACCGGCCAGGCGGGTTAAGAAGAGGTTGGCACCGAGCTCACTGGCAACAAGGTCTGGCAAAGGACGGATTTCGCCGGGACTTGCCGAAAAGCCGTGAACATAGACGATGGCGAGAGGTGTGCGGGCGCGCGACGCCGGAAACGCCCAGACGATCTGTTTCGCATTGCCTGGCTTGATGTCCCTGAACTCAGCTTCGCGCGCGGCGATATAGGCATCCACATCGTCGCCGATCTGCTTGGCGTCAAAGGTGACAGTGGTGTCCACCGGGACCTTCGGCCCCGCGAAATAAAGAACACCGAGACCAACGACGAGCAGAAGTACCCAATAGACCACTTTGCGAAGCCTCGACATCCTGGTGGCCATGGGCCTCCCCCTTCTTGTTCCTCCGCACCAGCAGGGCAAACGGGCGACAAGGCCTCCGTGTCGCATGGCCAGATGCCTGTGTGCAGCCACATCGCCGGGGTGCGCGTCCCCCGATCCGTCCCTGCCAGCCGCATGTCAACATCGCCATGCGGCATTTTTTCTTACGTGATCCTAATGCATGTACGCTATCGCACAAATGGAAACATGTGTGCGATAGCGTACATCCATTCATTCAATGTTTTACAGCGGCATTCACGCATCCGATTGGATGCGCGGCGCTGTGGTTTGCGCAAAGCGCCTGCGCAATGGTGGGGCGCACCAAAAAATGAATTTTGGCGACAAGCAGTCTTGAAATGAACGCGGCAAACGGCTCCGCGTCAGCGACGCTCACGCTCGGAGGCGAAGGCCTTGTAGAAACTCTCGATCTTTGCGCGGGTGTTGGTGGAGAGCGCGAGCTCGACGCCGATGGTGGGATGGCGCGCCCAGCGGACAATCCCGGTCAGGAGGCCGATTTCTTCGGTCTGAACGGAAATCTGACGGCCGGGTACGGCGCGAAGGTCGTTGGAAACATAGATTTTCAACCCTTCGGGAGAGAGGTCGATCACCGATCCTCGGCTTTCGATGCCGTTGTACGAAACGGTCGCGCGCATGCGCACCCGCGAGCGGTCACTTTTGCGGCTGGGTTTCCTTTCCATTGCGATCACCTCACAGGCAGTCGTCCCGGCGTTCCATGACCCAAATATGCGGCTTGAATGTTAGCAATTCCTTTATTTGCAATCTCGCCTTGTTGCCGGTTTGAATTGACAGTCTCGGTTGCCCGCTTTCCCCCCGCCAAGACCTTCTGGGCATGGCTCGCGGCAGGGCTCAGAGCAGGAGCCGGTACCGGACAAAGCCTCTGGCACCCTCGCCAGCGGGCTCGATTGTCACACCCTTGAGATCTGCCAGATAGTTCTTCGCCTTCGGTCCGGTCGAGAACAGGACCGCCGTGCCTCCGAGCGGCGCAAAGCTCCAATTGGCATCGACTGCGGGATTGATGGTGCCTTGGTCCAAGATGTAGCGGACGATGACATCTCGGTTCGTATCGGGCGCTTTGAGGATCACCTTGTCGGGGCCGAGGGCAGGAAAGTCGCCCCCGCCACCGGCGCGATAATTGTTGGAAGCGACGACGAATTTCTGGTTTCGATCAATCGGCTGTCCGTTGTAGTTCAGACCGAGAATCCGGCTGGAGGATGGATCTGCGATCTCGCCCCTGGTGGTGTAGCGAGCCGGGCGGGAGATATCGATCCGGTAGGTCAGGCCATCGATCACGTCAAAATTGTAGGACGGGAAGTCCGGATTGATCAACTCCGCGTCGATGGCGCCGACAGCCACCTGAAGGAACACGCCCGCCGACATCTCAAGCCATTCCTGCACCTCGGCGCCGGTGACCAGCACCGCCTGCACAGTGTTGGGATAAAGATAGAGATCGGCGACATTCCGAATGGCGATGTCGCCGGCCGGCACATCGGTGAAATAATCCGCACCGCCGCGACCGCCCGACTTGAAGGGAGCGGCGGCTGAGAGCACCGGCAGGTCCTTCCACTCGGTCTCAGCGAGGAGGGTGCTGACGTACCAGATCTGGGCCTTGTTCACGATCTGCACGGAGGGATCGTCAGTCACGAGCGCAAAATAGGACTGCAGCGGTGCCAAGGACTTGCCCACCGGCGTGCGCACATAGGCGAGCGTGGCCTCATGGGCGGCGGATGCTGCGGCCAGAACCTCCAACTTGTCTGACACCAGCGGGACAACCTTGCGGTCAATGCGCTCGAAGATCGGCCGCGCTTCGGACATGCTGGCCACGACCCGCCAGGCGCCGCCCTCGCGCTCGAGCATCAGGTCGATGAGACCGAGATGAGAGCCCCAGAAGCCTCCCATTACCCCGGGCTTGCCACCGATGAGGCCTTTTGCAGTGTCAATGCCGGCAATGTTGTCAAACCTTGAGCCCGGGAAATCGAGATGGCTGTGACCGGTCACGATGGCGTCGACACCTTCCACGGCTGCCAGAGGAATGGCGGCGTTCTCGAGATTTTCCGCGTAAGCTTCCTGCCCGATGCCGCAATGGGCAAGAACCACGACGATGTCGGCACCTTCTTCCTTCATCTGCGGAACAAAGGCACGAACGGCGGCGACCATGTCGCGCGCGTTGGCCTTGCCGGTGAGGTGGCCCGAATCCCAAACCATGATCTGCGGCGGTACAACGCCGATGAGGCCGATCCGGATCTTGTGGATCGCACCGCTTCCGTCGATGATCTGGCGATCAAGGATGACATAGGGCTTGAGGAAGAGGTCGTCCTGGCGCGGATCAGCCGCAAGCGCACCTTTGGTCAGATTGGCGCAGACAATGGGAAAATCAGCGCCGGCGAGAACCTTGAACAGGAAATCGAGACCATAGTTGAACTCGTGATTGCCGAGCGTGCCCGCGTCGTAGCCAAGCACGTTCATGGCCGCGACAATGGGGTGGATATCCCCGTCCTTCATGCCGCGCTCATAGGCGATGTAGTCGCCCATGGGGTTGCCCTGCAGGAAGTCGCCGTTGTCGATGAGCAGCGAGTTGGTCGCCTCAGAACGGATCTGGTCGATGATGGAGGCCGTCCGCGCCAGACCCATGGTATCGTTCGGCCGGTCGGCATAATAGTCATAAGGGAAGACATGGACGTGAAGATCGGTGGTTTCCATGATCCTGAGATGGGCCTGGTTGGTCGATGCGCGCGTGCTGAAAGGATGGACCATGACGAGGGTGCCAGTTGCCGCCAGACCGGCGATGACGCTGCGGCGGGAGATTGGCAGACGGCGGGAAAGGATCATGGACAGGCTCCTGTCGGATGGATTAGCGTGGCACCGGTATAGCTCATGGGGTGCGGCAGAGGCGTGTCACTGGCTCAGGCGGATGGTGCGAACGGGCATTTGATGAAAATCGGGCGTTTGCTGAAAACCGGATCGTCCAATGCACGTGTCTTGGTGCTGAGCATGGACGTGTCTGAAAAACAGTCCACGCGTTTTGCGAGCCTCCTCCCGCCTGTACCTATGCAGCGGTTGTGACGGGTTGTCTATTCCGGGAATCTATGGGGAATATCGAGCGAGACCGGTACTCCTGACGAAAATGAATGACGGTTCGGAGGTGAACATGGCAGGATTTCTCGATGGTCTGAAAGGCCTGTTCGGTGGCGGCAGCACGGCGAAGCCTTCTATTGCGGCGGCCCCCGAGATCTACAAGGACTTGCGCATCTATGCCGAGCCGATGGCGGAGGGTGCCCAGTGGCGCATGGCTGGCCGCATCGTCATGGGAGAGGGCGATGCAGCCCGCGAGCACAGGTTCATCCGGGCCGACATCTTCTCGAACCGCGCGGAACTGGAGACCGCGACACTGCGCAAGGCGCGCCAGATCATCGACGAGCAGGGACAGGGGCTGTTTCGGTGAGTTGGCGTACTGAATGGGACGATTGCAACATCTTGGCCGGTTTCTGCACCCGGCGCGTGCTCACTCCAACCCGACATTCGGGCGGTCGATGATCTCCCGGAGCGCAAAGCTTGAATTGATCTTGACCACGTGGGGCAGGGCTGAGAGCCAGTCGCGGTGGATGCGCTCGTAGTCCTCCAGGTCGCGGGCGGCGATGCGCAGGATATAGTCATACTCCCCGCTCATGAGATAACACACCAGCACGTTGGGGCAGAGCTTGACCGCTGCCTCGAATTCGGTGAGCGTTTTGGCGAACTGTCCCGAGAGCGAAATGTGGACGATGGCGATCATCCGGTAGTCGAGCGCGCGGTGCGACACCCGGGCATGGTACCCGCGAATGACGCTCGACTTTTCAAGGATATCCATCCGCCGCGAGCAGGCCGATTGCGACAGGCCGACACGCTCGGCGAGCGCCGCATTGGAGATGCGGCCTTCTTTCTGCAGCACCTCCAGAATGGCGATATCCAGTCTGTCGAGTTCAGCCATTCGCACAATCCTCCAGAAACACCGGTTTGTGCGCAAGAATATTCGAACTTGCGCGGGCCGACAATCCGTCTTCGCAAGGACATGCCATAGCGGGCGTGGTTGACTGCATCACATTTTACACCCGGTCCGCCCGGCGGACCTCACGCGAAGGAGTGCTCTGATGCGCATCGGTTGCCCCAAGGAAATCAAGAACCACGAATACCGCGTCGGCCTCACCCCCGGTGCCGTGCGGGAATATGTGGCGCACGGGCATGAGGTGATCGTGGAGACCAAGGCGGGCATGGGCATCGGTGCCGACGACGCGGCGTATCAGGCGGCCGGCGCCAAGATCGCTGTATCTGCCAGGGAGGTGTTTGCCCGCGCCGACATGATCGTCAAGGTGAAGGAACCCCAACCGGCCGAATGGGCGATGCTGCGCGCCGATCAGATCCTCTACACTTACCTTCACCTTGCCCCCGATCCCGAGCAGACCAAAGGCTTGATCGCGTCGGGCTGCACGGCGGTCGCCTATGAAACCGTCACGGATGATCGCGGCGGGCTGCCACTGCTCGCCCCGATGTCGGAAGTGGCGGGTCGGCTTGCCATCCAGGCGGGTGCGACCGCGCTGCAGAAGGCCAATGGCGGCCGCGGTATTCTGCTCGGCGGGGTGCCCGGCGTACTGCCCGCCAAGGTCACGGTGCTTGGTGGCGGTGTGGTCGGTCTGCATTCGGCCAAGATGGCCATCGGCTTGGGCGCGGATGTCACCATTCTCGATCGCTCGATCCCACGCCTGCGCCAGCTCGACGATATCTTCAATGGCCGCGTCCACACCCGCTATTCGACCATCGAAGCACTTGAGGATGAAGTCTTTTCCGCCGATCTCGTGGTGGGGGCCGTGCTCATCCCCGGTGCGGCCGCGCCCAGACTCGTGACGCGCGAGATGTTGTCCGGCATGAAGGAGGGCTCTGTCATCGTCGATGTCGCCATCGACCAGGGCGGTTGCTTCGAGACCAGCCATGCCACCACCCATGCCGAGCCGACCTTCGTCGTCGACGGTGTGATCCACTATTGCGTCGCCAACATGCCCGGCGCGGTGCCGATCACCTCCGCGCACGCGCTCAACAACGCCACGCTGCACTATGGCTTGATGCTGGCAGACAAGGGTCTCAAGGCGATCACCGAGGACCGCCACCTGCGTGCCGGTCTCAATGTCCATCGTGGCCGCATCACCAACCGTGCGGTGGCCGATGCGCTCGGCCTTGACATGGCCGATCCGGAGACCGCCCTCAAGGTCGCCTGACGGAAAGCATTTGCCCGCCTGCGTTTTCCGTTCGCTCATCGGGTTTGTCGCGCCATTGCCCGCCGATCGCCTGACCGCATCGGCGGGCGGCTTTCGTTGATTGCGACGCGCGCGCCGGCAAAACCGGCGTAACACGCCTTGCTCACGCGCCGCGCGTTCAAGGTGCGGACGCCAGCATCATGGCCTGTGGCGATCCCGTGAAGATGGATGCCGAGGGGGCAGAAGAAGACGTTTGGTCGGATAGCAATGGCGATGGCAGCCAAAGTTGCCGCTTGCGGCGACACGGCAGACATGACGATGATGGACGCGATGAAGGCCGCGATGGCCGAACGGCTTCGGGTCGAGAGGCAGCTTGGCTGCAAGCATGCCAAAATATGTCATGCGGATTTTGATGCCGACTTTGCCGAAGCGGACGGTGACGCGCCACCCGAAAGCGGAGGAGCGCGATCAAGGGCGCGATCACTGGCCCGATCACTGGCGCGATCACTGGCATGCCCGTTGGAGGGAAACTTCGCCACTCCAGCGCCGCGCATCCAATCGGATGCGTGCATGCCGCTGTACACCATTGAATGAATGCATGTACGTTACCGCACAAATGAATCCATTTGTGCGCGACATGCATTAGGCCTGTCTCAGCTCCGCGCAAGCGCAATCAGTTCGGCGTCGCTCAACGGCCGGACGATGGCGAGGTTCTGGCTTATCGGCTGGAAGCCCATGCGTTGGTAAAGCTGCAGCGCGCCCGGATGGTCGAGCGTGTTTGTGGAGACTGTCACGCGGCTGATCGGCCGTTCCCAGGCGGTCATGAGTGCCTGACCGAGCATCCAGCGACCAAGGCCGCGGCCTCGGACATGGTCCATCAACCCGAAATAGGCCAGAGTGGTCATGGTGTCGTCTGTCTTGTGAAGCTCGAAGAATCCCACGGGTGCCCCGTCCACACTCAGCACACGAATATCGGTGCGCGGATCGTGCAGCACGGAGGCCAGTTCCGCGTCGCTCATCCTCAGTCGGTAGACCCAATGCCATTCCCGGCCCACGCGCCATTGAAGATACCGGTAGAAGTGCAGCGGGATCCGGTTCGCCCGGAGCAATGTGGCATGCAGATTGACCGGCAATGCGGGCGCAGGCCCAGGCCGGCTGGTCGCTTCCAGATGGGTCACGGTTGCTTTGAGCGATTTGGGCTTTTCTTGCTTGACCATGTCAGGCGTTTCCCATGACGACGGGCGTATCATTGCGGCCGCCCCATTCCGCCCAGGACCCGTCATAGAGCCGATTGTCGGCGTGCCCAAGCGAGGCCAGCGCCAGCATGATGACTGATGCGGTCACGCCGGAGCCGCAACTGGTGACCACCGGCCGGGCAAGGTCGAGACCCGCTTCATCGAAAGCATCCCTCAGTCCGGCAAGATCCTTGAGCCGCCCAGCCGTGGTCAGTGTTGAGATCGGCACGTTGCGGGCACCCGGCATGTGCCCGGAGCGCATGCCCGCTCGCGGTTCCGCTTCGGTTCCGGCAAAGCGGCCCGGGCTGCGGGCATCGGCGATCTGGCACGCCCCGGTGACCACAATGGCCTGCATCTCCTCGAAAGTCGCCACCGGGCTGCGGTCGCCGGCGGGACGAAAGATGACTGGCGCGGGCATGGGCGCCGGTCCTGTCGCCACGGGAAGCCCGTCAGCCCGCCAGCGGTCGAAGCCGCCGTCGAGCACGAAGACGTTTCTGGCCCCATTGAGACCGAGCATCCACCAGACGCGTGGCGCGGAAAACATGCCAGGACCGTCATAGACGACGATCACGTCGTCGTTGCCGAGCCCAAGGGTGCCAACGGCGGCCGCAAAATCATCAGGCGATGCCAGCGTATGGGGCAGGTCAGAACCGGGTGCCACGATCCGGTCCTGATCGAAGAACACGGCGCCTGGAATGCGCGCGGCACCAAACTCGGCGCGCGGGTCGCGATTGTGTTGCGGCAGATACCATGAAGCATCGACGATGCGGAGGTGCGGATCACCAAGCCGACCGGAAAGCCATTCGAAGGAGACGACGAAGGGACTTGTCTCGGCTGTCACGCTGGCATCCTCGCTGAACAGGTGTGGGAGCGCTTGTCGATACAGCCAAATCCCGGAGCTTTCAATGCGAAGCCCGCCGATGTCGGTGGCCTTTCCCGCTTAATCGGGCGACGGGCCGAAGCGGAGGCGAAAGCGCCGATTCTCCTTGCCCTTCTTTTCGATCTTGGCAATGTGGATCTCGCCGACTTCGGCCGTTTCCCCCACATGGGTCCCGCCGCAAGGCTGGCTGTCGACGGCGGACTGATCGCCGATGCAGACCAGGCGAACGCGGCCCTGGCCCCGGGGTGGCCGGACATTCTTGGATTTGACCAAGCCTGGGTTGCCCTCGAGTTCGGCTTCGGTGATCCATTGCAGGAACACCGGATGGTTGGCCCGAACCAGGTCCATCAGCCGCGCGGTCACCTCGGCCTTGTCGATGGTCTCGACCATGTCGAAATCCACCCGGCTGTCATCCTCGGAGACGGCGGCACCCGTGATCGGAAACGGGCAGACAACGGAGAGCAGATGGCAGGCCGTATGCATCCGCATCAGCTTGTACCGGCGCTCCCAATCGATGTGCAAGACGAGGTCCTCGCCGATCTCCGGAACGGCAGCGCCGGGTGCCGGCAAATGGATGACTTCCTGTTTGCTTTGGCCGGTAACGGTCCCCAAAACAGGAATGCGGACGCCATCGGCCCGCTCGAGAAACCCGGTGTCGCCGGGCTGGCCGCCGGAGGTGGCATAAAAGCAGGTTTGATCAAAAAGGAGGCCGCCATCAGCCCGAACGGCCGTCACCTTCGCCTCCACCGTCGAGAGATAGGCGTCGTCAAGAAAGAGCAGGGACATGCGGGTTTACAATCCTTCGAACACCGGCCGGAAGAAATTCCGCTCATAGCGCCTTATGCATCCGGTCTCGCGGGCTTAAGCGAGTGCGGCCTGGCATTCGGCGTCTGCGAACAGCGCTTGCCGATATGTTTCATAGGCTGCGAGACTTTCAAACGAAAAACTTGTGCAGGCAATGTCGCTCGGTCCCTCGGAAGGCAGCAGATAGCCATGGTGCTGGCTTCCCAGTTTGCCCACGAGCGTGATCCAGGTGCGGGCGCAGTGCTCCAATTCGGTGAGTTTGTCGGGATCGATCTCGTATTTGGTGAACCAGGTGATCACGAGGCGATTTCGTAGGGAATCGTCACCAGACTTTTGCTCTCGAGCCAGGCCGGCGTGGCAAGACCCTTGGATCTGAGGAAATCAGGATTGTACAGCTTGGACTGGTACCGGTTGCCATAATCGCACAGGATGGTGACGATGGTGTGCCCGGGACCCATGTCGCGCGCCATCCGGATCGCGCCGGCGACATTGATGCCGGACGAGCCGCCCAGGCACAGACCCTCGTGCTCGAGCAGGTCGAATACCAGCGGAATCGCCTCTGAATCGGGGATCGAGTAGGAGAAATCGGGTCTGAAACCTTCCAGATTTGCGGTTATGCGCCCTTGGCCGATGCCCTCGGTGATGGAATTGCCGTGGGACTTCATTTCCCCGGTCGTGTAGAAGCTGTGAAGAGCTGCACCTTCGGGATCGGCGAGGCCGATGCGGACGGCTGCGCTGCGCGCGCGCAGCCCTTCTGCAACCCCCGCCAGCGTGCCGCCCGAGCCCACCGCGCAGATGAAGCCATCAACCTTGCCGTCGGTGTCACGCCAGATTTCCGGTGCGGTGGTGCGCACATGGGCCTCGCGATTGGCGACATTGTCGAACTGGTTGGCCCAGACCGCACCGCGTGGATCAGTTGCAGCAATCTGGGCGGCCAGCCGGCCGGAAAGCCTCACATAATTGTTGGGGTTCTTGTAAGGCGCGGCTGGCACCTCCACCAGTTCGGCACCAAGAAGCCGGAGGGCATCCTTCTTTTCCTGGGTTTGAGTTTCCGGAATCACGATGACGGTCCGGTAGCCGAGAGCGCATGCGACCATGGCGAGCCCGATGCCGGTGTTTCCCGCCGTGCCCTCAACGATTGTACCCCCCGGCTTCAACTGGCCTCGCGCCTCCGCGTCGCGAATGATGGCGAGTGCGGCACGGTCCTTGACCGACTGCCCGGGATTGAGAAACTCGGCTTTGCCGAGAATGTCGCAGCCCGTGGCCGCCGATGCGGCTTTGAGCCGGATCAGGGGCGTGTTGCCGATAGCGTCGAGCACGGAGTTCCGCAGGGTCATGGGAAAATCACCATTTGACAAGTTCACCAAGCCATTTAGGCAGTCGTGAGCCATCGGGGAAAGAAATTTCATTCGTATGATCGCCCATTCGGGGGATTGTTTACCCGGTTTGGCGGAAAAATTAGGAGTTTGGCTGATCCGGTGATCCGCATTGTTCTTCGGTGCGTAAGTTGGCACAATTGACAGATCAGATCATGGCCAATTCTGCGGTATTCCGCAGACAGCGCTTCGGAAAGGATGGCACGACGGATGGTGCGTGAACATATCGATACGATTGACTCTTTGCTCGCACGTTATGTGGCAGGCACTTTGCCGACGCCGGCGCGGATCCTGGTCGAATCGCATCTGCAGATCAAGGATCTGCACGGCAACAGGGTCCGGGATCTCGAAGCCATGGCTGGACTGGCTCTGATGGAGACAGATCCGGACGCGCTGACAGACCGCGATGGACTGCTTGCGGCCATTTTTGCCTCTGCAGCGCCGGTCCTGACCGTGACTGCGTCGCCCGGTCAGATCGTGTTCCCGAAGGCGCTCTACGACTTCGTGGGTTTTGACGCTGCCGATGTTCCCTGGCGCACCCGGATGCCCGGATACAAGGAATATGACATGGGGACGATTGACGGCTGTCATGTGAACCTGTTCTGGATCAAGCCTGGTCGCACGGTCCCCGCCCATACCCATGAAGGGTGCGAGCTCTCGCTGGTGCTCGATGGTGCTTTCAACGACGCCCGCGGCCATTTCGGTCGTGGCGACATCTCGGTGGCCGATGATTCGGTTGATCATCGCCCGGTCGCCGAAGATCAGGTTCCATGTATCGGTTTTGCCGTCATGGATGCCCCCTACAAGCTCACCGGTTCGTTCCGCCAGCTCATCGGTGATCTGATAGGCTGACGTCGTGTTATCGAAGATATCCAGGAACCATTTGACTGTCCGGTGCGTATAGCGTCCGGATAGCCCGATTCCGAGCCGATGCACGCGACCCTGGAGATCAAGCATGGACCTTTTCACAGCCCGACCTGCCGATGGCGCAGCCTGGGTGACAGGCGCTTCGAGCGGCATCGGCCGCTCGGTGGCGCTGCTCCTGGCGCGGGACGGCTTCGTCGTCCACGCGACCGCTCGAGGCGCATCTGCGCTCGATGCACTCGTGGCCGAGGCGTCAGACCTGAAAGGACGGATCGTCGCAAGGCCTGGTGATGTCACCGACCGCGAGGCGATGGCAGGCATAGCGGCCGCCATCAATGCGGACGGGAACGGTCTTGCGCTTGCTGTCTTCAACGCCGGCGTCTTCATTCCCGTTCATGGCGAGACCTTGGAGGTGTCGGATTTCGACAAGACATTTGCTGTCAATCTCTCGGGTGTCGTCAATGGCCTGGTTCCGGCGGTAGCGGAGATGAAAACCCGCGGGCGAGGGCAGGTGGCGATTGTCTCGTCGGTGACCGGATACGGAGGCATGCCCACGAGCGCGGCATATGGTGCCACCAAGGCGGCGTTGATCAACATGGCCGAGAGCCTCAAGTTCGATCTGGACAAGCTCAACATTCGAATTCAGATCATCAATCCCGGCTTCGTCGACACGCCGGCCACCGAGCAGAACGCCTTCGCCATGCCGGCGCTGATGCAACCGCAACAGGCAGCGGAGCGGATCGTGGCGGGGCTGAAAGCGGGGGGCTTTGAAATCACCTTCCCGCGCCGCTTCACCTATGGCCTCAAGCTTCTCAACCTGTTTCCCTACCCGCTGTATTTTGCCGCCATGAATGCGGCAACGGGCTGGAAGAAGCGTCCGCTTGAACGCCGCTGAGGGGAGCGTGCCGCCACAGCCGCCAAGACGGTCTCAGCGGGCGTCGATCTCAGCGCGCAGCGCGATCTGACGCGCTTCGTCGAGCGGGAAGTTCCACATGAGCGCAACGGCGGCGAGCTTGGCTGCGATGGGTGCCCAGGCGTAGGCGACGGCGAGGGCGAACAAGCCGGTGCCGCCGCTGCCGCTACCCGGCGTGAAGCCGAAGATCGAGATCACCGGAAAAACAATTCCGACGCCTGCGGCAAGTGCGAGTTTGGTGGCGAGACTCCAGGCCGCAAAATAGACCCCGGAGCGTTGTTCACCGGACGCAGCCGTGTCAACGTCGATGACATCTGCCTGGATCGCCGGGGGTAGGGCGAGGTCAAACCCGAGCAGCAGTCCGGTGACGACGCAGATCAGCGCAAAACCAATCACGCCGCCTTCGGGCAGCAGTGGAGCGGGCGCAAACGCCACGCAGGCCGCAAGCATGGCCAGGCACCAGGCGCGGTGCTTGCCAAGCCTGCGGGCGGTCCAGGTGGCCAACGGCACGCCAACGAGGCCGCAGAGAAAATAGAGAAACAACAGCGGACCACGTGCCTCCGGCGCACCCAGACGATCGGACACGAAATAGAGAAACAGTGTCGCCGGAATACCGTTCGCAACGCCATTGAGGAAAAATGCCGCGATCAGCCGCAGAAATGGCTTGTTCCGGACAAGATGGCCGAGACCTTCAAGGAGAGTGACCCGGCTGCGGCTTCGCTCGATCGGCTCGGGAACAGCAACTATCGTCACGAGGCCGAAGAGCGGCAGAAGAAGAGCGATCATCAGACCCATGACGGCAAGGCCGTGCCACCCCTCGGGATTGGCAAAACCGATGCTGAAGGGCAAGGCGATCGCCAAGAGCGTTCCCGCAAGCGTGAAGCCTTCGCGCCAGGCGGCGAGGCGCGCCCGCCCATGGTAATCGTCTGCCAGTTCCGCTCCCCATGCCGAGAACGGAATGAGAGCCATGGTGTAGCCGAGCGAGAGCAGCAAGCCCCAGCCGATGATCCACAGCGGCGTGGCATCGACGGGCGGCGCAAAGAGCATGAAGGCGGCAATCGCCGTCAGCGGCAGCCCGAGTGCGAACAGCGTGCGCCGTCTCCCGGTCGAGGGACGAAAGCGGTCACCCGCCCAACCGATAACCGGATCGTTGACGGCATCAAACAGCCGCACGATCAAAAGCGCGAACCCGACCGACGCCAGCGGCAACCCCAATGTCTCGGTGTAGAACGTCGGCACCAGCACATAAAGCGGCAGGGTGAGTGCCGCCAGGGGAATGGCAGGCAGTGCGTAGGCGAGAAGTTGGCCAAGCGGCACTTGCGCGGAGGGCTCCCTGTTCCGGTCTCGGCGAACCTTGGGCTCATTGGTCACGGTCATCTCATCAAGCTTTCCGCGCCGGGCGCTCGTGTTCTGCCCTGCGCCACGCGCCTAGGGTGAGGTCGCTGGTCGTGCGGTTGTCATTTACGTGCCGGCGCGCGCTCCGAGCGGAGGGTCAGCCATAGACAACCTGGCGTACATTGATGTGGCCTGAGCGGAAGCCTGCCTCGCAGTAGTACAGGTAGAACTCCCACAGTCGCTTGAAACGAATGTCAAAGCCCAGCGGACTGATCTGCTCCCAGGCGCTCCAGAACCGCAGGCGCCATTCAGCCAGCGTCCGGCCATAGTCGGGACCGAAGGCGCGGTTGCCGACCATTTCAAGCCTCGCATCCGTGCCGAGAGACGTCAGATGATCTTCCGTCGGCAGCATGCCGCCTGGAAACACATAGCGCTGAATGAAATCCGGGGTGGCGCGGTAGGTCTTGTAGGCCTCGGGTTTGATCGTGATGATCTGCAACCCTGCGCGTCCACCGGGGTTCAGGCACTGCCTGAGTTTGCCGAAATAGGTGGACCAGTATTTCTCTCCCACGGCCTCAAACATCTCGATGGAGATGATGGCATCGTAGGAACCCGTCTCGTCGCGGTAGTCCTGGAATTTGAGATCAACCCGGTCCTGCAGGCCGGCCTTTGCAATGCGCTCGCGGGCGAAGCCAAGCTGCTCGTTGGAGATCGTGAGTCCCGTCACATGGCAGCCGATTTCGGAGGCTGCATATTCGGCGAAACCGCCCCATCCACAGCCGATCTCGAGCACGCGATCGCTGCGCTTGAGGCCGGTTGCCTGAGCCAGTGCACGGTATTTGGCAATCTGCGCGCTGGCCAGATCGTTTGCCCCATCCTGGTAGAGGGCCGAGGAATAGGTCATCGTCTCGTCCAGCCACTGCCGGTAGAAGGAATTGCCGAGATCGTAGTGGGCCGAAATGTTCTTGCGCGCACGCACCCGTGTGTTGGTGTTGAGCCAATGCCGAAGTTGCTCGACAAATCTCAGGATGCCTTGCGCACCGCCGGCCAGGCGGTCGCCCATTTCCACGTTGATGAGAAACAGCTCGAGAAAAGCTGTTACGTCCGGGCTTTCCCAGTCGCCATCCATATAGGATTCGGCGACGCCGATGGTGCCGTTGGCGAGCGCACGCTGGGGCAGGTTCCAGTTGTGCAGCACGAGTGCCGCATCAGGGCCGCTTGCCCGGCCGTCGATCCGTACACTGCGGCCGTCGGGCATACGGATGGCCAGACTTCCGTGGTTGAGATTGAGAAGTCCTCGCAAGGCAAACTTGGCCTTTGCCGGCAACCCGCGGACATAGGCCGAGATGTTGTCGGCCGACAGCCGTTCTGCTTTGGAAAAATCGCCCATGGTGGTCGCATTCATGACCAAATCCTCCGCTTACTCATATGCTGTGACGGCATTTTCAATCTCCGGGTTGCCCGAAACCAGTTTCATCCTGAAAGCTGGCTTTTGGCGGAGGTGCCGGTCTGTGGATGTAACGCATGCCCTTGAACCAAAGTTTCAACGCCTCAAAATGAATGCCACCAACGATTTTCCATGTCAGCATGGGAATCTGCAAGAGGCATTTGAGCAATGTTTGGCTCGTCAAGGGCCTGCGCAGGCCTGAATACGTGGCGGCGAGCAATGGCCCACTCGCATCGGTTTCAAGAATGCGCCAGGACAAGCGATCGCCCGGGATGTTCATCCGGAAATGATAGCGCATCCCCAGATCTATGAAGGGCGAGACATAAAAGACCTTGGTGCGCGACTGGCGGATGCCAGCCGACGTGGCTTCGCCCGGGATAATGGGACAAACATAGGTGTGATGCTCACCGAAGGTATTGCGCACCTGGTAGACCATGGCAACCAGTTCGCCAGTCCGGCCATAAGCATAGTAGACCGACAGCGGATTGAAGACCTGGCCGAAGATCCGGGGATAGCAGGCAAGCAGGAGACGCTCGCAGCGCTCGGCAACGCCGGCGCGGGCGAGCAGGTCGTCGATATGGCTGCGAAGGTCGGGCGCTTGTGCCCCGCGGAGGTGATCGGTCTCGTGGAAGGAAACGATGTTGCGGCGGTTGACCGAAAACAGCGACGCGACCCGGTCGGCTTCTGCCAGGCGATCAAGATCGATCAGCAGCGAAAACACCTTGTACCGGAAGCGATGTCCGACAGGCTTCATGCGCTGGTGCATGACATCACCGACGTACATCGTCACCGGCTCGAGCGGACGGGCGGATTGAGCCGCGTGAGGGGGAACGGGGAGCGGATGGCCCATGGCGTCAGGCCGCCAGCGGTTCGGCCGAAGCCGTGCGCCAGGGGAACACGCCGCCCAACGGTTCGGCTGCCGCAATGCCCGAGGACAGTCCATCCTCGTGAAACCCATAGCCGGTCCAGGCGCCTGCAAAGGAGGTGTGGTTGTGGCCCTGGATGAGCTTGAGCCGGGCCTGGACCTCCATGGCATCGCTGCCGAACTGGGGATGGTCGTAGCTGTATTCGCCAAACACCAGCGCGGGATCGGGTTCGCGGTCGGGATTGAGCGTGACGAAAAGCGGAAGCTCAGGCGCAATTCCCTGCAACCGGTTCATCCAGTAGGATACCGCAACATTGGCCTCAGGACTTCCACTGGACGATCTGAGATAGTTCCAGGACGCCCAGACCTTCTTGCGTTTGGGCATCAACGACGCATCGCGGTGCAGGATGACCCGGTTCGGACGGTAGGGAATGGCCGACAGGATGGCGCGCTCTTCGTCAGTGGGGCGCTCAAGCATCGCCAACGCCTGGTCGGTGTGGCAGGCAAGAATGACGTGATCGAAACTCTGTTCCTGCCCGGTGGTGTCGAGGATGTCGACGCCGGCCTGACTGCGGCGGACGTTGACTGCGCCGCAGCCGAGGCGGACCTTGTCCCCAAGGGGCCTGTGCAGCTTGCCCAGATAGGTGCGGCTGCCACCGGTCACGGTGCGCCAGATCGGGCGTTCAGTATAGATGAGCCGGTGGTTTTCGAAGAAATTGACGAAATAGGTGGCCGGAAACTCAAGCGTCTGCTTTGCCGGCGTCGACCAGATCGCCGCAGCCATCGGAACGAGATAATTGTTCATGAAGCTTGGTGAAAAACCGCGCCAGGTCAGGTAATCGCCGATCGTCCGGGCGGCAAGGTGTCCGGCCGCCCGGTCCTCAAGGCAGATGCGGTTGAAGCGCAGCACTTCGCGCAGCATGAGCAGGAAAGAGGGCCGGAAGACATTGCGCTTCTGGGCAAACAAGGTCGACAGATTGTCGCCGCCCCATTCAAGCTTTCCCTGGTCCAGCGAGAGCGCAAAGCTCATGTTGCTTTCATGGGTGGCCACGCCGAGATGGGCGAACATCGCGGTCAGATTGGGGTAATTGAGTTCATTGTAGACGATAAAGCCGGTGTCAACCGACAGTGGTGTTCCGTTGTAGTCGATCTCGACGGTCGCCGTGTGGCCGCCGGGTCGCGCGTCCTTTTCATAGAGCGTGACGTCGTGCTGCATGGACAGCGCCCAGGCTGCCGAACTGCCGGAAATGCCCGAGCCGATGACGGCAATTTTCTTCCTGCGTCCGGTCGGAGGGACGGGGGAAACGGTGACATGAACGGTCATGCGGCATCCTTGATCTTGCTGTAGGCCGAAAGCGCACGGTCGCGCGCCGCCCGATGTTGGACAATCGGGTTGGGATAGGTTTTGCCGAGCCTTGTGCCTGACGCAATGAGAATCTTGTCAGGGGCTTCCCAGGGCTTGTGGATGAAGCTTGCGGGCATCGTCGAAAGCTCTGGCACGAATGTGCGGACATAGGTTCCGTCGGGGTCGAATTTCTCGCCTTGGAGCACCGGATTGAAGATGCGGAAATAGGGTGCGGCGTCGGCGCCAGAGCCTGCCACCCATTGCCAGCCTGCCGGGTTTGAGGCCGCGTCCGCATCCACCAGAGTGTCCCAGAACCAGGCTTCGCCCTGACGCCAGTCGATGAGCAGATGCTTGGACAAAAACGAAGCGACGATCATCCGCACCCGGTTGTGCATCCATCCGGTCTGCCAGAGTTGGCGCATGCCGGCATCAACGATCGGATACCCGGTCTCGCCCTTCTGCCAGGCCGCAAGCGCTGCGTCGTCGGCTCGCCAGGGAAAGGTGTCAAACCGTGGATTGTGATTTTCCTGCGCCAGTTTCGGCTGGTTGACCAGCAGATGCCAGGAAAACTCCCGCCAGCCGATTTCCTTGCGGAACACGGTGCGATCACGTTCGCTGCCCTCGGTTTGCGCAGCCGCAAGCGCATGAAGAATTTGACGCGGCGTGATTTCGCCATGGGCGAGATGCGGCGACAGGCGCGAGGTGTTTTCCACCGACGGCACATCTCGACCTTCGGCGTAATTCCGGATTCCGGTCAAAACAAAAGAAGCAAGACGTGACTGAGCGCCTGCTTCACCGGGCGTCCAGGTTGCCGAGAGGCCATTTGACCAGTCGGGTCTGGTCGGATGCAGCGCCCAATCGGCGAGTGCCTCGCTTAAAAGCTCTGCCTTGGGCGCTGTGGCTTTGGCTGGCGCCGGTAAAGGCGGTGGCGGATACCCTTGCGCCTCGAGTGCGCGCCAAAAGGGCGTATAGACCCGGTAGGAACCGCCGCTGCCGGTTTTCAGGCGGGTGGGCTCATGGAGGAGCTGGCCCGGAAAACTTCTGACCACAAGGCCGCTCTCGATGAGACGGCTTTTGACCAGAGCATCGGCTTCCATATGCTCGGGGTCGTGTCGGCGGTTCCAGTAGACGGCGCTGGCACCGGTCTGGTCAGCCAGCGTGCAAAGAACAAGGAAGGGATCACCGCTGGCCAGGACAAGCGGGCTGCCGAGGCTGGAAAGGCTTTCCGAGAGACGGGCCAGCGACCCGTTGAGCCACCAATTGCCCGCTCCGCCTAGAGGGCGGGACTGAGATGCCAGCGCGCGAACGTAGACGGGAACAAGACTGGCATGCTCTGATGCCGCCCAAAGGGCTGCGTTGTCGGCCAGCCTCAGGTCGGATCTGAACCAGACGATGGCAGTTGCTGTCTTGTCTGCCCCGTCAAATTGCATGCTGTCTCTATCCGGTCCGGCGCGGTTTGTTTCAGTGTTGGAAGGCATTACGGAGGTACGGCGATGCCGGATCATAAGTTTCAACAAATTCGGCGTCGTAAACCATGTGGCCCCGTCGGCTGCTTCCAATTCAGCGGCAGACGCCACAAAAAAAACCATGCCCGCATGCGAACATGGTTTTTATGGATCTGGCTCCCCGGGTAGGATTCGAACCTACGACCGATCGATTAACAGTCGATTGCTCTACCACTGAGCTACCGAGGAAAGCCGCGCTGCCGCAGCGTGAGCGGCGTATAACAAATGCGTCTCCGATTTGCCAAGCTGTTTTTGTAAAAAACGACCGGGCTTGCCCATGTCACGATAGAGACCCATCTGCCTCGCCTCGGCCCGGAGTTCCGCTATCTGACGCGCTCTCAGCGAGAGTTCACTTCGCAATCGTGAGAAATGACCATGTTCAGCTTCAACAGCGTCCGCAAGGAACTCGTCATCGCCGGGCGGATCTTCAGGCTCCCGGAGAGCCGCTGGCTGAGAATAGCGTTGGGCGTGCTTTTCGTCTTTTTCGGTATCCTCGGGTTTCTGCCGGTGTTGGGCTTCTGGATGATCCCGGTGGGCCTGCTCATCCTGTCGCTCGATTTCCCGTTGGTCCGTCGCTGGCGGCGCAACCTGGCGGTGCGCTTCGGCCGCAAGACTAGGGCCAAGGCTCAAAATACGACTCCGCCGGATCCGCCTGTCGTTGAGAGCGCGAAATCAAGCGGACAGCCAAAAATTTAAGGAAATCAAAGACAATCTGGAGGCCTCGCCCGGAATCGAACCGGGGTGCAAGGATTTGCAGTCCTCTGCGTAACCACTCCGCCACGAGGCCTCTTTTCCGGTATGCGCCGGACGGCAGGCAAATAGACTGAGTTTGCGTGCGGCGCAAGGGGTCCTTGCCTGCAGTGCATGCAAGGTTGAAACGCTGTGTCGACTTGCAGGCGGCGTCAGTGAGGGCTAAGTCCGTGGTGGTGCAATGCAGCGAAATTTGCCCGCTGAATCAGGCACGCGACTTGAAACCGGGGTCGCCGCGATTTAGAAGGCACAGCAAGGGAACGGGAGAGTACCGACATGGGCATGGACTTTCGCGACGCGCGCCAGAAGATGGTCGACAATCAGATCAGAACGACGGATGTGACTTCGCATCCAGTTCTCAAAGCATTCCTGTCGGTTCCCCGCGAGGCTTTCGTTCCGACCAGACTGAAACAGCTCGCCTATATCGATGCAGACCTGGAGATCATGTCCGCCGACGCTGCAGCGCCGGCCCGGTATCTCATGGAAGCATCTCCGCTTGCCAAGCTTTTACAACTCGCTGCGATCAACAAGAAAGAGTTGGTGCTCGAAATTGGTGCCGGGTCGGGCTATGTCTCGGCACTGCTGTCGATCCTGGCAGGGTCTGTGGTGGCCGTGGAGAGCGATCCCAACCTCGCCCAATCGGCAAGCGACGTCCTCTCAGCCAATGGCTATGACAATGTTGCGGTCGTCACCGGGCCGCTTGAAGCGGGCTATCCGGCCGAAGCGCCCTATGACGTGATCTTTCTCAGCGGTGCGGTGGAGGAGGTGCCCCAGGCCCTGCTGTCGCAGTTGCGCGACGGGGGACGGCTGGTTACGGTCGTCGGTTCAGGACCGGCGGCACGGGCTGAAGTGATGGTTCGCGACGGCGCGACGGTTTCGGGTCGGCCGTCCTTCAACGCCTCGGTGAAGATGCTTCCGGGCTTTGAAAAGAAGGCTGAATTTGTGTTTTAGGGCTGTCTCGGACGAGAACGATCTCTCGTCTGAGACTCACGTGATTGTTGCCCATCGGCAACGGGGCGCGGGTTAGTTTGGGACAGGGGAAGCTTGGCCATTGTCAGCTTAAAGCCACCGGCTCATATGTAAAATGCTTCAATCACAAAGCCTGTTCCGGTTCGGAACCATGCGCGTTGCGGAGAATGATACTCGTGTCCCTGTTCAGAACGTCTCTTTTCTCCGCAGTCGCTTTCTCGGTGCTTTCGCTGGTTCCAGCGCAGGTAGCTGCCGAATCTCTCTACCAGGCAATGGCTCGCGCCTATGAAAACAACCCGGATCTGAATGCAACGCGGGCCGGCCTGCGGGCGACAGACGAAGGCGTTGCTATTGCGAAATCGGGATATCGCCCCATTATCGCTGGCGAGTTTCTGGCGACAACGACGAACTCCAACGGGTTCACCAACAATGTCGCGTCGGTCGGGGTGTCGATCACCCAGACGCTTTTTGATGGATTCCAGACTCGCAACAACGTCCGTGCGGCCGAGGCCCAGGTCTTTGCGGGCAGGGAAAATCTTCGCGGAACCGAAATCGACATCCTGCTCGCCACGGCTCAGGCTTATGCCAATCTCAACCGTGACATTCAGATCGTGACCTATCGCAAGCAGAACATCGCCTTTCTTCAGGAACAGCTTTCAGCCGCGCGGGCACGGTTTGACGTCGGTGAGAGCACGCGGACCGACGTCAGTCAGGCCGATGCCCAGCTTGCAGGTGCGCGCGCGCTGCTCGCAGCAGCCGATGCCCAGGCCAAGACATCGGCGGCCGTGTATGTGCAGATCGTCGGGGTCGCACCCAGAAACCTGCAGCCGATTGCGTTGCCTTCAAAGCTTCTGCCGCCGAGCCTTATTTCCGCTGTCGCTATCGGTCTTCAGGAAAATCCCTCGGTGCTGGCCGCCAAGTACAATGTCGACGCAGCGGGCTTCAATGTGAAGTCCAACGAGGGCGCACTTCTTCCCGGTGTGACAATCCAGGGGTCGGTGTCGGAGGTCGACGGAGGCGTGTCCCAGGCCCAGGTGCAGGCGCGGGTGACGGTACCGCTCTATCAGGGTGGCGCGGCCTCGGCCCGGGTGCGTCAATCCAAGGAACTTCTTGGGCAAAGCCGTATCCAGGTCGACAGCGTCAAACGCGCCATCGAACAGGCGGTGGTATCGTCGTGGACGCAAGTCGAAGCCTCGCGGGCGACCATTCAAGCCAACAAGGCCCAATTGGCCGCAGCCAATCTGGCGCTCAACGGTGTCGTCGAAGAACGGCGCGTTGGACAACGAACGACGCTTGACGTGCTTCTCGCCCAGCAGGGGGTGCTTGAGTCCAAGGAATCCCTCGCCCAATCGGAGCGCAACGCGGTGGTGGCAGCCTACTCGGTGCTCGCCTCCACGGGTCGGCTGACAATCGACCGGCTCGGCCTGCATGTGGCTGCCTACAAGCCGGAAAAGCACTACGAGGCCACCAAGGACCGGTGGTACGGCCTTCGGACGGTCGACGGACGCTGAGCACCGCCTGTCCGCTTCAAGGCGCATTCAATCTTGTGCATGACGAAAGATTGCGACCCGTCATGGATTCTCATGCTGGCACTCTTGGCCTATTGTCAGGCTGATTCGGCGGGTCGTCATGCCCGATGGTGTTAAGTGTGGAGTGTCATCATGGGACAGGCAGGCGCGCAGCGCGAACCGTCGATGGAAGAGATCCTGGCGTCAATCCGCCGGATCATCGAGAGCAACGAGCCACTGGTTCAGCAGCAAGCCGATATCGAGGACGACGCGCCGGTCGACCCGACGGCGGTGCCAACACATGTCGTCGAACAGATGGCGCCAGACGTGGTTGAGCCTCCAATCAGTTCTGCCAGGACACCTTCGGTCGATGCTCCGGTGTCGCTTGCCGATGTCGCTGCCCGGATACGGGCCGAGCATATCCGCACCGTCGATCAGCACCGCGAAGATCCGGCGGAGCGTGACACGCGCGTTGCGATGCTTTCGGATGACAATTTCGTTGTCTTGGAAGCCGAACTGGTGACTTCGATGATGTCGCTTGAACCGCAATCGGCTGCGCAACGCCGGATTGACGGCACCGATGCCATTGCCCGTGACGGGGCGACGAGGGATGGCGATGGTGCACGGCGCCCCGATGCGACGCCCGCAGCCCACCAGCAGGATGGGCCGATGCAAATCGTGCAGCCATCGAGCGGGCAGCTTGTCTCTGTCGACACGGGTGCAAAGGTTGCCGCCTCGTTTGATCATCTTTCCGAAGCCGTTGCGGCAGGCGGCGCCCGGACTTTCGATGACATCGCCGAAGAGTTGCTCAAGCCGATGTTGCAAAGCTGGTTGGATGACAATCTTCCGACCCTGGTGGAACGGCTCGTGCGCGAAGAGATCGAGCGGGTCGCCCGCGGCAGCCGCCGCTGATCGGGCCTTCCCGAAGGTGACGCAAAGCGCTCCGGCGACCGACTGAAAATCGGCACCGTTCAAGGAGACAGACCCCGCCATTCCAGGCTTTGCGAGGTGTTTGCGCTGGCAAGCAGGTTGGAAAACCGGTTGACCTGCCAGCCTGATCGGCTCTACAGCAAAGACCAATTCTGACCGGATGGACGTGGCGCAATGCTCGAAAAAACCTACGACGCCGCTGCGGTGGAGCCGAAGATCGCCCGCAAATGGGCCGAAGCGGACGCGTTTGCGGCTGGTGCGGGTTCCAAGCCCGGCGCTGAACCTTATTGCATTGTCATTCCGCCACCCAACGTAACCGGCTCGTTGCACATCGGGCACGCGCTCAACAACACCCTGCAGGACATCCTCATCCGCTTTGAACGCATGCGCGGCAAGAACGTGCTGTGGCAACCGGGCATGGACCATGCGGGAATTGCCACGCAGATGGTGGTCGAGCGGCAATTGGCGAGCCGCCAGCAACCCGACCGGCATGCGATGGGTCGCGAGGCCTTCGTCGAGCGGATCTGGGAGTGGAAGGACGAATCGGGCGGGATGATCATCAACCAGCTCAAGCGGCTGGGGGCGTCGTGCGACTGGTCGCGCGAGCGGTTCACGATGGACGAGGGCTTGTCGGCCGCGGTGATCGAGGTTTTCGTCACGCTCTACAAGGAAGAACTGATCTACAAGGACAAGCGCCTTGTGAACTGGGATCCGAAGCTGTTGACGGCGATCTCTGATCTCGAAGTCGAGCAGGTCGAAGTCAAGGGCAGTCTCTGGTATTTCCGGTATCCGCTCGCTGACGGGATGACCTGTGAACATCCCTACGCGCTCACCGCCGATGGTGAGAAGCGCGACTGGAAGCCGTCCGACGGAGAGCCTGCGGGCCACGAGACCCGCGACTACCTGGTTGTCGCCACCACCCGGCCCGAGACCATGCTTGGCGACACTGGCGTCGCCGTCCATCCCGACGATCCACGTTATGGCGCACTTGTGGGCCACGATGTCGTGTTGCCGCTCGTCGGGCGCCGTGTTCCCATTGTTGCCGACATCTATCCCGATCCTGAAGCGGGAACCGGGGCGGTCAAGATGACGCCGGCGCATGATTTCAACGACTTCGACGTCGGCAAGCGCGCCGGACTGAAGGCGATCAACATCCTGACTGCCGACGGCCGCCTGACACTCAAGGACAATGAGGCGTTTCTGGAGGGGCTTGTCGAAGAGGGCAAGCTGATCGAAGTGATCGAGGAACTCGACGGCATGGAGCGGTTTGCCGCCCGCCGGGTAATTGTGGACAAGATGGAGGAGATCGGCTGCCTGCATCGGATCGAGCCGCACACCCACATGGTTCCCCATGGGGACCGGAGTGGCGTGCCGATCGAGCCGTACCTGACTGACCAGTGGTATGTGAATGCGGCCAAACTCGCCAAGCCTGCCATTGCTTCCGTGCGGGAAGGGCGGACGACCTTTGTTCCGAAGACCTGGGAGAAGACCTATTTCGAGTGGATGGAGAAAATCCAGCCCTGGTGCATTTCCCGCCAGCTCTGGTGGGGACACCAGATTCCGGCCTGGTACGGACCGGACGGGCAGGTTTTCGTCGAGATGGACGAAGCGACCGCGCTCAACGCCGCCATCCAGCACTATCTTGCCCACGAAGGTCCGTGGAAGGCCTTTGTCGAGGACAAGCTCGAGAATTTCAAGCCGGGCGAGATCCTGACCCGCGACGAAGACGTGCTTGACACCTGGTTTTCCTCGGCGCTGTGGCCGTTCTCGACGCTCGGCTGGCCGGAGAAGACTAAGGAACTCGATACTTATTACCAGACGGATGTGCTGGCGACCGGCTTCGACATCATCTTTTTCTGGGTGGCGCGGATGATGATGATGGGCCTACATTTCATGAAGGAAGAGCCGTTTCACACCGTCTATGTCCATGCTCTGGTGCGTGACAAGACCGGTGCCAAGATGTCGAAATCCAAGGGAAATGTGATCGATCCGCTCGACCTGATGGACGAGTACGGTGCCGACGCCCTGCGGTTCACGCTCGCCATCATGGCGGCGCAGGGCCGGGACGTGAAGCTCGATCCCGGTCGCATCGCGGGCTACCGCAATTTCGGCACCAAGCTGTGGAACGCCGCCCGGTTCGCCGATCTGAACGGCGCAGCGCTCGACCGGGCCTTCGAGCCGTCGGAGGCGAAGCTGACCATCAACCGCTGGATCCTGACGGAACTCACCCGAACGGCCGATGAAGTTCAGGCAGCCATCGAAGCCTACAAGTTCAACGAAGCAACCTTGGCGCTTTACCGCTTCGTCTGGAATGAGGTCTGCGACTGGTATCTTGAACTGCTCAAGCCGATCTTGACCGGCGAGGATGAAGCGGCAAGGCGCGAAAGTCAGGCTTGCATCGCTTATGTGCTGGCACAGGTCTGCAAGCTCTTGCATCCCTTCATGCCGTTCATGACGGAGGAACTCTGGGCGCATCTTGCCGGTGACGACGCGGGCCTCCTGTGCCATGCAGCCTGGCCCGAGCCGACTTTCGCCGATGTGGCGGCGGCCGACGAGATCAACTGGCTGGTCGATCTGGTTGGCGGGCTGCGGTCGGTGCGCGCGGAAATGAACATTCCTCCGTCGGCGCTGGCACCTCTGGTGATGGTGGGGGCGAGCGCGGCGACGTCCGCCCGGCTCACCCGCCATGAAGCGGCGATCAAGCGGCTGGCGCGGGCCGACGCCATTTCAACTGCCGAGCAGGCGCCGCGCGGCGCGGCGCAGATCGTGGTCGGAGAGGCGACCGCCTGCCTGCCGCTCGGCGCGTTGATTGACATTGCGGCGGAAAAGGCGCGGCTTGAGAAGGCCATCGCCCGTGTCGGTGATGATCTCGACAAGATTGCCCGCAAGCTCGATAACGAGAAGTTCGTGGCCAATGCCAAGCCCGAAGTTGTCGAGGCCGAGCGGGAGAAGCGCGCCGAACTCGAAGCCCAGCGCCATCACCTCACCGTTGCGCTCAGACGCGTCAGCGAAGCCGCTTGAGGCGAGGCGGTCGTCCGTTTCGGACTCTGGCCGCTTCCCTGTAAGGGCGAGCGCAGACTTTCCAAAGACGATGGCGGAATGTGTACGAAAATCCGCCAATTGTGACCAAATTGCAACAAATGCGTGGCGAGGCGGTAAACGCATCGATTTTTCACGAATCTTGATGGCCATCACTCGGGAATCGACTTGAACTGACGAAAAATAGAGCAAGAACGAATGTTTGTTGCAGCACCGTCGGTCAACCGGTTGCGAGACGCCGCAAAAGATCGTTTACAAAGCCTCCAATTATATTACCTAATCTCATCAATCGTAAGTTTGGTGACCTGGAGGGGTGTTTCATGGTTCGGGGTATACTCAAGACGTGTCTGGTTGCGGCGGCGGCAACAGCGGCGCTTGCATCTGCTGCGCAGGCTGGCGGCTTCAACCGTGGTTCGGCCAATTTGGATGGGCTCTTCATCGACACTTTCGGCGTTTACGGCGGCGTGACCTATGTCGCGCCTGGTCGGTCGTACGAGACCGTGACCGGGCTGACCGTGGTTGGAGGCGCACCGGCGCTGCTCAACCAGGGTGAAGTCGAGTTCGGTGATTCCTTCACGGTTCCTTTTGCATCGGTCGGCGGCCAGATTGTTGAAAGCATGGCCTGCGTGGGGTCCTACTCGCAGCCTTATGGTGCGGATTCGACCTATTCTGGCGCAATTACCTATCACATCGCCCAGCAGTCACTCGCGTCGCGTGAACTTGGTCTGACCTGCTCCTACCGCCATGACATTGGCAAGGGCCGACTCTCTTTCATCGGCGGCGTGTTCAACGAATACATTGAGTATGATCAAGCCCGCAATTTCAGCGCCGCCTTCGGCACCATCGGCAATTCCAAGATCAATGTGACATCGGATGCCTGGGGTTACCGCCTCGGCCTCGCTTACGAGATCCCGGAAATCGCCTTCAAGGCACAGTTGATGTACCGGTCACAGACCGATCATGATGCATCTGGCAATTATACCAATACGCCGTTCGCCACTCTTGCCGTTGCGAGTGGATTGCTGACCCCGGCTCAGGCTGCAGCCATCTACGGCGGCGCTCTGGCGACCACCGCCACAGCGTCTGCATCGCTGCCGCAGAACCTCGAGCTGACGGTCCAAAGTGGCATCGCCGAAGGCTGGTTGGCATTTGCCAGCGTCAAGTGGACCGATTGGTCGGTTCTGCAGTCGATCACGCTGAGGGAAGGTATCGGAGGGCAGCCCTTCTCCACCTCGCGGTTCTTTTTCGAGGACGGCTGGACTGTTCAGGGTGGCGTCGCCCACCGGTTCAACGAGCAGTTCGCCGGGTCGGTTTCATTGACCTGGGACTCGGGCGTCACCTCTGGTTGGGATACGCTGACCGACACCTGGACAGTGGCGGGCGGTGTGTCTTTCGACATCAACGAGAAAGTCAACATCCGCGCGGGCGGCGCGGCAGTCTACTTCACCGAAGGTACCAAATTCAAGACCTCCGGGCCGATCGATTATACGGCCGTTTCGCCGGGCGAATGGGGTTATGCGCTTTCGGCTGCCGCCTCCGTGAAATTCTGATTGAGGCGTCTATTCCTCACCTGGGACCCCGCCCGTGGCGGGGTCTTTTTTGCGTGCGGAAATGTCACGTGATCACGCAATGTGACGGATTCGCAACACATTTTTCGCAAAGCTTCTGCTACATGTCAGCAGACGGGAATGTGCCCATTTCCCGCCACAAACGGGGCGTTGATCAAGGACTGCGGCCAAGATCCGCGCCTCGAAAGAACGGGATCCGTTTGGCGTGAGCGGGCTCGGTACAGGATGAAGAACTTGAAATTCGACAAGTCAAAACTGCCGAGCCGCCACACGACGGTGGGACCTGCGCGCGCGCCGCACCGCTCCTACTTCTATGCGATGGGGCTTTCGAGTGAAGAGATCGCGCAGCCTCTGGTCGGTGTCGCGTCCTGCTGGAACGAGGCCGCCCCTTGCAATATCTCTCTGGTGCGCCAGGCGCAGGTGGTCAAGAAGGGCGTGGCGGCCGCTGCGGGAACACCACGGGAATTCTGTACCATCACCGTGACCGACGGCATCGCCACGGGCCACCAGGGGATGAAATCCTCGCTGGTCAGCGGCGAAGTGATCGCTGCTTCAGTCGAACTGACCATGCGCGGCCATTGTCACGATGCGCTCGTCGGGCTCGCGGGTTGCGACAAGTCGCTGCCCGGAACGACGATGGCCATGGTACGGCTCAATGTGCCGTCGATCTTCATTTATGGCGGATCGATCCTGCCGGGAACCTGCCGCGGACGTCGGATCACCGTGCAGGACGTGTTCGAGGCCGTTGGCCAGCATTCGGTCGGAGCGATCTCGGATGAGGATCTGCTGGAGGTCGAACAGGTTGCTTGCCCTTCGGCGGGCTCGTGTGGCGCACAGTTCACCGCCAACACCATGGCGACGGTCGCCGGGGCCATCGGCCTGTCGCTGCCCTGTTCCTGCGGGGCGCCGGCACCCTACGAGATGCGCGACAAGTTCAGTTACGCGGCCGGCGAAAAAGTCATGGAGTTTATCGCCAAGAACGTCCGTCCGCGCGATATTGTGACCCGCAGAGCCCTCGAGAACGCCACCGCCGTCGTGTCCGCAACGGGCGGATCGACCAGTGCAGCGCTGCACCTGCCGGCGATTGCGCATGAATGCGGGATCGAATTCGATCTCTTCGATGTGGCCGAGATCTTCAAGAGCACGCCCTACATGGCCGATCTCAAGCCGGGCGGCAAATATGTGGCCAAGGACATGTTCGAGGTTGGCGGCATCCCGCTCCTCATGAAAACCATGCTCGATCACGGCTGTCTGCATGGCGATTGGACGACGGTGACCGGCCGTACTCTTGCCGAAAACATGGAATTTGTCCGTTGGAACGACCAACAGGACGTGATCCGGCCGGCCAACCGGCCCATAACCGAGAATGGCGGCGTTGTCGGCCTTAAAGGCAATCTCGCTTCCGATGGTGCCATCGTAAAAGTGGCGGGAATGGCCAATTTGAAGTTCTCCGGCCCGGCGCGGTGTTTCGATTCGGAGGAAGAGTGCTTCAATGCGGTCACAAATCGCCTGTACAAGGAAGGCGAAGTGCGTGTGATCCGCCATGAGGGTCCAATTGGCGGGCCAGGAATGCGGGAGATGCCGTCGACGACGGCATCGCTTTACGGCCAAGGCATGGGCAGCAAGGTGGCTCCGATCACCGATGGCCGGTTTTCCGGCGCGACGCGCGGCTTTTTTGCCGGCCATATGGGGCCGGAGGCGGCTGCCGGAGGTCCGACCGGACTTCTGGAAGATGACGACATCATCGATATCGATGCGGTCGCCGGAACATTTGATGTGCGGCTGTCGGATGACGAACTGGCCGCACGCAAGACGAAATGGACTCCGCGGGAGACCGACTTCGCGTCGGGCGTGCTGTGGAAATATGCCCAGACTGTCGGGTCCGCGCGGTATGGCGCGGTGACCCCCGGGCGGAGCGAAAGAAAAACACTGCCATGCTGACATCTAGGTTCAGGACATCAGGACTGATTTGTGCGGCGGTCGCGTTGTGCATCGGCGCACCCCAACCCGCCCATGCGCTCGACCCCGACAGCGGTGTCTCGCGCGAATCGGGCCCCTTTGATCTCTTCAGGTTCGGCTTTTCCGCCTACAAGAAGGGCCGGAAGGACGAAGCGGTCGAGGCCTACAAATATGCCGCCGAGAAGGGGCATCCCGGCGCGCGCTGGGCGCTTGCCAACATGTATGCCTATGGTGACGGCGTTGTGGAGAATGACTACGAAGCCTTCAAGATTTACGACGACATCGCCCGCCAGGGCGTCGAGCCCGGGTCGCAGGATACCGGCTATTTCGTCAACGCGCTGATTTCGCTCGCCACGTACTATCAAAAGGGCATTCCGGGCAGCCCTGTGGCCGCTGACCTGCCGACCGCGCGCCAGCTCTATTTCCAGGCGGCCTCCGCATTCGGCATCCCGGAAGCTCAGTATCGGCTCGGCCGGATGATCCTTGAGGGGCAGGGCGGGGCCAACGACATCCAGCAGGCCAAGAAGTGGCTCAACCGCGCCCGCGTGAGCGGCCATGCGGCGGCGGCTGCCGTTCTCGGAAATGTGGTGTTCAGCGAAGGGCAGACCGTGCGCGGGCTTGCTTTCATGACCACGGCGCTGGAGCGGTCGGAGTCAACCGACAAGCCCTGGATTCGCGCCATGCAGGAACGCGCCTTCTCGCTCGCAGACGAGGCGGATCGCCGTACAGCGATCGCGCTTGCTCAGGATATGCTCGCCAAAGGTCTGAACTGATCTTTCCTGCCGTCGCCCGGGATGGCGCTGCAATCAGGCGCGGGGACGCGGCATACCAGATTGTTTGGGAGTGAGCGCCGCACTCGGGCATCCGTCCGAAATCTTCTTCCAGGTGGTGTTGTTGAGATTGCGTTCGCAGCGGGCCATGTAGTGCGTGGATGATCCAACCTTCAGACACAGGACAGCGCCCTCTTTGACGCGCTTGCCGTTGCCCAGGCATTCGCAATTGGGGCCTGCTGCCGCCGGTGTTGCCGCGAGGAACACGAGTGCGCTCGCAAGCAGCAGGCTCGCCATGATTGATTTCGCCCAGGTTTCCATAAGTCAATGATGGCTTCAAAGCCAAGGCTTGGCAAGCGCGCACGGCGCGAGATCTGGTTGCGCTGAAAACTGACGCAGGCATCCCATGCACAAGGCGCCGTGGCTCGGACCTCGCCGATAAGCCGAGGCGATTTCGGATGTCCAGACGATTGCTCAGAGCGCAAGCTCTATCGCGACGGGGACGTGGTCGGAGGGCTTTTCCCAGGCGCGGACATGCTTTTCCACGTCTGCGGACTTGAGCCGAATGGCAGCCTCGGGCGACAGCATCAGGTGATCAATGCGGATGCCGTTGTTTTTTGGCCAGGCACCAGCCTGATAATCCCAGAACGTGTACGTCTTCGGCGCGTCGTTGACAGCGCGCAGCGCATCTGTGAAACCGAGATTTTCCAGTCTCCGGAAAGCGAAGCGGCTTTCAGGGCGAAACAGCGCATCGCCCGCCCAGGCCGCCGGATCATGGCAATCCACAGGTTCGGGAATCACGTTGAAATCTCCGGCGAGGATCAACGGCTCCTCAAGCGCGAGACGGTCTTCGGCAAAAATCCGGAACCGCTCCATCCAGGCGAGCTTGTAGTCGAACTTCGGCGTGTCGACCGGGTTGCCATTGGGCAGATAAAGGCAGACCACCCTGACCACGCTTGCGGGCCGTCCGTCCTTCTTGTTGATCGAAAAGACGGCCTCGATGAGGCGGGCCTGTTCATCAAGATCGTCGCCGGGGAGGCCGCGATTGACTTCGTCCGGTGGCATCCTGGAGAGAATTGCCACGCCGTTGAAGCCCTTCTGGCCATGGGTTTCCACAACGTAACCGAGATCTTCCAGGGCCGCGCGCGGGAATTTCTCGTCCATCGACTTGATTTCCTGCAGGCAGACGATGTCGGGCGCACTTTCCCTGAGCCAGACGCAGAGGTTTTCCAGCCGTGCATTGACGCCGTTGACGTTCCAGGTGGCGATTTTCATCGGGGCGCCTTTTGGAGGTTGGCGGCAGCGCGATCAGACGCCGAAGCTCGTTCCGCAGCCGCAGGACGCAACGGCGTTCGGGTTCCGGATCTGGAAGGACTGGCCCATGAGGTTGTCGATGAAATCGATCTCCGAGCCGGCCATGTAGACGAGCGACATCTGGTCGATCACCACACGGGCGTCATTCTTCTCGAGCACGATGTCGTCGGCCTCGGCGGCCTCGGCGAGATCGAACTTGTAGGAGAACCCGGAGCAGCCGCCGCCTTCGACGGAAACCCTGAGTGCGGTCTTGCCGGCTTCGGCTGCGATGATCTTGCTGATCCGCGTGGCCGCTGCGTCCGACAGCGTGACGGAAGGGGCGGGAGCTATGGTGTCTTGCATGGGTCCTCCTAGCCGGGATCAAGATCCGGCAGAGACAAGTTTCAAAACGTCTGGTCTATAAGGTATGAAGGCGTGAGGCGGGCGTCAATGCCAATGGCGCCCGACATGCACAGAGGATGCGGGTGGGACAGGGGCTGCGGAGCGGACAACGGGATGGCGACATGGGTATAGATGTGACCGAACTCGGCTTTGGCACCGGCGCAAGGGCGCGCTGGGCTGCCGATCCCTGGGCGAGCCGGGGGCGGCTGTTCACCGAGGCGGCAAGCCCGACGCGGTCCGAATTCCAGCGCGACCGCGACCGCATCATCCATACGACAGCGTTCCGTCGCCTCAAGCACAAAACCCAGGTCTTTATCGCCGATGAAGGCGACCACTATCGAACACGTCTGACCCACACGATCGAAGTGGCCCAGATCGCGCGCGCGCTCGCACGTGCGCTCAAGCTGGACGAGGACCTGGCGGAGGGTGTGGCGCTGGTGCATGATTTTGGCCACACGCCCTTTGGTCACACTGGCGAGGATGCGCTGGACGACCTCATGGCCTCGGCGGGTGGTTTTGATCACAATGCTCAATCCTTGCTGATTGTGACCAAGCTCGAACGACGCTATGCGGAATTCGACGGTCTCAATCTGACGTGGGAAACGCTGGAAGGTCTTGTCAAGCACAACGGGCCGCTGACCGACCGGGCAGGGGTGCCGCTTCCTGGTCAAGGCGGCAAACCCGACCGGCCGTTGCCGGAGCCAATCGCCCACTACACCAGCTTGCACGATCTGTGGCTCTTTAGCCATGCGAGCCTGGAAGCCCAGGTTGCCGCCATTGCCGATGACATCGCCTACAACACCCACGATATTGACGACGGCCTCCGGTCCGGGCTCGTCAGCATGGACATGCTCGATGAACTGCCGATGATTTCCAGGTTGCTGGCAGAGGTGCGCGACCGCTATCCCGGCCTTGAAGAACCGCGGGTGATTCACGAGATCATGCGGCGTCAGATCACGGCGATGGTCGAGGACGTGATCGGTGTCGCCCAGGCTCATCTCGCCGAAGTCCGGCCGCAATCGGCGGACGACGTGCGGCATGCGGGCCGTACCCTCGCGTGTTTTTCGCCTGAAATGGCGGAGGCCGACCGCCAGATCAAGGGCTTCCTGTACCGCCATCTGTACCGGCATCCAGATGTCATGCGGGTGCGCGCAGGGGCAGCCCAGATCATCCGTGACCTCTTTACCGCCTATATGGAAATCCCCTCGGCGATGGGTGACGCGCGCTGGACCGACGGGCTGATGGACCTCAGTCAAGGACAAAGGGCGCGCCACGTGCGCGATTATCTGGCCGGAATGACTGATACATATGCAATTGCCGCGCACCGGCGCTTGTTTGACCGGACTCCCGAATTGCGATAGGGCCACTCGTGCCGCCGCGTTGACGCCGCACACCATTCCGGATTGCCATCATGAACGTGTTCAAAGACATCGAATCCCGCATCATCAAGGCTGTGCAAGCCCTTGATATCGTTAAGGTCAACCAGGTCACGCCGAACTTTGATCGCCTTGCCGTCGAACCGCCGCGCGATCCGGCTCATGGTGACATCTCGACAAATGCGGCCATGGTGCTCGCCAAGCCACTGGGGCTCAGTCCCCGGGCGCTTGCGGATCTGATCGCAGCAGCTCTTGGAGGCGACGCCGACATTGCCGAAGTCTCGGTCGCCGGTCCCGGCTTTCTCAACATGAAGCTGTCTGCCCGCTACTGGCAACACCTGGTGGCAGACATCTGTCTGCTGGGCGGTGACTTCGGCCGCAGCTCGATGGGCGCGGGGAAAAAAGTGAACGTGGAATATGTGTCGGCCAATCCAACCGGGCCGATGCATGTCGGACACTGCCGTGGTGCGGTGGTGGGCGATGCGCTCGCCAATCTGATGGCGTTTGCCGGATATGAGGTGGACAAGGAATACTACATCAACGATGCCGGCGCGCAGATCGACCTGCTCGCCAGTTCGGTCTATCTGCGCTACCGCGAGGCGCTCGGTGAAGCCATTGGCACCATCCCGCCCGGGCTCTATCCGGGCGACTATCTGGTGCCGGTCGGTCAGGCACTCGCAGCCGACTACGGCGCGCGGCTGGGTTTCATGCCGGAAGCCGAACGCATGGAAATCGTCAAGAACCGGGCGATCTCGGCCATGATGGTGATGATCCGGGAAGATCTGAAGGCACTCAATATCGAGCACAAGATCTTCTTCTCGGAGCGCACCCTGCATGCGGGCAACAGCGGCCCGATCCTGTCGGCCATCAACGACCTGACCTACAAGGGCCACGTGTACAAGGGCAAGCTGCCGCCGCCCAAAGGTCAACTGCCGGAGGACTGGGAAGACCGGGAGCAGACGCTGTTCCGTTCCACGGAAGTGGGTGATGACATTGATCGACCGCTGATCAAGTCGGATGGCAGTTATACCTATTTTGCCGCCGATGTGGCCTATTTCCGCGACAAGTTCGAGCGTGGCTACACGGAAATGATCTATGTTCTGGGTGCTGACCATGGTGGCTACGTGAAACGCCTGGAAGCACTCGCCCGCGCAGTTTCAGGTGGCTCTGTCAAGCTGACGGTGCTTCTTTGCCAACTCGTCAAGCTCTATCGCAACGGCGAACCGGTTCGCATGTCCAAGCGTTCGGGCGACTTCATCACGCTGCGCGAAGTGGTTGACGAAGTGGGGCCTGATTCGGTGCGCTTCATGATGCTCTACCGGAAGAGTTCGGAGCCGCTCGACTTCGACTTCGCCAAGGTGACCGAACAGTCGAAAGACAATCCTGTCTTTTATGTCCAGTATGCCCATGCGCGCTGTTCTTCCGTCATCCGTCAGGCGCTTGAAGTTCTGCCTGATCTGGATGTATCGCCTGAACGCCTTGCGGTCTCCGACCTGACGCTCATCACCCATGAGAGCGAGCTTGCGCTGATCGTCAAGATGGCGGAATTTCCCCGCGTCGTGGAGTCTGCAAGTGCGGGACAGGAGCCTCATCGGATCGCCTTCTATCTTTACGATCTCGCAAGTTCCTTGCACGCGCACTGGAACAAAGGGCGCGACATCCCGGAATTACGGTTTGTTAATGATAAAAACCGAGAATTGACCTTAGCCAGATTGAGTCTGGTGCACGCTGTCGCTTCGGTGTTGAAGTCGGGTCTTGCCATCACGGGCACTGACGCGCCCGCCGAAATGCGTTAGCGTCACCATTTGCCCACAATGCTCTGGCAGGAAAATTGCGAAAGAGCGCGAGCAAACATGGCTGACACTCACGAAATGAAGACCGGAGCAGGGCTGGGCGGCATAGCAGAAGACGATCCGCTAGCCGAACTTGCCCGCATCATCGGTTATGACCGGCCGAAGGACGTGCGCCCGCAGGTGAAGGCACCGCTGACCCAACCCGAAGTCGATGTATTTGATCTGGAAGCGGAATTGCTGCGCGAGCTGGAAGTTGTGCCCGCGCCTGAACCCGCTGCGTTGACACTTGTGGCACCGCAGATCCTCGACCGGGACACATTTTTTGCGCCTTACTCGCCAACAGCGTCTTCTGTTGACGCCGACATTTTCCAGGATGACGCTGATCAGTGGCCGGATCTTGAGTCTGCCCTCCAGGTGGAGGAAGCCGATCTTGAGCCTCAGTCCAGTCGCAAGCCCGAGACAGGCACAGCGCATGCTTCGACAGAAGAGGCTGAACGCACGGACACCGACCTTGAGGATGGCTCGCGCGCCATTTCAGATGACGAAGACCTGTTCCGGGAGCTTGAAGACGAGTTGTCGATGGCTGCCTGGCCATCCAGCGATGCGGCCGCAACGCCAGACAAAATCGTCGACGATGCGCTGCCACAAGAGCCAGATTTGGTCCAGGACCCTTATTTGGCGCAAGAGCCTGATTTGGCGCAAGAGCCCGATTGGGATTTTCGGCCTGAATTCTCCGAAGAGCCGGCACAGGCGGTGTCCGACCCCGCGCTTCTGGAGGAACTCTCCTTGCTGTCCCAAGAGGTGGAACTCGACGACAAACTTTCGGCGGTTAAGCCTGTCGACCTGATCGAATCCGACGGTGCGTCGCCTTCAACCAACCTGGCAACGCCACCGTCGTCACTTGCTGCGGCGCGTGTTCAGCGGCAGGAAACTGCCCTTGCCGGCGACGATATCCTTGCAGAAATGGCGCGCTTTGATGTGCCGACGCGACCGGAGCCGAGATTTGCGGCCGAGCGGATTTTCGCCTTTGAGCAACCCGAACCTGCAGCGCCAACGATCGTCGACCAGGCACTCGATCCGCATGCGGAAATCGCGTCCAGGCCGGACGCCACGGTGGAGCGTGGGGCAACTCTCGGCGATGGCGAAGGTGAGGGAGACGTCGAGGGAACGGGTTCTGACGGTTTTGATTTTGACCAGCCCGAGGAGCCTGCGCCTTCCCGGGACGGTCAAAGCCTGAGTCCGGCAGGAAAAACCACCACTGACCTGCAGTTTGATGCCCCTCAGTGGATCGACCATGAGATGAACGATGATGGCATGGCCGGCCCGGACCAGGCCCCCGAAGCGTCGGGGGATGAATTCGAAGATCTTTTGTCCGAGCTGACCCGCCAGCCCACGGCTGAGCCGGATTTGGTGGTTGCGGGCGGGGCTGACCTCGACAGGAGTGTTCCGGTGTCCGGTGACACCGTGGTCACGACACCCGCAGTCCCTGCGGGCGCTTCGGCTGGTGCCGTGGCGGCTGCGGCAAAAGCCTCTGACCTCGGGTTTCCCGACTTCGAGGACGAGCTGTCTGCTGAACTGGATGTGTTCCAGCAGGAAATCATTCTTCCAGAGTCCGATATCGCCGTTTATGCCGCGACAGCGCGCCAGGCCGAGAAGGCCGCACAGGCAGATGCCGAAGCCGCCGCCGAGCCTTCGGTGCCCGCAGCCCAATCGGTCGCCTGGGAGGCGGCCGATGCCGAACCTGATCCGCTGTTTGATGCGGCGGCGGGCGAGTTTCTGGCAGAAGTCGAACACAGCGAGTATTCGGCCCGTGCGGCTGCCAACATCGGCCTCGAGCAGGAGCTTGACCAGTGGCTGGCCACACCTGGACAAGTGGCAGAATTGGGGGCGGTCGACCTGTCTGACGAACTGGCAGCCGAGGAAGATGTCGTTCTCGTCGCTGGCGCTCCGGTGGTCGGCAAGCCTGCGGCTGAGCAAAATCCTGTAAACATGGAGATCAAATCGGATGCCGACCTCGGTGTTGACTTCGATTTGGATCTCGACCGTCAACTCGAGCAGGCGTTGGCGGCCGAAGACCTGACGCCTGAAGACCTGGTACCTGAAGACCTGGTGCCCGAAGACCTGGTAGCCGAAGACCTGGTAGCCGAAGACCTGGTGCCCGAAGACCTGGTAGCCGAAGACACCGATCTTGTCGTCGACACGGCACCCGATGAAGCGATTCGGGTTGACTTCATCAAAGAGACCGAGCGTGCGTCGGCAGCCACCTCTGATGCTCAGCCGGTAACGCGGCTTGGTATGAGCTATGCTCGTAGCAATCAGGTGCCCGCTGTTGCGCCGGTTTTCGGGCCCATCCCGACACATCCGGAGCTGGAAGAGGCGGAAGCTGCAGATGAACCGGTGTTCGGCGCCGCCAGCGCCGAGGAGATCGCGGATGCGTTTCTCGGTTTGGACGAGGCTGACCCCGCGATGGACACGACGTCGGCGGACCAGCAATCAGAGGACTGGCTTTCGCCCATGGACATGTCCCATGCGCCTGGCACGACAGTACCTGGAGATGACGAAGATTTCGCATTCGATGCGGCCGCCATTGCCGACACGGAGCAGGGTCTGGAGCCGGTCGCCGAGATCGATGTTCCGGCAATTCCCCATGACGATCCGGTGGTTGTGCCGCTTGTCAATCTGCATTTCGACACTGAAATCGAGCGGGAGTTTGCGGATCTGATCGATGTCGAGGATCGTGTCACTTACTCTGAGACGGGCGTTGCCGATGGCACGATTGCGGGTGCCGCAGCCGCATGGGATCGCGGCCGGAACCGGACAGAGGATCAGATATCCAACGATTTTCTCGACCTTGAGGATGATCTGAACGCAGGGTTTGGCGAGGGCGCTCGCGCGCAGCCGTTCACGCCGAGGCCCAGACCCGTGCCTGTGGATGCGGATAGTCCCTACCTGCCGCCAATGAATGAAGCTGAGCAGAGCGGGCGTCGTGGCGTCAAGGTTGCGCTCGTGGTTCTCGGCGTGGCGGTGGTTTTTGGCCTGGGAGCGGTGGGCTGGTCCATGCTGTCGGATGGCGGACTGACGGCATCCGACGAGCCGCGAATCATCCGTGCCGACAAGGAGCCTGTGAAGGTGGCACCTGAAAATCCGGGTGGGATCAAGGTCCCCAACCAGGACAAGGCGGTTTATGACCGCGTTGCCGGCTCCTCACCCGCATCATCATCCCAGCCGACGCTCGTCACCACAGCCGAGGAACCGGTTGATGTGGTGCAGCGGACGCTTGACCCGGATGTTTTACCGCTTGAAGGGCGCACCGACATTGACCCGGCGACGGTCGATGAGCGTCTTCCCGCAGATGTCGCCACCGAAGAAGCTGCCGCCTCGCCCGCACCCATCGTGTCGCCCCGCCGTGTGCGGACCATGGTGGTGCGCCCGGACGGAACCATCGTCCCCCGGGAGGAACCCGCACCCGAAACGGCATTGGCGCCGCCACCGGCTGCCCCGCAGGCTGCAACGCCAGAGGCTGCCGACGCGGCACCGTCACCCGCACCGGTGGAACCAAGGGCCGCACCGGTGGAAACCAGCACCGCACCTGTTGCTGCCCAAACGCCGGCATCTCCGGAAACACCTGCGCCGACGCCTGCCACTCCGCCCGCTGTCGCTGATGTTGCGCCAGCAGCGCCCGCTGTCGCTGTTATTGATCAACCGCCTTTGGCTGCCGCAGAGCCTGCCGAAACATTGGCCCCCGTCCGGACCGTGACCACTCAGCCGATCCGCCCCGCAGCCAACGCGCCCGTGCCGGTAAGCCGCCCTGCCGACCAGCCGGTCACTGTGGTGGGAACGGTGAGACAGAACGGAACTGTCGCCCAGCCGACGGACGTCGCCGCAGCCCCGCAGGCGGCAGCTCCGGGAGCAAACGCCGGTGGCTACTTCATCCAGATCGCCTCGCAGCCGACTGCCGAGGGTGCGCAGGCGTCCTATGCGAGCCTCTCTGGCCGCTATGCAAATGTCATCGGCGGGCGCGGGGTCGACATCCAGCGGGCGGAAATCACAGGCAGAGGCGTTTTCCACCGCGTGCGCATCCCCGCAGGCAGCCGCGAGGACGCCAATGCGCTCTGCGCGCGCTACAAGGCTGCTGGTGGCGATTGCCTTGTCGCCCGATAGAGTCATGAGGAAAACGCCGCCGTGGGTCGTTGCCTGCGGCTTCCCGGTGCGGGCAATCGGCCTCGTTCAGACCGGAAATCCCTACAGCGCCGCGCGTCTTTTCAGACGCGCAAAGGTCGCCGTAACCCTTTGACGAGGTGAAAAGACCGTTGCGGGTTTAAAGCGCAGCGCGGATCTTGTCGGCGTTGACCCGCAGCACGTCGCGGTCTTCCATTGTGGCGGTATGCGGCTTCATCGCGATCCCGTCGAAACGCGGGATCACATGGACATGGAGATGAAACACCACCTGGCCGCCGGCAGGCTCGTTGAACTGCTGCAGCGTCACCCCGTCTGCGTCAAAGGCTTTGCGGACGGCGATGGATAGCCGCTGAACCGTCGCCATGACCCTGGAAAGGCTCTCAGCTTCGACATCGAAGATGTTGCGGGCTGGCATCTTCGGGATGACCAGGCAATGGCCGTGGCCGCGCGGCATGATGTCCATGAAAGCCAGCGTGTCCGCATCCTCATAGAGCTTTTCTGCCGCCATTTCGCCGCGCAGGATTTTCGCGAACACGTTGCTGTCGTCATAGGCCGTGCTGGTCATCTCTGTCTCGTTTCCGTGTCTCGTGGATCGAATTTGACATTCGGTTTCCATTTTCAGTTGGGCAGACACCAAATGTCAAATTCGTAGAGTCCACCCGAATCACAAGCTTGTTCGTGGTTTTCCGGGGTCCGACATTCGAGACGCCGCTTGTCCAACGGGTTTGGACCGGTTGGAACCGTTTGCGCACGGCTTGTAATGTCTCACCCGATATCGGGCTCCACCGTTCCCTTTCGGAACGGGCCATGCTCGGTGAGGATCTCTCCCATTTCGGCGACCTGGCGGCGTTCATGGGCCAGATAATCGGCAACAGCGCGACGCAGGCCGGGATGGGCGATGTAATGGGCGGAATGGGTGGAGACCGGGAGATAGCCGCGGGCAAGCTTGTGTTCGCCCTGCGCACCGGCTTCCACCCGTTGCAAACCGCGGGCGATGGCGAAATCGATGGCTTGATGATAGCAGATTTCGAAATGCAGGAAGGGATGGTCCTCAATGCAGCCCCAATGGCGACCGAACAAGCAGTCGCCGCCGATGAAATTGATGGCGCCGGCCACGTAGCGACCCTCGCGGCGCGCCATGATCAACACGACATCATCGGCCATCCGTTCGCCGATCAGCGAAAAAAACGACCGCGTGAGGTAAGGGCGGCCCCATTTGCGGTCGCCGGTGTCGCGGTAGAAGGCGAAGAAGATGTCCCAAACGGCTTCAGTCAGCAATTTACCGGTCAGCCATTCGACCGTGACGCCGTTTTCGAGCGCGACGCGCCGTTCCCTGCGCAGTGCCTTGCGTTTGCGAGAGGCAAGTGTCCCGAGGAAATCCTCATACCCGCTGTAGCCGTCATTGCGGAAATGGAACTGCTGGTCGGTTCGCGGCAGATACCCTTCCGCCTCGAAAATTGGTACCTCCTCAAGCGGCAGAAACGTTGCATGCACAGAGGAAAGCCCGATTCGGTCGGCCAGCACCCGCGCGCCCGATGCGAGCGCGTGCTGGATCGCTGTCCTTCCGGGTCCGTCCAAAGCCAACAGGCGCGGACCGGTAGCAGGGGTAAAAGGAACCGCACATTGCAGCTTCGGATAGTAGCGGCCTCCGGCCCGCTGAAAGGCTTCCGCCCAGGAATGGTCGAACACGTATTCGCCCATTGAGTGGCTTTTGGAATAAGTCGGCAGGGCACCCACCAGCCTTCCGTCTGCTCCGCGCAAAACCAGATGGCGCGGGGCCCAACCGGCGTCGGCGCAGACTGAACCCGAATCCTCGAGCGACGACAGGAAGGCATGGGAGACAAACGGGTTGTAGCTTGTTCCGCTCAGGCGGGACGTGCCGGCGAGGCTGTTCCAGGCGTCAGCCCCCACGGATTGAATCCCGGTCACGCTTTCGAGCGTGAAGTCCTCTGTCGTCTCGGTCTTTGGAGAGGTCATGATCGTGCTGTCCCGGGATCGGGGAGGCATCCTCCCACCTTCTGAAGCTATGGTCCGCAGAGGCAAAAGCAAGCCTTCGCTAAGGCATCCGCATGGTCGGCTCAGGCCATTGTTGCGTCCGGATCAAAACCCTCGAAGGTCATCTGGTCGGCGTGCTCAAAGGTTTTCCTGCGGGCTTCGGCGTCGCGAATGGTCCAGGTGATGACCGGAACTCCCAACGCGCGCTGGGCGGCAATGAAGGGGTTGGGCAGGTGGTGAACGCAATAGGAGATGAAGTCGAGCCCGAGTTGCATGGCTTTTTCGTGGACGAAGAAAGTTTCCGGCTTCGCACCCTCCGCCGTCAGGCCGACGGGCCAGGGGCAGTCGAGCGCCTTGAGATCCTTGAGAAGCCAATGGTCAAACGACATCAGCGCCACATGGCCCGGATAGTCCTCGAGACATTCGAGCACCGCCCCCGCAAAACCCTCGTCGTCAGTTTTGCGTCCCTTGAGTTCGATGACCAGCGGCACCTGGCCCGAGACAAGCGAAAGCAGCGTCTTGAGCGAGGGAATGCGGTCAGCAGTGCCACCGATGGCAATTTGGCCGAGTTCCTGGACGGTCTTGCCGCGGACATCGCCCGGAAGCCCGGTCAGACGTCGCAGATCGTCGTCGTGAAAGATGATCGGGTTGCCATCGCAGGCGAAATGGACATCGCACTCGATGGAAAAGCCATGCTTGATGGCGCGCAAGAAGGCGGAGGGAGAATTCTCCCAGATCGTCCGGTTCATGTCGTGGTAGCCGCGATGGGCTACGGGCCGGGCTACAAGCCAGCCGAGATCGTGGTCGTGTTCAGGCATTGTCTGATCCTCAGCGGATTTCAATGACGGCGTCAACCTCGACGGCTGCGTTGAGCGGCAGACAGGCCATGCCAACGGCGGCGCGGGCATGCTTGCCCCGGTCGCCCAGAATGTCGGCGAAGAAGTTGGACGCACCGTTGATGACCAGATGCTGGTCAGTGAAAGCGGGATCGGAGGCGACAAAACCGGTGAGCTTGACCACGCGGACAATGCGCTCGAGATCGCCACCGAGAGCGGTCCGCGCCTGGGCGAGAATGTTGATTGCGCAGAGTTCGGCGGCCTTCTGGCCGGCGGCGACATCGAGATCGCGACCAAGCAGGCCCTTGGCGCTCATGGCTCCGTTTTCCAGTGGCAACTGACCGGAGATAAACAGCAACTGTCCCGATATCACAAACGGCAGATAGTTGGCCGCCGGTGCGGCGGCTTCGGGCAGAGTGACGCCGTGGGCGGCGAGGCGAAGGTCTATGGTGTCGGTCATGGAAAATTCTCCGGTCGGTTTGGATGGGACGTGCGGATGGAATTTCGGATGCACCGGCGTTCCGCCTCGCTTTTGCCGCGTAAGCTCATATATCATGCGAGTTGGATTCGACAGGAGTAAACTCTATGCGCATGCTTGTATTGGCGTCACTTGTGGTTGCGGGCGGGGCAAACGCGGCCGAGGCCGCCGTCGGATCACTTGCAACACATCGCGCCGTCTATGATCTCAAGCTGAAGGATGCTTCACAGCGGTCTGGCATCGAGGGCATGGTGGGCCGAATGGTCTATGAATTCAACGGATCTGCCTGCGACGGCTACACCGTGAGTTTTCGCTTCGTGACCGAGATCAACAGTGGGGAAGGATCGCGCGTCACTGACCAGCAGACCACCACATTCGAGGATGTCAGGCGCGGCACCTTCAATTTCGTCACTCGGTCCTTTGTCAACCAGACCCTCGACAAGGAGGTGCGCGGTGCTGCCGCCCTTAAAGACGACGCACTTGCCGTGGAACTCGAGGAGCCCGAAAAGCAGGATATTGAAATCGGGAAAGCGCTGTTTCCGACCGAACACATGATCGAGCTGATCGACCAGGCCAAAAAAGGTGAACAGTTCTACGAATCACGAATTTTCGACGGGTCTGATGGCGGCGACGAGGCCATGATCACCACCACGATCCTGGGTGAAGTGCAGAAGGCGGACACGGGCGACACGGAAGCCAAGGCCGCCGGAGCGCTGGCTGACAAGGATTTCTGGCCCGTATCGATCTCCTATTTCGAGGATGTGGCCGAGGGCGATGGTCTTCCGGTCTACACCATCGCCTTCAAGCTTTACGAGAACGGCGTCACGCGCGATCTGACCATGGACTACGGTGACTTCGTGCTTGAGGGGACGCTGGCTCAACTCGACATGTTTGAGCCCACCGATTGCAACGAATGAGGTGAGCGGCGGCTTGCTCTTTGCCGCGTTTAGATGTAAAGCCGCGCAATTCCACACGTGGGGCATGGGGTTGACCGGGAGACATCCGGTCGGTTCCGCCGGTGGCGCGAGAGCGCTGACGCCCTGCGGAGGTTCAACCGGAAACAGGAGACCAAGGCATGGCATTGCCTGATTTCAGCATGCGCCAGCTTCTCGAAGCAGGCGTTCACTTCGGCCACCAGACCCATCGTTGGAACCCGAAGATGAAGCCATTCATCTTCGGTGATCGCAACAACCTGCACATCATCGATCTTGGCCAGACCGTTCCCCTCATGTCGCGCGCGCTCAAGGTCGTCAGCGATACGGTGGCCAAGGGCGGCCGTGTGCTGTTTGTCGGCACCAAGCGCCAGGCAGCGGAAATCGTTGCTGACGCCGCTCAGCGCTCGGCTCAGTATTACGTCAACGCACGTTGGCTCGGTGGCATGTTGACCAATTGGAAGACGATCTCCCATTCGATCCAGCGGCTGCGCAAGCTTGACGAGATCCTGGCGGCCGAAGCGTCAGGTTTCACCAAGAAGGAACGCCTCAACCTCGAGCGCGAGCGTGAAAAGCTCAACCGCGCGCTTGGCGGCATCCGCGACATGGGTGGCACGCCGGACCTGATGTTCGTCATCGACACCAACAAGGAAGGCATTGCCATCCAGGAAGCCAAGCGTCTCGGTATTCCGGTCGTGGCCATCATCGATTCCAACTGCGACCCCGACATGATCGATTATCCGATCCCCGGCAATGACGACGCTTCCCGCGCCATCGCTCTCTATTGCGACCTCATCAGCCGCGCTTGCATTGATGGGATCGCCCGCCAGCAGGGGTCTTCGGGCGTTGATATCGGTGCCATGGAAGCCCCGATCGAACCGGTTCTGGCTGAACAAGCCGCCGAAGCCTGATCTCCGGGTCTCCTTACGGCCCGGCAAATGGAGTTCCTGTTTGCCGGGCTTTTCCCTTTGAACGGCGCCTTGTCGCCAAACGCCGGACCGGCTGAGCGCAAGCGACCGTCCCGGCACCGAGATTGAAGAGGCTACCATGAGCATTTCCGCAGCAATGGTGAAGGACCTGCGCGAAAAGACCGGCGCAGGCATGATGGATTGCAAGAAGGCGCTTGCCGAAACCAATGGCGACATCGAAGCGGCGATTGACTGGCTGCGCGCCAAGGGTATCGCCAAGGCTGACAAGAAATCCGGCCGTACAGCCGCCGAAGGCCTTGTCGGCGTGAGCGGCGACGCACATTCGGCCGTCGTTATCGAGGTCAATTCCGAGACCGATTTCGTGGCCCGCAATGAGGCCTTTCAAGACATGGTGCGTGGCATTGCCGCAACTGCGTTGGCGACAGACGGGTCGGTCGAAGCCGCGAGCGCTGCAAAGGTTGCATCAACCGGAACAAGCGTTGTGGACACCATCAAGGACGCAATCGCCCACATCGGCGAGAACATGACCTTCCGTCGGTCGGCCAAGCTCTCCGTGTCCGATGGGGTGGTCGCCACCTATGTGCACAATGCCGTGTCCGAGAACCTCGGCAAGCTTGGCGTGCTGGTGGCGCTCCAATCGTCTGGCGACAGGGACGCGCTGATGGCCATCGGTCGACAGGTGGCCATGCATGTGGCAGCGACCAATCCGCTGGCGCTCAACGCTGCCGACGTCGACGAGGCTGTCGCTGACCGGGAGCGCAATGTGTTCATTGAGCAGGCCCGCGAATCGGGCAAGCCGGAGGCCATCATCGAGAAGATGGTGGAAGGACGCATGCGCAAATTCTACGAGGAAGTCGTGCTGACCTCGCAGGCATTCGTGATCAATCCGGATCTGACGGTCGCTGCTGCCATCAAGGCGGCGGAAGTCAGCGCCAAGGCACCTATTGCGATCACCGGCTTTGTGCGTTTTCAGCTCGGGGACGGCATCGAGAAGGAAGAGAGCGATTTCGCCGCCGAAGTTGCAGCGGTCGCAAAGGGCTGAAGTCGCTTACCAGACCTCTTGAAAACACCAGACCTCTTGAAAACACCGTACACCTTGAAAACACCATACACCTTGAAAACAAAGGGCATCGCGTGACAACGCGGTGCCCGTCGTGTAACGGGGGCTCACACGTTCACTTGGGAAATTCCATGTCCGAAGCCAAGCCGCTCTACAAACGCGTCCTGCTCAAAGCGTCCGGAGAGGCGCTGATGGGAGGGCAGGGTTTCGGGATCGACGTGACGGTTGTTGACCGGATCGCTTCCGATATCGCCGAAGTTTCCGCGCTCGGCGTGGAAGTGGGCGTGGTCGTTGGCGGCGGCAATATCTTCCGCGGCGTGGCGGTGGCATCCAAGGGTGGTGACCGGGTGACGGGCGACCACATGGGCATGCTCGCCACAGTGATCAATGCCCTTGCGCTCGCCACATCGCTGCGCAAGCTCGGCATCGACACCGAGGTGTTGTCAGCCATTGCGATGCCGGAGATCTGCCAGAGCTTCTCGCAGCGGGCGGCGTTGCACCATTTCACCCGCAACAAGGTCGTCATCTTCGCAGGTGGAACCGGCAATCCGTTTTTCACCACTGATTCGGCGGCAGCCCTCCGGGCAGCCGAGATCGGTGCGGAGGCGATCCTGAAAGGAACGCAGGTTGACGGCATCTATTCGGCCGATCCGAAGAAGGACCCTCACGCCACCCGCTTCGAGACGCTCACCCATGGCGAGGTGCTCAACAAGGGGCTCGCGGTCATGGACGTGGCGGCGGTGGCGCTGGCACGGGAAAACTCGATCCCGATCATCGTGTTCTCGATCCATGAAAAGGGCGCATTCGCCAAGATCATCATGGGCGGAGGCCGTGCGACAATCGTGCGCGATCATTGAGACAGGACGGGCGGGCTCAGGTCCGTCCAAAGACATGTGAGGAAGGACGAAGCCATGGCTGAAGGGCTTGATTTCAAAGAACTCAAACGCCGCATGGACGGCGCCATTCAGGCGTTCAAGAACGATATTGCGGCGCTAAGAACCGGTCGGGCGTCCTCAAACGTCCTTGATCCGGTCATGGTGGAAGCCTATGGCTCGCGGATGCCGCTCAACCAGGTGGCCAATGTCTCGGTGCCGGAGCCGAGGATGATCTCGGTGTCGGTCTGGGACAAGCAGATGGTCGGCGCAGTCGATCGCGGCATCCGGGAGGCCAATCTCGGCTTGAACCCGATCATCGACGGGCAGAACCTGCGCATACCGGTGCCTGAACTCAACGAGGAACGCCGGCGCGACCTCGTCAAGGTGGCCCATACCTATGCGGAGAACGCCCGTGTCGCCGTGCGCCACGTCCGGCGTGACGGCATGGATTCGCTCAAGAAGGCAGAGAAAGACGGCGTCATCAGCCAGGACGACGGGCGGCGGGAGTCCGACCGGGTCCAAAAGACGACAGACGACTTCATTTCCGACATCGACCGCTTGCTCGTCGACAAGGAAAAGGAAATCATGCAGGTCTGACGCGCAGGTGATTCATGCTGGCGCAGCGGGTCCGGGGGTGAACGGAAAGATGCAGTCTCTGGAACCTATGAAATTGCCGCGGCACGTCGCCATCATCATGGACGGCAACGGCCGCTGGGCCAAGGCGCGGGGATTGCCGCGCACGGCAGGTCACCGGGCTGGCGTCGAACGGGTGCGGGAGGTGGTCAGAACTGCACGCGAGACGGGAATCGCCTATCTGACGCTGTTTGCCTTTTCGTCGGAGAACTGGAACAGGCCGAAGGAGGAAGTGCAGGACCTGATGGGCATCCTGCGCTTCTTCATCCGCCGCGATCTCTCCGAGTTGCACAAGCAGAACGTCTGCGTCCGTGTCATCGGATGCCGGGACACGATCCAGTCAGACATCCGGCCGCTTTTGATCGAGGCCGAGCAGCGCACGTTCGGCAATACGGGTCTCACACTGGTCATCGCCTTCAATTACGGTGCCCGCAACGAGATCACACGAGCCATGCGGGCGATGGCAGAGGCGGTGGCGCAAGGGATGCTGTCGCCAGACAGGATCAACGAGGTGGAGATTGCCCGTTATCTTGACACGGCCGAAATTCCCGATCCGGATCTGGTCATCCGCACCAGCGGCGAACAACGTCTTTCCAATTTTCTGCTTTGGCAGGCGGCCTATGCCGAATTTGTCTTCATGCCGTGCCTGTGGCCGGATTTCGACTGCAAGGCGTTCCACGAGGCGCTGTTCGAATATGGGCGGCGGGACCGTCGGTTCGGAGCGCTGGCGCCTCAGCAGGTCATGGCGGTCCGGTCCTGATGAGCCCGGAGCTGAGATTGCGCATCCTGTCGGGGGTTGTCCTCGGTGCGATCGTTCTCGGTGCGACCTTTGCCGGCGGTCTTCCGTTCCGCATTCTGGCGGTGGCGATCGGTTTGCTCATTCACTTCGAGTTTACGCGCATCATAAAGGCGGCCGCGACGGATCCGCTTGCCAATGCGATTGCCTGGGTCGCCGTCGCGGCGACGAGCGCCTTCATTCTCTTCGACATGGCCAAGCCGGCTTTCACAGCCATTCTGGCCGGCGTGGCTGCGGTTATGCTACTGGCGGCGCTCAGAGGCAGGAGCCACTGGTCTGCGACCGCGCTCGGCTATGCCGGACTTTCGGCGCTGGCGTTGTCGGAGATCCGGGGTGAGGGGACAGGCGGGCTGTTTGCGATGCTGTTCGTTTTCGCCGTCGTCTGGGCTACCGACATTCTTGCCTATTTCTGTGGGCGCGCACTCGGCGGTGCCAAGCTTGCGCCTTCGATCTCTCCGGGCAAGACCTGGTCGGGCGCTCTGTTTGGCGCTGGTGCCGGGGTCGCGGCGGGCCTGGCGGTGGCGCTTGCGGTTGTGCCTGGCGGCACGCTGACCGTGCCTGTCATCGCGCTTCTGCTTTCCGTGGCGAGCCAATGTGGCGACCTGTTCGAATCCTGGGTGAAGCGGCGCTTCAGCGTAAAGGATTCAAGCCATCTCATTCCTGGCCACGGCGGAGTCATGGACCGGGTCGATGGTCTTGTCTTTGCCGCATTTGCAGCCATTGTCATCGTGGTCTTGTGGCCACATCTGGGAATTGATACCAAGGGCGGCGCACTCGCCGCGTTGTTGTTCGGCGGGTGACGCGTGTTTTTATTCGGAAAGCGTGTCCGGTTTTGGGATAAGAACAAGCTATGGTGCGTCTTTAGCGTCCAGTCCGTGGTGGGCGGGTTACTTCGGTACGCTTGAGGAAGGACCTCGCGCGCGTGCGAAAAAAAGGATACGGGCATGGAATTGCTATTGACGGCCTTCAACTTCGTGACCGGTATTCTCCTGCCTTTCCTCGCTGTGCTGACTGTCGTTGTTTTCGTTCATGAGCTTGGCCACTATCTCGTCGGGCGCTGGTGTGGAATCCACTCGGAAACGTTTTCGGTCGGTTTCGGGCCCGAACTCGTTGGCTTCAGTGATCGCCACGGCACCCGCTGGCGGTTGTCGGCCATTCCGCTGGGCGGCTATGTCAAGTTTTCGGGCGACGACAATGCCACCAGCCTTCCAAGCCGTGCAGGTCTTTCCGGCATGTCGGCAGACGACCGTGCACACACCTTTCCAGGCGCATCGCTGTGGCGGCGCGCGGCGACGGTCGTGGCCGGGCCGGTTGCGAATTTCATCCTGGCGATTGCGATCTTTGCCGTCATCTTTGGCATCAACGGGCGGATGATCGCCGATCCCGTCGTCGCCGAAGTCCAGGCGGGCAGTGCGGCGGAGATGGCCGGTGTTCAACCTGGAGATGTGTTTGTCGCCATTGACGGCAGAACTGTGGAAACGTTCGACGACGTCCGCCGCTACGTGAGCACTCGTCCCGAACAACCCATCTCCGTGGCAGTGCGGCGCGATGGCGCTGAGGTCGAGCTGTCCATGACGCCGGCGCGCCGGGAGATCACAGACCGGTTCGGCAACAAGATGGAAGTGGGCCAGATCGGCGTCATCACCGCCGACGAAGTTGCCAATTTCCGGCAGGTCACTTATGGCCCGATCGAGGCTGTGGGCGAGGGTGTCAAGGAAAGCTGGTTCATCGTCACCCGCACACTCGGCTATCTGGGCAATGTCATCACCGGGGTGGAAAACGCTGACCAGCTCGGTGGGCCGATCCGGGTTGCGCAAGTCTCCGGACAGATGGCGACGCTGGGGTTGGTGGCGCTGATCCAGCTTGCGGCGGTGCTGTCGGTTTCGATCGGACTGCTCAATCTGATGCCGGTTCCGATGCTTGACGGAGGGCATCTTGTCTTCTACGCCATCGAGGCCGTGAGGGGCCGCCCGCTCGGGGAGACGGCACAGGAATGGGCCTTCAAATTCGGCTTGACGGCAGTCCTGGCCTTGATGTTATTCGCCACCTGGAACGATGTCAGCCTGCTGGTCGGATGAGTGCTCCAACCATTCAGCACTAACGGTTCCTTAAGCATGATCATGAACTTGCGTGACCAAACCGCCACTCTCTTGAACGAAGTAAACAGAAATTAACTCCGTCCCTTGCTTGTGAGGGAAAAGCGGGTAAAACGACACTGTCATGACTCAGGACACGTGTCGCCTGTTCGGGGACATCGGGTAAAAAGGTAAGCAGATCAATGAAGGCCGGTTCAAAATTCTTGAACGCTGTGTCAGCCGTCGCGTTGTCCGCAGGGATCATCTCCGCCGGCGCTGGTGTCGCCACTTTGGCGACCGTGACCGCCGCTGAGGCCGCGGTTGTCAGCCGGATCGATGTGCGCGGCAACAGCCGCGTGGATGCATCCACCGTCAGTGGCAACCTCACAATCTCGCCCGGCGAGAATTTCGACAACACCGACATCGACGATTCGGTGAAGCGCCTCTTTTCGACAGGTCTTTTCTCTGACGTGCAGATCAGCGTCTCGGGATCAACGCTGATCGTGACCGTGTCGGAAAATCAGATCGTCAACCAGGTCGTCTTCAACGGCAACAACAAGCTCAAGGATGCTCAGCTGCGTGAGGTCGTCCAGATTCAGCCGCTCGGCGCATACAATGATCAGATCTTGGAAGCCGATCTGCAGTCGGTTCGCGATGCCTATGCCGCCATCGGCCGCAGCGATGCCGTGATCACGACCCGGATCGTTCCGGTTGACGGGGGTCGCATCAACATCGCGTTTGAAATCAATGAAGGTGACCGCACCAAGATTTCGAGGATCAATTTCGTTGGCAACCAGGCCTTCGGAGATGGTCGGCTGGCGGATGTGATCACCACGAAGCGGTCGGGACTTTTGTCCTTCCTGTCGCGCAAGGATGTCTACGACGAGGATAAGCTGCGCGCTGATGAAGAGCTGCTGCGGCGCTTTTATTACAACCGTGGATATGCTGATTTCCGGGTGATTTCGTCATCTGCCGATCTCGACGAAACCAACAACGAATACACGGTCAACATCACCGTGGAAGAGGGCGAGCGTTACGTGTTCGGCGATGTGACGGTGGAAAGCACTGTTCCGGGCGTCGACACCGCATCGCTCAACAGTCTCTTGGAAACCCGATCCGGGTCGGTCTACAGCGCCAAGGACGTTGAGGATTCGATCCTCGCCATTTCCGACCGAGTGGCCACCAACGGGTACCCTTTTGCGCAGATTACCCCGCGTGGCGACCGTGATTTCACCAACCGCACCATTTCGGTGACCTATCTGGTGGACGAGGGAACACGCGCCTATGTCGAACGCATTGAGGTCAGGGGAAACACGCGGACGCGTGATTACGTGATCCGTCGCGAGTTCGATTTGTCGGAAGGCGACGCGTTCAACCAGGTGCTGGTACGCCGCGCAAAGCGCCGCCTTGAAGGTCTCGGCTTCTTCGAATCGGTCAATATTTCCACGCAACCCGGTTCGCAGCCCGATCGCGTGGTGCTCATTGTCGATGTGAAGGACCAGCCGACCGGTGAATTCGGCATTGGCGGCGGGTATTCGAACAACGATGGTTTTGCGGCCACTCTGGACGTCACGGAACGCAACTTCCTGGGACGCGGCCAATTCATCCGCGCTTCCGTCGGCCGCGGCGAAGACACCCGCACCTACAGCCTGTCCTTCACCGAGCCGTATTTCCTCGGCTACCGGCTGGCTGCTGGCTTCGACGTGTTCAAGAACGAGGACAGCGGCAACGCCGGTTACTCTGAGATCAGCCAGGGTGTGAACCTGCGCGTCGCCGCGCCGATCACGGACAATCTCTCTTTGTCCTTGGCCTACAGGTTCAGCCAGCTCGATTATGAGACAGATGGCGTGGTCATTTCGAACCCGAATGCAAATCTGATCGCTGCCGGAGAGCGGACGACTTCATCGCTGGCCTATACGTTGTCCTACAATTCGCTTGATGACCAGAACCTGCCGCGCGAAGGCTTTTTGGCCCGCCTGTCGCAGGAGTTTGCTGGTCTGGGCGGGGACGCCGAGTTTCTGCGGACCACGGCGAAGGGCAGCTATTTCCAGATGCTGTCCGAACCAGCCGATCTGATCGGTCAAGTTTCGGTTGGTGCCGGTCATGTCTTCGCCACCAGCGGCAATCTGTCCGTGTTTGACCATTTCAAGCTGGGTCAGGAAACCATTCGCGGCTTTGATAACCGCGGCTTTGGTCCGATGATCACCGATCCGGTTCTGGGTGTGGTGGAGTCGGCCGGTGGTCAGACCTACTTCAACGGTTCGGTCGAGGTGTCGGCACCAATTCCCGGCATTTCGCGTGATCTTGGTCTTCGTTTCAACCTGTTTGCAGACGCTGGAACGCTCTACGGCAGTGACATTGCGGCTTCGCAGTTGGTCTGCCCGGTTGGCGTGCTGTCCCCGGTCCCCTGCAATACGCAGACGGTCGTGGGATCCGACATGGAATGGCGTGCATCGGTCGGTCTCGGTGTGACCTGGGCTTCGCCCTTTGGTCCGCTCCGCGTCTACTATGCGGAGCCGATCGTCAAGGAAGGCACCGACAGGATCAAGAAATTCGGTTTTGGCGCTTCCACTCGTTTCTGAGACTTAGCCGGGCGACCTGATACGTTCGCCCGCCCGGCGCTTCCGATCGGTCCGGTGATGGAGCCCTACTCGTTTTTTCCAGCCCATCCTGGCCTGGCTGTCTCGTTGCTTGCGCAAGCTTGCGGCGCGTCGCTCGCCGCCATGAAGGATGGTGACCGGATCATCCGGTCGATTGCGCCGCTGCGGCGGGCCGAGATCGACGACATCACTTTCATAAGTTCCAGCAAGTCGTTGGCAGACCTTGTCAAATGCAAGGCTGGCGCAGTCTTGTGCACGCCCGGTCTGGCTGGTCATGTTCCGGATGGTGTTGTGGTTCTCGTGGTTTCGCAGCCGCAGGCGGCTTTTGCGGTGGCCGCGGCGCTTCTCTATCCTTCCGCGCTCAAACCGCTGCGTATAGCGGGCGGCGGGGGAATTTCGGACCGTGCCATTGTCGATGCATCAGCGCGGCTCGAAGCGGGAGTGATCGTTGAGGCGGGGGCTGTCGTCGCAGCCGATGTCCAGATTGGTTCCGGAACGGTGATCGCCGCCAATGCGGTGATCGGGCCTGGTACGCGAATCGGGCGGCATTCACACATCGGACCGGGCGCGACGGTTCAACATGCGCTGATCGGCAATGAGGTGATCGTCCATACCGGCGCGCGCATCGGTCAGGACGGGTTCGGGTTTGCCGCGGGGTCGCGCGGCCTTATCAAGATCGTTCAGCTCGGCCGGGTCATTGTCCAGGACCATGTCGAAATTGGCGCCAACACCTGCATTGATCGCGGTGCGCTTGACGACACAGTGATCGGCGAGGGTACGAAAATCGACAATCTGGTCCAGATCGGCCACAATGTGCGCATTGGTCGCCATTGCGTGATCGTGTCCCAGGTCGGAATTGCCGGAAGCACCACCTTGGGTGACGGGGTCATGATCGGCGGGGCGTCCGGGGTGAACGGCCATATCTCAATTGGCGACGGCGCACAGATCGCGGCGATGAGCGGTGTGCTCAACGATGTGCCGCCCGGCGTCAAATGGGGCGGCGTTCCAGCCCGGCCGATGCGCGCCGTGCTCAGGGACGCGGCGGAGGCCAATGCCCGCGCCTTCGGCAAGTCCGGGGCAGAGGGAGGGCGCGGTGCGGCCATCGGCGACGACAAAGGCGGAGACAGTCAATGACCGATGAAAAGGCCAAGACACTGGAAACAGCCGATCTCAAGGATATCCTTGACCTGCTGCCCCACAGATACCCGTTTCTTCTGGTTGATAAAATCGTCGATATCGATGGAGACAATTCCGCCGTCGGGATCAAGAACGTAACCGCCAATGAACCGCACTTTACCGGCCATTTTCCAGGCAACCCGATCATGCCTGGTGTTCTCATCATTGAGGGTATGGCACAGACCGCAGGTGCGATCTGCGCCAAGGCGACCGGAGGTGGTGCCACCCTCATCTATTTCATGACCATCGACAACGCGCGCTTCCGCAAGCCGGTCGTTCCCGGCGACCGGCTTGAGTACCATGTGACAAAGGAAAAGCAGCGCGGCAAGATCTGGAAATTCCATTGTGAAGCCATGGTCGACGGAGCAAAGGTAGCCGAAGCGGATATCGGCGCCATGCTGGTGACCACAGAAAGCGAAACCGAATGACATTGCATGCATCTGCCGTCGTCCATCCCAGTTCCGTCGTCGAGGATGGCGCGGTCCTGGGGCGGAACGTGACCATCGGGCCGTTCTGCCATATTGGTCCGCAGGTCATCCTGAGCGACGACACCATGGTCATGAGCCATGTGGCGATCGGCGGCCGTACCACCATCGGCAAGGGTGCCCGCATCTTCCCCCAGGTGGTGCTCGGCTGCGAGCCGCAGAACCTCCAGTACAAGGGAGAGGACACGCTGCTCATCATCGGCGACAATTGTACGATCCGCGAAGGCGTAACCATGCATAAGGGCATGGAGAGTGCCGGTGGCAGGACCATCGTGGGAGACAATTGTCTGTTTCTTGCCTATTCGCATGTCGCTCACGACTGCCATGTCGGCAACAATGTCATCATCTCCAACAATGTGATGCTGGCTGGCCACGTCACCATCGGGGACAGGGTGATCATGGGTGGCGGGGCGGCGGTCCACCAGTTTACGCGGATCGGCCACCATGCGTTCATCGGTGGCCTGTCTGCGGTGAGCAATGACGTCATCCCCTATGGCATGCTCAATGGCAATCCCGGCGTGCTGATGGGGCTCAATATCATCGGCATGCAACGTTCAGGCATGGACAAAGCGACCATTCATGCTGCGCGCCGGGCCTTCAAGGCGATCTTCGACAAGACGCCGATCCGCGAGAATGTGGCGCGGATCAAGGCCGAGGGCATGGCCAACGCGGCGGTCGCCGATATCATCGGCTTCATCGAGGCCGAAAGTGAACGCGCGCTGTCGTCGCCGGCGCGAGGGCAGAGGGGCTGACCGGGATGTCCGACCAAGTGACCAAGGTCGGACGCCTGGCGATCATAGCTGGGAGCGGACGTCTGCCGGTCCATGTGGCTGAGGCCGCGCGGGGTGCCGGCCTCCATCCGTTCATCTTTCCGCTCGAAGGCGAGGCGGACCAGGACTGGTCCGGCTTTGACCATGTGCGGCTGCATATTGCTGATCTCTCGGGCTTTGCCGGCCGCCTGAAGCGGGAAGCGCTTGATGCGGTCGTCCTTTCAGGTGGCGTGCGCAGGCGACCTGCGCTTCTGGATTTCCGCCCGACTGCGAGAAGCCTCAAAGCGATGCCGGCGGTGGTCAAAGCGCTTCTGTCATCAGGTGACGACGCGCTGCTGCGGATCGCCATCCGCCTCATCGAGGAAGAGGGCGTGCGGGTGGTGGGCGCCCACCAGGTGGTGCCGGGGCTGCTTGCGACACTCGGGCCCATCGGTTCCCGCACCGCCGATAGGAATGCCCTGTCAGACATTGCGCGCGCCTCACAAGCGGCCCTTGCGTTGGGGCGCCTGGATATCGGCCAGGGTGCGGTGGCGATCCATGGTCGCGTCGTCGCACTCGAAGGTCCGGAAGGCACGGATGCGATGCTTGAACGGGTGGCGGGCATGCGTGCGGACGGCCTGATGACAACGCGGCAGGGTGGGGTTCTCGTCAAGCTGTGCAAGCCTGAGCAGGATCTGCGCGCCGATCTGCCATCAATCGGCCCGCAGACGGTTGTGACTGCCAAGCGTGCGGGCCTCGCCGGCATCGCGCTGGAGGCGGGCAGATCGCTGATCCTGGAGCGGGAGGCGACCATCGCCGAAGCCGACCGGCTGGGTCTTTTCGTCTTGGGCATCGAAAGTCCGGGGAGTGGCGCATGACGCGGCTCAAGCTCGCCATCATCGCCGGTGAGGCATCTGGCGATATCCTGGGTGCGGACCTGGTGCGGGCCCTGACCCTTTCGACGGGCAGCCAGCCGGATCTGGTGGGCGTCGGAGGTGATGCATTGGCCGGGGAAGGGCTGGTTTCGCTCTTCGACCACACGGAACTGTCAATCATCGGTTTTTCGGAAGTGATCGCAAGGCTGCCGAAACTGCTGCTGCGCATCCGCCAGACAGCCGATGCCATCATCGCCGCGGCGCCCGACCTTCTCATCATCATCGACAGCCCGGATTTCACCCATCGCGTTGCCCGGCGGGTGCGGGCGGCCCGGCCGGATTTGCGGATCGTCAATTATGTCTGCCCCACGGTGTGGGCCTGGAAGCCTGGCCGCGCGCCGCGGATGCGCGCCTATGTCGATCACGTGCTGTCGATATTTCCCTTCGAGCCCGAGATCGTCTCTCGTCTTGGTGGTCCGCCGCTCACCTATGTGGGCCACAGGCTGATGTCGGACCCGGGACTGCTCAAAGCTTGCCGACTGCAGGAGGCCCGCCGACTGCAGGAGAAACGGCCTGACACCGGTCCTGCGGCACCGAGGGTCTGTCTTGTTCTGCCCGGATCACGGCGCGGCGAAATTGCGCGTCTCGCCGCTCCCTTCGGTGCGGCCGCTGCCCATCTGGCGCGCCTTGATCCCTCAATGCGCTTTGTCGTGCCGGCTGCTGCGCGGGTTGAAGCGGATGTGCGAAAGGCAGTCTCCAAATGGCAAGTTCAGGCGGACGTTGTCAGCGGTGCGGACGCAAAATGGCAGGCGTTCGGGACGGCCGACGTGGCGATCGCAGCCTCCGGCACCGTGCTTCTCGAACTCGCCATCGTCGGTGTGCCGCACATGTCTTCGTATCGGCTCGATCCGATCGCGCGCTGGTTCCTCAGCCTGATCACGTCCTGGACCGGCGCGCTACCCAATCTCGTGGCCGGGCGGGTGGTGGTGCAGGAATTTTACAACGATCAGGTCCGGCCTGAACGGCTGGCTGTGCTGGCCAATCAACTTGCCTCCGACACGCTCTGGCGCCAGGCCGTGCTCGCTGATTTCGACCTGATCCGTGCCCGCATGACGACGCGGTGGTCTCCGTCCGAACGGGCGGCGGAGGTGGTGCTGGACCTGCTGGCCGACCGGACCTGATGGCCTATGGCCATCGCAAAAGACCAAGTGCGGTGGTCCTGGACAGCGTTCAGGTGACAGATGGATCACAAAAAAGGCCGCCAGACGTCAGGTCAGTCCGTACATCCGGGACGTGACTTTCCAGTCTGGCGGCTTCTTCCGATGCGCCTTATGATGGCGCCATAACCGGTCCCCTCTGGACCTGTGCAAGGGTATGCAGATTGTGTGCCAGTTTCCGGCAAGCAGAAAAGATGCTTGATATTCAGTTGGATAGTTCTGATTAGCCCGCAGGCACGCAGCAATGCTGCTGCCTTTCTCTTGATCGTCGTCTGCCTCATTTATAGACAGCGTCAGATGTGATCCGCACACGGGCAACGGCGATCAAAAGGTCACCCGCCGAGCGCCGTGAATTCGGCGCGGATTTCATCCATGGTCAAGTCCATGGCACACAGGATGGAGGCGAGAATGCGCGCCTTTGGACCGTTGAGATCGCCTGCGAAGATCGCGCCTGCAGCTTCCAGGTCCTTGCCGCCGCCATTTCCGTACACGGGCTTCACCCTTCCGCGGGGACAGCGCGACGTTATGATGACCGGCGTGCCTGCGGCGACAATGTCGGACACGGCCGCAGTGACGGTGGGCGTGGTGTTGCCGATGCCGAACCCCTCAATGACAATGGCTTTCGCGCCTTCAGTTGCGGCAAAACGAATCGCCCGGTCTGACGAGCCCATCACCATCTTGATGAGTTCGATATCGGCTTCCGCGCGCGCGGCTTGATAGGATTTGCGCAGGACCAACCGCCGGGACAGCGAGATCACCGCGCCGTCGATCTCTCCCAATTTTCCATGTTCTGCCGACTGAAAGGCGTCCACCCGCGACGTATGGGTCTTGGTGACGTCGCGGCTTGCGTGAAATTCCTGCTCGAAACAGATCAGGGCGCCCAGGCCGATGGCGTCGCGGGAGGCTGCGAGGCGGATGGAATCGGCAATATTTCGCGGCCCGTCGGCATCGGGTTGGTCGGCATTTCGCTGTGCGCCGGTGAAGACAACCGGCTTGTCGCCCTGAAGCAGAAGATCGGCCATGTAGGCGCTTTCTTCCATCGTATCGGTGCCGTGGGTGACGACAACCCCTGCACATCCCGGATCGGACAGCACGCGGTTGATGCGGTTGGCAAGATCGAAAGCGAGCGGGATGTCAATGGCATAGCTGCCGACATTGGCGAACTCCTCAACCACAATATCTATGCCGTCAAGCGGATCGTGCAACATGGCGCGCAGGTCATCCCCGGTGACGCTGGCGACTACATTGTCGGTCTGTTGATTGCGGCGTGATGCGATCGTTCCCCCGGTCGTCAGCAGGCAGATCCGTGTCATGGCTGTCATCTCCTGTGTTCAAAATGTGATATTTTGGTCTGACATAAAAATCAAGTTCAGCGATAAAAAATGCAGAATGCCGATTTTATAGGCTTCAGACCCTATAAAATGACTAATCTTTGACGTTGACGGTTGAGCCATTTTGATGATTATCATTGTGTATGCCTATTTGGTCAGACCAAATTGGCTAACGGGGAATGCACGCCGGCAATCGGCACAGCGCGGAGAAATTCAATGTCTGACCTATTTACCAGAATGAAGATCGGGCCTTCCCGCAGGCAGTTCCTGCGAACGGCGGCAGCGGTTGGCGGCGCGAGCATGCTGCCGTCCGCCCTCAAGATGGGCGAAGCCTTCGCCCAGGATGCTTCGGACACACTCGTCATCGCCTCGCCGGCAACGCCCCAGGGCCTTGATATCGAATTCGACGTGAGCCTGGGTTCGATCGATTCGCTCGGCGCGCTCTACGAATACATGCTCGGCTATGAGAAGTTCGACGATCCCGATGCTCCGGGCGTGCTGCGCGAGGACACATCGGTGCGCACCGACAAGCCCAACAATCTGGCTCTGCGCGGCCGCTTGGCGGAAGCCTGGGAAGTTTCTGCCGACGGGCGCACGGCGACCTTCAAACTGCGCGAAGGCGTGAAGTCGAACTGGGGCAACACATTTTCGTCCAAGGACGTCAAATGGACCTGGGATCGGAAATTCAATCTCAAAGGGCAGGGCCTGTTCCAGACCGCCGTGCTCGGCCTGACGTCGTCCGACCAGATCAAGGTGGAGGGCGATTACGCGATCTCGTTCAATCTCGAGAAGCCCAATCCGCTCCTGCTCAAGCAGCAATGCAATCTCGCCAACCCGATCTACGACGCCACCAAATGCGCCGAAGTCGGCGGCTCAGCTGACCCATGGGCGACCGAGTTCCTCAAGAACGACAGTGCCGGGTTCGGTCCTTACAAGATATCCCAGCTCGTGCGCGGCCAACAGGCGGTGTTTGAGGCGCGTGACGATTATTGGGACGAGAAGCCTGCGATGAAGCGCGTGATCATGCGCGAAGTGCCACAGTCGGCCAGCCGATTCTCGTTGCTTCAGGGGGGTGCCGTGGACATCGCCCAGTTCCTGCAGCCGCGCGAACTTGAAGCGCTCAAGGGGACCGACACTGTTGCCGTCGATTCCGTCAACTCGTCCTACATGATCTGGCTCGAGCTCAATGCCGCCATTGCTCCCTTCGACAATGTCGACGTCCGCCGGGCAATCAACTTTGCAATCCCGCGTGACGAGATCGTCCGTACCATCTATTACGGGTATGCCGATCCGCAAACCGCGCCGATGCCCTACATCTATCCGATGGCCGACACCAAGTCGTTCCCCTATGGCGAGGACATCGCCAAGGCCAAGGAAATGCTCGACAAGGCCGGGTTCGGTTCGGGCTTCGAGACGACGCTGTCCTACAATGCAGGCGACCCCACCCAGGAGCCGATCGCACTTCTGTTGCAGACCGCACTCAAGCAGATCGGCGTCACTCTCATTCTCGAGAAGCTGCCGGCCGGTGTGTTCTACGAGAACGTGACCAAGCGTGCCAAGCCGATGATCTTCTATCTTGACTCGCCCTGGACGCCTGATCCAGGCTACTCGACTTTCCTCTACTTCAACTCCGAAAGTTACGTCAACTATTCAAACTACAAGAATCTCGACGTGGACAGACTTATCACCGAAGGTCTCGCCACGCTTGATGACGCCGTGCGCTTGGAGAAATACACCGAAGTCCAGAGGATCCTACTTGACGAGGCACCTTGGGGATTCATTGCCTATCCGCAATATACACTTGCGCGGAAGGCGAACCTGAAAGGCTATACCTACTACACGTCCAACAACCTGCGCTTCCAGGACTTCTCGCGAGGCTAATCGTCACGGCCTCCCCGGACTTTTTCCGGGGAGGCCCCTTTCTCGAGATGAGGGTTTTATGCTCGCCACACTTCGTCTGGGCTGGCGGCTGGCGCAGATCAGGCCGCGCTTTGCCATCGGGTATATGATCGTTGTCACGGTGACGCTGCTTGCAATCTTTGCACCGCTGATCGCTCCCTATTCGCCGACGGAAGCGGATTCGTCGAGCTTCCTCGAACCCCCAAGCGCCAAGCACCTTTTCGGAACCGACAATGTCGGCATGGATATTTTCAGCCGAGCCATCTATGCGCCGAGGATTGACCTGACCATCGCCGTGTTCGGAACGGCGCTGTCGGCGCTGATCGGCGGCTCTCTGGGCGCGCTGGTCGGATATTACAATTCGGGACGCGGCATCCGGGTCTGGCTGTCGATTGCCGTCATGCGGGCTGCCGACGTCATCCAGGCGTTTCCGGTTTTCGTTTTCGCCATCGCGCTGGTGGCGAGCCTCGGCCAGAGCATCCAGACCGTGGTGCTCGCCATCGCCTTCGTCAATGCGCCAATCTATCTGCGACTGATGCGCTCACAGGTGCTGTCGATCCGGTCGATGCGCTATGTCGAGGCAAGCCAGGTCAATGGCCTGACGGATCTCCAGACCATCGTTCGCCATGTCATTCCCAACGCGATGGGTCCGGTTCTGTCGCAACTGTCGATTAATGTCGGCTGGGGCATCCTGTTGACTGCGTCGTTGTCCTTCGTTGGCGCAGGCGTTCGCGCCCCCACGCCCGAGTGGGGCTCGATGATCGCGATGGGTTTCCAGAACGTGGTGACCGGCCAATGGTGGCCCTCCATGTTTCCAGGCGCGATGCTTGCCATCACCGTCTTCGGCTTTTCGCTGGTGGGCGCGTCCATCGAGGTTCTTGCCGATCCGGTCAAGCGGCGCGAACTGTTGTCGGAGGTGCGGCAGCGTAGCGAGGACAAGCGAAACGCCGCTCGCATGGCCGGACCCAAGGCCGCACCCAAGGCCGCACCCAAGAAAGAGGCGATCTGATGCGCCGGATCGGAATTTTCTTCGCACGGCGTATGCTGTTCGTCATCCCGCAGTTGCTTGGCATCATCCTGGTGAGTTTTCTTCTGGTCAAAAGCATCCCCGGTGATCCGGCAGTGCTGATGCTGGGGCCGACGGCGACGCCGGAAGCAATTGCCAGCCTGCGCCAGCAATTGGGTCTTGACCAGCCGCTTTACACCCAGTTCTTGATCTACCTGCAGAACCTTCTGCAAGGCGATCTCGGCACCTCCTGGCAGACCACGCGGCCAGTGCTTGAGGACTTGATCCTGCGCTTTCCGGCCACGCTCGAGCTTGTTACGCTGTCGCTGCTGCTCGCCATTGTGGTGGGGGTCTCGCTCGGGGTTTTTGCGGCCAGACGCCCGAACGGATGGGTGGCGCGGTTTGCCGATTTCTATGGGCTGAGCGCCGGTGCCCTGCCGGATTTCTGGTTTGCGCTCGTTCTTATCTTCGTCTTCTACACGGTTCTTGGTTGGGCGCCGGCGCCGCTCGGTCGAATGGACCTGATCGTCATTCCTCCCATTCCGATCACGGGTGCCTATACGATCGACTCGCTGCTTTCGGGCGATATGCAGGCTTTCCGCTCCGCATTGTCGCATCTTGTGTTGCCGGTTCTGACGCTTGGGCTGCTGAACGCCGGGCCGATCCTGAAGATGACGCAGGCGACGATGGAGAAGATGCTGGATTCCGATTTCAGCCGCTACGAAGTGCTTTCAGGCGTTCCGCAGAAACTCGTCGTCCGCCATGCGCTCAGAAATGCCCTGCCATCTATCGTGACCATCATCTCAGTTCTCTACGGCTTTCTGATCGGCGGTGCCGTGTTGGTGGAGATCGTGTTCTCCTGGGGTGGGGCCGGACAGTACGCCGTACAGGGAGTGCTCAACTCCGACATCTATCCGGTGCTTGGTTTCGTGCTGTTCTCGGCCATTTTTTCGCTCATCGTCTACATAATCGTCGACCTCGTCTATGTCCTTCTCGATCCCCGCATCAGCAACTGAGCAGAGGATATCCATGGCGCAAGCACCACTTCCAGAGGCAGCCGACGCATCGGTGGCGATCGAGCCGCTGGTGAGGATCAGCAATTTGCGGGTCGTCTACCCCACAGGGTCCAGCGAACCGAAAGAGGTCCTGCGTGGTCTCGATCTCTCGGTGATGCCGGGCGAAATTATCGGCCTGGTGGGCGAGAGCGGCGCAGGCAAGACGACGCTTGCCCGCTCGATCCTCGGTGTGCCGCCCGGGCCGGGTCGCATCACGGAGGGTGAAGTCATTTTCGGCGGCCGCAACATCCTCGACCTTCCAGAACCTGAGCTGCGGAAACTCCGCGGCAGGGACCTCTCCGTCGTGGTGCCCAATCCGCGCGCCGAGCTCAACCCGACCATTCCCGTCGGCAAGCAGATCGCCGCGATGGCGCGGATCCATCTCGGGGTCGGCAAGGAGGAGGCCAAACGCCTGGCGCTCGCCATGCTCAAGGACGTGCAGATTCCCGATCCCGTCCGCCGGATGGATGCCTATCCGCATGAACTTTCCGGCGGCATGGCCCAGCGGGTCGTCATCGCCATGGCGCTGATCTGCGACCCCGCCTTCGTGATCTCCGATGACGCGACCAGCGGCCTTGACGTGACCGTCCAGACGCAGATCCTGGCGCTGTTGTCTCGGCTTGCCGCAGACCATGGCTCGGCGATGTTGTTCATCACGCGCGATATCGGAATCACTGCGCATTTCTGCGACCGGGTAGCCGTCCTCTATTCTGGCGAAATTCTCGAACTCGCCCTGCGCGAGCAACTTTTCCTGGAGCCGGCGCATCCCTACACGCTGATGCTGCTGTCGGCGTTCTCCCATTCACCCAAACTGCGCGATGCCTGGAGCGTTCCGGAAACCGGTCTTCGCCAGGACCAGGAAAAGGGATGCCGCTATTCGATCCGCTGTCCGCTGGCCCAACCGGTATGTCGCGAAATCCGGCCTCCGTTTGCTCAACTCAAGCCAGGCCATTTCGTCCGCTGCCACTTCCCGGTGACGCCATCATGAGTGCAATCCTGACCATTGATCGGCTGTTCAAGCAGTTTCCCATCGCCGGGTCGCGCCAGGTGGTGCAGGCGATCAACGATGTGAGCCTGTCCATCGAGCCCGGCGAGACCTTGGGCCTGGTCGGCGAAAGCGGGTCGGGCAAGACCACGGTCGGACGGTGCATCGTGGGCCTTCTGGACCCGACTTCGGGCGACATCCGCTTTCGTGGCACGCCGATCTCAGGGCGCAAGGACACGCGGCGCGCGCTGACTGGCAAGATCCAGTTCGTGTTCCAGGAGCCTGCCGAATCACTCGATCCTCGCATGAAGATCGGGGTGTCGATCAGCGAACCGCTCATCCCGTTCAAGCTCAACCGGGCCATGCGTGAGCGCCGGACCCTGGAGGCCATCAAACTCGTCCGCCTCGATCCGGCATTGCTTGAGGCCTATCCGTCCGAACTTTCGGCTGGACAGCAGCAGCGCGTGGGCGTCGCCCGCGCCATGGTCACCGAACCGGAACTGGTGGTTCTGGACGAGCCGACATCGGCGCTCGATCCCACGGCGCGGGCTGAAATCATCGACCTTCTCCAGCGTATCCAGTCAGAGCGCAACACCGCCTATCTGTTCATTTCGCACGATCTTTCGACGGTTCGCTTCATCAGCCACCGGGTGGCGGTCATGTATCTCGGCATGATCGTCGAGCAAGGGCCTGCCGACACGGTGTTCAACCGACCGCAGCATCCCTACGCAAGCGGCCTGCTGTCTTCGGTGCTGCTGCCCCATCCCCATCTCAAGATTGAGAGCAGCGTGAGCCTCAAAGGGGAAATCCCGAGCCCGATCAATCTTCCCAAGGGATGTTTTCTCGCCTCGCGCTGCCCCTTCGTTATCGAGCGATGCCGGATAGAAATGCCGCCCCGCACGGATGTGGGTCCTGGCCATTCGGTGCATTGCTTCCGTCATGAGGACGTGGCCCGAACAGTGCCGGCATCCGATACCTTCACCGTCTTCATGGCCGAGGCCGAGCGCATTCTGGGACGCAAACCCGTCGTGGCGCCCATCAAGCTCGCCGAGCCGGCCAACCCCGTCGATACCAGAACCTGACAAAGAGGACCAAGACCATGGCAGGAAGACTTCAAGGCAAGACCGCACTCGTCACCGGGGGAGCGCGCGGGATCGGCGGGGCAATCGCCACGGCCTTCGCGCGCGAGGGTGCCCATGTCGCCGTCCTCGATCTCACTCTCGAAGCGGCCGATGCGAAGGCCGCCGAGCTCAAGCCGTTCGGCGGCACGACATTTGCCGTGGCCTGTGATGTGAGCAATGAGGCGCAGGTGGAGGCGGCTGTCGCCGCAACAATCAAGGCGCTCGGCCATATCGACATCCATGTCAACAACGCCGGAATCGACACGACTTCGTTTGTTGTCGACATGCCGACCGCCATGTGGGACCAGATGATGGAGGTCAATCTCAAAAGCGTTTTCCTCTGCACCCGCGCTGTGCTCAAGCCGATGATCGACCGCAAGTTCGGCCGGATCATCAACATCGCTTCCCAGCTCGGCCACAAGGGCGCTCCGGAGATGGCCCACTATGCCGCCGCCAAGGCCGCCGTCATCGGGTTTTCCAAATCGCTGGCCTATGAAGTCGCCCGCGACGGCGTCACCGTCAATTCGATCTGTCCCGGGCCGATCGACACGGAGCTGTTCCGCAATCTTCCCGAGGAGTGGCGCAAGCGCAAGCTGAGCGAGGTGCCGATCGGCCGGGCAGGGCAGGTCGATGAAATTTCGCCAACTGCTGTGATGCTTGCTTCCGACGACGGCGGCTTCTACATCGGTTCCACCCTCAACCCCAATGGTGGCGATGTGATGCTTTGACCTCGTTGCGATTTTCTGCATAGTCGCGCCCGCGGGCGGAAAATGTCACAGGTGGATATCGGTGCTATGTCTATGACACCTTGCCAGAACGGGCAGACTGCCAAACGGGGACCTTCATGGTGACACCACACCTTGACAACCAGCCTCTTGAAGTCGGCTATGAGCGCGTGGCGCCCGACGACGGTTCCGGGATCGGCGACTTTGCTGTCGGCGTGACGAAAGCGACCGTGGCCGAACTGCAGGTGATGATGCGCGACGGGCGGATCAAGCCCAATGAACAGCTCCCCTCCCAGCGTGACCTCGCAAGTGTGCTCAAGGTCAGCCGCGCCACCTTGCGCGAAGCGCTTTCGGTGCTGGCCACGATAGGCGAAATCTCTGTTCGTCCGGGAAAGCGCGGCTTCGTCGCCACGCCGGACGGGTCTTCCGCCTCGCCATCCTGGCGCTTCGCAGCGCGTTATTCGTTGAGCGAGGTCTTTCATTTCCGCTATATCTCGGAGAGTTACGCCGCGCAGCTGGCGGCCATCAAGCACACGCCGGCCGAGCTTGTGGAGCTCAAGGAATGCACCGAGCGCTTCCGGGCCGCAACCCGGGCCAATGATATCGTCGCTTATGCCCATGCGGACGCGGAATTCCATCAGGTGATCTTCAGGATCTCCTGCAACAAGCTCCTGGTCGACATGCACAAGACATTCGCCAACATCTTTCAGGAAAGCCAACTGCTGCCGACCGAGCGGCCCGGTAACCTGTGGATTGCGGTAAACGAGCACGAACGCCTGCTCGAGGCCATCGCCATGCACGATCCGGACGGGGCGAGCTACTATATGCGCAAACACATCACCATGGCGGGAAGCCGCGCAGGCCTGTCGGCCAGTGAACTTCCCTGACGGTCATGAGAGCCGGGATCTAAAACTGGATTTTCGTTCAATTTCAGACAGAAAGAGACTGACATGACCGACAATGCGTTGAAGATCGCCGTGATTGCAGGAGACGGCATTGGCAAGGAAGTGGTGCCCGAAGGCCTTCGCGTGCTCGATGTGGCCAAATCGAAGTTCGGCATCTCGATGGATTTCGATGCCTTCGATTTCGCCTCTTGCGACTATTATGCCGCTCACGGCCAGATGATGCCCGACGACTGGAAGACACGGATCGGCGGCCATGATGCCATTTTTTTCGGCGCAGTCGGCTGGCCCGAGACGGTGCCAGACCATATCTCGCTGTGGGGATCACTGCTGCAGTTCAGGCGTGAGTTTGACCAGTATGTGAACTTGCGACCGGTCCGGCTGATGGCGGGGGTGCCGACGCCGCTGGCCAATCGAGCTCCCGGCAGCATCGATTTTCATATCGTTCGAGAGAACACGGAAGGCGAATATTCCTCCATCGGTGGCCGCATGTATCCCGGCACCGAGCGCGAGATCGTTATCCAGGAAACGGTCATGAGTCGCATCGGCGTCGATCGCATCCTGCGCTATGCCTTCGAACTCGCCCGAAGTCGCGATGCGAAGCACCTGACATCGGCCACCAAGTCAAACGGCATCTCGATCACCATGCCCTATTGGGACGAGCGGGTGGAAGCGATAGCCAAAGACTATCCGGACGTGCGCTGGGACAAGTATCATATCGATATTCTCGCCGCCCATTTCGTGCTCAATCCCGACCGCTTCGATGTGGTCGTGGCTTCCAACCTGTTTGGCGACATCCTGTCCGATCTCGGTCCGGCCTGCACCGGAACGATCGGGATCGCGCCGTCCGCCAATATCAATCCCGAACGAAAATTCCCCTCCTTGTTCGAGCCGGTCCATGGATCAGCGCCCGACATCGCCGGCAAGGGCATCGCCAATCCGATCGGCCAGATCTGGACTGCGGCCATGATGCTCGATCATTTCGGCCACGCCGACGCGTCAGCTTCAATCGTGCGGGCCATCGAGACTGTTCTGTCCGATCCCTCCACCCGGACGCGCGATCTGGGCGGGACGGCAGACACAGCGACCTGCGGCAAGGCCGTGGCGGCTGCGCTGCGCGCGCAATAAGCCAATCCCCGAAGGATCAACAGACGCAGGACGAAAAGCGTGTGGTGAGCGCGCAGGGGCTCGAACCCTGGACCTAGTGATTAAAAGTGGCATAAAGCCGAACAATCACGAACACCTTCAAACAGGAAAACACCTCTCAAAGCCTTGCATATCAATGCTTTGTGTATTTCACCTTGTTCGACGCCGTTTGAACGAGTTTCGCTGTTTCCGTACCCATACCGTACCCAGGGCGAAATAAGTAGGCCGAACGTAAGTAGGTGGAGCCCATGCCGAGAAAAAACCTCACTGCCCGATTTTGCGAAACCGTCAAGGTCGAAGAACGTACCGATTTTCAAGACGAGCTTGTCCGTGGTCTCTGGTTTCGCGTCTCGCCCTCCGGTGCGAAAACCTGGAACGTCGTCTATACCCGCGAGAGCGACGGGACCAAGCAACGGGTAAAACTTGGACGCTTCCCGGCGATGACGCTGGAAAAAGCCCGCACGGCCGCACTCAAGATGGTGACAGCCGTTGCCGAGGGCGATGACCCGGCGACGAAGAAACGCGCCAGCCGCGATGCCATGACAATCGAGGAATTGGGCAAGCTCTACATCGAGAAATATGCGAAGCGAAACAAGAAGACCTGGGCAGCGGACGAGCGGCTGTTGAAAGTCGAAGTCTATCCAGCGATCGGCCGGATGAAGGCCCATGCCGTCAAACGACGCGACGTACTCGACATTATCGAGGCCAAGGCCGATGCGGGTTTTATCGCTCAGAGCACGCAAGTTCTCGCCGTGACCCGGAAAATGTTCAATTGGGCGGTGGATAGTGACTATCTGGCGTCATCGCCAGCGACAGGCATCAAGCCGCGAGGAAAGGCCGTCAAGCGCGATCGCGTGCTTTCGGCTGCCGAGATTAAGAAAATCTGGAAAGCCATCGGTGAAGCCGCTCTGTCGGCGCAGACGCGCGATATCATCCGCCTGCTATTTCTCACCGGTCAACGCTCCGGCGAAGTGTGCGGTATGCGCCGAGGTGAGATCGACCTTGATCGGGCACTCTGGACCATTCCGAGTGAGCGGACGAAAAATGGCCTTACCCATGTCGTGCCACTTTCGCTCGCCGCCCGCGCGATCATTGAGAATTTGATCAGTGATGACAGCGAGGCCGCCGCACCGCTTTTCAGCCGTGTTGGGGAACCAATCGAAAGCAACGCAATTTCCAAGGCTGTCCGGCTCAAGCTGCAGATCGGCGATGAAGGCTGGACCCCGCATGATGCGCGCCGCATCTGCGCAACTGGCATGGCAGATATTGGCATAGCCCTGCACATTGTCGAGGCCGTCCTGAACCATGTGAGCGGCTTCCGATCCGGCGTGGCCGGCGTCTACAATCGAAGCAGGTACGAACCGGAAAAGCGGCGGGCGCTCGATCGATGGGCGGAGCACTTGGACGCAATTGTGCGGGATCGTGCAGCGAAAGTTGTGCCGCTTCGGACGGAGGCGACTTCGTGAGGGATTGGCGCGAGGGAGGCAAACTAGTCGAAGAAGCAATGATCGCCGATCTGATTGCCGCTCGCAAAGGTTTTGCAAAATCATTTGACTGGAAAGACTTGGGATTTCTAGGCGCTGTAGTCTCCTGGGCTGGACGTGCACGCAATTCCGCGCCGTTGATTGAATGGCTTCGTTCGGATCGACCCATCACGCCGTATGATCGTGAGCAGTTGGCAGAATGGATTGAAATAGTCACGCTTGAACCGCCAAAGGGAAAGAGGGGTCGCCCACGAAACAGAGATTTTCGCAGCGCCGTACTTACCGCGCAAAGCGTCTATACTCCGAGTCCAGCGGAAGCCGAATTTGATGGCTTGACGGCTGGGCTTGGAACGATTCAGCTATGCCCATGATCCGCACCGGCTTTCTTTCCTCATCAGACCGTATTGAGCTTGAGGCTTGCGTGCGTCGCCAGCG
>JBBQJA010000013.1:0-72879 GCA_038325465.1 Hyphomicrobiales bacterium | reverse complement strand
CCTCGTGATGACACCCACTCTTCCAAGGCATGACGCCAGACCAGAACTCGACCCTTCGCCGTGCCGCAGGTCATCGGTCATGGCGGATATGCTGGACCGCGCCAACATTGCCCTTGGCGCGGTCCAGTGCGTTCATGTTCGCGCAAGTTTTGGCCTCTAGCCTGAAGACGTGCCGATTGTGGGATTTTCGGTGCGAGCCTGTTGCCGCCGGTTCGACGCGGTCGGAATGGCTCTCGTCGCCCCGGAAACGGCCCGCCCCGGAAACGCTCTGACAAAACCGCTGGCCTCAGCACGGGAATGAAGATGCGACAGACTGCTTTCTGCCAGACGAAGTCACGGACCCTGCAATGACTGCAGCCCTTTCGCGGTTTCTTCCCGATTTCGACTTGCCTGGCGGGCATGTTCCGCCGCATCTCACTCGTGACGAACCCGCTGTTGCCGTGCCGCAGATCTCGACACCCGATCCTGCGGCGGTCCGCGCGCAAGCTTACGCGGAAGGACGCGCTGCCGCGCGCGCCGAAGCCGCAGTCGAGCGCGCCGAAGCCCTTGCCGCCGTCGCCGCCGCTCACCAGAACGAGATCGCCGCCTTGACCGCTGATCTGACCCGGCTGGCCGCCGCCGCCATCCCCGCCGCCATCGCCGCCCGCGCTGGCGCGATCGCCGATGAACTGGCCGCCGATATCGCCGCCTCGCTTGCTCCTGTCGTTGAGGCGGCGATCGCGGCCCGCATGGTCGGCGCAATCGCAGTCGAGATCCGCGCCGCGCTGTCCCTCGACCAGGCTGCGGCTGTGGAGGTGAGCGGTCCGGCGGCACTTCTGGATGCGTGTCGGCGCGAGTTGGGCACCGATCTTTCCGCCACGGTGACATTTCGCACTACCGATTGCGCCGACATCGTCGCCACCCTTGACCGGACCCGCTGGAGCACCCGGCTTGCGGCCTGGCGAGCTGATCTGACGGAGGCATCGGCATGAGCGGCGGCGATGCAGTCCACCAGAGCAAAAATGAAATCATCATCGTCCGTCGTCGCGGCGGCGGCGAGGACGGCCACCATGGTGGCGCATGGAAAATCGCCTACGCCGACTTCATGACAGCCATGATGGCTTTCTTCCTGGTGATGTGGTTGGTGAATGCCGCCAACGAGGAGACCAAGGCCTCGGTGGCAAGCTATTTCAACCCGATCAAGCTGATGGACGACAAACCCACCGAGCGGGGCATCAAGGAAGTGGGCAACAGCGCCAATGGCGAGGCCACGGCGCCGAAATCGGAATCCAAGGGAACAGCCACTGAAACCGGCGGCAATGCCGACGAAGGCAACAAGCAGGTCGCCACGGCCGGCAAGGAAACTGCCTATTCGGAAGCCGATTATTTTGAAAACCCCTATGCGGTGCTTGCGGAGATCGCTCAGGAGACGGGCACCCAGACCAATGTCAGCGCCAAAGGCGATGGCGGCGCCCAGACATCCGGCCCCGCCACGGGAGCGACCGGTGGCGAGGCTTATCGCGACCCCTTTGATCCCGACTTCTGGTCCAAGCAGATCGCCGAGGAGCGTGCCGCCGCAGATCTGGCGGCCGCAGATCAGGCCGCCGCGGGCGCGGTCACCAATCCGCCGGGCGCGGTCACCAATCCGCCGGGCGCGGCCGGGACTCAATCTGATCCGGTCGATCAGGAGATGGCACCCGCCGAGGCTGAAGCACAGGCGGAGGCGCTGAGACAGGAGATCACCCAGGCGCTTGGCGGCGCCTTGGGCAAGCTTTCCGAGGGCCTGACCGTCACTCCCGCCGAAGGCGGCCTGCTGGTTTCAATCACCGACCAACTCGATTTTGGCATGTTCAACGTAGGCTCCGCCATCCCGGAAAAGGACCTCGTCCTCGCGATGGAAAAAATCGGCGGGATCCTCGCCGAAAGGCAGGGATCGATAGCCATTCGCGGCCATACCGATGCGCGTCCCTTCTCCTCGCCCGGCAACGATAATTGGCGGCTTTCCATGGCGCGCGCCCATTCCGCCTATTTCATGCTTGTGCGCGGCGGACTTTCGGAAGCCCGCATCGTCCAGGTTTCAGGCTTTGCCGACCGTCGTCTCAAAACCCCGGACGACCCGCTTTCCGAGGTCAACCGCCGCATCGAGATCCTGATCGAAGCGAAGGGGGGCTGACACGTGGCCGCCCGCCTCGCCACCATCCTTGTCGGACTGACTGCGGCGCTCACCGTTCTCGGCGGCGTTCCTGCCCATGCCGCAAGCGGTTCGGACATCTATCCAGATCCGCTCGCGCCACCATCCAGCAGTGGTGGTGTGGCGGCTGGCGCGGTCAACGACCATCAGGACCCGTCTGCTCCTGCCGGTGAGGGACACGATGGCACCGACGCCGGTGAGCATGGCGAGATGCCCGCGATGACCGACGGCGTCAAGGCACCTGCCTCCGAGCCCGGTGCGATACAGGTTGACGCAATCAAGGATCTTGAGCCCTATCGGCTCATCCGTTCGTTGCAGGTGGTGCAGGATGCGGTCGTGCGGGGCGATCATTCCGCCATGGAGATGCAACGTTACCTGCTCGGCATCATCGACGAACGGTTGCGTGCAGCCGACCAGGGGGTCTTTGACGATCCCCGCAATGTGGACGCAGCCCTCATCTACGCGATGTCCGGCGGCAATCCGGCCACGCTTGATCAGCTTGCGTTGCAAGACAAGTTCGGCAATTTCGACAACGAAGTCACGACCGTCCTTCGCGCTTATCTCGCGGGCCAGGGGTCGAAGACCAAATCCACCCTGACCGATCTTGTGGACCTGTACCGCGACACCGAGATCGGTCCCTATCTGGCGCTGGTTGCCGCCAATGTCTCTGCCGGCATGAACGAAACCAAGTCTTTGAAGCTGTTCGACTGGGCCCGGCTCACCTCGCCCGGCACGCTGGTCGAAGAGGCAGCATTGCGCCGCTCGCTGTTCGTCGCCGCCCGCCAGGGCATGATCGACGAAGCAATCGGCTATGCCCATCTCTACGCACGGCGGTTCATCAACTCGCCTTATGCGGGCCAGTATGCTGATCTTCTGGTTGATCTCTTCGTCGACAATTACGGCAAGGTCGGCGACGACAAGCTCGCCGAAGTGCTGTCCTTCATGGATACGCCGCGCCAGCGCGAGGTCTATCTCAGAATTTCCCGGCGTGCCGTCATCAAGGGTCTGCGCGACCTTGCGCTCTTCGCCGCCGGCAAGGCCGACAGCATGGCCGATCTCTCCGATCCGACGCCGCGCGCCCTGTCCGATCTCTACAAGGGCATGGTCGGCGTCTCCACAGAGGGAGTCATCGCCGCCAGGGATTCGCTGAACGCGGTGCCCGAAGCTGAGCTGTCGGCGCGCGACAAGGCGCTGCGGCAGGCCGCGCGCCTGGTGGCGGACGAAGTTTTGCGCAAGCCCGATCCCAACAGCCTCACACAAGCTTTTTCCCCCAGGATCAACAAGATACCCGACGATGTTCCCGATATCGCTCAGGCACCGGGGATAGTCCCGTCCGGGATCAAGGCAGAGCCTGATGACGGGACGACAATCGCGGAGGCGTCGCCACAGGATGCGGCGTCCCGATCGGTGGGCGCGCGGGCAAACCCGGCAGCGGACACCGAATTCAGCGACTATGTCGCCCAACATCGGCAGACCCTGCAGGAGATCGACGATCTTCTGGAGGGCAAGCGTGGAGAAGGCGGGACGTGAAAACACTGGATACGCTGCTCACCCGCCAGGTTCCGACAAGAAGTGCCGGACACTGGGCGGATCAGTCGGGTCAGGGCTTGAGAAACAAGGCTGAACGCGCGGCCTCCTTCGAAACTGCTCTGACCGGACAGCTGCGGATGTCGCGTCAACCGGAATCGGACAGGGCGGCAACTGGCCTTCCGGCTGAAGCATCGCCTGCCGATGACGCTGTCACCACGCCTGCCCGGGAGCATTCCCCGCGAAGTGGTGCTGCTTACCCGCTCGCCGCATCGGCCACCGGCACCGATCTCATGCAACTGATCGCCGATCTTGAGGCTGATGGCCTGGGCGTGGCCGTCCGCTTGACCGAGGTCGCCAAGACCGGGCAGGACTCCCCGCACGCGCCGACGCCGCCCGCAGCCGTTCTCCGTCCGACGGCCGCTGATCTTGCGCCCGGCCTCTTGCTGGCTGACAGCGCCGTTGACCCAGTGCCCTTGCCTCCTGAAACAGGCACCGACCCCGCCCAAAATGCCCGCAATTCGGGCGCGAACACAGCGACGACATTGCCAACGCCCCAAGTCATCAAGACAGAGGACGCCGAGGCACCATCGTCCATTCCTCTGGCCACGCCAGCCAAATTGGTGGCGGCAGCGGCGACACCACCGCCGGGCGCTCAGACCCACGTGGTGCAGCAACCGCTTTCGGTCGGTCGAACCGATCCCTTACCCGCGTTGCCGGTTTCACCGAAACAACCTGCCAGCCCGAACCCGGAGCGGCTGGCGCCGCAAAGGCGGTCTGACCTTCTGTCTGCGACAACCGCGGTTTTCGACGCCCGGGACCGAGCGCCCGTTGCCAATTCCGGGAACAGCTTCGAAAAGCTGCTTCCCGAGCGCGCCGGCCTTGCGGCCGACCGCACCCGGCAGACGCGGTCCGGCGCGGATGTGCTTGCCGACCATAAGAAAGCACCTGTCACCGGTGGTGGCGTCAAACTGGATCCGAGAGTGGCTGAGGCAGTGCTGCGAGCGGCCGTCACACCCGCCTTGGCCGGTCCCGTCATGCAGTCAGACGCCTTGACGGCAGAGATTGGTGCTGCCCCGACGCCAGTTAATACCCTGGTGAAAGGCACTGCAGTCGATGGGCAAGCGCACGAACCCGAAGGTGACGTACCAATTTCCATGGGTCCACCTGTCCGCCGTGAGCCGCTGCCGCAGGTGGTCGCGTTGGATATTCCCGACCCCGATATCGGCAACGACCAGATCAGCCCGCCGAGCGCGGCAGGTCTCCAACTCAAACCCTCCGCCCGGGCCGAGATCAAAGAGGTTCAGCGTCCCGTGGTGTCTGATGACAAGGCCGATCCGGAAATTCGCGAAACCGCAAGCGGCGCCATGAACCCACCAACGCCCGCAGCCCTGACGACACTTCTGCTCCAGGATGCGCCCGCAGCCACGGCTCAGGCTGAACTCGCTGCCGCGACCGCGGCGGCTTTTGCGCCAGCACCAAAGGATGAAAGTCTGGTCCCGACACTTGCCAGGGCCGAACCGGCCACAGCGCGCTGGGGCGGTTCCAGTCTCGAGATCGGGGATGCTGACGTTGAGGAGAACAAGACGGACCCATCGGGAGCCGATACGGGCACCGGTGACGAAGGCGAGACTTCGTCCATTGCACAAGGCCCGGTCTCCGGCACCGGCACTGACGCCGCAGCCCGACCGCGCAGTCTTGCCGCGAAAGAGCCTGATGCAGTGCGCCTCGACAGCGTGAAGGTTGTGGAAACCCGCAGCTTCATGGCTGCACCTTCGCTTTCGACCAACGGCGAAGCCGTGTCCCGGCTTCTGCTGCAGGCGGGCGCGAGCCTGACGCCAGCGGCTGCGTCACCTCTGGGTGCGGCCGTGCCGGCCGCGCCCGCCCAGCCGCTCGCAGGGCCGCTTGTCGCCAAGCCCATGCACACGCTGACAATCAGGCTCAGCCCGGCTTCATTGGGTAATGTGACGGCGGTGATGAAACTGACCGGCGACGTACTGACGGTCAAGCTGCAGGTCGAGACTGCCGAAGCCTACCGTCAGATGACAGAAGACAATCAGGCGATCGTCAAGTCGTTGCGGGCTCAAGGGTACGCCGTTGACCAGATCAGCGTGCAGCATGTGCCGTCCGATCGTGGCACGGCCCCGCTGAACCAGCAAGGCTTTGGATCCAACCAGCAACCGGGCGGACAATCGGGCCTGCCCGCCGACGGTGACCAGAAAGCCGCGTCGGGCGGACAAGAGGGAGACCGCCGTGGCGGCACAGCAGGACGCAATCCGAACCAGTCCGCAGACCAGATCCCCGAAGCGAAGCTTTCTCCTGCTGCTGCTCGCAGTGCTGATGGCGTCTATCTCTGAGGTTGCTCCGGCGAAGGCATCGAGCGATGTCTGCGAGGCGGAGATTGTGGCTGCCGCGCGCCAGTATGGAATTCCGACAGGCATTCTGTATTCGGTGGGCCTCACCGAGACCGGACGGAAGGGCTCGCTTCACCCCTATGCGCTCAACATCGAAGGGCGCACGGTCTTTGCAGCCTCCAGGGACGAAGCCCTTGATGTCTTTGCACGCGCGCAGGCTGAAGGCCGCACACTGGTCGATCTCGGCTGCATGCAGATCAATTTCCGCTATCACGGGGCCGAATTCCAGTCCGTTGAGGAGATGTTGGAGCCTCGCGCGAATGTGGTCTATGCGGCGAAATTCCTGGCGCAGCTCCATGCCCGCCACGAAACCTGGACCATGGCGGTTGCGCGTTACCACGCCGGTCCCGACAACAACCCTGCGCAGAAGCGTTATGTCTGCCGGGTGATTGCCAATCTTGTTGCCACCGGCCAGGGGGCCTGGACGCCCGACGCCTCCGCCTTCTGTCGCTGAAACAACCTTTAGTAGAAATGTCATTCGCAAAAGCACCATTTTGGCCTTCGCTGGTTGAAGATTAATTCTTGACGTGGCAAGCGAAAAATTAACTTCCCGTTTACTTTTCCCGGCTTTTCTAGGGCCTATCCCTTGTCCAAGACACCATATCTGCCCAAATCAGCAGGAATCATGGTTAAGCAATCCTTAAAAATTACCCCAATTAACCTGTAGTTGGCTTTAAATGGGCCACTCCGTACCACTTTAAAGGCGGGACAACGATTTTGATTCGGAGGCGGGCGAATGATCGTAGTGGTTGATGACAGACAGTTGGTTAAGGACGGGTATACATCCCTGTTCAGTCGCGAAGGTGTTCCCTCGGCGACCTTCGATGCTGCCGAGTTCGGTGAGTGGGTGCACACGGCGGCGGACGCCGATCTTGATGCCGTCGAGGCCTTCCTGATCGGTCAGGGCGATCTGGCGCTGAACCTGCCGCGGGCAATCCGGGACCGTTCCCAGGCACCCGTGATCGCGGTTTCTGATACGCCTTCGCTCGAATCCACCCTGGCCCTCTTTGATTCGGGCGTCGACGACGTCGTCCGCAAGCCGATCCATCCACGCGAGATCCTCGCCCGGGCCGCTGCCATCCGCCGCCGCCTGAAGGCGCTTGCCACCCATGTTGATATCGGCGCCATCCGGGTCTTTTCTGACGGACGCGATCCGGAGATTGATGGCAGGACTTTTGTGCTGCCGCGCCGCGAGCGCCGGATCCTCGAATATCTGGTGGCCAACCGCGGTCGTCGTGTCACCAAGCAGCAGATCTTCAATGCCATCTACGGGATTTTCGACGAGGACGTGGAAGAGAATGTGGTGGAAAGCCACATCTCGAAACTGCGCAAGAAGCTGCGCATGCGGCTCGGTTCCGACCCGATCGATTCCAAGCGGTTTCTCGGCTATCTGATCGAATGGACCTGATCGGCGAACGCCCGGCCTCCTGGCGCTCAACCGCCTGACACCTCCCCTTTCCCCACCAGGGACATGCGCCCTCCGAGCAGACCAAGCGACGGCGCTCGTCCGACCGTGCCGGCATAACGCCACCAGCCTGGAGCCCGCAGAGATGGGCGCAAACAGGTTCACGCAAGGCCCGGACGCTAGGCTGGGAAACCTTACGAAACGAGGGATGATGCGATGAGCCTCTATGGAATGATGCGGACCGGAGTCTCCGGCATGAATGCCCAGGCCAACCGGCTGGGAGTTGTCTCCGACAACATCGCCAATTCGACAACCACCGGCTACAAGAAGGCCACGAGCGAATTTTCCTCTCTCATTCTGCCCAATTCGCCCGGCGTCTACAATTCTGGCGGTGTGACAACCGGCGTGCGCTACGCCATCAGCGAGCAGGGCGCACTCGAATTCACCTCGTCCAATACTGACCTTGCCCTCAACGGCAAGGGCTTCTTCATTGTCAACGACACCAGCGGCAACCAGTTCCTGACGCGCGCTGGCTCCTTCGTGCCCGATGCCAACGGCTTCCTGGTCAACTCGGCCGGCTTCACCCTGATGGGCTACAGCTACGGAACCGGTGAGCCGGCACCCGTGGTCAACGGCTTTGACGGCCTGCAGCCGGTCAGCGTCAAGTCCGGCGGGCTGACAGCGGTCGCCTCCACGGAAGGCACCTTCAACGCCAACTTGAACTCGGAAGCAGCCATCGTCGCGCCGGCGAACCTGCCGTCGACCAACGCTGCCGGATCGGCTTACACCTCGAAAAGCTCACTCGTCGTCTATGACAACCTCGGCAAGGAGGTGCTGCTCGATTTCTACTATACGAAGACGGCGGCCAACGAATGGGAGGTGGCGGTCTACAACCGCGCTGACGCAACGCCGGGCGTTTCGTTCCCCTATTCGTCTCCGGCGCTCGCCACGACCACGCTTGAATTCAATCCGACCAACGGCAAACTGGCCATCGCAAGCTCGACCGATATCGCCTTCGCGGTTCCCGGCGGTGCTGCCATGACCGTGGGTCTTGAGGACATGACGCAGCTCAGCTACCAGTTCACCGTCCAGAACGCGTCCGTCAACGGCAGTGCGCCGAGCGCCGTCACGCGCGTGGAAGTGTCCGCAGACGGCACCGTCTACGCCCAGTACGAAAACGGCAAGCTTGACCCGATGTACCGCATCGCGCTTGCAGATGTGCAAAGCCCCGACAATCTCAGACCGCTGCCCGGCAACGTCTTTGCTCCGGGCGTGGACTCCGGCGTCATCACCACCGGATTTGCCGGATCCACCAATTTCGGAACAATTGTATCGGGTGCGCTCGAAAGCTCCAACGTCGACATCGCCGAGGAGCTGACAAACATGATTGAATCCCAGCGCAGTTACACCGCCAATTCCAAGGTGTTCCAGACCGGATCCGATCTGATGGACGTTCTCGTCAACCTCAAGAGATAGGCGCCCGCTCCGGGGGTTAAGAAGGCCTGCACATGTCATTGTCAGCCGCGATACAATCAGCCCAGGCGTCTTTGTCGAACACCGCGACACAGACCAGCCTTGTGTCGCGCAACATCACCAATTCCTCTAACCCCGATTACAACCGGAGAAGCGCCGCCCTTGCCACATCGCTCAGTGGCGCCCAGGTCGTTTCGATCCAGCGGGCTCAGGACCAGGTGCTCTTCCGCCAGAGCATCACCGGTACCGCAAGCGCCAGTGGGCAGCAGACACTGCTCGACGGTCTGAGCCGGCTCAAGGACATCTATGGCGGCAACGATTACGAGACATCTCCGGCCACGCTGATTGCCAACATGCGCGACACCATGGCGACATTTGCCGCCAAGCCGGGTGAAGCAACGCTTGCAGAGACGACGCTGGCTGACGCCAACCTGGTTGCCGCCGGACTGCGCAGCGCCTCAGCGGGCGTGCAGAATGTGCGCTATGAATCCGACCGCAAGATCAAGGAACAGGTCGACAGCCTTAACGAGATCCTGTCGCGGTTCCGGGTCGCCAACTCCGCCATTGTCGCAGGAACCAAGGCTGGCCAGGATGTCAGCACCGAACTTGATGAGCGCGACGGGCTGCTGCGCCAGATTTCTTCGATCATCGGCGTCAGCACGGTCACCCGCACCGGCAACGACATCGCACTTTACACAACCAGCGGGGCAACTCTGTTTGAAACCGTCCCGCGGGAGGTTTCCTTCGTCGCCTCCGGCGGGTTTTCCGCAGCGATCACCGGCAACCAGATCTACATCGATGGCGTCCCACTCCAGGCGGGCGAGGGTGCCACGACCACGGCGACCGGATCGCTGCAGGCGCTTGTGCAGGTGCGCGACGTCTATGCGCCCGACATGCAGCGCCAGCTCGACGAAATCGCCCGGGTGCTCGTTACCACCTTCGCCGAGAAGGACCGATCCGCCGTTCCCGCGCTGCCCGACATGCCGGGCCTGTTCACCTGGTCGGGCGGCATCGTTCCGGCTGCGGGCGTCATCGTGCCGGGGATTTCTGCCACCATCTCCCTCAATTCAGCGTTGATCCTTTCCCAGGGTGGCGATCCGCGCCTGCTGCGGGACGGCGGCATAAACGGGGCGGCTTACGTGGCCAACCCGGCCGGTGCGGCGAGCTTTTCGGCACTTCTCGATGGCTATGTTTCAGCCATCGAGGCACCCCAGACCTTCGACGCGACGGCCCGCCTGGGCGCCTCGGGAAGCCTTTCCTCCTTTGCTGCCCAATCCATCGGCTGGCTGGAGCTCAACCGCTCCGAGGCGTCATCGGCAGCCGAAACGCGCGAAGCCTACCGCTTCCGCACGATAGAGGCCTATTCCAATGCCACAGGCGTCTCGCTGGACGAGGAAATGTCGATTCTTCTGCAACTCGAGCAGTCCTACAAGGCCTCGGCGCGGCTCATTTCCGCCGTCGACCAGATGTTGCAGGAATTGCTGGCGGCGGTGAGATAAGCGGATGAAAACAAGCTTCGTCTCCTCCCTCGCCATCCAGACCGCCATGCGCCTGACCATTCAGCGCAGCCAATCCGAAGTGCAGGAACTGCAAAAGGAAGTGGTGACTGGTCGCCACGCCGACATCGGCATTTCGCTGGGCGCAAGCTCGGGCCGCAGTGTTTCACTCAACCGCGACGTCGCCCGGCTCGAATCGATCATCGACAACAATGCGCTCGTCACCCAGCGCCTGTCGGCGTCCCAGGCGGCGATGGACCTGATGGCGGAGAGCGCCCAAAGCCTGCTTCAGGCCTTCATTTCGGTCAATGGCGCCGACGACGCGCTGCGCATAGGCACGGCCAAAAACGAGGTTCGGGCCTCGCTCGATGCTTTCACCGCAGCCGTCAACACCTCATCCAACGGAGAATACCTGTTTGCCGGCGTGAACACCGACGTCAAGCCGGTCTCCAACTACCTCGCGGCGGGCTCCCCGCCCAAACTTGCCTTCGACGCGCTGTATCTTGGCCATTTCGGCTTCAGCCAGACCAACCCTGCAGCCAGCGGCATCACGTCGGCGCAGATGGAGGATTTTCTCGACAACACGCTCGAGCCGGCCTTTCTTGGAGCGAACTGGACGACGGACTGGTCCTCGGCATCCGACACCAACATCATGGGTCGCATCAATTCCAACACGCTCGTGGAGACGTCCACCAATGCCAATGCGGCCGGCATGCGCAAGCTGGCGCTGGCAGCCGTTGTCGGGCTCGAACTTCTGGGCTCGCCGGTCACGAGCGAAGTCCGCGCGTTGATCAATGCGCGCGCCATCCAGTATTCCGGCGAAGCAGTGACCGGCATCGACAACGAACGCAGCAAGCTCGGCGTCTCCGAAGATCGGGTCCGCAAGGCCGATGTGGCGCTCGCGGCCCAGATCAAGATCGTCAAGCTCTACGTCGGCGACCTGGAAGGCGTCGATGCGTATGAAGCCTCCACCCGGATGAACTCCCTGCTTGCGCAAGTGGAGACATCCTACACATTGACCGCCCGGATTCAGCAGTTGAGCCTCATCAACTATCTCTAGCCGAAAAGTCCCCGGTTTTCCGGGCCATTGGACAAACATGAAGGATGTCTGAATGTACCAGTTCTCATATGCCGATATTCAGGAAGACGGCGTCGCTGAAGCCCGCGAAAGAGAACGCGAGGCCATCAACCATTCGCTCAACCTGCTCAGGCTCGCCGATGCCAAGGGGGTTGAATCCCGGGAGGCCGTTGAGGCAGTTTATTTCGTCAACCGGCTCTGGGTGCGCTTTGTCGAGGATCTTGCGTCGCCGGAGAACCAGCTCAACGACGAGCTCAAGGCCAATCTCATCTCCATAGGGATATGGATTCTCAAGGAAGCCGACAAGATCCGGCTGCGGCAGTCGACCAATTTCCGAGGCATCATCGACATCTCCACCATCATCAGGGATGGCCTGAAATGAAAAGCTCCTTGCGGATTTCGCTGAAGGCGGGCGAACGGATCTTCGTCAACGGCGCGGTGCTCAGGGTCGACCGGAAGGTGGCGCTGGAGTTTCTCAACGACGTGACCTTTCTTCTGGAAAACCACGTCCTGCAGCCTGAGCAGGCCACCACACCGTTGCGCCAGCTCTATTTCATCGTGCAGATGATGCTGATCAATCCGGAAGGCGCTGATCAGTCCATGGCCATGTTCCGCAAGTCCGTCGTGATGCTGCTGACCTGCTTCCGCAACGACGAGGTTCTCACCGAACTCAAGCACATTGACGGCATGGTCACGCAAGGCAAGGCTTTCGAGGCGCTCAAGGCGATCCGCGCACTCTATCCGATCGAGGAACAGATCCTGTCATCGGCCTCCATGCCGCCCGCCACCATCGAACAGATCAGAAAGGAGCTTGCGCCATGGTCATAAGCGCCGTTTCCAACACCGCCGCATCCGGCGCTTCAGCCGCCGATGCTGCCGCCAAGAAGACCGGTCTTGACTACAACACCTTCCTGACGCTGCTCGTTGCCCAGCTGAAGAATCAGGACCCCACCGAACCGATGGATTCCACCGACCAGATTGCGCAGTTGGCGACCTTCTCCCAGGTCGAACAGACCATACAGACAAACAAGCGTCTGGAAATGCTGCTGCAATCTTCCAACCTGTCGCAGGCGGGATCGATCATTGGCCGCACCATCACCAGTGCGGACGGGTTCATCACCGGCGTTATCGATCAGGTCAAGATTACATCCGATGGCGTCACCGCCATTCTCGAGAACGGAAAATCGGTTGCCGTCACCTCCGGTGTCACGATAGGATAGTGAGATGAACGAAGCAGATGCTCTCGACATCGTCCAGGCTGCAATCTGGACCGTGCTGATCGCCTCAGGGCCGGCGGTGTTGGTGGCCATGACGGTGGGCGTCGGCATCGCCTTCGTCCAGGCGTTGACCCAGGTGCAGGAAATGACACTGACCTTCGTGCCGAAGATCGTGGCGATCCTGATCACCGTCGCCGTGTCGGCGCCCTTCGTCGGCGCGCAGATCAATGGGTTTACCAATGTGGTCTTCCAGCGGATTGAAAGCGGATTCTGAGCTCGGCGCGTCACTGCCATCCTCGCGCAAGCTTGGCTGCCTAGTCTGCGGCGTCGAGATCGCACGGGCATGAAGTCCGGGCAAGCTCGCCAGGAGCGCACTGATCATGGTCGAAACCCCTCTGCTGGCTCCTCCAAAGCCCGCCTTGTTCGGCAAGGATCTTGGATTCGCGTTGGGAATCATGATGATTCTCTCGATTCTGTTCCTGCCGATCCCACCGTTCCTGATCGACATCGGACTTGCCGTCTCCATCGCGTTTTCGATCCTGATCCTGATGGTGGCGTTGTGGATCAGGCGCCCGCTCGACTTCTCCTCCTTCCCCACCATCCTTCTCATCTCCACGATGCTGCGCCTGGCGCTCAACATAGCAACCACGCGGGTGATCCTTTCTGAAGGCCATCTGGGGGTAGAGGCGGCCGGCCATGTCATCGGCGGCTTTTCGCAGATTGTCATGTCGGGCGATTTCGTCATCGGCCTTATCGTGTTCCTGATCCTGGTGACGGTCAATTTCATCGTCATCACCAAAGGCGCGACCCGGATTGCCGAAGTGGGTGCCCGCTTCACACTCGATTCCATTCCCGGCAAGCAGATGGCCATTGATGCCGACCTGTCCTCAGGCCTCATCGACGAGAAGCAGGCGCGCGAACGGCGCAAGGAACTCGAGCAGGAAAGCTCCTTCTTCGGCTCCATGGACGGGGCTTCCAAATTCGTCCGCGGCGATGCCATCGCGGGCCTGCTGATCACAGCCATCAACGTATTCGGCGGCATTATCATCGGCTATGCCCGCCACGACATGCCGATCGGCGAAGCTGCCGACGTCTTCGTCCGGCTGTCTGTGGGCGATGGTCTTGTTTCCCAAATCCCCGCGCTCATCGTCTCGCTCGCAGCCGGTCTGCTGGTCTCGCGCGGCGGTCAGGTCGGCTCCACCGACGAAGCCGTCATTGATCAGTTGGGCGGCTATCCTCGGGCGCTTTTCGCCTCCTCGGGTCTGCTTTTGCTGTTGGCGGTCATGCCAGGTCTGCCGTTCCTGCCCTTTTTCGCCCTCGGGGGTGCGATGGCCTTTGCGAGCTGGGCGATCCCGCGCCAGCGTGACGCCAAATCGCGCGCCGAGGCGCAAGCGATCCACCGGACCCAGCAGGACGAGAAGGACAAGGAGAAGGATTCGGTCAAGTCGATCCTCAGGACCGCCGAGATCGAGTTGGTTCTGGGCAAGCAGGTAGCCAACCGTCTGCTTGGAAGCCATGAAGAGCTGGCCTTCCGCGTCTCCAAGATGCGCAAGAAATTCGCCACCCAGTACGGCTTCGTGGTGCCCGAGATCAAGGTCACCGACGACATCAGCATCAAGGACAAATCCTACCAGATTCGCATTCACGGCACCACCATCGCCGCCAACGAGTTGCGTGTGGGCGAGGTCATGGTGGTGACGAGCGGCGCCCGGCGGCCCTCCATTCCGGGTGATGAGTTGCGCGAGCCGGCCTTCGGACTGCCTGCCATGTCGATGCCGGAGAACTTCTCCGAGGACCTCAAGCGCGAAGGCTTCCAGCCCATCGACAACGTTTCCGTGGTACTCACCCATTTGAGCGAGGTGATCCGCAACAACCTTCCGCAGCTTCTGTCTTACAAGGACATGAAGGTGCTCATCGACCGCCTCGACACCGAATATCGCAAACTCGCCGACGAAATCTGCACCTCCCACATGTCCTATTCCGGGTTCCAGGCCGTGCTCAAGCTGCTCCTGGCCGAGCGGGTCTCGATCCGCAACCTGCACCTCATCCTGGAGGCGGTGGCTGAACTTGCGCCCCATGTGCGCAAGACCGAACAGATCGTCGAGCACGTCCGTGTCCGCATGTCCCAGCAACTGTGCGGCGATATCGCCCGCAACGGCGTTCTCAACGTGTTGCGCCTGGGCAATCGCTGGGACATGGCGTTTCACCAGTCTTTGAAGCGCGACCCGAAGGGCGAGATCATCGAGTTCGACATCGACCCCCGTCAGCTCGAGGAGTTTACCGACGACGCCACCAAGGTCATCCGCGGCCACATGGACAAGGGCGTTCCCTTTGTGTTGGTGACCGCGCCGGACGCCCGGCCTTATGTGCGCATGATCGTCGAGCGCATCTTCGCCACGCTTCCCGTCCTTTCCCATGTGGAAATCGCCAAAGGCATCGAGATCAAGATCCTCGGCTCGATTGGATGATCGAGGATCCCGAAGGCACGATCCTGGTGCTTTTCGCAACTTTCTGCCGGATCGGCGGCTGCCTGATGGTGCTGCCGGGCTTCGGCAGTTTCCGGGTTCCGCTCCAGGTCCGCCTTTTCGTCGCGGTGGCGCTGTCCATGGCGCTCATGCCCATCCTCTGGGAAAGTCTTTACCCGAAACTGCAGGGCGGGACGCGGGACTACCTCTTTCTGATCGGCGCCGAAACGCTCATCGGTGTGACGATCGGCCTCATCGCCCGCTACATCGTGCTCGGGTTGCAGTTCGCCGGCACCGCCATCTCCATGGCCATCGGCTTCAACACCTCACCGGGTTTTGCAATCGATGAAGCCGAACAGGAAGGCCAGCTCACCTCGCTCATCACCCTGACCGGCCTGCTGATCCTGTTCATGACCGATTTCCATCATCTGGTCATTCATTCGCTGGTCCGGTCCTATGAATTCATGCCGGTTGGCGCAGGCTTTGAACCGCGCATGGCGCTGATGACACTCACCGACACGCTCGCCAGCACTTTCGTGATCATGCTGCAACTCGCTAGTCCTTTCCTCATCTACGGCCTCGTGTTCAACCTGGCCATCGGCATGATCAACAAGCTCGCACCGCAGATCCCGGTCTACTTCATCTCCATTCCGTTCATCCTGTATGGCGGCATCGCGCTGTTCTATTTCGGCGCGCATGACTTCTTCTCGATCTTCTTTTCCTCCTTCGACCGGCTTTTCACGGGAGTTGAGTGACATGGCCGAAAGCCGGGCCGCCAAGCTTGCACGCCTTGTGCGCGTCCAGCGCCAGATGGAGCGGATGGCCGAAAACGAACTCGCCCATACCATCGGCGAGCGGGCGGCGGTCGAAGACACGCGCGGCGCCCTTGTCGACGCCGTGGGCTCGCTGCACCCGGTTCACCGCGGCATGGCGGCCGTTTATGCAAGCCGCTTCGGGACGCTCGACCAGCGCGAACGTCAGCTCTCCAGCGTCCAGGTTTTGCAGGAGCGGCGGGTTCTGAGCGAGAAGACCAAGGCCGACCGGTTGGACAAAAGCGCCTCAAAGGCGGCAGAGGCCGAAGAGCGGGCAGCCAGCGATGAGAGCCTGCTCGACCTTCTGGATGCGGCCATCGCAGTCCGCCATTCCGACGAAAGCCCAGCGTAAGCTTCATCTGGGACACTAAAGCTATTCCGGCGTTGTCAGAATCGCCGGAATAGCTCTGACGTCTTGTCTTGACGCAATTCCGGACGCGAAAGCGGTGCCAGTTTCGCTGGAATTGCTTTGATGCATGTCGCGTTCAAGCGGATTCGATTGAACGAAACGCATATGCATTCACTAAAAGCTGTACAGCGTCCTTCACGCGTCTGAAAAGACGCGCCGCGCTGTAAATGTCATCTCAATCCGGCTCCAGGGGACACAATCTTGGCGATCACTGTTTCATCCGACCTGATCCTGGACGTGGTCCGCGCCGCCGATCCGGCCATGGCGGCCAAAGCCGAAGCCGCTCTGGAGGTCGCTGCATCGCGCAAGGCCTCAAAGGCTGCGGCAACGCCGGCTTTCGGTGCCGAACTCGCATCCGCCGCACCGGTCACCCTCTCGGATTTGCGCGATCGGCTCGCGGCGAGCCCTCTCAAGGCAGAGGTGCCGGAAGCCTATCGCAAATTCGAGGGCATGGTGCTTCAGAACTTCGTCCAGTCGATGCTTCCGTCCGACAACGAGGAAATGTTTGGCAAGGGAACGGCGGGTGAAATCTGGAAGGGCATGATGGCCGAGCAGATCGGCGGCGTGCTTGCCATGGGCGGTGGCATCGGGATTGCCGAACGCATGTACGACCAGCAGAACCAGAACCGCGTATCGCCCGAGGATCTGGCAGTGGATGCCGTCAACCGCGCCGCCAACCTGGTCAACGAAATGCAGATGATGATCCTCGGGGATCTCGGCGGCTTCAGCTCCGCCAAATCCGACGCGGGGCAGAATCCCGCATGAGGCCTGGAGCTGACACAGCACCCGTTGATCTGAGAATCCGGACGATCCTCGGTCGGCTTGACGAGATCCTCGATCTTGAGAACGCCAGCATCGGCCGCGACCTGGATTTCGATCTGACGCGCTCCAACACGCTCAAGAGCCGATGCCTCTATGAAATGACGATGCTGTTTCGCGATGCGGGCATCGCCGGGCTCGGCGAGCCCCACGCCCGCCAGCTCACGGGTATTCGCGAAAAGCTCGCCGTCAACAGCATCAAGGTCAAGGCGCATATGGACGCAGTGCGTGAGGTGGCGGACTTGCTCAAGAAGGCTGCGCAGGCGGCGGACGCAGACGGCACCTATTCCATGGATGAATTCATGGGCTATGATTTCGCATGATCAAGCTCATTGTCACCGGCATCTGGGTCTGCGTCGTGGCGCTTGGGGCGGTCTTCTTGTCGATCGAGATGGCGACCAGGAAGGACACACCCGCCGAAGTGACCTCCGATCCCAATGCGGGTGTCGAAAAGCTCCGCGGCGAAATTACCTCCATCCCGGTGATCAGCAAGGGCGTCGTGCATGGCTATTTCCTGACGCGCCTGTCCTACACCGTCGATCCCAAGAAGCTGGCCGCGTCGCTCGTTCCGGTCCCGGAACTGGTGACGGACGTGCTCTATTCAGAACTGGTCGGCAATCGACTCATCGATTTCCCCAACATCGAAAAATTCGATCTCGACGGTTTCCGGAAGAATGTGCTTGCCGCCCTCAACACGCGTTTGGGCGATGACGCCTTCAAGGAGGTCATCGTCGAGCAGATCGACTTCCTGTCCAAGGACGAGATTCGCTCCAACATGCGTTCGGGCAATTTCACCATGAAAGCGGGTGCGCCGATCGGCCAGGGACCTGCCCAACCGGAGGTGCCGGCTTTGGCCACGCCTGAAGCGGCTCCCGCACACTGACCCGCATGCTCGATTTCAATTGGCTTCCGGGTTGCGGTACTGTTCGTTGACCAGTCCGACTTCCGCCATCAGCCGGCCCAGCGCAACCTGCAAATGATAGAGCCCGATCACCGCCGAGCCGGTCTGAAGACCGAGCCGCAGGCCGCGCAGCGGTGCGGCGGCAAAAAGCAGCACCGACTTGGCGATGGTGCGCAGCCGTCCGCTCAAACCGGGATGCTGGCGCTTCTCGATGATGGCCGAAATCGCGCCGTTGCGCAGGCTTCGGGCATTGAGCCAGGAAAATTCCGCCCGACGGGCCGGGACGGTCTCAAGAACCGGTGCTTGCGCACACCAGGCGAAGGAAAATCCCCGCTCCCGGCTGCGCCGGTAGAAATCGCTGTCGCCGCCACCGATAAAATTGAAGCTTGGGTCAAGGAACGGCCGCGGCATCGTCTCCAGCACCCGCCGGGCGATCATCACATTGCCTGAGGAGTAAAGGATCGGCACCGGACCAGTGACGCTGTAATGCGGCGTGAAGACCGGGTGGCGGCGCCAGGAATCGAGCCTCGGATCAGAGAAAACCGGAAGCTGGGGGCCGCCAACGAAGTCAGTTTCCATGACGTCCGCAGTTGCCCAGAGATGGGTGAGCCAGGTGGTCGCAGCCACCTCGTCGTCATCGATCACAGCCAGGCGCTCGAAAGCGGGGAAGGCGGTGAGCGCAGTCTCCCAACCGGCATTGTAGGCGTGACAGTTGCCGCGGGCATGGGCCACGATCACCATCCCGGGAATGTGCGAGGTCAGAAGCCAGTCCGCAGCCGCCCGCGCCCCGTCGAGCCCGTCGGCATCGTTTTCCATGATGATGACGGCAAAGGGAACCGCGATATCCTGGGCCTCCAGCGATGCGAGCGTCGCTCTCAGATGATCGGGCCTGCGGAAGGTCGGCAGGCTGACGACCAGCCGGATCGTCCGGGCGTCGAGGCCTGGTGAACGGAAATGCTCGGAAATCAGGAAATCGGTCACAGCCATGGTCCGCCGTCGATATGTCGCACCTCTCATCAGACCACAGGAGTCTGAAGATTGACTGAAATCAGCCGTCGCATTTTGACCCACCGGTTTAACCGGGGTTTCAGCTGCATCGGGTATGAACGTGCGACACATCAGCGGATCATTCATGCACCTCGTCTTCGTCTCCTCCCTTGTCCCGGTCGCCGCACCGAAATCCGGCTACGATATCGCCAACCGAGCGATCGTTGACGGGCTGCGGCTGGCCGGACACAAGGTCTCCGTACTGGGCTTCCTGCAGCCGGGTGCTGAGCCGGCTGATCCGGAAACGACGCGGCTTCTGGGGACGCTGCAAGTCACCAATGCGCGGGTCGGCAGGCTCAGGAAGCTTCTGTGGCTCAAGGATGCGGTTTTCAACGGTGAACCGGTCTCCGTCGCCAAGATGCATGCCGCATCGGTCTCCGACATCCGGGCGGCGCTCAGCGGCTTCTCCCCCTTTGATGCGCTGGTGCTCAATTCAGTCCAGCTTCCTGCAGCTTTCCTGGAGATCTTCGAAGGCTACCCCTTCGTCTTCGTTGCCCACAACGTGGAATCGCGTTCCGCCCGCGAGAACGCGGAGATGGCTCAGTCCGCCGTCGAGCGCTTTCTGTTTCGCCGCGAGGCCCGTTTGCTGCTGCGCGTGGAGCGAGATCTCTGCCGCAAGGCCCATCATGTTTTCGCGCTGGCTGATGCCGACCGCGAGGAACTCGGTGTGGCCTTCGGCGAGCGCTCGTCGACCCTGCCGCTTGTCACCTCTGTCACGCCGCCGCCCGGACTTGCGCCACGCCGCTTTCGTTACGACGTGGGTCTGATCGGATCCTGGACCTGGGCGGCCAACCGAGCCGGGCTTGACTGGTTTCTCACGGAGGTGGTGCCGCTTTTGCCTGCCGATTTCACCATCGCAATTGCCGGAGATCTGGGCACCGATGCGCGTGACGTGCCGGGCAATGTCGATATTGTGGGACGCGTGGTCGACGCCCGGGATTTCGTGCGCACTTGCCGGGTTGTTCCGCTCGCCTCCCGGGTTGGAACCGGCGTCCAGCTCAAGACCATCGAGACCTTCGAATTGGGCTTGCCGGCTGTCGCCACCACCAATGCGCTTCGCGGAATTTCAGCCATTCCGGCCAATTGCGTCACGGCGGACCGGGCCGACGCCTTTGCTCAGGCGGTCGTCAGGCTCGTTGAACAGTCGCGTGCGGGGGAACACCTCGACTGCGATGGCCGCAGCTTCCATGCGATGCAGCTTCACGGCCTGGTCAGCGCGCTCGCAAAAGGTCTCGGGCATCTGGCCAGGACTGGTTAATGAAATCTGAACGCGCGATTTAACTGCGTTTCTGGTTCTCGCATGCATCAACCGGATGAAAATGTTAACAAGAGGATAACATGCGGTATCCTGACGTGGGACGCGGTTCGTGGAGCGGTCGGAATTGTTATGCGTATGATGGAAACCAGCAACGAACGCGATATCCTCGGTATTCGTGTCAAGGTTTTGGGTTGGACCGAAGCGCTCGACGAATTGACCTTGACGCTTGGAGCCGACCGGCCGCCGCGTATCATCAACTTCCTGAACGCCAACAACGCCAATCTGGCCGTGCGCAACCCGGCCTACCGCCTCGGTCTCGCCCGTTCTGAGGTCCTGCCTGACGGCGTCGGCGTCGACATCGCCTCAAAGGCGCTTTATGGCGCGGCCTTCCCCGCCAATCTGAACGGAACCGATCTGGTGCCCGCGCTGCTGGTCCATGTCACCCGGCCACTCCGCATCGCTCTGATCGGTGCACGGGCCGACGTGCTTGCAAAGGCGGTCGAGTGCTTTGCCGTCGCAACGCCGTGGCACAGTTTCCATGCCGTGGCCGACGGATATTTTGACCTTGGCCAATCCAGCGATGTGCTTGCCCGGCTCGAAGCGGTGGCACCCGACATCACTCTCGTCGCCTTGGGCAGCCCGGCCCAGGAAGTCTGGATCAACGATCACATCGGACCTGGACACGGAAAGCTTGTGTTTGGCGTGGGTGCGCTGTTCGACTTTGTCTCCGGCCACGTTCCGCGTGCGCCCAAGATGGTCCGTGACCTCCGGCTCGAATGGGTCTACCGGCTGATTCTGGAACCCGGGCGGCTCTGGCGTCGCTACATCATCGGCAATCCGGTGTTTCTCTTTAACGTCCTTTGCTACAAGCTCGCCGGCGAAAGTCGAAAGCAGCGCTTCGCCGCCTAAAACGCCACCGCGATGGGCCAGGCCACACGATGAAGACAGCGTTCATGACTGCCTCCTACGCCGGCGACTTCGACCGCTGCCGCTTGCTCTGCGAAAGCATGGACCGGCTGGTGGATGGCGACTGGCATCACTACCTGATGGTCGAGCGCCGCGACGTGGCGCTGTTTTCCAGCCTGCAAGGGACCCGCCGCACGGTGGTCAGCGAGGCAGACCTGTTTCCCTTCTGGCTGCGGGCGATGCCCGATCCGACCAATTTCGGCCGCCGCCGTCTCTGGGTGAGCCCGTTTTCGCTGCCCCTGCGCGGCTGGCATGCGCAGCAGATCCGCCGACTGGCGATGGCGCGGCATGTGGATGCCGACATGCTGTTGTCGCTGGATTCCGACGTGGTGATTGTTCGCCGCTTCGATCCGGCCTCGCTATGGAAGAACGGAGACATGACCTTCTTCCGGATTGACGGCGGCGTCACACCGGCGATGACCGATCACCGCAGTTGGCTCGCCCATGCCGGCCGTCTCAACGGTCTGCCGGAACAGGTGGAGCCCGCCCAAGATTACATAAATCCGTTCGTGGCGTGGCGCACGGACACCGCACGCGCGCTTCTTGACCATATCGAGACGGTCAGCGGCCATCATTGGGTGCGGGCGGTTGTCGCCTCCCGGGCAATCTCGGAATGTTCGATCTATGGCCGTTTCACCGACGAGGTGCTTGGAGGAAGGGGGCATCAGCCATCCCCGGCCTCCCTTTGCCACTTGCTCTGGTTTCGCGAGACCTATCCCGAGACCCGCGAAGGCCTGCAGGCCTTCATGGCCGATCTTGCGCCCTGGCAGATCGCGGTCGGCATCCAGTCCTTCATCAATCACCCGATCTCCGAAATCCGCCGTCTGACCTCCGCCGTCACTCCGTCCTGACCGCCACTCTCAGACCGGCTTTCTCGCCGTGCGGCCAAGCGCCATGTAGGTGAGCAGGCCCGACTGCACATAAAGCACGAAGAACAACAGGTTGAGGAGTTCGACCCAGACCTCGACCTCGGCCTGGCGGGTGAGCAGGAAGACCAGCAGCAGCGCCTTCATGCCCGCCAGCGACACCAGAACCAGCGACCGCACGACGGTCCGTCCCGTCGCATAAAGCAGTTCGGAATGGTACTCGATCATGTTGCGGAAGGCAGGCACCAGCAGCACCAGGATCAAAAGAGGGGCGGCCTGGGCCACATTGTTTCCGAGCGCCATCGGGAAAATCGCGAGGACGAGCGCCATGGCGAGCAAACCCGCCGTCGACACGCCGATGACGACGGCTTCTAGCAGTGCGCGGGTCTTCACCGATTGAAGCATGTCGGACGAGCGCATCAGCCGTTGGGTCAGAAGGGTGAGGAATGATCGGACCGGCAGCGCGGTGAGATCGACTAGCCGCATGATCATGGCGTAGATGCCGGCGGTTTCCGGTCCGCCGAAGCCGAGCACCAGCACCTTGTCGAGCTCGGACTGGACATAGAACACGACTTCCGCACCCGCCACCGAGACGGCGTCGACCCAGCGCCGCAGGTAGAGTGCGGGCTTGAAGCGCAGCCGGACACGCGGGTAGTAGAAGACGACGGCCACGATGGCAGCCGTGCTGTTGGCTGCGAGATAGCACCAGGCCCAGGCACCGAGCGAGGGGTCACCGAGCCAGGCAAAGACCAGCGCCGCCACAGCCTTGAGCGACGTGGCCACAACCACCAGCGCCGAACCCGCACCGAAGCGGTTGACGCCGTAGCAGACGATGACCACGATCTCCATGATCCGCCAGCACAGGATCTCCGCCACCATGATCAGCACAAACGTGAGGACTGTGGCCTGTCCGGCGAAGATGGCGAGATAAGTTCCCCAGGCAGCGATCGCGATAACCGGCAGTGACGCGAGGAGGCCCGCCAGGAAACCGGCTGTGTAGGTGCCCAGAAGGCGGGTCTTGACAGTGGCGATCCGGTAAAGCGGCGACACGAAGCCGAACGCGAGCAGCCGCGACAGCATGATGCCGCAGGCCGATGCAGTGGCGAAAAGGCCGAAATCACTGATTGACAGGGTATTTGCGACGGCGATGAAATAGACGAGCGAAATGACGAGCCGACCCGCCGATCCGCCAATCATCGACAGATAGGCGCGGATCGCATCCTTGTGTTCCCGTCCCAATGGTTTCAGTCGCCCGATCATTGTCCTCGCCGCCATGTCTGTCGTGGCCATTGGCCCCGGTGTGTCGGGATCGGCCGTCTTCCAGTTAGGATGCGGCGGGTTAATTCCGGGTTCAGGACGGGCAGGATGGCACCAATTGCGTCAGGTCCTTGAAGCCAAGCGGCTCTGCGGCAATCAATTCTTAACTTTATCTGCTCTGGCCGGACAAAATTAACGTTTTGTTTCCCATGAATTTATAGCTTGCGTTAACAGCACTGCGATTTGGCGAAGGGCGGCGTTCAGCGACATGTGGGAATCCGACAAAGACCGGACGAAGCGGGGCGCGCGCGGGTCGTTGCTCGACCACGCTGTCGGCTCGGCCCGGGATTTTCCGAACCTTGTGCCCGACGGCGCCGCCGATCAGGCATCGCCTCCCCGCCGCCGTGGGCCGCGCCTGTCGACCGGCCTGGTTCCGACTGTATCCGAACCGGCCAGGACAGATCCGCCGCCCCCCGCTGTCCGCGCCCCCTCCCGGTCCTCGCTTGGCGCCCGCGTGGCTGAACTGGTGGGCAAGATGGGCAATTCCGATCGCGCCGCTGCAAAACCGGCGGACATGGGGACGTCGCTTGCCCCTGAGAGCCGGTTCTTGACGACAGAGCCGCAGACGCCACCACATGAGCCCGCGCAGGCACGTGAGCAACCCTCGCCGCCGCCGCTGATGGCTGCACCGGTGAGCCTTGGACCCCATGGGGGGTCCTGGTATCCGGCCCAACCCGGCTGGCAGGACGAGGTCGCGCGGCCGCTCCTCGATCCCTCGATCCTGATCGGTGCCATCTACCGGTTTCGCTACTTCATCGGGGTCACCACCGCCATCGGTGCTGGCGTGGGCGTGCTGATGGCGCTGTCCACCCCCCACACCTATTATGCCGAGAACCGGCTGTTCATCGATCCGCGCGAGATTCAGGTGACGGCAAACGATTCGCGCAGCCAGATGTTGTCGACCGAGGCGATGATCGCCATCACCGACACTCAGGTGGAAATCCTGCGCTCCAACAGCGTTCTGGAAGACGTGGTCGCCAACCTGAACCTCAGCAAGGATCCGGAATTCAACGGGTCGCTGTCGAGCGGTGGCCTGTCTGCGGCGATTGCCTTGATCGGTCAGCTTTTCCGGGGAAATGACGGGGAGTCCGACTCTGCCCAGAAGGCGTTGAACGGACTGCGCGATTCGCTGACAGTTTCCCGCGACGCCCGGACTTTCGTGATCAATGTCGGGGTCAAGACCCGCGACCCCGACAAGTCGGCGCTGCTCGCCAACAAGGTGGTTGAGACCTATCTCTCTTCTGAAGGCCGCGCCGAGTCCGGGCTGATGGAGCGAACCTCTGAATTTATCGACGGACGCATCAATGCGCTGCGGGCCGATCTTGACGCCGACGAACGGGAGGTCGAACGCTTCAAGGCTGAAAACGATATCGTCGGCGTCGCCGGCGAATTCATCGGCGACCGACCTATCCTCGCCTTGAGTGACCAGCTTGCCAGCGCCCGCGCGGCCAAGGTCAACATCAAGGTCAAGGCCGAAAATCTGGCAAGCGCAGATCTGGATACGGTCATTTCCGGCGCCTTCCCCGAGGAGTTGCTGTCCTCGACACTGTCGGATCTGCGTCGGCAATTTTCCCAGACGAAGGCCAACGCGGATTCGCTGTCGACCCGCTTCGGTCCGCGCCATCCGCAGTTCATCGCCGCCCAATCCTCGCTCCAGGCCATCCGTGACGAGATCCGCAACGAACTCCGTCGCATCGTCGCTTCCTCCCAGACCGAACTGCAGCGCGCCATCGAGACCGAGCAGGACCTGGCAAGCCAGATGGCGGTGGCCAAGAACCAGTCGCTCGACAAATCGGTCGAATTCGTGACCCTTCGCGAGCTTGAGCGCAAGGCGACCGCGACCCGCGAGATCTACGACGCCTTCCTGCGTCGTTCGCTCGAAACCAGCGAACGCGGCAACCTGCCCAGCCGCAACATCCGGGTGATCTCGAACGCTGAACCGCCGCTTGAACCGTTCGGTCCGTCGCGCAAGATTACCGCCATCGGCGGTGCGGTCGGCGGCGCGCTTTTGGGGTTCGTCTTCGCCCTGGCGGCAGGCGCTGTCGAGAGCGTGCGGGGGTACACTTCGGCCTCCGGACAGGCCCGGCTTCAGCCGACGCCGGGCCTTTCCTGGCCGATCGCGCCCGGTTCAGGTCCGGGTTCAGGTCCGGGTTCTGGTCCGGGGCCGATCAATGGCGGCCCAACCCCGTCAGGAGCCCGTCGTCGCATGCTCGACGATGAGCCAGGTTCGGATGCCGACCTTCGCCAGGACCATGACATCAACGAAGCGGATGCAGCGCTCATCCGGGCTGAGGCCCTGTTGGCGGCAGCCGAGCAGGCCCGGGCTGAAATCGAATTCCGCGCCAATCAAACCCTTGCGTTCAAGGTCGAACAGACCCGTCAGGCGGAATCGGACAAGGCCGACCTCGAGCGCCGCATCGATGCTGAACGGAAAAAGACCGAGGACACGGTCCGCGTCTTTCAGGCGCGCCTGCGGGCCGAAGCCGAAGTGGCGGCCCAACGCGTTCTCAGCGACGCAGAAGCCCGCCATTTTGCCATGAATGTCAGCCGTCGACCGGGCGAGGATGTCCGCCACTCTGCCGAAGAATTGGTCGGCTGGCGCGCTGAAGCCGAACGCCAAAGCCTGATTGCCCGGGCTGAAGCCGAGTTGCGCCAGGCAGACGACCTTCGCGCCTTGCAGACGGCGCGTGCCGATGCCGCGCAGCGCCAGGCCGAACTTGCCCGTGCCGAAGCCGAGTTGCGGCAGACAGAAGAGCTGGCAGAGCGGTGGGCACAGGACCGCCATCAGGACGCCTGGTCAGCCGCTCGCGCTTTTGGTACCCAGCCTCATCCGGTTCAGCCTTATCCGGTTCAGGCCTATCCGGCTCAGCCTTATCCGGTTCAGCCTTATCCGGTTCAGGCCTATCCGGCTCAGGCCGATCCTCATACGGTCCGCCGGCAGCCGCATCCTTCCCCCGAGCCACCTTATGGGGTGCCCGGCTACGGGTCTGCGCCTTCGAACTGGGCGGGCGCACCCGTCCCCCCCGTTTACGGATACGACCCCGCGCCGCCTGCCAGCACCCCCTGGCCAACGCCCGCCACGTTGCGGCATCCCGATCTGGCGGCTTACGCGCCGTTGCCTCAGGATCCGTCGATTGAGGATATCCGTCGTGACATGCAGCGGCTGCGTGACCGCATCGCCTCCGACGCCCGCCGTCGTCGCGTCTGAGTGCAACAGGGTTTACCTGCCAACGATTTTGACACAGAAGGACGCAGAAGGACCACCTGTGGGTGGACTTTCTCGGCTACAGCGGCCTTTGCGCATCCAATGGGATGCGTGAATGCCACTGTAAAACATTGAATGACTGCATGTACGTTATCGCACACATGAATCCATTTGTGCGCGACATGCATTGGAAGGGCCTTGGTCAGGCGGAGGGAACAGCATGGCGAAGGTGATCGACGGAAAAGTTGTGGCATCCGGCGTCATTGAGGAGGTGAAGGCTGCAAGCGGCCGGCTTCTTGCGGAAATGGGCCCCCGACCGGGCCTTGCGGTGGTCATTGTCGGCAACGATCCGGCCTCCCAGGTCTATGTCGCCTCCAAGAGCCGGATGGCCAAGGAATGCGGCTTCGCCTCGGTCCAGCACACCCTGGCGCAGGACACCAGTCAGGCCGACCTGATGGCGCTGGTGGCGTCACTCAATGGCGACCCGGCCATCCACGGCATTCTCGTCCAGCTTCCGCTGCCAGCGCATCTTGATTCGGAGACGGTCATCCAGTCGATCCGGCCGGAAAAGGATGTCGATGGATTGACCGTGGTCAATGCCGGCAAGCTCATGACCGGAGACCTGGCGGGCGGGCTCGTTTCCTGCACTCCCGCGGGCGCGATGCTGTTCGTGCGCCAGACCCACGGCCCGGACCTGTCGGGTCTTGATGCGGTGGTCATCGGACGTTCGAACCTTTTCGGCAAACCGATGGCAGCACTTCTGCTGGCGGCAAACGCCACCGTGACTGTCGCTCATTCGCGCACGCGCGATCTCGCCGGAATTTGCGCCCGGGCCGATATCCTGGTTGCAGCTGTCGGTCGGCCCGAAATGGTCAAGGCCGATTGGGTCAAGCCTGGTGCGACCGTCATCGACGTTGGCATCAACCGGATCGAGGCCCCGGAACGCGGCGAGGGCAAGTTCCGGCTTGTGGGCGACGTGGCCTTTGCCGAATGCGCGCAACGGGCAGCCGTCATCACGCCGGTTCCCGGCGGTGTGGGTCCCATGACCATCGCCATGCTGATGGCCAATACCGTCATCGCAGCCAGTCGGGCGGCTGGATTGCCGACACCCACCTTCTGACAGGTCTCTGGCCGGCGGTATCGCTTACTCCGCTGCTTCGGCCGGGCGGCTGCCGCCCGGTTTGGGCGCCTTCCGGGCCGGGCCGGTGGAGGCGCGCACGATGAGTTCGGCCTTCCAGATTTCCTGCTGCGGCTCCGCCCTCAGGCCCGCCACTTCGCCAATCAGGCGTTCGGCGATCCGCACGCCGGCAGCCCGGATCGAGGAGCGCGTGGTCGTCAGCGGCGTGGAGAAGTTCTCGGGCTTCAGGTAGGGAAACACGTCGTCATGGGCGATGATCGAGATATCCTCGCCGATGGTGAGGCGACGCTGATTGATGGCGCGCACGGCACCCAGCGCCAACACCATCGAAGAGCACAGCAGCGCTGTGGGCGGCTCGGCCAGGTCGAGAAAGCGCATCATGCCGCGATACCCGTTTTCCTCGGTCATCGGCGAATGTTGCAGGAGGTCCGGATCAGGCGTTAGCGCATACTTACTCAAAGCGCCGACCATGCCTTCGTGGCGGCTGATGGCGAAGGCAAGGTTGTCCGGTCCGTTGAGCAAGGCAATGCGGCGGTGGCCAAGCTGGATCAGGAGCCGTGTCGCATCCACGAACGCGCCCGCGTTGTCGATATCGAGCAGCGGATAGTCGTGAGGTCCATCCAGCGATCGGCCATGCACGACGAAGGGCAGCGACAGCGACTTGAGCAGATCGATGCGCGTGTCGCCGCGCCGGATATAGGACAGATAGACCGCATCGACGCTCCGCCCGGCGGCCAGCCGCCGGAACGTCGCTTCCTCATCGTCGGGCCGGCTTGGATGAACGATAAGTTGAACATCCTGGGATATGGCGACTTCGGCCATGCCGGCGAGGAATTCGGCGAAATGCAGATCCGTGTCGCGATCCGCCCCGATCGGCATCACCATGCCGATGGAATTGGTCCGTCCGGTAGCAAGTCTCTGGGCCGCAATGTTGGGTCGATACCCGGTGGCCTTGGCAGCGTTGAGAACCCGCTGTCGGGTCACCTCGTTGACCTCCGGATAGCCGTTGAGCGCGCGCGAAATCGTCGTTTGCGACAGATTGAGCAGCTTGGACAGCTCTTTCAAATTCACGACAACAGCCCCGATCATTTCAAAGCGCTTTGGAGAAACCCATACAATTGGACTATGCCACATGGCTGGGCGAACGACTTAAACCTGAAAAACGTCTCACTAAAAAGAAAATAATTCTCATTTTGCACTGCAAAACTAGTGTGCATCGCAGCATTATTCCCCTGTTTCGGATCGTGACGTGTTTTCTATCTTGACTCTGGGGCCGTCCGGTCATCCTTTGGAGGAAGCCAAAGCGCTTTGAGAAATCGAGCGTTGGCCCAGGCTGAGCCCTGGTCCTGTTGCTATGGTCTGAAATCGACCGGGAGGAGATAGTCAATGAAGAAGATATTCTTGATCGGTGTGGCTGCGGCCGCGTTGATGGCGGGGCCTGCGGCGGCTGAACTGAAATTCAAGCCGGGCGAGGGTGCCTTCAACTGGGCAAGCTATGAGGCGTTCAAGGCCGCCAACCAGATGCCGGGCGAAACCATCACGATGTTCGGCCCCTGGCGCGGCGAAGATCAGGTTCTGGTCGAGAGCGTTCTGGCCTATTTCACCGATGCCACCGGCATTGCGGTCAACTATTCGTCTTCGGAGAATTACGAGCAGCAGATCGTCATCGACTCGCAGGCCGGCAGCCCCCCCAACGTCGCTGTTCTCCCCCAGCCCGGCCTGATCGGCGATCTCGCCTCCAAGGGCCTTCTCGCCCCGCTCGGCGACGAGACGCAGTCGTGGCTTCTCGAAAACTATGCGGCCGGCCAATCCTGGGTCGATCTCGGCAGCTACAAAGGCAAGGACGGCACCAAGGCGCTCTACGCATTTCCCTACAAGATCGACGTGAAGTCGCTTGTCTGGTATTCGCCGGATAACTTCGAGGACGCGGGCTACGCAGTGCCCGAAACCATGGAAGACCTGAAGGCGCTGACCGAAAAGATCGCGGCCGACGGCGGCACCCCTTGGTGCATCGGCCTCGGATCAGGCGGCGCTACCGGCTGGCCTGCCACCGACTGGGTCGAAGACATGATGCTGAGGACCCAGCCCGCCGACGTCTATGACAAGTGGGTGAGCAACGAGATCCCGTTCAACGATCCGGTCGTCATTGCTGCCATCGAGGAGTTCGGCTGGTTTGCCAAGAACGACAAGTTTGTTTCAGGCGGCGCGGGCACAGTTGCCTCGACGGACTTCCGCGACAGCCCGAAGGGTCTGTTTTCCTCGCCACCGCAGTGTTACATGCATCACCAGGCGTCCTTCATTCCCTCCTTCTTCCCGGAAGGAACAGAGCTTGGCGTCGACGCCGATTTCTTCTACATGCCGGCTTACGCAAGCAAGGATCTTGGCAAGCCGGTTCTCGGCGCAGGCACTCTGGTCATGCTGACCAAGGACAGCCCCGCCGCCCGCACCTTCATCGAGTTCCTGAAGACCCCCATCGCCCATGAGATCTGGATGGCGCAGTCCGGCTTCCTCACGCCGCTAAAGTCGGCCAACCCCGAGACCTACGGCAGTGGGCCACTCAAGAAGCAGGGCGAAATCCTGCTCAACGCGACCACCTTCCGCTTCGATGGCTCCGACCTGATGCCTGGCGCGGTGGGTGCGGGGACGTTCTGGACCGGCATGGTCGACTATGTCGGCGGCAAGTCGGCCGAGGATGTGGCAAGCACGATCCAGTCGTCCTGGCCAAAGTGACCGGTGCCTGAATCTGAGACGAAGCCGCCGGCCGTGCGGGCCGGTGAGCCCGCGGGCCCCGGCAAGTTGCGGGCTCGCACGCCCGCTGGCCGCGGTCAAGGCCGCCACGAGAGAGGACTGGGCCATGAATCCGGCTTTGCAGGCGGTCGTCACCATTGTCGTCGGGGTCGGAGGCTGTATCGGCTATTTCTGGCTTTCCAATTTCATTCTCGACACAGTCATCTTTCCGGCGAGCGGGCCCCGGGCGGGGCGCAACATCAACCGCGCCAACATGGTCAGGCCGTGGCTGTTCCTGTTTCCGGCTCTCGTCGCTCTCGGCCTCTATCTTGCCTATCCGGTCGTGGCGACATTCCTGCTCTCGCTTCATGATGACGGCACCTTCGTCGGCTTTGCCAATTACGCGCAGATGATGTCGGAAGACAAATTCTGGGAATCGATCGGCAACAACATTCTCTGGCTGCTGTTCGTACCGGCTGCTTCCACCGCTTTCGGCCTGCTCACCGCCCAGCTCACCGACCGCATCGGCTGGGGCAACGTCGCCAAGTCGCTGATATTCATGCCAATGGCGATTTCCTTCGTGGGCGCTTCGGTGATCTGGAAGCTCATCTACGACGCCCGTCCTGCAGGCCAGGAGCAGATCGGCATCCTCAATGCCATTTATCTCTGGTTCGGAGGCGACCAGCCGATGACCTGGCTGACCATCCCGTTCTGGAACAGTTTCTTCCTGATGGCGGTGCTGATCTGGATCCAGGCCGGTTTCGCCATGGTCATTCTCTCCGCAGCCTTGCGCGGCATTCCGGAGGAAACCATCGAAGCAGCTGTCCTCGACGGTGCCAACCCCTTCCAGGTCTTCTTCAAGATCAAGATGCCGCAGATCATGGGAACCATCGTTGTGGTCTGGACGACGATCACCATCGTTGTATTGAAGGTTTTCGACATCGTCCTCGCCATGACCAATGGCCAATGGGAGACCCAGGTTCTGGCCAACTATATGTACGACAAGTTCTTCCGAGCCTTTGACACGGGTGTCGGCTCGGCTTCCGCGATGGTCATCATGCTTCTTGTCATGCCGATCCTGGTCTGGAACGTCTACAACGCCCGCAAGGAAATGCGCTGAGAAAAGGCCATCTGAGAAAGGCCATTGGAGAGAATTGCCATGAGTCTCATTTCCGGGCGAAAGTCAGGTCTCACCTGGGCCGTTCACATCAGCACGCTGTGTCTCGTGCTGCTCTGGGTCATGCCGACATTCGGGCTTCTCGTTTCGTCCTTCCGGACCGGCGACCAGATTTCGAATTCGGGGTGGTGGCAGGCGCTGGGGACCCAGGAGACCCGGGTCCCGCCGATAAGGATTTCGGGCGACGAGGTCGAGACGGACGGCGGCTTCACGATCGCGGGCAATCTCTTCGGCGTTGATGGCAGCAATGTAACCCTTTGGGGCACGTCCTCCCAGGCAACGCAAGCCTATGAGGCGGGCCAGACGGCGGATCTGTCGGACGGCATGAAGCTGACCGTCATGGTTGATGGCAGTTTCGCGCTGACGGCACCGGATTCTTTCTCCGACAAGCGCCTTCCGCGCGTCTTCGCGACCGCCGTCATTCCGCCCGAGTTCTCGCTCGACAACTACCGCACTGTGCTGTTCAGCCCGCTCGCCGGCCAGTCCATCGGTCAGGCCTTCCTCAACACGCTGACAGTGTCCATCCCGGCCACCATCATTCCTATCCTGGTGGCTGCTTTTGCCGCCTATGCCTTGGCCTGGATGCGCTTTCCCGGCCGCGCGCTGCTCGTGGCCGCAGTCGTCGGCCTGCTGGTGGTCCCCTTGCAGCTTGCGCTCATCCCGCTTTTGCAGTTCCACAACTGGATCGGCATCGGCAAGGGGTACCTCGGCATCTGGCTTGCCCATACCGGCTTCGGTCTGCCGCTCGCCATTTATCTGCTGCGCAACTATATGGTCGGGTTGCCCAAGGACATCATCGAGAATGCCCGTGTCGATGGTGCCACCGAATTCCAGATCTTCATGAAAATCATCCTGCCGCTGTCCTTCCCCGCGCTCGCCTCCTTCGCCATCTTCCAGTTCCTCTGGACCTGGAACGACCTTCTGGTGGCGCTGGTTTTCCTGGGCACGTCAAATGATCAACAGGTGCTGACCGGCAATCTGGTCAACCTCATGGGCTCGCGCGGCGGCGACTGGGAAATCCTTGCCAGTTCCGCTTTCGTCTCCATTGCCGTGCCGCTGATTGTCTTCTTCGCCATGCAGAAGTATCTCGTCCGAGGCCTGCTCGCAGGCTCGGTAAAATAGGATCGCCCGTTTCATGACCGTCGCAATGCCCGTTTCCGTCTCCGCCTCGTCCTCCGAACTCGCACCTGAGCGCGACTGGTGGCGCGGGGCAGTGATCTATCAGATCTATCCGCGCTCCTACCAGGATACCAGCGGCGACGGTATCGGTGATCTGCGCGGCATCGGCGAGCGGCTGGGCTACGTCGCAGCACTCGGCGTCGATGCGGTCTGGGTCTCGCCGTTCTTCACCTCCCCCATGAAGGACTTCGGCTACGATGTTGCCGACTACACCAACGTCGATCCGATGTTCGGTTCGCTCGGCGATTTCGATTATCTGGTCAGCGAGGCGCACCGGCATGGCATCCGCGTGATGATCGATCTCGTCATCTCGCACACGTCCGACCAGCACCCCTGGTTTGTCGAAAGTCGCAAGAATCGAACAAATCCGAAGGCGGACTGGTTCGTCTGGGCGGACGCAAAACCAGACGGCACGCCGCCCAACAACTGGCTGTCGATCTTCGGCGGCTCGGCCTGGGGCTGGGATCCCACGCGCCAGCAATACTACATGCACAATTTCCTTTCCTCCCAGCCAGATCTCGATTTCCATTCCATGGAGGTCCAGGACGCGCTTCTGGATGTGGTTCGGTTCTGGCTCGACCGCGGTGTGGACGGCTTCCGGCTCGACACCGTCAATTTCTATTTCTGCGACAAGCAGCTGCGCGACAACCCGCCGCTTGCGCCGGAACTGCGCAACGATTCCATCGCGCCGGCAGTCAATCCCTACAACCACCAGCTTCACCTTTACGACAAGAACCGGCCCGAAAATCTGGCGTTCCTGCGCCGCTTCCGCGCGCTTTGCGACAAGTACCCGGCCATTGCCGCCGTGGGAGAGGTGGGCGATGCCCAGATCGGTCTGCAGATCGTTGCCGACTACACCTCCGGCGGCGACAAGATGCACATGTGCTACGCCTTCGACTTTCTGGCGTCCGACCTGATGACCGCACCGCGCGCCCACAAGGTCATCTCCGATTTCATGGTGGCTGCGCCCGAAGGCTGGGTCTGTTGGGCTTTTTCCAATCATGACGTGGTCCGCCATGCCACCCGCTGGGGCAGCAAAGTGGCCGACACAGACCGGTTCCTGCGCCTGACAGCCGGGTTGATCCTGTCGCTGAGGGGATCAGTCTGCCTCTATCAGGGCGAAGAACTGGGACTGACGGAAGCCGACCTCGCCTATGAGGATCTGCGCGATCCCTACGGCATCCAGTTCTGGCCGGACTTCAAGGGGCGCGATGGGTGCCGCACCCCCATGGTCTGGTCGGAGACCGGCCAGCAGGCCGATTTCACAACCGGTGAGCCCTGGCTGCCGATCCCGCCCGAGCACCGCCATCTGGCGGTCGATGTGCAGGAGAAGATGACCGCCTCGATGCTCAATCATTACCGTCGGCTGCTTGCCTTCCGCAGGGCGCATCCGGCGCTCTCCAAGGGCGAACTGGAATTTGTCGGCGACGATCTGGCAGTGCTCACTTTCGTGCGACGGTATGGCAACGAGACGCTGTTCTGCGCCTTCAATCTGTCAGACTGTGACCAGTCCATTCCGGTGCCCGTGGGAGCGTTGTCACCCCTGGACGGACACGGTTTCTCGGGCATGCTCAAGGAAAACACGATCGATTTCCCACCTTATGATGCCTTTTTTGGCCGGCTCGGGTGACCCGAAGAGACGAATGAAAGGAAGGTAGACATGTCTGGCCTGGTCCTCAAGGACATCTCCAAATCCTATGGCGCGGTCGCCGTCATCCACGAGGTCAATCTCGAGATCAAGCAAGGCGAGTTCATCGTCTTCGTCGGGCCGTCCGGCTGCGGCAAGTCGACCTTGCTCAGGATGATCGCGGGTCTGGAGGACATTTCCGGCGGCACGCTCCACATCGACGGGATGCTGGTCAATGATGTGCCACCTTCCAAGCGCGGCATCGCCATGGTGTTCCAGTCTTATGCGCTTTATCCGCACATGACGGTCTATGACAACATGGCCTTCGGAATGCGGATCGCGAAGGAAACCCAGCAGGAGATCGACCGCCGTGTTCGAGCGGCGGCTGAAAAGCTGCAGCTGACCTTGTATCTCGACCGCCTGCCCAAGGCGCTGTCGGGCGGCCAGCGCCAGCGCGTCGCCATCGGGCGCGCGATCTGCCGAAATCCCAAGGTGTTCCTCTTCGACGAGCCGCTGTCCAACCTCGATGCGGCGCTGCGCGTGGCCACCCGCATCGAGATCGCCAGGCTGTCGGAATCCATGCCCGACACGACCATGATCTATGTCACACACGACCAGGTCGAGGCCATGACGCTGGCCGACCGCATCGTCGTGCTGTCAGGCGGCTACATCGAACAGGTCGGTCCGCCGATGGAGCTCTACGCCCGCCCGGCCAACATGTTCGTCGCCCGGTTCATCGGCTCTCCTGCCATGAACATCCTCGATGCCACCGTTCAGTCGGGCGGTCCGCGCGGCGTTGTCACGCTTCCCGGCGGCAAGTCGGTCGACACCGGGATCGCGGTGCCCGACGCCGACCGCGGCGCAACCGCATCCTTCGGTATCCGGCCCGAGGACATGATGGTGACAACCGGCGACGATTTTCTCTTCGAAGGCGAGGTCGCCCTGGTCGAGGCGCTCGGCGAGGTCACGCTTCTCTATATCGAGGGGCTGACCAAGGACGAACCGATCATCGCCAAGCTGCCCGGCAACCAGCCGGTCGCGCGCGGCCAGACCATCCGCTTTACCGCCGACCGGTCGAAGTATCATCTCTTCAACGCGGACGGCAGAAACTACCAGAGCTGAGCGGGACGAGCTCTGCGATGCGAAGGTGACGGCCGGAAGCACCGGTGATGACGGTCGGCAGAGGTCCTCGCTGCGTCTCAGAAGAACACGCTCGCACCTTGGTCGGCCGGGCCTACCACCGCCCTGAAACGGTCAAACAGTTCGCGCCCGATGCCGCTTTCATAGTGCGACAGGTCGATCATGACCGGCTCGCGCGCGGCCAATTCGGCCGCATCGACCAGCACTTCGAGCGTCCCGGCAACCGCATCAAGGCGGATCATGTCACCCTCGCGGATGCGCGCGATCGGTCCGCCGTCCTTGGCCTCCGGCGTCACATGGATGGCGGCAGGCACCTTGCCCGAGGCACCCGACATGCGCCCATCGGTGACGAGTGCAATCCGTTGACCCCGGTCCTGAAGCACGCCCAGCGAAGGTGTGAGCTTGTGCAATTCCGGCATGCCGTTGGCCTTCGGACCCTGAAACCGGATCACGGCGACGAAATCGCCGGTCAGGGTGCCGGCCTTGAATGCTGCTTGCATCTCGTCCTGGTCGTGAAAGATGCGTGCAGGTGCCTCGATCACGTGCCGGTCGGCTTTCACCGCGGAGATCTTGATGACGGCCTTGCCGAGATTGCCGTTGAGCATCTTGAGCCCACCGGTGGGCTGGAAGGGGTTGGAGACCGGTGCCAGCACCTTTGTATCGGCGCTGATCCGCGAGGCGGGTTGGCGGATGACGGCACCGGCCGCATCAAGCTTGGCGTCCACCGCATAGGCGCTCAGCCCTTTGCCGCAAACGGTGCGGACGTCTTCATGAACGAGGCCGTTGTCGAGCAGTTGTCCGATGAGATAGCCCATGCCGCCGGCGGCGTGGAAATGGTTCACGTCCGCCAGGCCGTTGGGATAGATACGTGCGACAAGAGGCACCGCATCCGACAGATCGGAGATGTCTTCCCATGTCAGCACCACTCCCGCAGCCCGCGCCATGGCCACCAGATGCATGGTGTGATTGGTTGACCCGCCCGTGGCGTGCAGTCCGACCACGCCATTGACTATGGACCGTTCATCGATCATTTCGCCCACTGGCGTGAATTCGTTGCCGAGCGCCGTGATGGCGAGGGCCCGGCGGGTCGACTCCGCCGTCAGCGCGTCCCGGAGCGGCGTGCCGGGATTGATGAAAGTAGCGCCGGGCAAATGCAGCCCCATGATCTCCATGAGCATCTGGTTGGAATTGGCGGTCCCGTAGAAGGTGCAGGTGCCGGGTCCGTGATAGGACTTGGATTCGGTGTCGAGCAGAACCTCGCGGCTGACTTTCCCTTCGGCATAGAGCTGGCGGATCCGCGCCTTCTCGTCGTTCGGCAGGCCAGTGGTCATCGGACCGGCGGGGACGAAGATGGTCGGCAGGTGGCCAAAGGTCAGCGCTCCGATGAACAGACCCGGCACGATCTTGTCGCAGACTCCGAGATAGATGGCAGCATCGAACATGTTGTGCGACAACCCCACCGCCGCCGCCAGCGCGATGACGTCGCGCGAGAACAGCGACAGCTCCATGCCCGTCTGACCCTGGGTGACCCCGTCGCACATCGCAGGCACGCCGCCGGCCACTTGTGCAACGCCACCGGCTTCGCGCGCCACGCGCCGGATCTGCTCCGGATAGGCCTCGAAGGGCTGGTGCGCCGACAGCATGTCGTTGTAGGCGGTGATGATGCCGATGTTGGGGACGATGTCGGCGGCCAGATTGGCTTTGTCGGTGACGCCGCAGGCCGCAAAACCATGGGCGATGTTGCCGCAGGAAAGCTTGGACCGGAAGGGCCCGTTGGCCACGGCCCGGCGCACCCCGGCGAGATAGGTTTCCCGGGTCGGGCGCGAGCGCTCGATGATCCTGCGTGTCACGGTTGCTATTCGAGAATCGACGGACATGGTGGTACCTCACTCTGGCTCTTGGACCGGAAGGGCCCGGTTGATGGTCAGGGCGCCCAGTAGACGGTGACGGGTTTTGGCGCGCCGCGCAACACGGCGCGGATCGGCAGGTCGGACTCTGGTCCGGGCTGCAGCGCCAAATCGAGCACGCGCTGTTTTTCCACCCCTTCGATATGCAAGACGAGAAGACCGGCCTCGATCAGGCGCGGCACCGTCAGCGTCAGCCGCGGTTCGCCTGCGTCCTGAGCCTCCATGGAGGTGACGGCGGCCGGGCTGTCCGGGTTGAGGGCTGCGACGAGGTTTGAACCACCAGGGAAGAAGGAGGCCGTATGGCCATCCAGACCCATCCCCAGGACGACCACATCGAGCGGTCGGGGCAGGGTGGACAGGGCAGCCTCGGCGCGGGCGACGAGGGCGTTGCCCGCAGGACCTTCGCTCCATAGAGGAACGAACAGGGCTGCGCGGGCATTGTTCGCAAGCAGGATCGACGCCACCAGCCGGTGATTGGAGCGCGCGTGATCGGGCGGCACGGCGCGTTCGTCGACCAGCGTGATGGTGACGCTCGACCAGTCGATGTCGGCTTCGGAGAGCGACGCAAAGAACGCCTTGGGCGTTGATCCGCCCGAGACCGCAAGCGTGGCTCTGCCACGTGCAGCCATGGCGCAGGCGAGTGATGCTGCGACATCGGAAGCAAGGGCAGCGGCAAGTTCGCCGCCTGTGGAAAAGCTGCGGGTGAGGATTGCCGGAAGGGGAAGGTCACTCGCTTTCATGCCAGGTCCTGCCGTCGCGTTCGATCAGTGCGATCGCCTGGCTCGGTCCCCAGGTCCCGGCCGTGTAGGGCTGCACCTGCTGGCTGTTCTCAGTCCATGCCTTCAGGATCGGATCGACCCAGGCCCAGGCGGCCTCCACTTCGTCACGGCGCATGAAGAGGGTCTGGTTGGAGCGGATCACGTCCAGAAGCAGCCGTTCATAGGCATCCGGATTGCGGACCTCGAACTTGTCGGCAAATGTCATGTCAAGCGGCACGTGCCTCAGCCGCATTCCGCCCGGACCAGGATCCTTGATCATCATCCACTGCTTGACGCCTTCATTGGGCTGCAGTCGCATGACGAGTTGGTTGGCGATCACCCGCCCGGCCGATGCATCAAAGATCGAGTGCGGGATCGGCTTGAAGGCAACCACGATCTCGCTCATCCGCTCGCTCAGCCGCTTGCCGGTTCTGAGATAGAACGGAACGCCTGCCCAGCGCCAATTGGCGATTTCCGCCTTGATGGCGACGAAAGTCTCGATGTTTGACACACCGCCTTCGAGTTCCTCCAGGTAGCCCTTGACCGCACCGCCTGCCGACGCACCAGCCTTGTACTGGCCGCGCACGGTCATCTGGTTCGAATTGGCGGCGTTGATCGGCTTGAGCGAGCGCAACACCTTCAGCTTCTCGTCGCGGACCGCTTCGGCATCCATCGAGGCGGGCGCTTCCATGGCGACAAGGCAGAGAAGCTGGACGAGATGGTTCTGGATCATGTCGCGCAATGCGCCTGCCTGATCATAGTAGCCTGCACGGCCTTCCAGCCCCACCGATTCAGCCACCGTGATCTGCACATGGTCGATATGGGCCGAGTTCCACAGCGGTTCGTACATGGCGTTGGCAAACCGCAGCGCCATCAGGTTCTGCACGGTCTCCTTGCCAAGGTAATGGTCAATACGGAAGATCTGGTCTTCGGCAAACACCGAACCGATGGTGTTGTTGAGCGTGCGCGCCGATTCCAGATCACGCCCGATCGGTTTCTCGACCACGATCCGGGTCTGGTTTGTGATCAGACCGTGATTGCGGATGCGTTCGGATATCTCTCCAAACAGCGCCGGTCCAACCGCGAGATAGAAAGCGCGGATGCGCCCGGTTCCTTCCGCCAGCAGGTCTTTGAGGTTGTCCCAGCCTCTGTCTGACTTGGCGTCGACCGAAACATAGAACAGGCGGTCAAGGAATCGATCGAGTTCCTCGTCGACGAGTTCACCTTTCTTGAGATGGTCTGCGAGCGCGGTGCGGGCAAACTCGCGGTAGCCGTCATGGTCCATCTCCGCGCGCGAGGCACCGATGATCCGGGTCGGATCACTCAACTGGCCGGCGATCTGGCGGTGATAAAGCGCAGGCAGGAGCTTACGCTCTGCAAGGTCGCCGGTGCCGCCAAAGACGACATAATCGAACGGATCGACCGGGATGATCTGGCTGCTCATGGGAATGTCCTGTCCTGAATCGGGTTCCGAACCATAATCTAATCGATTTAAAAAAGCCAGTCCTCGGGCTTCCGAATGCACGTGGGAACCGCTTGCAGATCCCGTTTAAAAGCGCCTCCGGTCCCCACGCCGAGGATTTCAGAGCCGGTCTCGCAGGGAAAACCAGGTGAGCCCGAGAAACAGCAGCGGCGCCCGGAAGCGGGTGCCGCCCGGAAACGCCGGAATGTTGAGGGATCGCATGGCTTCCAGGTCTTCCGAGCCACCGGTCAGCAAATCGGCATAGAGCTTCCCGCAGAAGTTCGCCAGCATCACGCCGTGGCCGGAATAACCGCCGATTGAAGTCACGTTCGGCATGACTTCGCGCACGAACGGACGCCGGGGCATCGTGATGCCGACCGAACCGCCCCAGGCATGGGTGATCTCGATATCTGCGAGATTGGGATAGAGTTCGGCGATCTGGCGGCGAATATGGGTGGAAATGTCCTTGGGATTGTCCGAGGTATAGGCCTCTCGGCCGCCAAACAGCAGTCGTCCGTCGGCACTTTTGCGGAAATAGCGCACCACAAACCGCGAATCATCGACCGACTCGCCCCCCGGAATCACCCTGGACTCCGGTGGCAGCGGCACGGTCGCGCCAATGAAGGAGCCGATCGGCATCACATGGGCGGCGGTCACCGGCTCCAGTCCGGCGATATGGGCGTTGCAGGCGACCAGCGCATGACGAGCCCGGATCACGCCCGCATCAGTGGTGACCCGGACGCTTCCGTTCTCGCTTTCGATACGTTTGGCCCGGGTGTTCTCATGGAGCGATGCCCCGGCCTCTGCGGCGGCGCGCGCAAGCCCCACCAGATACTTGAGCGGGTTGATATGCCCGGTGCCGGTGTCGATGGTCCCGCCATGGTAACGGCTGGAGCCGAGCTTGGCGGCAAGCGCGTCGCGGTCCAGAAAGCGTATGTGCGGATAGCCGTAGCGGTCCGCCATCACCTTGGCGTGGTCACGGTAGTCTTTCACATAGGCGCGTTTGTGCGCCGCTGAAATCTGTCCCGGGCGAAAATCGGCATCAATGCCATGCGCGGCCGCAAAGGCGTGGAGATGCGCCTTGGCCCGTTCGGCGACGCCAAACAGCCGGGCCGTGGTCGTAAAACCGAAATCGGCTTCCAGTTCCTCAACGGTCGAGCGCTGTCCAGTGCCCAGTTGGCCACCGTTGCGCCCTGATGCGCCGTCGCCGAAGCGAGCGCCGTCAAACAGGATCACCCGCCGGCCGGCCGCAGACAGATGATAGGCCGCTTGCAAACCCGTGAAGCCGCCACCAATCACAATCACATCGGCTTCTCCATCGCCTTGAAGGCGCGGATAGACTGGGCGCTCGGTCAAGGTCGCCTCGTAGAATGAGAGACCGGGCGATATGGGACTTTGATATGTCATTGTTTGCGCCCTGTCAGACGTTCAGCAGCAGGAACTCGCGTTCCCAGGGACTGATCACCCGCATGAAGGTCTCAAATTCGCCACGCTTCACCCCGGCATAGGTGCTGACGAATTCCGAACCGAAGACGCGAGCAAAATCCGGCTCGCTTTCCAGGAGCGATACGGCTTCGAGCAGCCCGCGCGGCAGCTCGATCGAGCCTTCGTTGACCGATTTGTCGGACGGGTCGCCCGGCACGATCTGGTTGACCATGCCGAGCCAGCCGCAGGCCAGCGAGGCCGCCAGCGCCAGATAGGGATTGGCATCCGACGAGGGCAGCCGGTTCTCGACACGGCGCGCCACCGGTTCCGAATGCGGCACACGGAAGGCGGTGGTGCGGTTGTCGTAGCCCCAGGCATTGTTGACCGGGCAGGACATGTCCGGTGTCAGCCGACGATAGGAATTGACATAGGGCGCCATCATCACCAGCGCCCGCGGGACGAAATGCTGCATGCCGCCGATGAAGTGGAAGAAGGCCGGCGACGCGCTTCCGTCGGGGTTGGAGAACACGTTCTTGCCGGTCTTGGCATCCACGATCGACTGGTGGATGTGCATCGCTGACCCGGCCTCGTTCTGCATCGGCTTGGCCATGAAGGTGGCGAACATACCGTGCTTGAGCGCCGCCTCGCGGATGGTCCGCTTGAACAGGAACACCTGGTCGGCGAGCTCGATCGGATCGCCATGCCGGAGGTTGATCTCGAGCTGCGCCGGTCCCTCTTCGTGAATGAGTGTGTCGATTTCCAGTCCCTGCTTTTCCGAGAAGTCATAGATGTCGTCGATGAGTTCGTCGAATTCGTTGACGCCGGCGATGGAATAGGCCTGGCCACCGGTGATCGTCCGGCCTGAACGCCCTTTCGGCGGGTTCAGCGGATAGTCCGGGTCCTCATGCTGGGCGACGAGGTAGAACTCGATTTCCGGTGCCACGATCGGCTTCCAGCCCATCTCATTGTAGAGCTTGAGCACGTGCTTGAGCACGTTGCGCGGCGTGTAGCCGACGCTGTCCCCGTTGGTCTTGGCGATGTCGCAGATCACCTGCGCGGTCGGGTCTGTTTCCCACGGAACCGCCGAGAGCGTGGACAGATCGGGCACCAGCTTGAGGTCGCCGTCCAGCGGGTCATAGCGGAAATCGCCGGTCTCCTCGGGATACTCCCCCGATATCGTCTGCCGGAACACCGCCGAGGGCAGGGACAGCGAGGTGTTGGACGTGAATTTCGACGTCGGCATCATCTTGCCGCGAGGAACGCCGGACAGATCGGGCGTGATGCACTCGATATCCTCGATCCCGCGGGCGCGCAGCCACTCGGTGGCTTCCTGCCAGCTCTTCACACCACGTTTTGCTTCAAGGAATGCGCGGTTGGGCCGAGCTGCCGCCTTCGGCGGAGCCGGTTTTGCCGTTTTTCGGGATGCCATAAATCACCATCAGTTGCCTTGGATGGTCCATCATAGCCGGTTTTTGCAATGACGCCAGCCGATGGTCGCTGCGATCGCCCCATGCGTCTTCATCAGCTGTGGGCTGATATGCGCCTTCCCATGATCGCCCGGGCCAGTGGCACCCTGCCGACGGCTGTCGGTCCCTGACGCGCGCTTGACGCAAAAAAACGCCGCCGCAACAGATCTGCGACGGGGTCTTCATGCATGGTGCCGAAAAGCTTCACGGTTTTCCGCACCACGCTTAAAAACAAGGCGTGGCACCGCATCCGCTGAAACAGTCTTCATCAAACGCGCTTGCCCGAAAGCCTGTGTCAGCGGCCCTGGGTCACGATCACCGGGATCAGAAGATCGCCCCAGTTTCCTTCGCCGCCGTGGTGGCGGGCGGACCGGACGAGTTCGACCGACACGCCTGCATCCACCGCCTTCATGACCGAGTGGTTGAGGCGGTGCAGGTCGTTGGCGACCATGCGGATGGCGGCCTGCTGGTCTGTGGTCATGGCCGATGATTGTTCTTCAGCGCGTTCCTTGACGCGGGTCTGGACTGACATGGCGGTTCTCCTCTCGGTGTGGGTGTCTTGACTGCTTTATCGATGATTTTCCGGGATCGTCCCGCCTTGGCGGGGTCGACCGGGAAAGCGACGAAGGATCTATTCGGCCGCCGGGCGGAACTGCTCGTGCTCGGTGGAGTCATGCATGGCGGTCGTCGATGACTTGCCGCCAGTGATCGCAATCGACACGGCGTCGAAATAGCCGGTTCCGACCTCACGCTGGTGCTTGGTCGCCGTGTAGCCGTTGGCCTCGGCGGCGAATTCCGCCTCCTGCAGCTCCGAATAGGCCGACATCTGGCGCGATTTGTAGCCTCGAGCCAGTTCGAACATGCCGAAGTTGAGCTGATGGAATCCGGCGAGCGTGATGAACTGGAACTTGTAGCCCATGGCACCGAGCTCGCGCTGGAATTTGGCAATTGTGGCGTCGTCGAGGTTTTTCTTCCAGTTGAACGACGGAGAGCAGTTGTAGGCCAGCAGTTTGCCGGGATGGACCTTGTGCACCGCCTCGGCGAACTTGCGGGCCTGCTGGAGGTCCGGCTTGCCGGTCTCCATCCAGATCATGTCGCAGTTGGGCGCATAGGCGATGGCGCGGGCAATGCAGGGCTCGATCCCGTTGCGGACCTGGTAGAAGCCTTCAACGGTCCGGCCTGCGTCGTAGTCGACGAAGGGTTGGTCGCGCTCGTCGATGTCGGAGGTCAAGAGCTTGGCAGCTTCCGCATCGGTGCGGGCGACGATCAGTGTTGAGGTTCCCATCACGTCGGCAGCCAGACGGGCGGCGTTGAGGTTGCGGATATGGGCGGCCGTCGGGATCAGCACCTTGCCACCGAGATGGCCGCACTTCTTTTCAGACGCCAGCTGGTCCTCGAAGTGGACGCCCGCAGCGCCGGCTTCGATGAACGCTTTCATGATCTCGAACGCGTTGAGCGGGCCGCCAAACCCGGCTTCTGCATCGGCAACAATGGGGGCAAACCAGGTCTCCACCGACAGGCCGTTGCCTTCCGATGTCTCGATCTGGTCGGCGCGCTGCAGGGTGCGGTTGATCCGATTGACGAGTTCGGGTGCCGCATTGGCCGGGTAGAGCGACTGGTCAGGATACATCGCCGATGCGGTATTGGCATCAGCGGCGACTTGCCACCCCGACAGATAGATCGCTTTCAGGCCGGCGCGAACCTGCTGCATGGCCTGGTTGCCCGACATGGCACCCAGCGCGTTGACATAATTGTCCTCGTGAACGAGCTTCCAGAGCCGGTTCGCGCCCATTTCGGCAAGTGTCTGGCGGATCTGCAAGGACCCGCGCAGGCGGATGACGTCGTCCGGCCGGTAGGGGCGCTCAATGCCGTCAAAGCGGCCTTCGGCAGCGGTGGGGACAAGGTTGTAAAAATCAGTCACTGGTCTTCTCCGATCTGAAATTTGCAGTCCGAGCGGGCGGGCTTTCGGAGCGCCTTTCCCAACTTCGATGTGACGAGATTTACATTGCGCTGCATTATCTTCCGAGAAAAATCAGCAATACCAGTCTTAAAATGAAGTCACGCTGTCTTGCCTTTGACAAATCGACGTTGTAAATTTGTCAAGATTGTAAATCTGAAATTGGCCTGATGCCGCGTCAGACATGTAAAAAATTGACAAAGAGATCCCCATGGCAGAGCAGAAGATCTTCGCAGGTCCGCGCATTCGGCGGATTCGCAACGCCAAGGGGTTGACCCAGACCGCCATGGCCGAAGCCCTGGGCATATCGCCGTCCTATCTCAATCTGATCGAGCGCAATCAGCGGCCGCTCACCGTCCAGCTGATCCTGAAAATGGCGTCGACATTGAAGATCGAGGCCGATGAGTTGCAGGGGGGGGCGGGGGCGACGCTGGGGGCGCTCAGGGAGGTTTTCGCCGATCCACTGCTGTCGGGCGAATTGCCGGGCGACCAGGAACTTGTCGAACTCGCTGAAGGCGCTCCCAATGCGGCGGCGGCGGTCGTCAAGCTCTACAAAGCCTATCGCGAACAGGCCGGACGGCTGAGCGACCTTTCGAGCATTTTGGCTCGTGATGGCCATGCGCCGGCTTTGGCCGGAGCCCGTCTGCCCATTGACGAGGTTCGCGAAACGCTGGACGGGCGTCCCAACCATTTCCCTGCGCTGGAGGCGGAGGCGGAAGCGTTTTATGCGCTGCTGAAGCCGGGCGACGACCTCATGGCCGCGCTCAAGGCATGGCTCCGCAGCGAACACGGGATTGTGGTGCGGGCTCTGCCGGTGGCCACCATGCCAAACTGGCGTCGTCGTTATGACCGGCACTCCCAGCGGCTTTTCCTGTCCGAGCGGCTGTCGCCCCATGACCAGTTGCGCGAAGTCGCGATGGAGGCTGCGCTGATCCGGATGAGCGTCGCCATCGCCGCTTCTGGCAATGACCTCAAGCTGTCGAGCGACGAGGCGCGGCGGATCGCGCGCTTCGAAATGGCTCGCTATGCCGCCCATGCGCTGATGATGCCATACCAGGCATTCCATGCCGCCGCCCTGCGCGCCCGCTACGACATCGACGTGCTGCGCTCGCGCTTCGGCGTTTCCTTCGAGCAGGCCGCCAACCGCCTGACGACCCTCTGCCGCCCGGCCATGCTCGGGGTTCCGTTCTTCATGCTTGAAGTCGATGTCGCCGGGCACCGCTTCCGCCGCGCCGGTGCCCAGGGCTTTCCCCAGCAGCGCTTTGGCGGACTGTGCCCGAAGTTGTCCATCCATTCAGCTTTCGGTCAGCCCGGCCAGATCATCGTCGAAGCTGTCGAAATGCCGGGCGGCGCGGAGTTTCTGACGGTTTCCCGCACGCTCGAAGGTCCGCAAGGTGCCTATTCAGAACGTCCGCGCCGCACCGCGATCCTGCTTGGGTGCGACATCGGCTTTCGGGAAGACACTGTCTATGGCGAGGCGCTGCCGGTGACCGGCGGCAAGTCGCCCCATCGCGCGAGCATTCCTGTCGGCCCGGCCTGTCGCCTCTGCGAGCGATCAGGCTGCCTTGCCCGGGCGGAGCCGCCGATCACGCGGCCGCTGGGCCTGGATGAAATGGTGACCGGTCTCTCCGCCTTCGATTTCCAGTGAATTGAAGGCGCGGGTCAACAACCCCGCTCGCTCCACGGCTGCAGTCTGCACGGTCCCGGTTCGTGGCGTTGGTCCATCCCAACGCCAATAGTTACCGCCGGTTTTCGTGCGGGGCGGCGGGCATATGGGGCGCAAGGCAATTTTGTGGTTTGCGGCGGGAATGGTCGCCGCCGGCTGGTTTCTGGGCGGCGAGCCAGCGCCGGAGCCCGTCCCGCCGGTCGAGCAAGCGCCTCCGTCGACGTCCCAGGTCCCCGCCCGACCGCTGACCGCCTCACCGTCTGCCGTGGCACCCGCCGCATCGGCACCGCAGCCTTTGGCCCAATCCATCGCAACACCCGCGCTGGCCCGTATCAGCGGCAGCGGTGTGGCGTTGCGCGCCGGTCCGGGATCTGCCCATGCCGTGCTTGATCGGTTCGAGAAAGGCCGGATCGTCTCTGTTGTCGTGCGTGGCGCGGAGTGGTCGGAGATCCGCGACGAGATCACCCGCAGGCGCGGCTACGTGGCGACGCGTTTTCTCGCTGCGTCCGGTGACCAGTCCACCGATGACGGCGCGGCGCGTGCGAAAACCACGATTGCCCCGCCGAAGGTCGCGTTTGATGACAGTTTCATCGTTGAGCGCATTCTTTCAGCGTCGCTTGCCGGTTATGCAGGCAATTGTCCATGCCCTTTCAATGTCGACCGGGCCGGACGCAAATGCGGCAAGCGCAGCGCGTGGTCACGGCTCGGCGGTGCTGCGCCGTTATGCTATCGGGAGGAAGTAACGCCCGACATGATTGCGGCCTGGCGCCTCCGAAATTGATGTGCTTTTTCGCTTGTCGCAGTGCGATTTCCTTCTTAGGGTTGGCGATCTGCCGCATCTTGGTTCTTTTGCCTTGATGGCGACAGCACGAACCGCGTGAGCGTGCGCAACACCGAAATACGAACAAGAGGACCAGGAATGCCCCTGACACCCCGCCTTTTCGCAGCAGCCACATTTCTTGCTGCATCCACCGTGTTGGCGCCCGCCCAGGAGCGCGTCGTCAATGTCTACAATTGGTCGGATTACATCGACGACGATATCCTCAAGGAATTCACCGCCGAGACTGGCATCAAGATTGTCTATGACGTCTTTGATTCCAATGAGGTGCTCGAGACCAAGCTGCTGGCAGGCGGGACGGGCTATGACATCGTGGTACCGTCCGGAACCTTCCTGGCCCGCCAGATCCAGGCCGGCGTCTTCCAGAAGCTCGACAAGTCGAAGCTTCCCAACCTTGTCAACATGGATCCGACCATCAGTGCACGGCTCGAAAAATATGATCCGGGCAACGAACACGCGATCAATTACATGTGGGGCACCACCGGCATCGGCATCAACGTCGACAAGGTGAAGGAGCGGCTTGGCGATATTCCACTCAACACCTGGGACGTCGTTTTCAATCCCGACACCATCTCAAAGCTCGCCGATTGTGGCGTCTACATGCTCGACACGTCGGAAGAGATCGTGCCGGCAGCACTCAACTATCTCGGGCTTGATCCGGATTCCGGAAATGCCGATGACATCGAGAAGGCCGGGGAGCTGCTGCTCAAGATCCGCCCGAGCGTGAAGAAGTTTCATTCCTCCGAATACATCAATGCGCTGGCCAATGGCGATATCTGTCTCGCCGTCGGCTGGTCGGGCGATATCCTCCAGGCTCGTGACCGCGCAGCCGAGGCCAATGCCGGCGTCACGGTCGACTATACCATCCCCAAGGAAGGTGCGTTGATGTGGTTTGACAACATGGCGATCCCTGCGGACGCCAAGAATGTTGCCGAGGCGCATGAATTCCTCAATTACATCATGAAGCCTGAGGTGATGGCCAAGGCATCCAACTACGTCTATTACGCCAACGGAAACCTTGCCTCCAAGCCATTCCTCAATGAAGATGTGATCGGTGACGCCGCCATCTATCCCGACGAGGAGACGCTTGCCAGCCTCTACACCACCTCGCCCAAGGATCAGCGAACGCAGCGGGTTTTGACCCGGACATGGACCAAGGTCGTAACCGGCCAGTGACATGACGCAACCCCGGTCCGAAAGGATCGGGGTTTTCTTTTGTGTGCAATCATCACCAACCGGGCGGGCAACAATGAAATCCCTTGGCAGCATCCGGCGCAGCTTTGAACCCTGGAATGATCCGACCGCCATACCCTATATTTCGTTCCGGAACGTCACCAAGAAATTCGGCGACTTTGTCGCCGTCAGCGACCTGACGCTTAACATCTTCCATCGTGAATTCTTTGCTTTGGTGGGTGGATCGGGCTGTGGCAAGTCCACACTGCTGCGCATGCTGGCTGGCTTTGAGCAGCCGACGAGCGGCGACATCATGCTTGATGGCGAAAACCTGACCGGCATTCCGCCCTATCGCCGACCTGTCAACATGATGTTTCAATCCTACGCGCTGTTTCCTCACATGAGCGTGGAGAAGAACATCGCCTTCGGCTTGAAGCAGGACGGGATGGCGAAATCCGAAATTGATGACCGCGTCCAGGCGATGCTGAAACTGGTCAAGCTCGACCAGTTCGGCCAGCGCAAGCCACACCAGCTCTCGGGTGGCCAGCGTCAGCGCGTGGCACTGGCCCGGTCCATCGCCAAGCGTCCGAAGGTTCTGCTGCTTGACGAGCCACTGGGCGCGCTTGACAAGAAGCTGCGCGAGGAAACCCAGTTCGAGCTGATGGACCTGCAACAGGACCTCGGCCTCACCTTCGTGGTCGTCACCCATGACCAGGAAGAAGCCATGACCATGGCCGACCGCATCGCTGTCATGAACCAGGGCCGGATCATCCAGATCGCCACTCCGCCCGAAATCTATGAAGCGCCCAATTCCCGTTTCGTGGCTGAATTCATCGGCGACATCAACCTCTTTGGCGGCGAGGTTGTCGATGTCAGCGACAGCCAGACCATCATTGCCATGCCGGACGGCGCGATGATCCGCGCCGAGCGAGGTCCAACACTGAGCAAGGGCGACAAGGCAGGCTTTGCCATACGTCCGGAAAAGATGCGGGTGACGCGGGAACGTCCTGCAGACGCCGCAAATGCCTTTGAGGGCGAGATGTGGGACATCGGGTATCTCGGGGACATGACGGTGTTCCATGTCAAGCTTACGTCCGGCCAGATCGTCAAGGCCTCGACCTTGAACGCCGCCCGTGCCGTGAGCGATCCGTTCTCGTATGATGACCAGCTCTGGGTTTCCTTCGACGCCGATGGCGGCGTCATCCTGAAGGAGGAATGAGCATGGGCAGGATTGTCTCCGCCATCGTCTCCCGTCTTGTTATCGCCGTTCCCTATCTCTGGCTCTTTTTGTTTTTTCTGGTGCCCTTCGGCATCGTCATGAAGATCTCGCTGTCAACGCCCGTGACGGCCATGCCGCCCTATACGCCGACCATTGATCTGGCCGTTGGCCTGTCCTCGGTGATCGACGCCTTCCGCCAGTTCAGTTTCGAAAACTATGCGTTCCTTTTCAGCGACGCCCTCTACGTCAATGCCTATCTCTCGAGCCTCTATATCGCCGGCGTGTCGACCTTCCTCACATTGCTGATCGGTTTCCCGCTCGCCTATGGCATGGCGCGCGCGCCGGGTTCATTGCGCCCGACGCTGCTGATGCTCGTCATCCTGCCGTTCTGGACCAGCTTTCTCATCCGGGTCTATGCCTGGATCGGCATCCTGAAGCCCGAAGGGCTGCTCAACCAGTTCCTGATCTGGCTGGGCGTCATCGACACACCGCTTCTCATCCTCAACACCAACACCGCCATCTTTATCGGCATTACCTATTCCTACCTGCCTTTCATGGTGCTGCCCATCTATTCGGCGCTCGAGAAGATGGATTATTCGCTCGTCGAGGCGGCGCAGGATCTTGGTTGTCCACCGGTCACCGCTTTCTGGAAGATCACCTTTCCCCTCGCTATGCCTGGCATCCTTGCCGGCTGCATGCTGGTCTTCATTCCGGCCATGGGTGAGTTCGTCATCCCCGACCTGCTCGGCGGATCGCAAACATTGATGATCGGCAAGACGCTCTGGAGTGAATTCAACAACAACCGCGACTGGCCGCTGTCTTCGGCCGTGGCGGTGGTGTTGCTGCTGATACTTGTTGTTCCCATCATGATCTTCCAGCATGCCCAGGCGAAAGCCCAGGAAAGCGGAAAATGAGGCAGGTATCATGAACACTTCCTGGTCCCGGTTCAACATCGCCTCAATCGTTTTCGGCTTTGCATTTCTGTATTTGCCGATCCTGATCCTGGTGGTCTATTCCTTCAACGAATCCCGCCTCGTCACTGTCTGGGCGGGGTTCTCGACCAAGTGGTACGGAGAGCTTTTCCAGAACCAGGGTTTGATGGATGCGGCCTGGGTTACCGCCCGCGTTGCTTTTGTTGCAGCCAGCATCGGCACGATTCTCGGGACCATGGCGGCGCTGGCGCTCACCCGCTACACCCGATTCCGCGGCCGGATCCTGTTCTCCGGCATGGTCTACGCCCCGCTGGTCATGCCGGAAGTGATCACTGGCCTGTCGCTGCTGCTGCTGTTTGTGGCGGTGGATTTCGGCCGCGGCTTCTGGACGGTGACGCTCGCCCACATCACCTTCACCATGTGTTTCGTGGCCGTGGTGGTACAGTCGCGGTTGGTGAGCTTTGATCGATCCATCGAGGAAGCGGCGATGGATCTCGGCGCCGGGCCGGTAACCACCTTCTTCCAGGTGACGTTGCCGATCATCCTGCCTGCGGTGATTTCAGGTTGGATGCTTGCCTTCACGCTGTCGCTCGATGATCTCGTGATCGCGAGCTTCACTTCGGGCCCAGGCGCAACCACGTTGCCAATGAAGATCTACAGCCAGGTCCGCCTTGGGGTCACCCCGGAGATCAATGCCATCTGCACCATCCTGATTGGCATCGTGACTGTCGGCGTCATCATCGCCTCGGTGCTTAACAAACACCGCGAGGTGCGCCGCCAGCGTGACGAGCAGGCCGCCTTCGCCCGATAGCGACAGCGCCGAGGCAGAAAAGCGCGCCCGATCAGTCGGCCCTTACGGGTGAGAACACCGGGTTGGGCCAAGACCCGCCAATGAAAAAACGCAAGGGTGCGGATGCCACCCGTGGCTTCGCCTGCGCCTGCACGGGCGGGCGCGGTCCGATGACGCCGGCGATCGCCAGGCTGCCGCTCGAATAGGGTACGATCCCCGAGAGCGAAATCATTTCGGTCTGGCCGATGATTTCTCCGCGGTCGAGTTCAACCTGGCCAGCGGCAATCCGCGCCTCGAACGTGGCGGACTGGAATTTGAACGGAACGTTCGGCCGAATATCGACGAGGCGGAAGAAACGTTGCTCTTTCGCCAGCGACTTGAAGCTGGACAGGTCAAAACCGGTGATCGCTCCCGCTCCGAGGCTGAGGCTCGCCTTGCCGGTGAGGTCAGTCATCGCGGTGGCCCAGGCTGGATAGGGGGACGTGACTTCGAGATTGAGCGATCCGACCCCGCGCGGCAGCGGGCCTGAAATCTTGAAGGCATCAAACAGCTGGCTGAAATTTGTGTCCCGCGCCGACAGCCGCACCTTGGCTCCGCCGTCCACGCCTTGTTCCGAGATCGCGATGCGGCCAGTGAGGCTGCCGCCATAGGCGGTGGCGTCGCCGACATCAAACGTCGCCCGCCCTTCCTCCACCCGGGCTGCAGCGGCAAGATTGGACATCATGATTGGCCCAAACCGTGCCGATTGCGCTGAAAGCCGCAGGTCGAGCCCGATTTCGCGCAGGAAACGGGTGTCGATGGTGGAGGCGATGTCGTCACCTGTCTTGGGGAGGGGCGTGAACGCCCGCAAAAAAGAGGCAATGTCGAGCGAGTTGAACGCAAGTGTTCCCGCCACCAGCGGCGGTGCGTTGACCGGCAACTCGATGTCGAGCACGCCGATGCCGCGGTTCTGGTCGATGACGATGATGAGATTGTCGAGCTTGGCTTGCCTGTAGCCGGAGGACACGTCGGCGCTGAGTTCGAGCGCGCCAAGCGCCTCGCCCGGCTTGATGTCGGCACCCGACCATTCGAGCGCCCGTCGCGCGGAGGGACTTTTGACCTCGAGTGTGCCGGTGATATAGCCTTCGTTCGACAGATTGACGATGCCGTCGAAATCGAGATTGACCGGCGTCGATACAACGGTGGCCTTGAGTGGGCTGTCACGGCTGCCCAGAAGCAGAAGCGGTGCGTCGGCGGACGCCGTCAAGGCCACCTGTTCGCCACGCATGATGGCCAACAGGTTGATCTTGGCCGGTGCATTCGGAGACGTCCAGGACACCGTGCCGTTGACGGCGGTGAATTTCTCTGCCGACGCGCCGGGATCGCGCACCCAGTTGACAGTGCCATCCTCGATGGTAACGGTCCCCAGTGCTGCCGACGATGAAATCTGGACATCGGGATCGCCTGGCCCGGTTTGGGCTTCTGTCGCCAGGCGGCCTTCGTCGATGCGCACCGCCGCCTGGATGCCGTTCCAGAGATCACCGGTCCGGGATGCCCAGTTCGAGGTGCCGTCGGGATAGATCTCAAGTCCGAAAGTAGGGCGCACCAGCTTGAACTCCGAAAAGCTCGGGGCTCCCAACACGGCCGAAAACAGGTTGAAATTGGCGATGATGCTTTCCGCCCGCATGATCGGGTCACCGTCGGCAAACCGCGACGGACGGATTTCGACATTGTCCAACTTGATGGTCGGCAGTGGCCAGAAGCTCAGAGACGGGGCATTGCCGAGCGACACCGGATGACCGGCCCAGGTGCCTATGTCCCGCTCCAGACGGTCGCGCACCAGATCGTTGGACACGGCCAACGGCAGCGTCATCGCCGCAAGCGCCATGAGACCCGCCAACGCGATCAGCGTGACGAGCAGAATGCGCCGCAAGCGCTGGCTCCCTATCCATTCCTGCAAAGCCCGAACTCCGGATTTCATCGGTGCCCCCCAAGGGATTTGGTAAAGCGTGCCGGTCCTGATTGCAATCGTCCGGCCGGAGCCATCTTGGCACGCAGGATCGGCCCGGCTGCGTCATCCCCTTTTTTTTCGGCCCGCAGTGGTGCTATCACCGACCGGCCGACACTTGCCCGCCGCACTCGGGTTTGCGCGCTTCAAGGAGACCCTGATGACCCAACACCCGTTGTGGACGCCCGATCCGCGCCGCCTTGCCGCAAGCCCCTGGGGCCGCTTCTCCCGCTTCGCCGCAGGGCGGGCCGGGCGTGATCTTGCCGATCCGCAGGTCCTGCAGGAATGGTCGGTAACAGAGCGCGGTCCGTTCTGGTCGGCCGTCTGGGACTTTACCGGAATTGTCGGCGAAAAAGGCAACGTGATCCTGGAGGATGACCGCGCCATGCCGGGCGCACGGTTTTTCCCCGGTGCGAGGCTCAATTTTGCCGAGAATCTTCTCTCCCGTACCGGATCCGAGCCCGCCATCCTGTTCCGCGCCGAGAACGCAGCGCGTGCGGCCTGGAGCTGGGATGAGCTTCATGCCCATGTCTCGCGCATCCAGCAGGCCATGCGTGACCTCGGCATCGGTGCGGGCGACCGGGTTGCAGCCATGATGCCGAACATGCCCGAGACGGTGGCCTTCATGCTGGCGACAGTTTCGCTTGGCGCGATCTGGTCGTCCTGTTCCCCCGATTTCGGCATCCAGGGCGTGCTTGACCGCTTCGGCCAGATTGAACCCAGAATGTTCATTGCCTGCGATGGCTACTGGTACAACGGAAAGACCCAGGACGTGGGAGACAAGCTCGCCGCCATTGCAACCGCGCTCAGGCCGAAGGTGACCATCATCGTGCCGCTGATCGGGAGCGCGCAGACGGTTGCCGCCAAAGTGAAGGGCGCAACGACCCTGTCCGCCTTCCTGCAAGGCCACGAGGCCCGAGCGGTGGAATTCGTCCGTTTGCCCTTCAACCACCCCCTTTGCATCCTGTTCTCCTCCGGCACCACAGGCGTGCCCAAATGCATCGTCCATTCGTCAGGCGGCACGCTGATCCAGCATCTCAAGGAACAGCAGCTCCACTGCGGGCTTGAGCCCGGCGAGCGGTTCTTCTATTTCACCACCTGCGGCTGGATGATGTGGAACTGGCTCGTGTCCGGGCTTGCCTCCGGCGCGACGCTCTGCCTCTATGACGGTTCGCCTTTTTATCCCGATGGCAATGTGCTCTTCGACTATGCCGCCCAAGAGCGGTTCTCGGTCTTCGGCACATCGGCCAAGTTCATCGACGCGGCCCGAAAGGCCGGCCTCGAGCCCGCCCGCAGCCACGATCTGAGTGCCTTGCGCCTCGTCTGCTCGACCGGGTCGCCGCTGTCGCCCGAAGGCTTTTCCTACGTCTATGACAGCATCCGGCCGAACGTGCATCTCGCCTCGATTTCCGGCGGAACCGACATCGTGTCGTGCTTCGTGATTGGCAATCCGGCGCTTCCGGTCTGGAAAGGCGAAATCCAGGGTCCCGGGCTCGGCATGGCAGTCGACGTCTGGGACGATGCCGGCCGGCCGGTCAGAGGCGAGAAAGGCGAACTTGTCTGCACGGCGCCGTTTCCGGCAATGCCGATCGGCTTCTGGAACGACCCTGACGGCACCAAGTACCATGCGGCCTATTTTGACCGCTTCGACAACGTCTGGTGTCATGGCGATTTCGCCGAATGGACCGTCCACGGCGGGTTGGTGATCCACGGGCGGTCGGATGCCACACTCAATCCCGGCGGCGTCCGCATTGGCACTGCCGAGATCTACAACCAGGTCGAGAGGCTCGAGGAGGTGGTGGAATCCATCTGCATCGGCCAGGACTGGGACGCCGATGTGCGCGTCGTCCTCTTCGTCCGGCTTGCGCCGGGCGTGATCCTGGACGCGGGCCTGGAGGCCAGGATCCGCACGGTCATCCGCGTCGGCACCTCGCCGCGCCATGTGCCTGCACGCATTCTCGCCGTCGCCGACATTCCCCGCACCAAGTCGGGCAAGATCACCGAACTTGCGGTCCGCGATGTCGTGCATGGCCGCAAGGTGAAGAACCAGGAGGCGCTTGCCAATCCCGAGGCGCTTACGCTTTTCGAAAATCTCCCCGAGCTCCGCACCTGAGCCGCGCACCAAAGGTTAACAAGACCTTGACGCGGAATTTAACCACGCCGGGGAAAGGATCCTGAGATCGGTTGCATTTGCATGAGCCCGGTAAGGTCCGGTTAAGGTTTTGGAAGCTTTACTGAGATCAACATTCGGGTGTCTGCGCTCCCGTGTTGGTCAGCAATCACTGGTATTTGAAGGAGCTCGTCGAGCTCCTTCTTTTTTTGTCCTCATCAGTCCGCAAGTACCCGCTGCGGCGGAAACGAGATCGTGACAAGCGTGCCTTCGCCCGGAGCGGAGACGATGTCGAACTGGGCGCGATTGGATTCCACCATCGCTTTGGTGAGCGGCAGGCCGAGGCCGCTACCGTCGCCGCGCTGGCGTGGGCCGGGCCCGACCTGCCCGAAGGGTTTCATGGCTTGCTCAAGCTCTTTGCGGCTCATGCCGATTCCGGTATCGCGGATGCGCAGAACCACTGTCCCGGCCGGTTCATAGCTGGTCGACACCACGATCTGTCCGCCCGACGGCGTATAGCGGATGGCGTTCGACAAGAGATTGAGCGCGATCTGCTTGATCGACCGTTGATCGGCCACGATATCGGGCACTGTGGCCGACAGGCTGGTGCGGATGATGACGCGCTGGCTGTTGGCCATCGGCTGCAGCATCGAGACGCATTCGGCGAGATGGTCGTTGAGCGACACCGCCATGAATTCAAGTTCCACCTGACCTGCCTCGATCTTGGAGATGTCAAGAAGATCGTTGACGATGTCGAGCACATGCTTTCCGGAATTGCCGATATCATGGGCATATTCGAGATAGCGGGGGCTGCCGATCTGGCCGTAACGTTCCTCCGCCATCATTTCGGAGAAGCCGATGATGGCATTGAGCGGCGTACGGATCTCGTGGCTGACCCGGGCGAGGAAATCGCTCTTGTGCGAATTGGCGGTTTCGGCCGCTCGCTTGGCCGTGCGCAGTTCTTCTTCGCTGCGTTTCCACTGGGTGATATCGCGCAGCACCGCGCAATAGCCGTTCGAGCCGGTGAGCCGTCCCATGGTCATGAACAGCGGCAGGAAACCTCCGGAGGATTCCCGGCCGATGACCTCGCGTCCGTCATTGAGCACGCTCGACACGCCATGATCGGCAAGACCTGCAAGATAATCCCTGACCGCCCGCTGGCTTTCACTCGCAAACAGCATGGCGAAAGGCTGGCTGCGGGTTTCCCGGTCGTCATAGTTGAACAGCGCGCAGGCCGAGGCATTCATGGACCGGATGGTGCCATCTGAGGCCAGGATCACGACGCCATCGGTGGCAGTTTCCAGGATCGAACGCAGTTCCCGGGTTTCGACTTCGAGGTCGGCGATCCGCGTCTGTGAGGCGTCCGACCGGTCTTGCAGCTCAACTGGTATCTGGCTTGCACCGGAAGGACCGGAGCGGTTTGAAGCCCCGGCATCGGTTGTCGGTGCGAGCGCCAGCATGAGCGCATGGGTCTCATGCCAGTTGACCGACCGCAGCCGGGCCGACACCGGAATGCGGTTGCCGTCGGCACGCACCATCGTCATCACGCCGTCGGCTTCCATTCGTTCCATGAGATGGTTGAGCCCGCCGCGTTCAGCAAGGTCGGCCAGCGTGGCATAGCCGGTAAAGGCGAGAAAATCCGGATTGGCATGGATCAGGCCATCGCCGGTGTGAACGAGGAGTGCTGCGGGAATTGCGTCCACCAGCCGCTCGGTCAGACCGATATCCATCGATTGGCGCGCGGGCAGGGCGAATATCTGTCCGGGCGCGGCGGCGCCCGGTGCCTCGGCCGAGTTGTCGACGAGACGAAGGTGCTGCGTTTCCGCGGCCAACTCCGGGGTCTCTTCGGCGGGAACCGACGTCTGTTCAGACGCTTCGGGCGCGTTCGCGCTTTCCTCTGCCGCAAGGCTCTGATCAGTTTCGGTCTCCGGAGTAGCCCCGCCCGCGCCGTTGATATGCGCTTCGCCATCCCCGGGCTCTGCCACAAGTCCGTCATCGACCGCACTGTCCGCCGGTTCCGCGGTGTCAGGATCGTCCATCAGCATCGAATTGAAGGCGTCCGGCGCTGATGCCGGATCGAGCGGCAGCGTCGCCATTCCATCATGTGCAGCCGAACTTTCATCCGAAGCCGCATCCGAAGTCAGTTCGACATCGGTGGCTGCGGGCACCTCCCCGGCCATGGCGTCGACGAAAAACGCCCGCGCGAAATCGCCGCTTTCGTGATCGGTCTCGCTGGTCTGGATGATGTCCGTCAGGGCTGAAGCCACAACAGCGGGCGTGGGCGCATCGTCCAAAGATGGTTCCGGTGCAGACGCACTTTCGTCCGCGCCGGTTCGTTCGGGCCCCGTGGTCGCGTCCGCTGCGGCGTCCCGATCCGGCGACGCCTCGGCTTTCGCCAGATCGCTCAGCCGCACGCCGATTTCGCGAAAGGCCGCTTGCTCAAGCGGCGACAGGCTTTCCCTCGCTCGCTCCCGGCGCTGTTGAAGGTCGATGACCTTGTCGCTTTCCCGGCGCCCGGGACTTGCGACAATCCGCAGCGCCGGAGTTTCACCACGCCAAGGGTCGCTATCGAACGCGTCGCCATCGGTCAAGGCGCTGCCGGGATCAGTGTCGTCAATCAGCGGCGGCTCGAAGAGATCCAGGGTCTCGGTGGACAAGATCGTGCCAGCGGCGGCGGCATCTGCGGGCGAAATGAAACCAGCGTCCTGCCCAACCTCGGCGGTGGCCTCAATTGCAGTGGCCGCAGCATCAGTGTCAGCGTCCAAGACTGTGATCGGGGTGCTGGGCGCGCGGTCAGTGTCCTGGTCGGGTCCGGCAAAAGGCTCGTCAACCGAAACAACCGGAAGTTCGGCCGGACCTGGCTGACCGTAACCGGGCTCGAGTGTTCGGCCGAGCGCCTCCGGATCGGGGCGGGCTTCCGCCGTCCGCACGATCCCGAAGCCGCGGAAACCATCAAACTGCCGGTCGCGGGTGTAAGTTGGCAGTGCTGCCAGATCGACCGGCACCACCAGATCCGTCCCCTGGATCGGCCAGTAAACAGTCTTGCCCGACCATGTGTCGCGCCGCCTCAGCAGATCAGTGATCACATTGTCCGGGTCGAGGTTGAAAACCTGGGCGATGTCGGTAAAGCGTCGTCCGAGGATGTCGGCGGCGTTCGGCCCGACCGCGGCGACGAATTCCGGTGAGGCTTCGCTGAAGGCACCTTCGCGGTCGATCTTCCAGACGAAGCGGACCGCCTTGCCCTGCGGATCAAACCGGAAGCGCGGCAGCGTGGCTGCTTCGTCTTCTTGCGGTGCCGGTTCGTCGGCCTCTTCCTGCGCCAAAGCGTCGAGGATGGGGGGAGCGCTGGCGCGGTCTTCGATGGTGGGCTGGTCGGCAGCCACACCGGGTTCTGGGTCGATTGCGGAAAGAGCGCCGTCGACCACGTCCGCTCCGGGCTCAGTGGCATCCGGCAAGTCGGGTTGGGCTGGCTCGACGCCATCCAGCGCGGTCAGATCGGTCAGATCGTCAGCATCGGCTACTTCGTCGGCCACCCAGGCGGCCACCCAGTCGGCCATGGTGCCGGGGTGCTCCTCACTCGCAACCGTCTCCGTCTCAACGACAGGAGGCGCGGTCTCTTCGTCCGCAACCGGCATCTCGGCAACCAGATCGCGGGCGTCCAGGACGGCGAGCGGCACGGCGTCGTCCTCGGGCCTTGGCAGCGCAAGCGCATCAAGAGCCTGGCGCGGACCTTGAGCGTCAAAGCCGGACGGCGACGGCGTGGCAGGCACTGTGGCCACTGTGTAAAGGCTCGTATCGGGTTCGCTGTCCTCGATCGCCGGTTCCACGGCGAACAGAAGGTGCAGGTTGTCGGCGAGCCGGCCCATCGCCGCTGGCATCGGGCCACGGGCCGTGGTGACCATACGTTTGACCATGCGGCTGTCATCGCCTGCGACATCGGCGATCATCCGCCGCGTCTCGTTGTCGGGAAGGCCGATCAAGTGCATCGAGGCTGAGGCAGCAAGCAGGCGGCAATCGGCATCCAGCACGCCCACATGGGTGTCAGTGCCGTCAAAACCGCTGATGATCTGGCGGGCAAGTTCGCCTGCCTCGCCGGGTTGGCCAAACGCCGGGCTGGACAGAAGCAAGGCCGCGCCGCCATCGGGCAGGATGATGCGCTCAACCGTTGCCTGCACAGCCACCCGCCGAAACCCGCCTGATACGCGCATGACGAAACCTTGCGACGGTGCGCGCGCCAGACCCGCAGCGGCTGCTTGCACCTGGCGGACCAGCGCCGGCTGTCCGCTGAGCCCGTCGTCGAGAAATTCATAGATGCTCAAATGACCGAAGAGCCGGGCAGCCACGCCATTCGCCCAGACCACCTCCGCAAGATCCGTGCTCACGACGACGACCGCCTCGCCTGCGGCGAACCGGCCGCGGATGGCTGGATGAACGGCAAGATCAATGAACGGAATGCGGACATGCGGCATGGGTTTTGATCCGGTTGCACTGGCTGGCGGCGGCGTTTTGGCCTCTTAAGGTTTTATTAATAGCTTTCGCACCGCAAGCGGTCCAGCAAGCCTGCGGTAGCCATGTCCGAATTGTCAAGAAAGGGTTAACGGAGTGCTGCGCTGCACAAAAATATTGCATTGCACAATAAACTCTGCTAGAGACCATTCATTCTCAAGCAGGGCCTTCCGGCCCTGTCGCAAACCTTCCAGGAGAAGTGACATGGCCATGAAGAAATCCGCAACCTCCGCTGAAATGTTCGAGTTTCCCGCCTTCGATATGGGCAAGATCACCGACACTTACCGGGAATTTGCCGACAAGTCGGCCGCCCAGAGCAAGGAAGCCTATGCCAAGGTAAAGTCCGTGTCCGAGGACGCGACCAAGGCGATGGAAGCCACGCTGGAAAGTGTCCAGGCTGGCACCGTCGAACTGAGCCTCAAGGCCATTGACGCCGCCCGCGTCAACACAGACCATTCGCTGTCCCACTTCGAGGCGCTGCTCGGCGTCAAGTCGGTGTCGCAGATGATCGAGCTGCAGACCTCGTTCTTCCGCAAGCAGACTGAGCTTTTCGTTGATCAGGCCAACGCCATGCAGGAATCTGCGCGCAAGGTTGCCGAACAGGTGAGCAAGCCCGTCAAGGCCGTCACCGAAAAGGCGATGGCCGAGTTCAAGGCAGCCTGAGGCGACGCCTGTCAAGACGCGACGCCCGGGCAGCGTTCCGCTCGGACCAAATCGACGGCCGGCATGAGATGTCGGCCGTTGCGGTTTTTGCAGTCAGGTGCACCAATCCGCGCGCCGCACCGGCCTGGCGTTCGCTCGTTTCGGGAAAAACCCGGCGGGCTCTTGCAAATAGAGTGCCATGCCCGTATGTCAGCGGCGTCATATCGCCCCCGCGACAGACACGCGGTTGTAGCTCAGTTGGTTAGAGCGCCGGATTGTGGATCCGGAGGTCGCTGGTTCAAGCCCAGCCAACCGTACCATCATTTTTTCAAATAAAACAATAATTTACTTGTCCAGACTATGATCTCCGGGCGGAAATTTTGCCGCGCCATGTCGCAAATAGGTGACGTGTAATTACAATGGTTTACCGCGATGCCCGGCGAACCCATGCGACATGAATGCAACATAAAGCCATCCTTCGGCGGTCCAGATGCAGGTGAAGTCGGCGATCCATTTCTGGTTCGGCGCCGGTGCTTCGGAGGCGAGGTCGAGGAGGTCGCCCGACACTGCCGCTCGCTCGCCCGTACCCTTCGGCAGTCCGCAGCGCCGGGGCCGTGCGCTCTCCCTTCAGCGCCTCAAGTGCAGCCCGCGCTTTGAATGTCGCGTCGTGATTTCTGCGTTTTGATGTGTTCTGTTCTCCCCGTTCCTGGAGACCGGCAGACTTCAGATCGTAGCTTCCGTCACTGTCCGATTTTCGGGGGGAGCTGTTCAGTCCCGGTATTTGATGGATCGGGTTCAGCATGGAAGTCTTGCTCTATCTGCTGCGTGGTGGTTTGCCGTGGCGGATGCTGCCGCCTGATATCTTCCCGCCTGCCACGACGGTTCAGCACTCTTTCTATGCGTGGCGTGACCGTGGCGTCTGGTCGTCGATCAATCATGCCCTCTTGATGCTGGCACGCCAGGCCGTCGGGCGTGAGGCTTCACCCTCTGCGGGCGTGATCGACTCCCAAACCGTCAAAACTACCGAAAGTGGCGGTATTTGCGGACATGATGCGGGAAGAAAGATCAAAGGGCGCAAGCGCCACGTCATCACGGATACGCAAGGCTTCCTCGTTGGTGCTGTTGTTCACGCCGCCGACCTTCAGGGTCGCGATGGCGCTCCGGCTGGTCTGCAAGGCATCCGCCGCAGCTTCCCGTGGCTCCGGCATGTCTTTGCAGACGGCGGCCATGCGGGCAGGAAACTGAAGACTGCTCTCGCCAAAATCGGCAAATGGACGGTCCAGATCGTCAAGCGTACCGACAAGGCCAAGGGCTTCGTCGTCATCCCACAGCGCTGGGTGGTGGAGCGAACCTTCGCATGGCTCGGCCGCAACAGACGCCCCGCCAAGGACTTGGAGCGCACCATCGAAAGCGCAACCGCATGGCTCTTCATGGCTTCCGTCCAGATGATCACGAGACGTATCGCAGCGCGTTGATATCAAACGAAAACTTCATGAGTCAGACTCTCAGACAACTTCCGCGTCATAACCCACGAGAACTTTCGGATTTTGGAGTAGAAGCGGTGTAGCTGTATCGGCTGAAGCCGTGGTAACGCTGTCCGCTGACGAAATTCCCAGGGTTTTTTATCAAAGCAGGAGCCAATGCATGAAGGTGACGGCGAAGGACGTGGCGGCGCGTGCGGGAACTTCGGTCTCAGCAGTGTCACGTGCGTTTCGCCCCAATGCGTCGCTTGCGGATGGGTTGCGAGAGCGAATCCTGCGGGTCGCTGCCGAAACGGGTTATATTACCCCAACCCAAAGGATGGCTGTTCAAAGCAGAACCAAAACGATCTCGTTGGTCGTGGGCGACGTGCTGAACCCATTCTACCCGTCGATACTGGAGGAGTTTTCTGGCGTGGCGCTGAGAGATGACATTCTGCTGATCGTGCATGTTATCCCCAAGGGCGAAAGTGTGGACAGTGTGATGACCCATGTCTTCGACCTGCGCCCGATGGCCGTAGTGGTCACCTCGGCGACGCTTTCGTCCGAACTGGCAGTGCAGTGCCAGCAGAGAGGGATCCCGGTTGTCCTATTCAACCGAGTGCAGATCAACACAGCGCTGAGTGCTGTGTGTTGCGACAATTACGCCGGCGCGCAGCAGGTCGCAGACCTGCTGCTTTCGAAAGGATATCAAAGGATAGCCTTTGTTGGCGGAGTGCCGAACACCTCGACCCATCTGGAACGCTGGCGGGGGTTTAAAGACCGCATGAATCAGTCCGGTAAATTTATATTCAAATCGGCTTCGGGCCAGTTTGACTATGACGTCTCTTTGGGCGTGGTGCATGATCTTCTGGCCGACAGGCATCGCCCCGACGCGATCTTCTGCGCCAATGACATCATGGCCATGGCTGCCATCGACGCCGCGAAAGCGGCCGGGATGCGAATTCCCTGCGATCTGGCTGTCGTGGGATTTGATGACGTGCCAATGGCAGCCTGGCAGTCCTACCGGCTTACGACCGTCCGTCAACGGATTCGGTTGATGGTGGAGGACACGTTCACCCTCGTCTCGCAATTGGTTGACGATCCGGTGGCCTGCGGCACGATCCGAATGACGCCCGGCGTGCTTATTGAACGTGACAGCGCCTGAAAAGATTGCATTGAAAAAATTTCAGATCGACATGATTTTATTGCAAAGATATATGGGTCGCACGTTCCAGCATTGATTTGCTGACAAACGATTCTTGGAGGACGCAACCGTGACGGTTACCTATCTGAAAGTCGGCAAACCCGCGACAGGCCGTGCCGAAGACGATGCCAGAACCCGCGAAGTGGTGGAAGCCGCGCTAAAGGACATCGAGGTGCGGGGTGATGTGGCGATCCGCGAATTGTCGGAAAAGTTCGACAGGTATTCGCCCCAGTCGTTCAGAATTTCACAATCCGAGATCGATGCATTGATGGCCCGGGTCACCCCACAGGAAATGAAGGACTTGAAATTCGCCCAGGAAAACGTGCGACGCTTTGCCATGGCACAACGCCACTCCATGCTCGATATAGAGGTCGAAATGCAGCCCGGTGTGATCCTGGGCCACAAAAACATTCCAGTCCAATCGGTGGGGTGTTATGTGCCGGGCGGCAAGTTCCCGATGGTGGCGTCGGCCCACATGTCCGTAGCGACTGCATCCGTCGCGGGTGTCCCCCGGATCGTTGCCTGCACCCCTCCCTTTGACGGTGAACCCAATCCGGCCGTGATCGCCGCGATGCACCTTGGTGGCGCACATGAGATCTATGTCATAGGTGGAATACAGGCCGTGGGGGCGATGGCAATTGGAACCGAAACAATTAGTCCTGTGCATCTCCTGGTTGGTCCCGGGAATGCATTTGTGGCGGAGGCCAAACGTCAACTATTTGGCCGCGTGGGTATTGATCTGTTTGCAGGCCCAACCGAGACAATGGTCATCGCCGACGAGACTGTCGACGCAGAGCTTTGCGCAACAGACCTTTTGGGACAGGCAGAGCACGGCTACAATTCGCCGTGCGTGTTGCTGACCAATTCCAAAAAGCTTGCAACGGAGACGATGATTGAGATCAAGCGCATCCTGGAGATCTTGCCGACCGCCGGGACCGCGCGCGTGTCTTGGGAGGACTACGGCGAGGTGATCGTCTGCGATACCTATGACGAGATGCTGCAGGTGGCGGATGATTTAGCCTCGGAGCACGTGCAGGTCATGACAGACCGGGACAACTGGTTTTTAGACAACATGACCTGCTACGGCGCACTCTTTCTTGGCGCGCGCACCAGCGTTGCAAATGGCGACAAGGTCATCGGAACAAATCATACTCTTCCCACCAGAAAGGCGGGACGATATACGGGCGGATTGTGGGTCGGGAAATACCTCAAGACACATTCATACCAGAGGATCACCACCGATGAAGCGGCGGCAGCGATTGGGGCAATTGGGTCGCGGCTATGTATGCTGGAAGGGTTCGTGGGGCACGCCGAGCAATGCAACATTCGTGTGCGCCGCTATGGAGGGGTGAACGTGCCCTATGGCGTGGGGGCCCCCGCCCGAGAAGCAGTCGAATGACCCTGCCTCAGGTTCCGTCGTTTCGTCTAGATGGCAAGCGGGCGCTTGTGACCGGTGCCAGCTCCGGCATCGGGTTAGGCTGCGCCGTTGCACTTGCCACGGCCGGTGCAGATGTGGTCTGCGCGGCCCGTGGCGCTGACAGACTGACTGCCGCTGTCGCGGCAATTGGCGCAGCAGGCTGGTCTGTGTCTGCCTTGACATTGGACCAGACCGACCTGACTGCCCTCGCCCGCGTTTTCGACGAACGGGCCTTTGAAGTAGTGGTCAATTCGGCGGGCACGGCCCGTCACGGCCCGGCGCTTGCCACCACTCCAGAAGATTTCGATGCCGTCATGGATATCGACCTGCGCTCGGCGTATTTTCTGTCGACTTTCGCCGCCAAAGCCATGAAGCGGGATGCGATATCGGGGTCCATCGTGCATATTTCCAGCCAGATGGGCCATGTCGGTGGAAAGGACCGTGCGGTCTATTGTGCGGCAAAGCATGGGATGGAGGGGATGATTAAGGCGATGGCCATCGAGTGGGGCGGTTATGGAATCCGGATCAACACGCTTTGCCCGACGTTCATCCGCACACCGCTGACAGCATCTACGTTCGAAAACCCGGACAGAGCCGCGTGGATCCTCGAAAAGATCAAACTGGGCCGGGTCGGCGAAGTCAGCGACATAATGGGTGGTGTAATCTACTTGGCGTCAGAGGCGTCCGCGATGGTCACAGGCACAGCACTGATGATCGATGGCGGATGGACGGCGGGTTAGGCTGGGGCGCCGCCCCTTGGGAGTGACGTCCGTATTGAAAGCCGCTGCCGCTTTGCCCGCGCAAACATTTTACAAATGCGGCAGATTTTATTTCCGTCCTTTCGCGGGTTGTCGGTCGGGAATTCGTTTCTCGAGCAATTTCAGTGTTGTGAACCTCGGTTTCTACCTGAAAGCCAACGTGAAAACCGCACGATCCTGGACCTCACTGCCGTCGAGACAAATCATCAATAATATTATTTGCATTATTTAGGATAATGGAGATAATGCGCCCAGGGCCGTTTTGTGCGGCGATACTGGGGAGGAAATAAAGTGAAATTTGGGAACCTTATTTTGACCAGCGTGTGGGCCGGAATTGTGGCTGCGGCCACAGCGACGGCAGGTCTGGCCGCTGAAACGGACTTGCGCCTGGCGCATGTGTTCAACACTGACCACCCTGTCCACAAGGGCATGGCACAGGCTGCCGAACAGCTGGAAGTCCGAACGAGCGGACGCTACGGGCTCGAGATTTTCCCGTCCGGTACTTTCGCCAACTACAAGGATGCAGTTCGTGCCGTTCGGCTGGGCACACTGGATTTTGCCCCGATCGATACGGCCATCGATTATCTGCCGGAATCCGGGGTTCTTTTGGCTCCCTACACATTCCGCGACTACAAACACTGGAGCAATTTCAAGGAGAGCCCGGTCTATGACAAACTTCTTGCCGATATCAGCGAAGCCGTAGGCGTTCAACAGCTTGCCCTTTATACCTTCGGCTTTCGATCGGTTACGACGAAGGGACGTCCAGCCAGCACCCCCGAAGAGTTCAAGAACCTCAAACTGAGGGTCGTGAATTTCCCCCCCTATCCAGAAGCCGCGACCGTGCTGAACGCCACTGGAACGCCATTGCCGATCGGTGATGTCTACCTTGGCCTCAGCAGCGGCGTGGTGGACGGACAGGAAAATCCGTTCAATCAGATTCTGTCGATGAAATTCTATGAGGTGCAGGATTACCTGATTCTGACCAACCACATTCTCACGACCTCTGGCATCGCGATGTCGGACCGGGCGTGGAGCAAACTGAGCGAAGAGGACAAAGTGGTTTTTACCGACGTCTTCGCCGAAGCTGGCCTGACCATCGATCGGCTGGTGATCGAAGAGGAGAAGGCGCAGTTTGACGAGTTGGTGAATAAACACGGAATGAAGCCGGTAGAAGTCGATCGTAGCCTGTTCATGGCCCGCGCGCCGGAAATCCTGAATCGATATCCAGAATTTCAGGACCTTTACGCGAAAATCCAGTCGATCAAGTAGGCGTTGAAAAGACGCGCATTGCCGTCGCACTGCGCGTCTTCATTTTGTGCCTCCTGGGGAGGAGGGCAAACTATGATTGCACGTATCAAACAGCTGGAAATGATCATCGGTGGAACCTGTCTTCTTGTGATGTTCCTCGTCATTTGCGCCAACATTGTCAGCCGCTATGTCTTCAACATACCGCTGACCTGGGTGGAGGAACTCTCGAATTTCCTGTTTATCTGGGTTGGCTTTCTTTCGGCGCTTTATGCCCTGTCTGAAGGCGAGCATCTGCGCATCGGTGTTTTTGTCGGCCGTCTCTCTCCATCGGCACGGCGCTGGATCGAGGTGTTCAACCTGATCGTGATCATACTCGTGTTCGTCAGCTTCGTCCGGCCTAGCGTCACCTTGCTTGGGACGCTCAATACGACGGCCGCGATGCGCATACCTGAAGCAATACCGTATGCCATTCTGCCGCTTTTCATGATATTGGGCACCGTCCAGGTCGGTGCGTTGATCTTGAGCCGCGCCATGACGCCAGCTCCAGATAAGGCAGCCGCCGCAAGTGATCGGCAATGACGCTTGCCCTGATCCTTGGTGGTTTTGCCCTGCTGATGGCGTTGGGAATGCCCATCGCCTTTGCCATGATCACTGCGGGTTGGGCCTATGCGATGATCGAAGGCTTCGACCTGCAGTTCCTGGCGCTTCAGCTGTTCACATCACTTGACCTATTTGTCCTGCTGGCGGTCCCCTTGTTTCTGCTGACCTCGGAAGTCATGAACCGCTCAGGCGTGTCTGACCGCATCTTCAATTTCGCCGCCGCCATGGTGGGGGATGTACCGGGTGGTCTGGGGCATGTGAATGTGCTGACCTCGGTTGTATTTTCCGGCATGTCTGGGTCTGCCGTGGCGGATGTCGGCGGGATCGGCAGGCTGAGCTATCGCGCCATGTTGGGTCAGGGATATGACCGGGGTTTTAGTGCGGCGTTGACCGCTGCAAGTGCCGTGATCGGCCCGATCATCCCCCCCTCCATTCCAATGATCATTTTTTCCATGGTTTCCGGCGTGTCGGTGGCGCAGCTGTTTTTCGCAGGTGCGGTCCCGGGCCTGCTGATCGCGCTGGCATTGATGATTTATGTCTTCGTCGTCGCCAGGCGGCGTGGCTATCCTGCCGGAGCGCGCGCGACGCTCGCCCAAATTCTCGCCGCATTCATGGCCGGTTTCTTTCCGCTGCTTACGCCGGTCATCCTGCTGGCTAGTATTTACCTTGGGATTGTCACGATTACGGAGGCGGCCGCCGTGGCTGTCGTCTATGCGCTGATCCTGGGATCGTTCCTGTACCGGCAGCTCAGCTGGGCCGATTTGGCCGCATCGCTGAAGGGGGTCTTCGTCGCCTGCGGCAGCATTCTCATCCTGCTTCCTGCAGCCAAGCTGCTGGGGTTCGTACTGACAGCCGAGGGAATTTCGCAGATGTTTGCGAGCGGTGTGCTGTCTATATCGTCCAACCCGATCTTTGTGCTGATCGCCATCAACGTGCTTTTCCTCGTTTTGGGCTGCATCGCTGATCCCAATGTGAACATCATGCTGTTCGTCCCGATCGTGATGCCGCTTGCTGCAGCCATCGGTGTGGACCCTGTTCATCTTGGCGTGGTGATCGTGTTGAATTGCATGATCGGCCTTGTGACCCCCCCGGTCGGCGGGCTTCTGTTTGCGATCTGCGGCATGGAACAGATCCCACTCGAAGAAGTCACCCGCGCGATCCTGCCTTTCGTCGCCATCCTCATACTACTGCTATTGGTAATCACCTTCGTGCCGCAAATCTCGCTGGCGTTGCCGCAATTTATTTACTCTTGACCTATGATCCCGACTTCAAAGGAATCCAACGTGACCTGGTTTTTGCATCATGCCAACATACCCAGCACGGGTGTAGCCCGGGATGCGCAGTTCTTCGAGCGTAAGATTGGTCTGAACCGGGGCGACTGGACTTACCCCACCGGACACGGCAATCTGCACCACGACGACGCAGGCATCGTTTATTACGGGCGCACCAATTTTGGCCTTCATGTGGTGCGCCCGGTGCCCGGCTTTGCGGCCGAACACGGATTTCTGCATAACCCGACCATAGGCGGGCATCCGGCTATAAATATCGTCGACTTGCCGGCGTTCGTGGCGCGGGCGAAGGCCAACTGCGTGGCCCTTACTGATGCAAAGACCTATGCCATGGCAGGCATCCACCAAACCTATGTGATGGACCCGTCCGCCAACCTGATCGAGGTAAACAGCACGGTCACTGCGTTCCCGCGTGAGTGCGCTGAAAAACAGCGCGCCGATGCTGCGGTGTCTCTGGTCGGCATCATCCTGCCAAATCACAACCTGCCAGCCATGTTTGAATTCTATGGCGAACTGATCGGGCTTGGCGAACCGGCACAAGCGCCGGACCCGTCGGCCGGAGTTGTCTATCGAAACAATGCACAGACTATCCTCCTGGCACGCCCCGACAGCAGGCACCCCGCCCGCCACCACCCTGCTGTTCAAGGCGCGGTCGTCATCGGCGTGCCCGATCTGGCCCGGACGGCGGTCGGTCTGGGCGCGCAGGCTCACATGATCACCGACGACCCGCTCACCGGCGAGCCGACGGCGTATGTCCTGACCCCGTCGGCGCGGCTTCTGGCTCTGGTGCAGCGTGCGGTACCCTCCGCTGATCTGCCGTTGGTAGACCTGGCATAACCGAGATCCCATCATGCCCACATGCAACCCGGTTCTCATCGCCAACCATTTCCAGAACGAAAACTGCCACCCCGACGGCAAGATCACGGTTGGCATCGCCCGCGACAGTGCCTGGCGCTGGGAGCGGCTGGACCATGCGCGCGCGCTTTTTGACGCAGCCCGCGCAGCGGGCGTGCATATCGTGCATGTGCGGCTTGCGGTGCCGCAGAACTATCTTGGTATTGCCGCCAATACCGACCATATCCGCGAATGGATGTCCCTAGGTGCCTGGAAGGAAGGCACATGGGGGACAGACTTCATGGAACGGCTCGGCCCGATGGGCAACGAAACGGTCCTGACCCATGTCTGCAACAGCGCTTTTCAAGGCACGCCGCTGGACACACTGCTGCGCAACATGGGCGCAATTGAACTGATCTGCTGTGGTGTCTCTACCGCATATACGGTTGAGACCACCGTCCGGCATGGGGCGGATCTGGGGTACAACATAACCGTCGCTGCCGATGCCTGCTCGACCGCGACGCGAGAGATGCACGAAAATGCGCTGTCAGCCATGGCCCCGCTGGCGCGCATTCGGACGACGGCAGACATAATCGCAGATCTCGAGTTTGCATCGTGACCCTACTTTACGTGCCGCTTGAGATAAGATTGCATCGGTCGGATCGTATGATCATGGCTTATGGCCACAAGACGCGCGGTATCGGCCCCACGAAGGGCGTCAATCATAGCGGCGTGATCGGCTTGCGCCTGCCCCATATAGACAGGATCGGCAAAATTCTGCGACCGGATCGGATGGCTGCGAGTCGCATAGGTGTCGATCACCTCAACCAATGTATCGCTCCTACAGGCCTGAAAGAGCGTGGTGTGAAACTGGTTGTTGAGGTGAAAAACGTCCTCCAGCGCGTCGGCTGCACTGGCCGCGACATGATCTTCGTGCAGCCTTGTCAGTGCCTCCACCAACGCATCCGGCACTGGAAACTCTATCTTTTGCAGAGCCGCTGTCTGAAGGATATTGCGCAGATCATACATCTCGCGCACCTGCTGCGCACTGTAGCTGCATACATGCGCGCCCTTGTTCGCCTCCCTGACGACAAGACCGCTGGTAGCCAGCATGTCAATTGCGCGCCTAACCTTGTGTCGGGTCCGGTCGAACCGAGCCATCAACTCGTCCTCGACCAGACGTTGATTGGGATGGAGTTGTCCGAAAATGATCTCCATCTCAAGCAGCCTTGCAACATCGTTGATCTGGTTGTCCTGCGTCGTCATCAAACCCCCGATGTCCTGTGTCGCGCGGATGTCGAGACGGGCAGATGCGCCCGGGTCTTTCCGACTGGTTCGACGATAGACCGCCCAACGGGGAGGCACAACGCGACCGACCATAATTATAACGACATTATTATTGATTGCACCCAAAACGCGCAAACGAGTTTGCAAGGGAGAGAATCGTGGAACATGTCTTGATCGGATGCGGCGCAGGGTTTTCCGGCGACAGGGTTGATGCGCCCATCGCTTTGGTGAACGACCTTGCCGGGCGCGACGGAGCACGATTTCTCATCCTGGAAACGCTGGGCGAAAGGACCCTCGCGCTGGCTCAGAAGGCCAAGATCGCCGATCCCAATGCTGGATTCGAGCCGCTTCTGGAACAACTTCTTCGGCCGATCCTGAAATCCTGTCTTGACTCGGGCATTCGCATCGTCAGCAATTTCGGGGCTGCCAATCCCCACGGAGCGGCGCGTCTTGTTAAAGGACTGGCCGCTGAGTTGGGCTGCCGGCAACCACGGATCGCCTTGGTACTGGGAGATGACTTGACCGGCAGCCTGCGCGAGATGCCCCTCAGTCGATGGGACGGCGAAGCCGAAGGGACGAGTGTTGACTATGACCGCATGGTTGCCGCCAATGCCTATCTCGGCGCTGACGGAATCGTGCAGGGTCTGGACAACGGGGCTGATATCGTCGTGACGGGTCGAGTTGCTGACCCGTCACTGGTGTTGGGCCCGCTGCGCCATGTCTTTGAGTGGGATCCGCAGGATTGGGACCGCATCGCTTCCGGCATTCTGGCGGGACACTTGCTGGAATGCGGATCGCAGGTCTGCGGCGGCTATTTTTGCGACCCCGGTGTCAAGGACTTGCCGGACATGGACAATGTCGGCTACCCGATTGCCCGGATCGGCGCCGATGGCAGTATCGAGATCGGCAAGGCTGCGCACACCGGGGGTGCCGTGACCGCCCAGACTGTCAAAGAGCAGCTCCTTTACGAAATTCACGACCCGTCCTGCTACATCACACCGGACGGCGTGCTGGATCTGACTGGGGTCGAATTACAGGTCCTTGGACCGGACAGAGTGGCTGTGCGGGGAGCCAGGGGCAAGCCTGCGACCGACACCTACAAGGTCACCGTCAGCCAGCATGGCGGATGGCTTGGCGAGGGGGAACTGTCCTATGCTGGACCGAACGCCGAAGCGCGTGCGCGGATGGCCGGCGATATCTTGCTGAAACGTCTGGACCGCCGGGGGCTTCAGGTCCGGGCGCGCATCGATCTCATCGGCGTCGTAAGCGTTTTTGGCGATGACAAGGGCATTCTGTCGGCAGCCAGTGTCGGGGATGCGCAGGATGTGCGGGTCCGGCTGGCCGTTGAAACCCGCACCAGATCAGAGGCCTGTGCAGCCACGCAGGAGGTTTTCGCCCTTTTATGCGCTGGACCGGCAGGGGGCGGGGGGGCACGGGAACGTCATGTGGAAAGGATCCATACAATGTCCTGTCTGGTTCCAAAATCCTCAATCCCAGTTTACGTGGAAATGCTGTGAAAACGCTTTATCAATTTGCCCATGCGCGTTCAGGTGACAAGGGAGAGCGGCTGAATGTCGGCGTCTTTGCCTATGACCCCGCCAGTTATCCGCATATCCTGGCACAGATAACTGCTGAAAAGGTGCAGACCCTTTTTGCACACCGCGGGGCGCGGGACGTGAAGCGCTATGAACTTCCCAAGCTCCACGCCCTGAACTTCGTGATCGATGGAGTGCTGGAAGGAGGCGTGAACGGCAGTCTCAATCTGGATGGCCACGGCAAATCACAGTCGTTCCGCCTTCTGACCCTGCCAATCGAAATGCCCGATGACATAGCACCGGCTGTCTGAGGCACGAACTTGCGGCTCATCCACGTGCACTCAGTAGCTGAAATCGGTCAAAAAACTGTCCGATTTTCGGGGGGGTAGCTCAGGCGGCTGCAGAGCCAGCGAGCTTGTAGTGGCGGTCTGACATGTCCGGGCCAGAGTGCTGCAAGACGCCGGGCAGGATGCCGATCATCTTCGGGGCGTGGATTGCGAGGTGTGTTCCTGCGGCGCGTCGGAAGTCGTGGAGTCCCATTGGCAGTCCGAAAGCTGCGCCGGTGTGACGCCTGAC
>JBBQJA010000012.1:0-74125 GCA_038325465.1 Hyphomicrobiales bacterium | reverse complement strand
CCATGAACAAGCTCGTTATCGCCCTCGCCGTCTCGCTCGCAGCCATCACCGGCGCTTCCGCCGGCGCGCTCGACGCCTATCAGCCGTCATCCTACCAGGCTGGCTCCGCTGTCGATTTCACCGCCACCGCATCGACCGGCGGTTCGGCCAATGGCTACGACAACCGCGACCGCCTGGGCGATGGTTCGCCGATGGTCAACTGAGCGCCCGCCGGAAAAGCACGTCGTCCAGACCAGCTTTTCCGACACCTGGGATCAGACGTGAATGGGGTGCGCTGCGCAGCGCATCCCTTTTTTTGGTTTCCGACGGTGGTCTTGGTGCCGATCACGGCTGTTCGCCGCAGCGATGCAAAGAGTTGGACAATCGTCCACAGCCGGGTTGCGCTGCGGAAAAGAATGAGCTTAGATTATCTGGCATCGCGTCAGGATTTTGAGCGTTGCATTCCCGCATGGCACAAGACAGGACTGAAGCAGACCGTAAATCCCGGAGAACCGTCGTGAAAAAATCGAGACTGAGCTTGTCTTTCGCCACCTGCCTTGCGGCCCTTCTGTCCGCGCCGCAGGCGCATGCAGGGAGCTGGCTCAAGATCGGTTCGGACGCCGCGCAGCCGGCCGGCCACATGGACTATTGCGCCCGCAAGCCGGGCGACTGCCGCTCCGCCAAGGTATCGGCCGAACTCCCCCCGGCGCGCATGTCGGTGCTGGAAAGCGTCAATCTCTCGGTCAATCGCTCGATGAAGCTGATGGATGACAAGAAGAATTTCGGCAAGACCGAGTATTGGACAACGGGCTCGAGCGCAGGCGACTGCGAGGATTACGCCCTCGTCAAGCGGCTCAGGCTGATGCGAGAGGGGTATTCCGCGTCCAACCTGCTTCTGACGGTGGGCTCTTCCAAGGGCATCGCCCATACGGTGCTCGTCGTGAGGACCCGCGACGGCGATTTCGTCCTCGACAATCTCAACGACAAGGTGACGCTTGTTTCAGAGGCGCGCATGAGCTTCCGCAAGATCCAGTCTCCTGACAATGCCAAGTCCTGGAAATGGATCACCGGACGGACCGGCAAACCCTGACGCCTGTTTTGAGTGTCCAGACGCGCGGGAGGGTCGCTCGACCGCTGATACCGCTCGCCAGATCCCCAGCCTTCCCCCGCATCATCTGGTTACGCAGACCACTCTGGCCAGAGTGAACGAAAAATCACGCAAACAGGGGCGGTTTTTTGCGGCGGGGTATTTTCGGTTCTTTGAACTGGGTAGGCAGGATGAAAATCATTGTTTTTCAAGGGGTGCGTGAGTCGGTGTGGCAGCGTCGAAGAAACGCCCGTTCCGAGACCCTAAATATTTAGGGAAGTTGCACGCGTCTGAGTTGCTTTATCAAGAGATGATCCACTTGAAATGGCAGCGCCAGTTGGCTATCATCGAGACGCAACGAATGGAGTCAGCTATGGTCAGCCATCTCTTCGATAATGAGTTCAAGATCACCGCCGCACACTCGGAAAAGTTTCAGCGCGACGGATTTGTCAAACTGGAAGGGTTCTTTAACGCTGACGTGGTTAGCACGCTGCTTCACCGAGTCGAGGTCGAGATGAGCCGCGCACCGGACAATTTCAAAAGTGAGTTCAGTCGGCTAAAGTATGATTTTGAAAGTGAAAAAACGGATATCTATGAATTGCTAGAACGCCCCTATTTTCACAGGGCAGTAACAGAGCTGGTGGAACGCGATATCTTCCTGACCTTTGAGCTGTGTTTTGAGCTGGAAAAAAATATAAGCAAGGGCTTTCCTTGGCATGTTGGCGTTCAAAGTTTTGGTTACCAGATTGCCGAGGAATTTGGATGCACGATCTGGGCTCCGCTGCATCCGGTGGATACGAAAGGGCAGCAGGGCGGCATGGCCTACGTACCCGAAAATGTCGTCTCAGGAAAATTCATATACCAGCAGATCGAACCAGCGATCATTTCGACATTGGAAGCCAAAGAAAATGCCGGGGTCAAGACCAGCATGGCTGATTATTTCGCGATGCGTTCGGGAATCCTCAATTCCCCCACCATGCTGGACATCTTGAAGTATCACGAAGTTGAAGACGATTTTCAGCCGGGCGACGTCCTTCTTTTCAACAAATACGTTATTCATCGCAGCGTCATGCTTGGGGAGGGGTCTCTTCCGAAGCGTGCCGCTTTTGTCATGCGTTTCGTAGACGTGGACTCTCATTACGATCTGCAGCGAGCGAAGAACCTCGAATATCCAACCGAGAAATACGGTCATAAAGCCTTCACCCGGTCGCACATCGAAATCGGAGCTCCGGACGGTGCCATTCTTTCGAACTCCCCGTATTTCACCGATCGCGATCGTCGAATGGTTCGACGCGAACGGACCACCCAGCAAGGTTGAGGATCTCTTATGGAAACCCGTGATGTCGTGTTCATTGCCCTGTTCGCCGCTATCGTTGCGGCACTTGCCGTCTTCCCACCAATCACTCTTCCGGTCGTGGGGGTCCCCATTACCGCGCAATCGCTTGGCGTCATGCTGGCTGGCGGGGTCCTCGGGGCTGTTCGGGGGGGTCTCTCCATCATCTTGTTCCTGATCCTCGTCGCAATCGGGTTGCCACTGCTGCCAGGTGGTCGGGGTGGCTTTGGTATCTTTCTCGGTCCGACGGGTGGCTTTCTGCTTGGCTGGGTCGTTGCTGCATTTGCAATCGGTTACCTGACCGAACAATTTTGGCACCGGCTAAACTATGTCCTAGCTCTTGGAATCTGCTTCTTGGGCGGCGTGGTTCTTCTCTATGCCATCGGGATTCCGTGGAGTGCGTTTGTCGCAAAAATTCCTGTCTCAACAGCGTTGACCGGATCGCTGCCCTTCATCCCGGGAGATATCGTGAAGTGCCTCATCGCGGCGGGCGTGATTGTGATCGTCAAACAGTCCTATCCGATCATCACGCTCAAATCACGGCACCCTTCCCAGAGTTTGGAATAGCGGTTGCGGCATCCGACGTGATTGAGTTTATGAATGTCTCGGTCGAGAAGAGCGGCGTCTTCGTCCTGAAGAACATCAACGCACGCATCTCGGAGCGACGGATTGGCGTAATCGGACGCAATGGCTCCGGAAAGAGCACGTTTGCCCGCCTCTTCAACGGAATCGAGACACCGACATCGGGCACAATAAGCCTGAACGGCAGTTCCGAGAAAAAAGCCCTCAGGCGTCATGTCGGGTTCGTGTTTCAGAATCCTGATAACCAGATTGTCTATCCGATCGTAGCTGAGGATCTTGCTTTCGGTCTGAAGAACTTGATGCTCTCCAAAAGCGAGACGAGCGATCGGATAGACGAAGTTCTGCATCGGTTCGATCTCACGCACCTGCGTAACCGTTTCACGCACCAGCTCAGCGGCGGAGAGAAGCAAATGATCGCGCTGGCGGGTGTGCTTGTGATGAGACCGCGCATGATTGTCTTCGACGAACCGACCACTCTTCTCGATCTATGGAACAAGCGGAAATTTATGGCCGCACTTGACGAACTCGAACAGTGTATCGTTGTTGTTTCACACGACCTCGACCTTATTGTCGAGTTCGACCGGATTCTGCATTTCGAAGACGGCACGATCGTCGGAGATGGAAGTCCCGCACCGATCGTGTCGGGCTACATCGAAAGTTTGCAATGATGATTGATCTTTACGTTTTCGGTGACAGCCTGCTGCACCGCACCCGTCCAGTGGTCAAGATCGTGGCTCTGGTCATTGTCTGCACGAGCCTGTTCACTGTTGAAGGCTGGCCGTCCATCTCCATTGCCGGGATTTTGGTCATCTCCGGCTTCGCGCTGGCGGGTCTCAAGCCACGCCACGCTTTGGCTTCGCTTCGCCCGGCTGGCTGGATTCTCATTGCGATCTTCGCAGTGCAGATTTTTATAGCCGATATTTTGTTCGCCAGCTTTGTGGTAGCGAGGTTCATCGTTCTCATTCTGGCAGCCGCACTGGTGACGTTGACAACGAAAACAAGCGAGTTCGTCGACGGGATACGGTCTGCCCTAATGTATGCACCCGAATGGGTGCCGAAGGATCAGATTGCTCTGGCGGTTTCGCTTTGCCTACGATTCATACCGTTGGTCCGATCCGTTCTGGATGAAGTCCGACAAGCGCAGCGAGCGCGAGGACTTGAACGCAATCTGACCGCATTGCTGGTACCACTTGTCGTTCGCACGCTGAAGACCGCCGATCAGGTCTCTGAGGCAATCTACTCCCGCTCGTTCGATTGACCCAATCAAACCACGGTCACGGATCAGTTTCCCTCAAAGCGGAAAATGTCATTATGGTGGTGTGAATGAATGTGTACCCGCTTAAACGAGGCCAATGTCACGCGGTCTCCGCTCATCCGGGCGCTGGGTCTCCGTGGTGCCACCACGGCTTCCCCGGACATGCCAAAAGGGCCGCAGTCCATCTCTGGAGCGCGGCCCGTCTGCTTCGGAGGTTCAGCCAGCCGCCGTCAGGCTGTAGCAGGCACGAAAGTGAGAGCCGTGCCGTTGAGGCAGTGGCGCTTTCCGGTCGGCTGGGGACCATCGTCGAAAATATGACCGAAATGCCCGCCGCAGCGGCGGCAGTGGCACTCGGTCCGGACCGAGAAGAGCGTGCTGTCTTCCTTGGTGCCGATGGCTTCGGGCAGTGAGTCCCAGAAGCTCGGCCAGCCGGTGCCGCTGTCATACTTGACGTCTGACGAGTAGACCGGAAGGTCGCACCCGGCGCAGTGAAAGACGCCTTTGCGCTTTTCATCGTTGAAGGCGTGGGTGAAAGGACGCTCGGTGGCTTCCTCGCGCAAAACGGCGTACTGGTCGGCGGTCAGCTTGGCGCGCCATTCGTCCTGGCTGAAACGAACCTCGAAGTTTCCTTCCGAGGCCACGGCCTGGCCTGAGAACCGGCGGGCGAAGGGGGCGAATGCGAAGAAGCCGACACCGGCTACACCGGCTACACCGGCGGCAAGAAGGGTTCGTCGCGAGAAGTTCGGCGATGCCATGGTTTTTCTCCTGGTGGTTTCTATCCAACAACTCAATCCCGTTGCCGCATGTGCCTCGCCTGATGTCAAAATCAGAAAAACCACCGGCAAGTTCAGGATTCGAGTGGGTTTTCCGAATTTAACATCTGGTATCGGACACGACCCGAAAATGATGACCAAATGTCAAATTCAATCCACTTGGTCGATGATCGAGTTTAGCCGGTCCCGGCGTTGAGGCAAACCACGTCTGTTCAACAGCGCGTGACCAGGATCCGTAAGGCTGTTTGGTTGCGGACCTGTGCCCGCTGCCAAGGCCACGGCGAGCCTCGGCTTGGGGCTTGCCGAGGGTCGCACCGCGCGGGGCATGGAATTGGAGGGGCACCCGCACTGTTGGCCTGATCGCAGGTTGACCGGCGATCGCGCCGTGTTTTGGTCCGCGACCCAGAAAGTGACCGGTGGAAAGCGGCTTGGGGAAACCGTCTCCACCGGTCAATTCATCGCTTTGGCTCAAGCCTTCGGCAGAAGAACCTTGTCGATGACGTGGATGACGCCGTTGGACTGATCGACATCGGCGATGGTCACGGTGGCGACGCCGCCGGTCTCATCGGTCAACGTGATCTTGTCGCCGTCCATCTTGGCCTGCAGGACGCAACCGCCAACAGTCGTGACCGGGTGGGTGCCGCCGTCATCAGCGATCATCTTGCCAATCGCGTCGGACATCGCGTCCGCAGCCACGACATGGCAGGTCAGGATCTTGACGAGCTGGTCCTTGTTCTCGGGCTTCAGGAGCGTTTCGACGGTGCCGGCAGGCAGGGCGTCAAAAGCGGCATTGACGGGTGCGAAGACCGTGAACGGGCCGGGGCCGGAGAGAGTTTCGACCAGACCGGCTGCCGTGACAGCGGCAACAAGGGTGGTGTGGTCGGCCGAATTGACGGCATTTTCGACAATGTTCTTGTCGGCCAACATTGCGGCGCCGCCAACCATCGGATTTTCTGCGAAGGCTGCCGAAGCGCCGAGGAAAACGAAGGCGCTTGCGGCTACGGTGCTGAGAAGGAACTTCATGGGACGACCTCTTGATGTTGTTCGAGCCGGATAGGCCCGGCTTCTGATTGGGCCGCTGCGGGGGCTGCAGCGGCTACAATGACCAGAACGAGCGACTGACTGAATTAGTTTCAAAATGATGAATTTAATTGCAGGCAAAGCAGGAAAGGGGCTGCTTCGTGACTGCGAAAGAGCACCCGCAGATGAGCCGAGCCCGATCTGTCGGAGACATCACGATCATGAGAGCGACGTTCAGGGGCGGGCAAACGAGCCCGAGACCAGCACCGGACCCGTCGGTCCAGCGGTCGGCGATCCTCCGGCAGGCTCGAGGCTGACGGCAAGCACGGCACCTTCGCCGATCCGTCCGCGCAGGTTCTCGTCAAGCCGAAGCAAGCCGCCGTCCCCTGGCACCAGGCCCATGGAGATGGGGGCGCCGTCGGCGGGAACAAGCCAGAGTTCGAGCGCGTGTTCGCCTTCTGCGGCAAAGGCGGCCGGAACGAAGGACAGCGCGCCGGATCGGGCATCAAAACTTGCCAGAAGTCCGATATTGCTGTCGGGATTGGCAAGTCGGGCCACCAGCGCGGGGGCTGCGTCATCCGCAGGCGGCGAGAGCAGGCCGGACGCCAGCGCACCGAGACCGGCAGCCGCAACGAGCGAGGCCAACGCCAGTCCCCGCCAGAAAGCGAGTGAGCTCCACAAAGAGGTCCGTGAGACGGACATGTCCCCCGCAAACAGCCTGGCTTCAATGCGAAGGCCAAGGCCAGCAGGCACGGCAACGGGCGCATATCGGGTGTCGAGGTTTGACAGATCCGCTTGCCAGTCCCGCACACGGGCCGCGAACGCCGGATCGGTGACCATCCGCGCGTCCGCCGCACGGCGCTCGCCGATCGGCAGCAGGCCCAGGACATACTCTCCCGCCAACGCAATGTCGCGTTCGGGGTCGTCCTGACGCTGGTCGATCGGCGGGGTCATCTTTGCATGCACTCCTTCAGTTTCAAGAGGCTGCGCCGCAGCCATGTCCGCATTGTATTGAGTGGAACTTCGTGCCGTTCGGCAAGTTCCTGGTAGCTCATTCCGTCCACATAGGCACTGACCACGGCCTCCGCCCGAACCCGGTCCAGCTCGGAAAGGCATCTTTCGATCTGCCTGCCTTGGCTGCGGTTGAGCGCAAGCCCTTCCGGATCAAGACCCGGATCGGCCAACGAAAATTCCTCGTCGATGTCGACGGTAGCCGGGCGGCGGGCCCGCAACACATCAATGGAATGATTGCGGGCAATCGTCACCAGCCAAGCCATCGGGCTCGCTCGGTCGGCCGAGAAGTCGCCGGCGCGTCGCCAGATCTTGAGGTAGATCTCCTGCAATGCATCTTCAGCTTGCGTCCTGTCCTTGAGAATACGCATCGTCACGCCAAAAAGTTTCGAGCTGGTCGCGGCAAAGAGCAAGGGGAATGCCTTGCGGTCCCCCAGCGCCATGCGGGAAAGAAGGAAAGCCGGGTCGTTTTCGGATGCTGGTGTTGTCATTGGCGATAGACCTAACCCGTCTGCGGGGTTTTTCAAAGGACCTCGGTCGAAAATCCCGGCGCACACGGCCCCGGGCGGCAGCGCGGGCAAAGATGCGGGCTTCAGTCCTGTCATGCGCCTGGAGCAATTCCAGCGAAAGTGGCACCGCTTTCGCGTCCGCAATTGCGTCAAAACAAAAGGATAGAGCTATTCCGGCGATTCTGACAACGCCGGGATAGCTCTGATGCATGTCGTGTTCAATCGGGTTCGATTGAACACGACGGACATACATTCATTCAATGGTTTACAGCGCCGCGCATCCGATTGGACGCGCGGCGCTGTACGGTTCCGAAGGCCGGGATCTTGAGTTTGAGATTGAACGGATCGACGCCGAAGGTCTGGCCGAGGAAATGAAGCTCGATACCGCTGCGAACACCAATGGCCAACCCGACAAGACCGAAAGCGGACAGATGCAGCTCGCGTCCATCCGGATCAACCGCAAACCATTGGCCGACGCCAAGAAAATCCTTGCCCACCGCATTGGCGGGCAGGACCGTATCAAGGCCGGGAACCGCGCGGAGCACATGCGCCACGAAGGTGTTGGAATTCGGCCCTGGCCAGATGTGATAATCACCCGGATTGGCATGCGGATAGGTCCGCATGGCCGCGTTCACTTCCGGAATCAGTCGCTCGGCGGCATCGCCACGCACCTCGGTCAGAATCTGCGGGCGGTTGGAATACCAGGCCGCATCAGCCGGATAAGCGTTGCGGCGGACCGGCGACCCCCACCCGACCTTGTCATATCGGGTGTAGCTGGCTTCCCCCTTTTCCTTGACCACGATCCAGGAATGCACCGCAAAAGCACCCTTGAAGCCGCCGGTGCGCGCCGTCATCACATAGATCGCCGCCTCCTCGGTGAACGCGGGCTCCGGCAGAACGCCAGTGGCACCCCAATCGGCATTGCGCCAGGAGGTGGGCCGGTCAACCGTCGACCACCAGGCGGCAGCACCGGCGACCGGCAGCACGAAGCCCACCAGAATGAGCAGAAAGACAGCTTTCAGGAACAGCATCTATGGCCTCAGGGCAGCGAACGGGTAAGACATCGGCAAACATTGCGGCATCGATGGGGCGAGCGTTGGTGAGGGCAAAAGTGAGTGGTTCGCTCCGCAAGATGCAAGAGCCCATACCCTGCACAGAAATCAGCTTAAAAAATCAGCGACCGGAAGATTTGCTTGAATTTCGAACAGGCCGGGTTGCGAATGGATCGACACATCCGTTAGCATTCACTGCGCGGCCCTTGTAGGGGCCGGTTTCAGACAGGACACCCGCATGCGCCTCCCGTTGAAGACCCCACCCGCACTCCTGCCCGAAGGCGCGCGCGGGCGCATCGTGGTCGAGGGCAGCCCGATTGTCGAACTGGTCACTTCCGGGTGGCTCGCCGCTGAGCATTGCGTCGCCGCCCGTCGTTTATCCTGAGGACCGCCGATGACCAAGGCCAGCATCCCGATCATCGACATCCGCCCGCTCCTTGACGGAGACCCGCCCGCCAAAGCAGCCGTCGCTTCCGCCATCGGCCAGGCCTGCCGGGGCATCGGCTTCTTCTATATCACCGGCCACGGCGTGCCTTTAACGCTCATCGCCGACGTGTTTGCGCGGACGCAGGCCTTCTTCGCGCTGCCCGAGACGGTCAAGCGCAAGGTCCTCTACTCAGACACGAGCGGCAACCGCGGCTACATTCCGATGAAGGGCGAATCCCTCGACCCCAGCAAGCCCGCCGATTTGAAGGAAGCGTTCAATATCGGCCTCGACCTCAAAGCGGACGACCCAGAGATCCGCGCAGGCGCCCGGTTCCGCACGCTCAATCTTTGGCCGGACGATCCCGCTTTCCGTCAGACCATGCTTGCCTATTACGACGCGGTCTGGGCGGTGGGGCGGACCCTGCACCAAGGCTTCGCCGCCGATCTCGGGCTGTCAGCCGACCATTTCGAGGACAAACTCGACCGGCCTCTGGCGGTGCTGCGGCTGCTGCACTATCCGCCCCGCCCGCGTGAAACCGAAACCGGCCAACTGGGGGCCGGTGAACACACCGATTACGGCTGCGTGACGCTGCTTGCCACCGATACGGCGGGCGGCCTGCAGGTGCGCACCCGCGAGGGTGCCTGGCTCGACGCGCCCCATGTCCCGGGAGCTTTCATCTGCAACATCGGCGACTGCCTGATGCGCTGGACAAACGACATCTATATTTCCACCCCGCACCGGGTGGTCAATCCGGCCCGCCGGGAGCGCTTTTCCGTGGCCTTCTTTCTCGATCCCAACCCGGATGCGCTCGTGGCCTGCGTGCCCGGCTGCGCCACAGCCGACAATCCGGCGCGATATGCCCCCATTCGCGGCGACGACTATCTGCAGTCACGGCTTGAGGCGACTTATGGTTCGGGTGGCCTGATCAGCAAGGCCTGACGGGTCTGCTTATGATTGTATGCAATGCACTCATTTTTGCCTAATATTTCAGCAAATCTGAACCAGTTTGCATGGCTGGATGCGGTGAGACCAGCCTGCATGAGGCTGTTCGAGATCGTCAGGCCTCGGCATTTTCCGCTAACCTCCTGATTTTCCTTCTTAATGTGGCGCCACCAGTGGCCGCCACCGGTCTGGCACGCACCTTGCAAAGCTGATGATCGGCGGGCGGGAGATCATCACCACGACCCGACAGATCAAACAGACGTCAAAAAAGGAGTGGGATCATGCCAATTCACGCAGTTTCCCGTCGCGCGTTCTTGAAGACTGGCGCCGCCGGTCTGGCCGCCGCGACCATGCCGCTCGGCTTCATCACCCGAGCCCACGCCGCCGATGTCGTGCTGGGCGCTGTCTATGTCGGACCGCGCGACGACTACGGCTGGAACCAGGCCCATGCAGTGGCCATGGAGGTTCTCAAGACGGTCGCCAATGTGTCCGTCATTGAGGAAGAAAACGTGCCGGAAACCGACGCATCCGCCAAGTCCATGGAATCCATGATCAATCTTGACGGTGCCAACCTCATTCTTGGCACCTCGTTCGGCTATTTCGAGCCCTTCATGATTGATATCGCACTGAAATATCCCGATGTGCAGTTCCGCCATGCCGCGCCACTTTGGAACAAGGACAAGCATCCCGCCAATCTGGGCAGTTATTTCTGCTATCTCAACCAGGCCCATTTCATCAATGGCGTCGCTGCCGCCCTGTCGAGCGCATCGGGCAAGATCGGCTTCGTGGCGGCCAAACCGATCCCCACCGTCCTGTCCAATATCAATTCGGTATTGCTGGGCGCGCGCTCGGTCCGGCCGGACGCGGAAGTGCAGGTGATCTTCACCGGCGAATGGTCGTTGCCGGTGCGCGAGGCGGAAGCCACCAATGCACTCGTGGACGCGGGCTGCGACGTGCTGACCTGCCATGTGGACGGCCCCAAGGTGGTCATCGAGACGGCGGAAGCCCGCGGGGTGAAAAGCTGCGGCCACAATGCGAGCCAGGCACCGCTTGCGCCAAAGGGCTTCATCACCGGCGCGGAATACAAGTGGGAAACCATCTACAAGATGTATGCCGACATGCTGGGCAAGGGCGAGACCCTGCCCAACATCGTCTATGGCGGCTATCACAACGACATGGTGCACAACACGCCCTATGGCGCAGGTGCAACGCCGGAAGCCATTGCTGCGGCTGACAAGGCCATCGCTGACCTGAAAGCCGGCAAGCCGATCTATGCCGGTCCGCTCAAAAACAACGCGGGCGCAGTCGTTCTCGACAAGACCTTCGACAACTACGATCCGAGCCTCGACGGGATGAGTTTCCTGCTTGAGGGCGTCAAGGGTTCAACCACCTGAGACAGGCTTGCCAAAGGCCCGCACGCGGCGACGTGCGCGCTTTCCCGGTCCTTGGACACCTCCCCCCCCTTCCCCGCTCGCGCATTCGCCGTGCGCGCGAGTCCCGCTCTCCTCCACCTGACAGGATGACGCATGGCAGACGTTGCGACAGTCTTCCCTTCGGCAGGTTTGGCTTCTGCCCGACTTCGGTCGACCGCCGAATCGATCGCCGTACCCGCTGGCGCGCTCATCGCCTCGGCCATCCTGTTTTCACTTTTCCTTCTGGGACTGGGCAAGAACCCGGTCGAGTTCTTCGAACTGGTCTGGCGCGGCGGCTTTGGATCCTCGTTCTCGTTTCAGAACAGTTTGCAGCGAGCCACACCGCTCATTCTGACCGGGCTTGCCTTTGCCATCCCCGCCACCATCGGGCTGACCATGATCGGCGCGGAGGGTGCGCTCGTGCTCGGTGCCTTCGCCGCCGCCGGCATCGCCATTCCACTGGTGACCGCAGGTGCCCCGGTGGCGCTTACGCTCGTTATCATGGTCGTCTTCGCCATTGCCGCCGGTGCCTTCTGGTCTGCAATCGCGGGCTGGCTGCGGCACGCGCGCGGCGTCAACGAAACCATCTCGTCGCTGCTGCTGACCTACATCGCCATCGCAATCATGAGTTTCTTTGTCGAGGGGCTTTTGCGCGATCCCGCCTCGAGCAACAAGCCCTCGACACTGCCGATCGGCAAGGACTACATGATCGGCGCCATTCCGGGAACGGACGTCCACTGGGGGTTTGTGGCGGGGCTGGTGCTGGCGGTGGTGCTGCAGGTGGTGATGTCGCGCTCCACCTTCGGCTTTGCGGCGCGGGTGACAGGCGGCAATCCGCGCGCAGCACGGGCCCAGGGACTGCCGGTCGGCCGGCTGGTGGTGGCGTGCGCAGCGATCGCCGGGGCCTGTGCCGGACTTGCAGGCTTTTATGAAGTGGCAGCCATTCACGGCCAGGCCAATGCCTCGCTGGTGGCTGGTTACGGCTTCACCGGCATTCTGGTGTCTTTCCTCGCGCGGCACAACCCGCTGATGATCGTGCCGGTGGCGATCGCGTTCGGTGCCATCGAGGCCTCGGGCGGGTTGATCCAGAGGCGCATGGACATGCCCGACGCCACCGCACTTGTGCTGCAGGGCATCATCTTCGTCGTCTTGCTGACCAGCGAGACACTCTACGGCCGTCTCAAGCTCTTCCAGCCCACAACTACGGGAGACCGCAAATGACTGCTGACCAGCTCGCCACCATCCTCATCGCCATGCTCGGCGGGGCGATCCGCGTCTCCACCCCGTTCATGTTCGTGGCGCTGGGGGAAACGCTGACCGAGAAATCGGGACGCATCAACCTCGGCCTCGAAGGCAATCTGGTGCTCGGTGCCATGGTCGGTTATGCGGTCTCCTTTGAGGCCGGCTCGCCTTGGCTCGGGGTGCTCGCCGCAGGCGTCTCCGGCGTCTTTCTCGGCCTGATGCACGGGGCGATCTGCTCGCTGCCGCGGGTCAACGACATCGCCGTCGGGCTTGCCATGATGAGCTTTGGCACCGGCCTCGCCTTCTTCTTCGGCAAGCCCTACATCCAGCCGTCAGCCCCCCGGCTCGAGTCCGTGCCGCTTGGCGGCTGGTCCGACAGCCCGGCGCTCGCCCAGGCGCTTACCATAAACCCGCTCTTCTTCGTCGGCATCCTCTCGGCCTTTCTCATGTGGTGGGCGTTCGCCAACACGCGGATTGGCCTCATCGTCCGCATGACGGGCGATTCCGAACCCTCCGCCCGGGCCATGGGCGTCAACCCCAACCTGGTCCGGGTGCTGTCGACCGGGCTTGGCGGCTTTCTGGCCGGCGTCGGCGGCGCTTTCCTGTCCCTGTCTTATCCTGGGAGCTGGAACGAAGGCCTGTCCTCGGGCCAGGGTCTGATGGCGGTGGCGCTCGTGATCTTCGCCCGCTGGAACCCGCTGCGCTGCATCGTCGCCGCACTTCTGTTTGGTGCGGCCGGTGCCATCGGGCCGTCCTTGCAGTCGGTCGGCATCAGCCAGGGCTACTATTTCTTCAATGCGGCCCCCTACATCCTCACACTTTTCGTCATGATCGCGTCAGCGCGGTCGAGTGCGTCGGCGCGCGAGGCCCCGGGCGAGCTGTCCATCGTCAAGTAAGGAGAAAAGCCATGAACGGTCTTGGCGGACTGCACAAACCACCCCAGGGCATGGTCGCCGCCGAGCCCCATGCCTGGCCTCATGACGGCGACTTCCGACCCGCCAGAACCGCTCTCGTCATCATCGACACGGTCAAGATGCAAGGTTGCGTGTTCGGCGCGGTGGCGGGGTCATCTTCGGTGCTCATGGCCATGGAGGGGGTCTGATGGACACGTCACCAAAAACCCATGTGCCGGGTGGCGCGCCAGCGCTGCTGGACAGTCCGCGCAGGGGCGTCGGGCTCCAGACCATCGGAATGACCAAGATCTTCGGGTCGCTCAATGCCCTCGAGGAGGTGTCGATCACAGTCGCGCCGGGCGAATTCCACGCGCTGCTCGGCGAAAACGGGGCCGGCAAGTCGACGCTCGTCAAATGCATCATGGGTTTTTACCAGCCAACCCGGGGAGAGATCCTGATCGACGGTCGGCAAGCCGCGATCCATACTCCGGCCGACGCGCGCGCCAACGGCATCGGCATGGTCTACCAGCACTTCACGCTGGTGCCTTGCCTGACGGCGGCCGAGAACATGGTGATCAGCCGGGCCGACGTGCCGGCTGTGATCGACTGGGCGAAGGAAAAACGCGGGCTCGAAGGCTTCATGGACCGGATGCCCTTCCGGGTGCCGCTCAATGTTCCGGTCTCCGGGCTCGCGGCAGGAGAAAAGCAGAAGCTCGAAATCCTCAAGCAGCTCTATCTCGACCAACGCTTCCTGATCCTTGACGAGCCCACTTCAGTGCTGACGCCGGGCGAGGCCGACGAAATCCTCGGGCTGCTGCACGACATGGCGCGCGCCGGAGAGATCACGGTGCTGATGATCACCCACAAGTTCCGCGAGGTCAAAGCGTTCGCCGATTGTGTGAGCGTGCTCAGGCGCGGACGTTATGCCGGCGGCGGCAAGGTCGGGGACCTGTCGACCGAGGAGATGTCGCGGATGATGATCGGGGAGACCGAGATCCGCAAAAGCGCCGAGCGGATCGCCGATGTCAAAAGCAAGACGCGGCTTGAACTGGCGGGTCTTTTCGTCGAGGACAGCGAGGGGCTGCCGGCGGTGGAAGCGGTCGACCTCAAGATCAACGGCGGCGAGATCGTCGGCATTGCGGGCGTGTCGGGCAATGGCCAGACGGAACTGGTGGAAGCGCTTGCCGGCCAGCGCCCGCTCAAGGACGGGCGCATCTTCATCAACGGCAAGCCATTCGAGGCCACCCGGAGCGACTATGCCCATTTCAAGGTCTTCGGACTGCCCGAAGAGCCGCTCAGGAATGCCGCCGTGCGACGCATGAGCGTGGCCGAAAACATCGCCTTCCGGTCCTTCGACAAACCTCCGATGGCGGGTCTGGGCTGGTGGCTGAAGCCAGCCGCCATGCAGGAGAAGGCCCGCGGGCTGATCGCCCAGTACCGGGTCAAGACGCCCTCGCCGGACACGCCGATCGAAAACCTGTCGGGCGGCAATGTGCAAAGAGCAATCCTCGCGCGCGAACTGTCAGGCGACGTGGACGTGCTGATCGTGGCCAATCCCTGCTTCGGGCTTGACTTTGCCTCGGTCGCTGACATCCGGGCGCAGATCATCGACCAGCGCAACAAGGGTGCGGCGGTGTTGCTCGTGTCAGAGGATCTCGACGAGATCCTTGAACTGTCCGACCGCATCGCCGTCATGTCGGAAGGACGCATCACCTATGTGACGGCGGCGGCGGATGCTGACCGCAACGTCATCGGTAGCTACATGGCGGGACATTGAGCATGATCACGGTTGCGGCTAAGCCTTATCCCTACAGTTTCCCGCCAGGCAGAACAGCGCTGGTGGTCATCGACATGCAGCGCGATTTCATCGAACCGGGTGGTTTCGGGGCGGCGTTGGGCAACGATGTGAGCCTGCTTGAGGCGATCATTCCCACAGTCAAGGGCCTGATCGGGCTGTTCCGCACCTCCGGCTGGTTGGTCATCCACACGCGCGAAGCCCACAAACCGGACCTGTCGGACTGCCCGCCTTCCAAGATCGCCCGCGGCGCGGCCTCCGTCCGGATCGGCGAGGACGGACCGATGGGCCGGCTTCTGGTGGCGGGCGAGCCCGGCAATCAGATCGTCGCTGCACTTGCCCCGGTGGCGGGCGAAATTGTCATCGACAAGCCCGGCAAGGGCATGTTCTGGGCAACCGGCATCCACGAACGACTGCAGGTGCTCGGCATCAGCCATCTGGTTTTTACAGGGGTGACGACCGAAGTCTGCGTGCAGACGTCAATGCGCGAGGCCAATGATCGCGGTTATGACTGCCTGCTCGTCAGCGATGCCACGGAAAGCTATTTTCCCACGTTCAAGGCGGCCACGATTGAAATGATCATTGCCCAGGGCGGCATCGTCGGCTGGGTTGCGCCGCTCGCCGCGCTGAGCCAAGCTGTCGCTTTCACAAAGGCGGACGCAGAATGAACAGTACCTGTTTCGACCCCCATGCGCTGATCGACGCCATGGCACCGTTTCTGGACCTGCCTGTCTCCGACGCCTGCCGCGAAGGCGTGGCAGTCCATCTCGCCGCCGCCCGCCGGATCGCCGACAGCGTGCTTGCGCTCGATCTTGACGATGAAGCGGAGCCGGCGCCGGTGTTTCGACCATGATGGATTTTTCAGAGATGACGGCCGGCGACATTTCCCGCGCGGTGCGGGCGGGCGACCTGAGCGCGCGCACTGTGACCGAGGCGGCCCTTGAGCGGATTGCAGCCCTTGACCCTGCGCTCGGCGCATTCACCGACGTGACGGCCGAACGGGCGATTGACCGGGCCCGGGCGATCGACAGGACCGTGACCTGCGGCGGTGATCCGGGGCCACTGGCGGGCGTGCCGATGGCTGCCAAGAACCTGTTCGACATCGAAGGCGTGGTCACACGGGCGGGCTCGAAGATCAACCGCGACAATCGGAAAGCCGCCCGGAATGCGACCTTGATCGACCGGCTGGAAGCCGCCGGTGCCGTCACGCTCGGAGCCCTCAACATGGGCGAATATGCCTATGACTTCACAGGGCAGAACGTCCATGACGGACCTTCGCGCAATCCGCATGCAGCTGAGCACATGTCGGGGGGGTCCTCGGGTGGATCGGGGACGGCGGTGGGGGCAGGCATGGTGCCGCTTGCGCTCGGTTCGGATACCAATGGCTCGATCCGTGTGCCCTCGGCTTTTTGCGGCATTTTCGGTCTCAAGCCCACTTATGGCCGGTTGTCGCGTGGGCGCACCTTTCCTTTTGTCGCAAGTCTCGACCATCTTGGGCCCTTTGCCCGCACGACTTTCGACCTCGCGCTCGCCTATGACGCCATGCTCGGGCCGGATCCAGCCGATCCCGCGCTCACTGACCGACCAGATGAGCCGATTTCGGCGCTGATCGGCGCGGGACTTGACGGGCTCAGAATCGCGCGCGCCACCGGCTATTTCGAACGCGGCGGCGACGCCCAGACGCTCGAGGCAGTGACCCGCATCGCCGCCGCGCTCGGCACGACCGCCACCGTCGACATCGAAGGGGCGGCTCAGGCGCGGGCTTCGGCCTATCTCATCACCATGGCCGAAGGGGCGGCGCTGCATCTGGGACGACTGAAGGACCGCGCCGCCGATTTCGATCCCGACGTGCGCGACCGGCTCATCGCCGGGGCAATGATCCCCGGTGCCTGGGTGGTCAAGGCGCAGAAATACCGCCGCATCTTCGCCGCCCGCATGGCGAGACTGTTTAAGACGACCGACGTGATTCTTGCGCCCTCCACCCCCTGCCCCGCACCCCTGATCGGCCAGAAGACATTCGTGCTCGATGGCGAGGAACTGCCGCTGCGTCCCAACATCGGCATCTACACCCAGCCAATTTCCTTCATCGGTCTGCCGGTGGTCAATGTGCCGGTGTGGACCGAGGGCAAGACGCTGCCGGTCGGCGTGCAGATCATCGCCGCACCCTGGCGGGAAGACGTGGCGATGAGGGTGGCAGGCTGGCTCGAACGGCAGGGCGTGGTGTTTGCACCCGTGGCCAAGGGATGAACGGAGGCGAAATGAGCGGGAGAAAAGGCCGCTGGGCCGGACGCGACAGCACCAAGGACGTTGTGCGCAACGACGTCTGGGCCAGACTCGAGCAGAGCGGCATCGCCGTCGGGCCAACCTGGAGCCATATTCCTAACTTTGTCGGCGCCGACCAGGCCGCCTGGCATCTGGCCCAGACAGAGGCCTGGAAGCGGGCACGAACAGTCAAGTGCAATCCCGATCCGCCGCAGTTCCCGGTGCGGCTGCGCGCGCTGTACGACGGCAAGATGCTCTATGCGCCGGCTCCCCATCTCACGCGCGATTTTCCCTATCTCAGGATTGATCCGAAGGCACTCATCGAGAAAGGCGTGTCTTTCGAACTCGCCGCCACTTCGGAAGGTTACATGATGCATGGCGAGCGGATCGGCTTTGAAGAGGTCGAGCCGCTCGATTTCTGCGTGGTCGGTTCGGTGGCCGTCAGCCGTGATGGCGGACGCACCGGCAAGGGTGCGGGCTTTGCAGATCTCGAAACCGGGATATTCCGGGACCTGGGCACCATCGGGCCAGACACCCCGATGGCGACGTCCGTGCATTCCTGCCAGCTCGTCGATCCGTCGCGGGTGGTCATGATGGCGCATGATTGGCCGCTGGACTACGTCGCTACGGAAGCCGAACTCGTCGTCACCGGCAACGCTGCGCCGCGGCCGTCGGGCGTGAGCTGGGACGATCTGCAGCCCGACCAGTTGGTATCCATCCCGTTCCTCGCAGCGTTGCGCGAGCGGATGCTGGCGCGCAAGGCGGACACATCATGCTGATCAATGATCCGGCGACACTCGCCGATGTGTCGAAAGCCTTTGAGCGCTACGAAGCGGCACTCGTGTCCAATGACGTCGCGGTTCTCGACGAATTGTTCTGGCAGGATGGACTTACCATCCGCTATGGCGGCGGCGAAAATCTCTATGGTGCAGAGGCCATCCTTGCCTTTCGCAAGGCAAGACCGGCGGCGGGGCTCGCGCGGACCCTGTCGCGCACAGTCATCACCAGCTTCGGAACCGATTTCGCCACCGCTTCGACGCTGTTTGCGCGCGCCAGTCAGCCCGGCAAAATCGGCCGCCAGATGCAGAGCTGGGCCCGCTTCCCCGACGGCTGGCGGGTTGTCTCCGCTCATGTCAGTGTTATAGACGGGTGACAAGTCAAAGTCCGGGGGGCGTGCCACGCCCGTCCGCCTCGAAGTCCGGGAAGCGCGTTCCTCCCATGTCAACCTCGGCCGAAACAATCCGCCATGAGCTGGCCCGACGCATCGTCTCGCGCCAGATCGAGCCGGGCACCGACCTCGACGAGACGCTGCTCGCAGCCGAGTTCTCGGTGTCGCGCACGCCGGTGCGCGAGGCGCTGCGCAAACTTGCCAGCCTCGGGCTCGTCAACCAGCGTGCGCATCGCAAATCCGTCGTCACCAAACCCGACGACGAGGCGCTGGCCGGCATGTTCGCCGTCATGGCCTACCTCGAGACGCTCTGCGCCGGACAATGCGCGCTGACCATGAGCTCGCCCGAGCGCCGGGCGCTGGACGCCCTGCACCGCGGCATGGCGCAGCTGGTCCACAATGGCGACAGCGAAGGCTACACGCTCGCCAATGAGGCGTTCCACTCGGCGATCTACGAAGGAACGCGCAACGCCTATCTCACCGAGATCACCACCAGTACCCGGCTCCGCCTGCAGGCGTTCCGTCGAGCCCAGTTTGAAACGGCGGGCCGGTTGTCGGCATCCCATATCGAGCATGCAGCCATTGTCGAGGCGATCCTGCGCGGCGACCGGGCCGGCTCGGAAGCAGCAATGCGGGCTCATATCGGCCATGTGGAGGATGCCTGGATCCGTTTCGCCCATCGCACGGCCGACCTTGCCGACGGCCTGCGCCAGGCGCTGCCTTGAAGCGCACGTGGTCAAACCGGTTCCGTCATCAATCGCCCGGCGGCTGGGTCGGTGGAAGATCGCCAGGCGTGATGATCGGCATTTCACCCACCTGGGGCGGCGGTACGACGAGATCCCGGTCGCCGACGGCGGGTGGCGCGATGACGCCGTTGCAATCTGCAAGGCGGTCCGTGAGGGTGGGACCTTGGTCGGGCGACCCGGCGGTTTCGCCAGGCGGTGCCGCCGGTTCGAGCCGACAGTCAGCACCAGGAGCGCCGGACAAGGACCCAAAGTGCGGCGACGGCGTTTCCTGCGCCACCGAAGTCGAGACCAAAGCGGCCAGCGCGAGGGTCAAGACAAGCGGTTTCACTGCCAATCGTGGCGGCCGACAGTCGCGTTGCGTGAAGCGGGAGGGGCCGGATATTGGCATGGCATTGTTCCTTTCGGACAGTTGTTTGCGGCGTCGGGTGTCTAGTGGTTTGATTCCAACATTTGCATCCCGTTGCCGCACCTTCCAGCGCAAATGTTGGAATCAGAGAAACCACTGGTAAGCTTATGATTCTAGTGGATTTTATGAGTTTGACATTTGGTTTTGGACACGCTGGAAATGGGTACCAAATGTCAAACTCAATCCACTAGATCGCCGCATCGCGGCTGATGATGCAGCCTGCCTTGCAGGAGGGCCACCGGGCATGGCAGGCTTGCGCGATGATCGACAAGCTTGAATTCTTCATCGTTTTGGCGCGCGAGCGGCATTTCGGCCGGGCAGCAGACGAGCTCGGCATCACCCAGCCAACGCTTTCGGCCGCGCTGCGCCAGCTTGAAGACCAATTGGGCGTCGTTCTGGTCCAACGCGGATCGCGGTATCAGGGCCTGACGCCGGAGGGCCAGCGGGTGCTTGAATGGGCGCGACGCATCGTCGGTGATGCGCGCACCATGCGCCAGGAGATGAAGGCGGCCCGAACCGGCCTGTCGGGCCACGCGCGCCTCGCCGTCATCCCGACCGCATCCTCCATGATGACCGCACTGACATCCGCCTTCGCCGAAAAGCACCCGGCCGTCACGCTGTCGATCACGTCCTGCACCTCCGTGCAGGTTCTTTCACAGCTCGAGAACTTCGAAATCGACGTCGGCATCACCTATCTCGAGAACGAGCCGATGGGCCGCGTCGCCGCAGTGCCGCTCTACGCCGAACGCTATCAGCTCATCACCAAAGTCGGCCAGACCCATGCAGACCGGAAGACTGTCACATGGGCCGAGGTCGCCAGGCTGTCGCTTTGCCTTCTGACACCCGACATGCAGAACCGGCGCATCATCAACCAGCACCTCGCGGAGGCCGGGGCGGTGGTCGAACCGACATTGGAATCCAATTCGATGATCGTGCTGTTCTCCCATATCCGGACCGGCAAATGGGCGTCCATCATGCCAGTCAACCTCGCAGAGTCGCTGGGCTTTGCGCCGGAAATCCGGGCCGTCCCCATCGTCGAGCCCGACGCGCACCATGTGGTGGGGATGATCGCCGCGCCTCGGGAGCCGCACACGCCGATCGTCTCCGCGCTTCTGCATGAGGCGCGATTGTTTGCGAAGGCCAGGGAGGTTTGATAGATTTTTTCTATCACACCACGAAACTGCGCTATTGATCGGCTCGACAGATCGCCCACAATGAAATCTTCCGTGGGGATCGGAGAGAAGACATGAGCCTTCACCAGGCTGACACCGCCATTTTGACCCGCGCTGCAGCCGTCATCGACGGCTTGAAGTCCCTTGAAGGGCCATTGCTGCCCATCCTGCACGGGATCCAGGACGAATTCGGCCATGTGCCGGCGGCAACGCTGCCTTTGATCGCCGAGGCGCTCAACCTGTCCCGCGCCGAGGTGCATGGCGTCGTCAGTTTTTACCACGATTATCGGGAGGTTCGGGCTGGGCGTCATCTCATCCGGATCTGCCGGGCCGAGGCCTGCCAATCCATGGGCGGCGAAGCGCTTGCGAAGCAGTTGCTGGACCTGGTTGGCGTCGGCTGGAATGACACGCGCGCGGATGGCGCTGTCACCATAGAGCCAGTCTATTGTCTTGGCCTGTGCGCCTGTGCTCCGGCTGCGATGGTTGATGGGGAGGTTGTTGGCAGGCTTGATGCGGATGCCATCGCCCAGATCGCCCGCGGAATCCAGGCATGAGCGGGACGGTCTTCATCCCCGGCGATTCCGGTGCCATCTCAGTTGGCGCATCGCGCGTGGCGGAAGCTGTCGCGCTGGAAGCCGCCGCCCGCGGCCGTGACATCCGGATCATCCGGACCGGGTCGCGCGGCCTCTATTGGCTGGAACCGATGATCGAGGTGGAGACTCCTGAGGGAAGGGTCGCCTATGGTCCGGTCCGGAAATCGGACGTTGCCAGCCTGTTTGACAGCGGTTTCGTCGCTGGTGAGCCCCACCCGCTGCGGCTCGGTGCCCCGGAAGAGCTTGATTTTCTCAAGCGGCAAACGCGGCTGACCTTCGCCCGCTGTGGCGTGACCGACCCACTTTCCATCGACGACTACCGCGCCCATGGGGGGCTTCGGGGCCTCGAACGGGCAGTCACCATGGCACCCGACGAGATCGTGGATATTGTCACCAAATCAGGCCTCCGCGGGCGCGGCGGTGCGGGTTTTCCCACCGGGATCAAATGGAAGACTGTGCTTTCGGCTGCGGGCGACCGGAAATACATCGTGTGCAATGCCGACGAGGGCGATTCCGGAACCTTTGCAGATCGCATGATCATGGAGGGCGATCCGTTCGTGCTGATCGAAGGTATGGTCATCGCGGGCCTGGCGACCGGCGCGACCAAGGGGTATGTCTATATCCGCTCGGAATACCCGCATGCCATTGCAGCCATGAACAGTGCGATCATAATTTCCCGACAAAACAATATCTTGGGAGATTTTGTTCTCAGATCGAATAAAGCTTTTGACATCGAAATCCGGGTCGGTGCCGGCGCTTATGTCTGCGGCGAGGAAACCGCGTTGCTCGAAAGTCTCGAAGGCCGCCGCGGGGTGGTTCGCGCCAAGCCGCCGTTGCCCGCCCACAAGGGCCTGTTCGGTCGCCCGACTGTGGTCAACAACGTCATCTCGCTGGCGTCGGTGCCCGTCATCCTTGACAAGGGTGCCGACTTCTACCGCGATTTCGGCATGGGCAGGTCACGCGGCACCATTCCGATCCAGATCGCGGGCAATGTTCGGCGCGGCGGCCTGTTCGAGGTTGCCTTCGGCTTGACGCTCGGCGAAATCGTCGACGACATCGCCGGCGGCACCGCCACCGGCCGCCCGGTGAAGGCGGTCCAGGTCGGCGGCCCGCTCGGCGCCTATTTCCCGCGCTCCCTGTTTGACACCCCTTTCGACTACGAGGCATTCGCGGCGCGTGACGGCCTGATCGGTCATGCCGGTATCGTCGTCTTTGACGACAGCGCCGACATGCTGAGCCAGGCCCGCTTCGCCTTTCAATTCTGCGCCGTGGAAAGCTGCGGCAAGTGTACGCCGTGCCGGATCGGCTCGACCCGTGGCGTGGAAGTGATCGACAACCTCAGCGCCGGGCGTGAGCCGGAGAAGCAGGTCGCGCTGATCATTGATCTTTGCAACACGATGAAATTCGGCTCGCTCTGCGCGCTTGGCGGCTTTACACCCTATCCGGTGATGAGCGCGCTGACGCATTTCCCCGAGGATTTTTCAATCCGCGCGATCTCAACTGTGGCTGAATGAGGAAAATAACCATGGGTCTTGTTCTGGAAACCGACTATGGCACGCCCGCCTCGACTGCCGAAACTTTCGTCACATTGACGGTCGACGGCGTTGAAATCGCAGTGCCTGAGGGCACTTCGGTCATGCGCGCCTCCATGGAAGCGGGCATCAAGGTGCCCAAACTCTGCGCCACCGACATGGTGAACGCCTTCGGCTCGTGCCGCCTCTGTCTGGTCGAGATCGAAGGTCGCAACGGCACACCTGCGTCCTGCACGACACCGGTGGCAGAAGGGATGGTGGTGCATACCCAGACCGGCCGTCTCAAGGACATCCGCCGCGGTGTGATGGAGCTTTATATCTCGGACCATCCGCTTGATTGCCTGACTTGCGCGGCCAATGGCGATTGCGAGCTTCAGGACATGGCTGGGGCCGTGGGGCTGCGCGAAGTCCGCTATGGGTATGAGGGTCGCAACCACGTCCAGACGCGCGAGTCCGGCGGCGCGCTGAACGCGCGCTACATGCCGAAGGACGAAAGCAACCCCTATTTCACCTACGATCCGGCCAAATGCATTGTCTGTTCGCGCTGCGTGCGCGCCTGCGAGGAAGTGCAAGGCACCTTCGCACTCACGATCGAGGGCAGGGGCTTTGACGCCCGGGTCTCGCCCGGCATGCATGAAAGCTTCATGAGTTCCGAATGCGTCTCCTGCGGCGCCTGCGTGCAGGCCTGCCCGACGGCGACGCTGACTGAAAAATCCGTGATCGCCATTGGTCAGCCTGAGCATTCTGTTGTCACGACCTGCGCCTATTGCGGGGTCGGCTGCTCTTTCAAGGCGGAAATGCGCGGCGAGGAAGTCGTTCGCATGGTTCCCTGGAAAGATGGCAAGGCCAATCGCGGCCATTCCTGCGTCAAGGGACGTTTCGCCTGGGGCTATGCCACCCACAAGGACCGGATCCTCAATCCGATGATCCGCGAAAAGATCACCGATCCCTGGCAGGAGGTGAGCTGGGAGGAGGCTTTCGCCCATGTGGCCAGTCAATTCCGCCGCATCCAGTACCAGTATGGACGAAACGCCATCGGCGGCATCACCTCCTCGCGTTGCACCAACGAAGAAACCTATCTGGTCCAGAAGCTGGTGCGCGCCGGGTTCCGCAACAACAATGTCGACACCTGCGCCCGCGTCTGCCACTCGCCAACCGGCTACGGTCTGGGCAAGGCGTTCGGAACCTCGGCCGGGACCCAGGATTTCGACAGCGTCGAGCACAGCGATGTGGTCATTCTGATCGGTGCCAATCCCACCGACGGTCACCCCGTCTTTGCCTCGCGGCTCAAGAAACGCCTCCGGCAAGGGGCAAAACTCATCGTCATCGATCCGCGACGGATCGACATTGTCCGTTCGCCCCATGTCGAGGCTGCCTTCCATCTGCCGCTCAGACCGGGCACCAATGTCGCCGTTCTGACGGCCATCGCCCATGTGATCGTCACCGAAGGCCTGTTCGACGAGGCCTTCGTCCGGACCAGGTGCGACTGGTCGGAATTTGAGGACTGGGCGGCGTTTGTTGCCGAGCCAGCCCATTCGCCAGAGTCCATTCAAGCGCTGACCGGCGTTGAAGCCGAGCAGTTGCGCGGGGCGGCCCGGCTCTATGCACGCGGCGGCAATGGCGCAATCTATTACGGTCTCGGCGTCACCGAACACAGCCAGGGCTCGACAACTGTCATGGCGATCGCCAACCTTGCCATGGCGACGGGCAATCTCGGCCGTCCCGGCGTCGGCGTGAACCCGCTGCGCGGCCAGAACAATGTCCAGGGCGCCTGCGACATGGGCTCCTTTCCGCACGAGCTTCCGGGTTATCGCCACATCTCGGGGGCGGAAACCCGCGAGATCTTCGAGCGGCTCTGGGGTGTGGACCTTGATCCCGAGCCGGGTCTTCGGATCCCCAACATGCTCGACGCCGCCGTCGAGGGCACATTCCGCGGCATCTACATTCAAGGCGAAGACATTCTCCAGTCCGATCCTGACACCCACCATGTGGCTGCCGGTCTTTCGGCCATGGACTGCGTGGTCGTGCACGATCTGTTTCTCAACGAAACCGCCAACTACGCCCATGTCTTCCTGCCTGGTTCGACATTTCTGGAAAAGGACGGGACATTCACCAACGCCGAGCGCCGCATCAACCGTGTGCGCAAGGTGATGACGCCGAAGAACGGCTTGGCGGATTGGGAAGTCACCCTCGGCATCGCCCATGCCATGGGACTTGATTGGTCCTACCGCCATCCCGCCGAGATCATGGCCGAAATTGCCTCCACAACGCCGAGTTTCGCCCATGTTTCCTATGCGCTTCTGGAGGAAAAAGGCTCCGTCCAATGGCCGTGCACCGAGGCTTCTCCCGAAGGCACGCCAATCATGCATATCGATGGCTTTGTGCGTGGCCGGGGCAAATTCATCCGCACCGAATATGTGGCGACGGACGAACGGACCGGACCGCGTTTCCCGCTGCTTTTGACCACCGGACGCATTCTGAGCCAGTACAATGTCGGTGCCCAGACCCGGCGCACCGACAATATCGTCTGGCACCCGGAAGATCTTCTGGAGATCCATCCCCATGACGCAGAACAGCGCGGCATAAGGCATGGGGACCTTGTCAGATTGTCGAGCCGATCGGGCGAGACGTCGCTGCATGCGACCCTCACCGAACGGGTAGCGCCCGGCGTCGTCTATACGACGTTCCATCACCCCGAAACCCAGGCCAATGTGATCACGACCGACTATTCGGACTGGGCGACGAATTGCCCGGAATTCAAGGTGACGGCTGTGCAGGTGATGCCTTCAAACGGTCCCACAGGTTGGCAGCGCGACTACGACGCGCAATCGCGCCAAGCCCGCCGAATTGCGGACAGCGCGCTCGAACCGGCGGAGTAGGGTGCCCCATGCCGGTCAGTCCGCCTCCTGCAGAGATGCAGCACCTGAGCATGCGCAGTGGCATGTTGACGCCTGGACGGCGCGCCCTGCCACAGGAAGTGCCGGTGGCACTGAGCTTTGGCGGGACAACCCAGGCCGTGATGATGGCCACGCCCGCCGACTTCGAAGACTTCGGCATCGGCTTTGCCTTGACAGAGGGGATTGCCCTTTCTGCAGCCGATATCGAGGCGCTGGAGGTGGTCTCCTCCGATCTTGGCCATGATGTGCAGATGCGGCTTGTCACTGGGCGGCAGTCCCACCTCGCCGCGCGTCGCCGCCTGATGGCAGGCCCGGTCGGGTGTGGACTTTGCGGCATTGATTCCATCGAAGAAGCGTTGCGCGACCTGCCAGTCCGCCAGGACACAGGCTTTGGGATGGACGAGAAGGATGTTCTTGACGCAGTTGCCGCACTGTCGCCCGGCCAGAAGCTCAAGGCCGACACCGGGTCGGTGCATGCTGCAGGCTTTTATCGTCCGGGCAAGGGAATGATCCTGGTTCGCGAGGACATCGGCAGGCACAACGCGCTCGACAAACTCGTCGGCGCACTCGCCCGTTGTGGCGAAACGGCGGCGAACGGCGCGCTTGTCATCTCGAGCCGGGTCTCCGTCGACATGGTGCAGAAGGCGGTTGTCGCGGGCGCGCCTGTGTTGATCGCCGTGTCCTCGCCCACCGATCTTGCGGTCCGGACCGCAGCCGCCGCAGGGATGACCCTGGTCGCCATGGCGCGCGGCCAGGATTTCGAAATCTTCACCCGGGCTGACCGGATCGCTCCGGAGAGTTCCACCGCAGGAAAGCACAGCGATGTTGCCTGACAGACTGATCCACATGGCCAACCAGATCGCGACTTTCTTCCTGTCGCAGCCTGCAGCGGACGCAGAGCCGGGCTTCGCCGATCATATCAACAAATACTGGGATCCGCGCATGCGCCGACAACTCCTCGACCATGGCGATGCCGGCGGCGAGGGCCTCAATCCGCTGGTGATGACGGCCTTGCCCTTCATCAACCGCCCGGCCGAGCAGTCACGCGCCTCCTGATCAAAACACCAGCCGCCACAGCACCGGCAGCAGCACTGCGGTTGCCAGCGCATTGAGACCCATGGCCAGCCCGGCAAAAGCGCCGGCAACCTCATTGACCTGCAGCGCCCGCGCCGTACCGATCCCGTGGCTTGCCGTGCCCATGGCGAGCCCGCGGGCGCGCCAGTCACGGATGCCCAGAGCGGAGAGCAGCGACGGTCCGAAAACCGCACCGGTGATGCCCGTCAGGATCACCAGCACGGCGGTGAGCGACGGCAATCCACCGAGTTGCTCGGTGATCCCCATAGCCACCGGCGCGGTGACCGATTTCGGCGCGAGCGAAACAAGGGTGGCTTTCGACGCACCGAGAAGCCAGCCGATGCCGACCGCCGACACGATGGCGGTGAGCGAGCCGCAGACCAGGCTCACTGTCAGCGCCAGCGCCGATCGACGCACCTCCTGGAACTGTCGATAGAGCGGAATGGCGAGCGCAACGGTGGCCGGACCGAGCAGAAAATGGACGAACTGCGCGCCTTCAAAATAGGTCTGGTAATCGGTGCCGGTGAAGATCAGAAGAGCCGCGAGAAGGATGACGGCGAGAAGGACGGGATTGAGCCAGGGTTTGGATCCGGATTTCCGATAGACGAAGGTGCCGAACTGGAAGGCCACCAGCGTGAGGGTGAGAAAGAGCAGCGGGCTGGCGCTGAGATAGACCCAGACCTGGGACAGATCACGCATCGTCGGCCTCCGTCGAGGTATGGCCAGTCATTCGGTCCAGCCGCACCATCACAAATCCTGTCACCGCAATGGTCAGGAGTGTCGAGACCAGCAGCGCCACCGTGATGGGGAGCCAGTCGGCCTCCAAGAGCGACAGATGCGCCATCACGCCGACGCCTGCGGGTATGAACAGAAGCGACAGATGGCCGAGGAGCCCGTCAGCTGTCGCCTTCAGCGGTTCCGATATGCGGCCGCGAACACCAAGGATCAAGAACAGCAGCACCATGCCGAGCACCGGGCCCGGCACGGGCAGGCCGAAGAAGCCGGCGGTCAGTTCGCCGACAAGTTGGCAAACAAGAATGAGCGTCAACGAAGCGAGCATGGCGGTGCCTGAGGGTTGCGGCGAAACGACCGGTCGAACATGGCGACGAGTGTGACCGATTCCGCGCGGTGATCCTACCGTGCCGGACGTGGAAACTGTCTTGCCCGGACGGGCGGCAGTTTTCCCACACGGGTCACGCCACGTAGATCAGGTTCCGGCATCAAGCGCTGCGGCCAGCACCAGATAACGCGCGGCCTTGCCGAGGGTGACCAGCAGAAGGAACCGCCAGAAAGGCTCGCGCAAGGCCCCGGCGACCAGCGTGAGCGGATCACCGATGATGGGGACCCAGGCAAGCAGCAAAGACCAATAGCCAAATCGGCGGTAGAGCGCCTGAGCCCGCGCCAGACTTTCTGCGCGCACGGGAAACCAGGGGCGGGTCTTGAAGCGCTCGAGGCCGCGCCCGACAAGCCAGTTGACTGTTGAACCAAGCACGTTGCCGATGGTGGCCACCAGCACAAGCAGGGACACAGGCTGCAAGCCAGCAAGGATCAGCCCCGACAGCACCGCTTCCGATTGTGCGGGAATGAGCGTGGCGGCCAGAAAAGCTGCGAGAAACAGACCAGCATAACTGGCCAGATCGGTCATGGGCGATGGGCTACCTGCCGGACAGCAGGCCTTTCAGACAAAAGGACAGGCCGCTTCATGCCCGACCTGAACCGAATGGGCAAGCATCGACCTTGCGGCAGTGCCACCACACCACCCACACCACGAAGAGGGAGCAGACACGGGGCCGAAGCAGGCGCGGGGAGGCGACCATTCCATTGCATGCTATGCAACGCGAAGGGTGCCTGCTATGTGTTTTGCATTGCAGGCTATGTAATATCAGGAGGCCCGGGTATTGGACCAGGAAAACGAACGGTTCATGGGGCTCGCCACTGTGATGGCTCGCTTGCTCGGCCAAACCCTCTCGCGTGAGATCGCCTCGCTGGGTCTGGCACCCGCGCAACTCGCCGCACTCGAAATCCTGTGGCAGGACGATGCACTCACCCAGAGCGATCTGATGCTGCGGGTTGGCGTCGAGCAGGCGACGATGGCCAACACACTTGCCCGGATGGAGCGCGACGGGCTGGTGCGCCGCGCCCCTCACCCCGAAGACGGGCGCGCGCAGGTGATCCATCTGACCGAGACTGCCCGCAGTCTTGAGGCTCCGGCGCGCGCTGTCATTGCCACGTTCAGCGCGGGGGCGATTTCTCACCTGCCTTTGGCGGAGCGCGCGCTGTTTGTGAGCATGCTGGAGCGGATGGTGGAGGGACTACGGAGAGCCGGTAGCGGCGGATGAGTTTATGTGCATAACGCCTTGTTGTATAAGAATTGTGCAAATCAACGTTTACTGTATTCACTTTGAAGAGGAAAACCGACATGATCCGCAAGCGGTCGCCGGTGGCCGCGGCTGCTGTGGATTGTTCATGCTCAAGGATCTTGTCTTCACCCTGTCCGGCCTGCGCGCCGCCTATGCCGCAGGGATATCGGCAGGCGCTGTGATGGCGGAAACCTATGGGCGGCTCAGGGCGGTCGCGGATCCGGGTATCTTCATCCATCTGATGGACGAAGCCGAAGCGGTGGCAATCGCTCGGTCGCTCGGTCCGTACCAGCCAGATCTTCAGCTCTGGGGCGTGCCTTTCGCAGTCAAGGACAACATCGATGTCGCGGGCATGCCGACGACCGCCGCGTGCCCTGCTTTTGCCTATTCCGCCCGACACGACGCCTTTGTCGTGGCCCGACTTCGGGCGGCTGGTGCCATCCCCATCGGCAAGACCAATCTCGACCAGTTCGCCACGGGTCTGGTTGGCGTGCGCTCACCCTACGCTGTGCCCCGCAACGCGACTGATCCGGATCTGGTGCCCGGCGGATCATCCTCGGGATCAGCGGTCGCGGTCGGGCAGGGGATCGTCGCCTTTTCGCTCGGCACCGATACCGCAGGCTCCGGCCGCGTGCCGGCTGCGTTCAACAACATCGTCGGGCTCAAGCCGACACTCGGCGCACTCTCCGCCACAGGCGTGGTGCCCGCCTGCCGCACCCTCGACACCATCTCGGTCTTCGCGCGCACGGTTGCTGACGCGCACACGGTGTTCCGGGTCGCTGCCGCAGAGGATCTGGCCGATCCCTACTCAAAGCCGGTGCGCGCGGGCGCCATGCCGGCACCGCTGCCGTGTGCGCATATCGGGGTGCCGGATGCAGCCAGCCTTGTCTTCTTTGGCGACGACGCGCAGAAGGCCTCCTTCGCCCAGGTAGTGGCGCGGCTCAAGGCCGGGGGCGCGCGCACCAGCGAGATCGATTTTTCACCGTTCTACGCCGTGGCGCGCATGCTTTACGACGGCGCCTGGGTGGCCGAGCGGCATGCGGTCATCGAGGATCTGCTTGCAAGTACTCCCGGCGCTGTACATCCGGTCACGCGCGCCATCATCTCCAAAGCCACTTCGCTTTCGGCAACGGACGCCTTTCGCGGCTTCTACCGGCTGGAAGGCTTGAAGCGCGCCTGCGCGCCCGCGCTTGCGTCAGTCGATATGCTCTGCGTGCCGACCATTCCGACTTTCTACACCTGCGCCGACCTCGCCAATGACCCGGTCACGCCGAATTCCAACCTCGGCACCTATACCAATTTCGTCAATCTGCTTGATCTCGCCGCGATCGCGGTGCCGACGCCGCTCCGGATGGATGGCCGCCCGGGCAGCGTCACGCTGATCGGCCGAGCGGGACGCGACGGTGAACTCGCCGCCCAGGCGCAACGCATCCAGTCCTGGACAACGTCGCGGGAGGAGGCAATACCGGCCGAACCGGAACCTGGGGGAGACGAGATCGCCCTTGCGGTCTGCGGTGCCCATATGTCCGGCCTGCCACTTAACCATGAACTCACCGGGCGCGGCGGCCGCTTCCTGCGCGCAGCGCGCTCAGCTCCGGTCTACGGTTTTTATGCACTGGCCGGCGGCCCACCCGTTCGGCCAGGCCTGGTGCGCCTGGTGGACGGACAGGGGACACGTGTCGGCCTTGAAATCTGGAGCCTGCCCAAGGCGGCATTTGGTGATTTCATGGCAGGCATTCCCGCACCGCTCGGCATCGGCACGATGGAGCTGGAAGATGGAAGCTTCGTCAAGGGCTTCCTGTGCGAGACGGCGGGGCTCACGGGCTCTCGCGATGTTTCCGCGTTTGGCGACTGGCGCGCCTTTCTCGCGTCATTGTCGTGAGCGTTGCAGCGCGTTGACCACGGGCATGGGCAGCTTGCGTTCGTCTTGACGATTCAGCACGCCCGTATTTTAGGGTGGCGTGGTTGAGCCTTTTGTTACACTTGGCAGCTACACTGCATCAGGTTTAAGGGGAGGGTAGCTGCATGAGCATGGTGTCTGCCGTCGACTATCAGCGCCGGGTGCAGGCCGCGCCGTTGACCCTTGCTTATGTCGTTCTCGGTGCCTTCACGGCGCTTCTGGTCGGGCTGCAGATGCTGCCGCTGGTGCTGCCCATCGGCCCGATGTACTGGGACGTCCTCATCTACTACGATGCGATCGGCCGCATGGGGGTGGGCCAGCTTCCGGTGCGCGATTTCTTCACGCCGGTCGGACCGCTCGAATACGGGCTTGCCTATCTGTCGAACTCGATCTTTCCGTCCGCCCATCCGGTGCTTCTGACACAATGGATCTGGCTGCCGGTCACTGTGCCGGTCATGGCCGTGCTGATCGGCGAAGCGGGGAAGACGAACCGCGCCGCCGCTTTCGGCCTCATGCTGCCGTGGATGCTGTTCACGGCGCTGCCCTTCAACATCTATGATTTTTACCCCTATCCGGGCACCGACGCCTTCGGCATCTACAACCGGCATGGCGCGCATCTTCTGTATCTGCTTGCCGCAACCGTGCTTTTCGTCAAGGGAAGGGCGGTGCAAACGGGTCTCTTGAGCGTCCTTTTGCTGGCGCTCGCCTTTTGCAAGATCACGGCTTTCATCGCAGCGGCCCCGATTTTGATTGCCGGGCTTGTTCTCGGACGCATCGCCCTTTCCACAGCGATTGCCACCGCTGCCATCTGCCTGTCGCTTGCCGGTCTGGTGGAAGTGACGACCGGCATCGTCAGCGGCTATGTGCTTGATATCATTCTGCTCGCTTCTCAAAACACCGACGCCATCCTGCCGCGGTTCTTCACCGTAGTGTCGCAGCGGTTCGATGTGCTTGCTGCGGGCGGCGCGCTCTCAGTCGTCCTTCTCGCCGCCGTCTTGATGAATCGACGGGCGAACGAGGGCGAAACCCGCGCAGGCCTGATCGCAACGCTCGACCGCGACTGGTTCTGGCTCGGCCTTCTGTTGGTGTGCGGTCTCTTCTACGAGACGCAGAACACCGGCAGCCACGAATTCATCCTGATCTGGCCGGCGCTGCTGATGGTTCTGTTGAGCCCCGCGCGTCTGCATGGACGAAGCCGGACCGCCGTTCTCGTCCTGGTCGCGCTGACGGCGCTGCCGACGGCCACCAAGGTCGCCCACAAGGCAATTCGCACCGCAGCCGTTGCTCCAGGCTACATCACGCTCGATGCGCCCGATCTTGGCCCCATCGGTCGCATCTCCGCCAAGGATGTCTTTGTCGAGCAGGCCGAGCGCATGCGCGGCATCTACATCGATCACCAGGACACGATGCGCGCCATCGCTGCCACTGAGGCGTTGCCCTCGTTCATCCAGTTTTCAGAACCGGACTTCCAATATCTGCTGATCCAGGAGTTGCAAGATGCGACCCTCGCCATCCGCAAATTGGAGGCCGACACCGGTCGCCAGTTTGCGACCGTCTTCAACCTCGATTTCGCCAATCCGTTTCCCTATATCCTCAATCGGCCAGGGCCGTTGCATGTGGCAATCGGTGCCGACCCGTCCCGCGCCATCCCCACGCCGGACGCTGAAACCCTTGCTGCCATCGCCGACACCGATCTCATTCTCGCGCCCGTCTGTCCGATCAACCGCACGCGCGAGACGCTGAAATCGCTGTATGTGGAGGCGATGACCGGACACCAGAAGATCAGTCTGACACCGTGCTTTGACGCCTATGTGAAGCCGCTCGGACGCTGATGCATGTCGCGGTCAATCGGGTTCGATTGAACGAAACGCACGGGCATTCATTCGGAGGTTTACAGCGACACTCACGCATCCGATTGGATGCGCGGCGCTGTAACCCGAACCGGCGTAGGATTTGGCGGACGAAAACAGCCAGAGCAGGCACGTCAACCAGCACGGGCGCAAAGCGATGAACCGCATGCGCTGCCCATCCAATGGCTTCCAGACCAATCTCCATCGCTGCGCGTCCGTTTTGATCCGCCAGGCTGCAGCGCCCTGAAGACCTGCAGGGCAAGACGTGTATGGGAAGACGTATACGGGAAGACACACATGGATCGCATAAGATAGATTATGGAACTGGCACCGATGAAGCTTCAGCCTTGCACGCGGATCCGCACCGCACCGATGGCCTCTGCCAACGCCACCGGATTGACCGAGAATATCGCATCCGGTCGCCCGGCGGCGGCCCAGACAACCTGATGGCCCAGCAGCGCCTCATCGACGAACACCGGACTGCGGGTCAAGTGCCCGATCGGTGCCACGCCACCGATGGCAAACCCGGTCTCGGCGCGCACGCGCTTTGCGTCGCACCGTGTGAACAACAAGTCATAGGTGTTTGATATAAAATCCATATCCGCATTGTGTCGACCCGAAACAAGCACCAGAGCCAGAGCTTGGGTGCGGGCATTCACGAAAATCAGAGACTTGACGATCTGGGCGACGTCGCAGCCGCAGGCGGCAGCCGCTTCCTCGGCGGTGCGTGTGGAGTGAGCCATCCGCCATATTTCGATCAAAAGCCCGAGCTTTGCGGCTTCGGCTGCAACCCGCGCCATGCTCGACCCCGGTTCCATGGTCGACGGATCCATGAGCGTCCGCGTCATTCCTCGACCTCGCAGGTGACTGTCAGGCCATCATGGCCGGGCTCGACATGGGCAGGCGTCTCACGCATCACGGTGTCGTAGTCGAGCGGCACATGCATGTGGGTCAGGATCGCGCGGCGCGGCTTCAGCCGCTCGATCCAGTCGAGCGCCTGGCTGAGTGACAGATGGCTCGGATGCGGCTTGTATTGCAGGCAGTCCAGGACAAGCAGATCGAGGCCTTGCAGGCGGCCGACCGTTTCCTCCGGGAAATCGCTGACATCGCAGCAATAGGCAACATCGCCGATCCGGAAGCCGAGCGAGCGGATCGATCCGTGAATCTGAGCGAGCGGCTGAACCGGAAGTGCGCCTCCCGCGCCAGTCAGCACGATCGGCTCGTCCAGGGAGACGATTGGCACAGGCACAACGATGGGCGGATATTCGCTGCCAGGCGGCGTCTGCAGGCAATAGCCGAAACCTTCGCGGATCCGCATCATGGTCTCAGCGTTGGCATGGATCGGCATCCGCCGCCTCTGTCCGAGCGCAAAGCCGCGCAGATCATCGATGCCGTGTACATGGTCGGCATGGGCATGGCTGTAGATGACGGCGTCGATGGAGCGGACGTCATTGGCGATCATCTGCTCGCGAAAGTCGGGACCGGTGTCGATGACGGCAGTCGTTTGCCCGCCATCCGGGCCGGTCTGGCGAATGAGGAACGACGCACGGCTACGGCGATTCTTTGGATTTGACGGATCGCACGCACCCCAGTCGCCGTTGATCCGCGGCACGCCCGGCGAGGACGCGCATCCCAGAATGGTGAACTGGCGGCGCAAGGGTTTCATCACAGGCGCGGCATCTTCGAGAAGACCCGGAACGCATTGTCGGTCGTTATCGTCCTGAGTTCATCCACGCCAAGTCCGACGGTCTCGGCGAGCACTCGCGCGGTATGGACCACGTAAGCCGGCTCGTTGCGCTTTCCCCGAAACGGGATCGGCGCAAGGTAGGGCGCGTCGGTCTCCACCAGCAGCCGGTCGTGGGGGACGGTGGCGGCGATGGCGCGCAGGTCATCTGTGCGCTTGAAGGTGAGAATGCCGGAGAAAGAAACATAGCCGCCAAGCCGGACACCGGTGATGGCCAGCTCCGGTCCGGAGGAAAAGCAGTGGAGAATGAAGGGGAAGGGCCCCTTCCCCATCTCGTCCTCAAGGATCGCAGCAATGTCGGCGTCAGCATCGCGTGCATGGATGATAAGCGGCAATCGGGTCAGCCGCGCGGCGGCGATGTGGGTCCGGAACGAGGAGGCCTGAAGGTCGCGCGGCGCGTGGTCGTAGTGATAATCGAGCCCTGCCTCGCCAATTGCGACGCATTTGGGATGGGCCGACAGCCTCAGGAGATCATCAAGCGTGACGTCGGTCTCCTCCGCGACATTGTGCGGGTGCGTGCCGAGAGAACAGTACACCGGCTCATAACGCTCGGTGAGCGCCGAGATCACCCCAAACCGCTTCACGCGCGTGGAAATCGTGACCATGCGGACCAACCCTTCGGCCTCCGCGCGGGCCACGATGGCGTCCCGCTCAGCCTCGAAATCGGGGAAATCGAGGTGGCAGTGGGTGTCGATCACTGCAGCGACGCGGTCTCCGTCCGTCATGCTTGACCATCCTTGGCCACACCATCCTTGGCCAAATCATCCTTGGCCTGCTCGACGTAGCGCGGGAAGATGCCGGACGGCACCGGCAATTCGGTGCCTGGGACGAGCGCGGCCTGATCCACCCGGAACATCCGCTTGTCGGGTGCGAGTGCGACGAGATCGAGCATTTTTTCCGCGCTTTCCGGCATGAAAGGCTGAATTGCAACTCCGATCACCCGTATCACTTCCGCAGTGACATAGAGAACGGTCTTCATCCGGTCCGGATCGGTCTTTTTAAGCATCCAGGGCTCCTGGGAGGCAAAGTACCGGTTGGCATCGGTCACAACCTGCCAGATCGCCGCAAGCGCAAGGTGGATCTGGCAGTTGGCCATGGCCGGGCGCATCTGGTCGACGATCCCGTAGGCGGCCTTCAGGATCGCGTCGTCGGCGTCGCTCAGGTGACCACAGGCGGGCACCCTGCCCTCGCAGTTCTTGTTGATCATCGAGAGCGAGCGCTGGGCAAGATTGCCTAGATCATTGGCAAGATCGGAATTGATCCGGCTGACGATCGCTTCGTGGCTGTAACTCCCGTCCTGGCCGAATGGCACCTCGCGCAGGAAGAAATAGCGGACCTGATCGAGCCCGTAATGCTCGACCATCGTGAAGGGATCGACGACATTTCCCTCCGACTTCGACATTTTCAAACCGCGATTGAACAGAAACCCATGGGCAAAGACCCGCCGTGGAACCGGGATCCCGGCCGACATGAGAAAAGCTGGCCAATAGACTGCATGAAAGCGGATGATGTCCTTGCCGATAACATGGAGATCGGCTGGCCAGAAGGACCAGAGCGGGTTTGTTTCGTCTGGAAAGCCGACGCCGGTGATGTAGTTGGTGAGTGCATCCACCCAGACATACATCACATGGCCGTCGTCGTCGGGAACCTTGATGCCCCAATCGAAAGTGGTGCGCGACACCGACAAATCCTTGAGGCCTGACCTCACGAAAGCGAGCACTTCGTTGCGGCGTTCGGCAGGCCCGATAAAATCCGGGTTGTCCGCGTAGTGTTTGAGCAGGATGTCCTCAAATCGCGACAGCCTGAAAAAGTAACTGGCTTCCTCGACCCACTCCACTGGCGTTCCTTGCGGCCCGTAGCGGATGCCGTCGGGGCGAACCTCGGTCTCACTTTCCTGATAGTAGGCTTCGTCACGGACCGAATACCAGCCGGCATAGGCATCCCGGTAGATGTCTCCGTTGGCTTCCATCCGACGCCAGATTTCCTGGCTAGCGGCGTGATGGCGAGGCTCGCTGGTGCGGATGAAGTCGTCGTTGGAGGCGTTGAGAATTTCGGCCATGCGCTGGAACTCGGTGGTGTTGCGATCCGCCAGATCCTTGACGTTGACACCTTCCCGCCGGGCGGTCTGCAGCATTTTCTGGCCATGTTCATCGGTACCGGTCAGAAAATAGACCTGTTTTCCGTCAAGGCGCTCGAACCTCGCCATGGCGTCAGTCGCGATCAACTCATAGGCGTGACCGATGTGCGGCCGGCCGTTGGGATAGGAAATCGCGGTGGTGATGTAATAGCGATCGAGGGTCATGGCGGCCTTCACGGGGTTTCCAACACGGCCGACCGGAAAGACACGCCGACAGTTGCCGCCGTCATAAGCGATAAATGGCGGCGAGGAAATGGAAGAGTTCAGTCGAACAGGAGTGAAAACAACGTCAACACAGTCTGCTTCCGGTCCATATTGTAAGCGTCGGCTGTGGCAAAATGGGCGCTCGCCCGGCTCGCGCGTTCCGCCAGCGCATTGGCGGCGGCGGCTTTGCCTTGAAGGGCCAGCGTTGCGGCGGCGGCCTGCAGCCGGTCCACCACGTGGGTGGTAAAAAACTGATAGGCGACGTCGCGGTCGCGGGCGGCCAACGTTTCGGCCAGCTGGTGGATGGCGGCGCGACCGTTGGCATTTCCCGTTGCCAGGATGGCGTCAAAAGCCCCCGCGATGTCGGCACCACCATAATTGGCCAGTACCAGCGCCCGGGCAACGCTGCCCTCGCTGAGCCCGGCCAGTCGCGCGATGTCGGCACCCGGTGCTTTGAGCCTGCCGAGAGCGCGAGCGAGATCAGGTGGGCCAAGCGGCGACAGCCGGACGGTGAGACACCGCGAACGGATGGTCGGCAGCAGCCTGCCCGGTGCATGGGACAGGACCAGGAACACAGACCGCTTCGGCGGCTCTTCCAGAATTTTCAGGATCGCATTGGCAGCGTTCCGGTTGAGATCATCGGCCGGATCGACGATGGCGATGCGCCAGTTGCCGGTCCCCGACGTCTGCCCGAAAAACTTTCCGGCCTTGCGCACCGCATCAACGGTGATGACCGTTTTCATCTTGCCGGTCTTCTCGTCGACCGGCCGGTTGATGTGGAGCACGTTGTGTGAGGCGCCTGAGGCGATCTGGCGCGAGACTGGCGCGGCGGGATCGGGATCGGCGATCCGCTCAGGCGCCATCGCCGGATCTGGGTGGCTGAGCACATGATTGGCGAAGCGAAAAGCGAGCGTCGCCTTGCCGATCCCCTCCGGACCTTCGATCAGAATGGCATGGTGCAGGCGGCCGGAGCGGTAGGCCGTTGCGAGAAAATCCTGTGCGCCATCGTGGCCAAACAGGACGGGATTGGCTTCGGGCGGAATTGCGCCATCAAGCAAGGACGGATGGTCCACCATCAGCCTGAAGCTCCACCCGCGTTGTCAGACGCCTGCTGCTGCGGCAGCGCGTCGTCCACCGCGCTCAGGATTGCACGCGCCACGTCGTCCTCGCTGCCCGATCCGTCGATGAGCAGGCAGCGGTCGGGTTCGCGTTGCGCCAGATCTCGGAAACCCTCGCGGCGCTTCTGATGGGTGGCGAGCTCTTCCTTTTCGAACCGGTCAGGAGCGATCTTCGCCGACCCGCCGCGAGCCTGCGCGCGCGCAAGGCCCACCTCGGCGGCAACATCGATGATGAGCGTGAGATCGGGGATGACACCGTTGATGGCCACGCGCTCGAGATTGCGGATAAAGTCCTGTTCGAGATTGCCGGTCACGCCTTGATAGATGCGCGAGGAATCCATGAAACGGTCGCAGAGCACAATGGTGCCTTCCGAAAGTGCCGGACGGATCACCTGTTCGACATGGTCGCTGCGGGCTGCGGCAAACAGCACGGCCTCCATGCGCACACCGAACTCTTCGGCCGCTCCCGATAAAAGCACATGCCGCACCGCTTCGGCGCCCGGGGAGCCGCCAGGTTCGCGGGTGGTCAAGACATCAAGGCCGCGGCGCCTGAGCACATCGGCCAATCGGCGGATCTGGGTGGATTTCCCCACCCCCTCCCCGCCTTCGAATGTAATGAACCGTCCCTTGCCGTCACGCACGTCGTGTCAGTCTCCGAATTCGACCGCCCGGGCGGCCCGGCGACAGCCATAAAGCATCCCGGCGCGAACCGGTACAGTTTTTGAGCCCGCCCAGCCACACAGAGTTGCCACGACGGCGCAACCCGGTCGTCTCAGTTCCAGAACTGCACCAGTTCGATGAGCGCATCCAGGGCGCGACTGTGCAACGGACCTGTGTCGACGTCCTGGGCGGCATACAGCTTTTCTTCGCGGCTGAGCGTCTCGCCAATCCATACTCGAAGCGTACCGAGCTCCGTGCCTGCCTCGACCGGCGCATTGACCGGCCAGCGGTAGACCACCCGGGCGGTCAGCCGGTCCGGATTGGAGACAGGCAGGAAGATGTCGACCGGACCCTTTGCCTTGAGCGGCACTGTCGCCAGCGCGCCGCCGTAAACGCCGGCGTCCGCCACCACCGCGCCGTCGGCGAAAAGCGACTTCCGCTCAAAGGCACGAAGGCCCCATTCGAGCATCTTGCGCGCCTCCTCGGCGCGCTCCCGCTCGCTTGCCAGGCCACCCATGGCGAGAAACAGGCGGCGGCCGTCGCGGTTGATGGAGGCGACGATGCCATAACCTGATTCTTCGGTGAAACCGGTCTTCATGCCGTCGACACCGATGCCAAGACCGAGCAACGGATTACGATTGCGCTGAAGAATTTTGTTCCAGGTAAAATCCGGCTGGCTGTAGTAGCGATAAAATTCGGGATAGGATTTCTGGATGTGGCGGGCCAGCGTGACGAGGTCGCGCATGGAGACCTTGGAATCGGGATGGGGCAGCCCGCTCGAATTGCCGAAAACCGACTGGGTCAGACCGATATCGCGCGCCCTTTCCGTCACCAGCCGGGCGAAATTCTCTTCCGAGCCCGCCATACCTTCCGCAATGATGATGCAACCGTCATTGGCCGACTGCACGATGACGCCCTGAATGAGATCCTCAAGACGGATGGAGGAATTGAGTTCGGCGAACATGGTCGATGTGCGGGACTGCGCGCCACCAGTGCGCCAAGCGTTTTCGGAAACCGCAAACTCGTCATCAAGGGTGAGCCGACCGCTGCGAATCGCGTTGAAGACCACTTCCATGGTCATCAGTTTGGCAAGCGACGCGGGAGGAACGAGGTCGTTCTCGTTCTTGGCAAACAAGATTGTTCCAGTCTCAGCCTCTACAAGATAGGCCTGGGCGGCCTTGGTTTCAAACAGCTGCGCCCGCACGGCGCTGGTCGGCAGCAACAGCGCAGCCAAAAGAATGACGGTGACGTGAGCAAGAAGCCGCAGCATCGTGGCCTCCGTTCGAGATTGGGACACATGTACCTGGGTCAACCTAGCAACCGGTGCGAGGTCGTTCAATCGCTGACCGCAAAATCCATCATTTTTTAGGGAAGCCTGGCTGATCATCTCTGAAGTATGCGTCAGCGACTGCCATCCGTCCGGCCGAGAAGATGCGCAAAGGCGGTGGCCGGGCGGGTGACGCGGTCACCGCGGTAAGCAAGCCCGATGTCTGCGAAGCTCTCCGACAGCGTCGTGGCGGCCACCCGCAGCAGCAGCGAGGGGCGATCTGGCGGGATCGGCCCGACGGTGGGAAGCGTGAAGGAGGCCGGAAGCACGTCAATGCCTGCCAACCCAATCGCTGAGGCGGCACCTGAGCCCTGTCCGATCAAGGAAGCGGTCTGGACCGCTTCAAAGGACGCCCCGGAACTTACCCCCGGCAAAGACGCCGACGGGGTTGGGCCGTTCATGGCGAGCATTACCCCGGGACGGATCTCGTTAGCGGGACCCTGAGCTCCATTGGGACGGAACGAAGCCATCAAAAACGGCGTGTCGTCGCCATCAGTTGGCGCGCGTCCAACATATTCGACGCGCACGGCGGCCACACCGTCTGCTTTCATGTCAAGAAGTTCGGCCGCCTGGCCGGACAGGTCGATGATGCGCCCATGGGCAAAGGGGCCGCGATCATTGACCCGGACCAACACCGAATGACCGTTCTTCTTGTTGGTGACACGGGCATAACTGGGCAGCGGGAACGTCGGATGGGCGGCTGACAGATGATGCATGTCGTAGACTTCGCCATTGGCGGTCAGTCGACCGTGAAAAGCTGATCCGTACCAGGAGGCCAGACCTGCCTTGTCATATCCCGGCTCCTCCTTCGGCGTGTACCAGTTGCCGCGCACCCGATAAGGTTTGCCGACCATTTCCCGCCCGCCGCCCTTCCCGGGACGTTTTGCGGTACTGACCCGGGGGCTGGCTTTCACGCCGTAGACTTTCTCGGGGAAATACTCCTTGGTCGCCACCTTGGTCTGCGGCTTGGCCTTGCCTGATCCGCTGCTGCCGCAGCCCGAAACGATCAAGGCGATGGCCAGCACAACTGACGTGCCGATCAAGCGGCCCATGGGTTTGCGAGCGGTCCGATCTGTCATGTGTCCCACATTGTTTCACGCCGCCTTGAAGATGACCAGCCAGAGCCCCGCGCCCCGACTGACATCGCTTTGCCGATCATTGACGACACTGTCCTTATCGAAACCTTAAGTGGGTCGGCAAGATGGCAAAATTGCGTAGGTTCGACACAGCCGACGCCGCAATCCCGACTTCGTGGTTAATCGCTGGTAAATTCGGCTTTCAAACAATGAATGGAAGGCTCTTTCGAGCCCTCCACATCCGAGATCAACACAGGAGAAGGTCCGATCGTCAGCCTTCGATGCGCGCTTTGCCGCTGTATCCGTCGTCGCGAACCCAGCGAATCGATGTCGCGCCGGTCTTGGAAATGCGGAAACATGTGGGCTTTCCGCCATACCATGTCGGCCACTGCTGGCACAGGTTCCCACCCTTCACCCACCAGCGGCCGGTTTCCTTCGGTGCAAAGAACCTGCCGAGGCCCAAGGCTGACCCGTCGCCGGTCACCATGCCCGAGGATTTGTAGTTGAGGGGAAACTCGCCACCCAACGGAACCGAAAGGTAGATCCGCTTGTCGGTGACGAGAGACCTCAGTTTTTCGCCCGCCATCTCTTCAGCGAAAGCGGATGCGCCCAGACCAAAGCCCGATAGCGTCAGTCCCAGAATTCCAGTCATCAGCTTCTTCACGGTCGTCTCCAGTGCTATGGGTTTTGAGCTTTTACGTGGCTATATCAGAATCAGTTCACTCACGAACTTTCAATGTTGCATCGCACACCTGAAAATTCCAAATTGGCCGACGTCAAGACGTCCGCAGTTGGTCGATCGCTCAGTTTCGACCATCAGCAGGACAATGCGACAAGACGTGGAAAGGTCTCCGCAAGTTTCACGATACCCTCGCAACTGACCAATTGAGTACAATGTCTGGCTTGGGACACGGTCAACCCGTTCGCGAAAGGTCCTGGCGCGGCAGGAAAACCGTAAGAAGGCCTAGAAGCGGCAGGAACGAGCAGATGAAGAAGACAAATTCGATGCCGCGGGCGTCGGCGACCTGGCCAAGCACCGCAGCCGATATACCGCCCATTCCGAAAGCGAAGCCGAAGAAGATGCCGGCGATCAGCCCGACGCGACCGGGCACGAGTTCCTGGGCAAAAACGACAATGGCCGGAAACGCCGAGGCGAGCACGACCCCGATGATCACGGTGAGCACCGCAGTCCAGAACAGGTCGGCGTAGGGCAACAGCAGCGTGAAGGGCAGGACGCCGAGGATCGATACCCAAATGACCGCGCGCGCGCCGATTTTGTCGCCTATGGGGCCGCCTGCAAGCGTTCCCGCTGCCATCGCCCCGAGAAAGACGAACAGCAGGACCTGCGCATCCTGGACCGAGACGTCAAAACGCTCGATCACGTAGAACGTATAGAAACTCGAAAAGCTCGCCGTGTAGATGTTCTTGGTGAAAACCAGCAGAGCCAGCACGACAAGAGCCGTCAAGACCCGGGCGCGCGAATGCGAGAGGCGCCGGTCTGCCGCAGGACGGCCGGCCGCCGCCTTGCGCCAGTTGCCGTACCAGCGGCTGACCCAGACAAGGATTGCCATGCCCGAGAGCGCGGCGAGGCCGAACCAGGCCACCGAGGCTTGACCATTGGGAACGATGATGAAGGCGGCGAGCAAGGGACCGACGGCAGTTCCGCCATTGCCCCCGATCTGGAAGACCGATTGTGCCGTGCCGAAGCGACCACCGGAGGCAAGCCGAGCGATTCGCGAGGATTCGGGGTGGAAGATTGCAGAGCCGAGACCGATCAATGCGGCGGCGCAGAGCAGGACCAGATACTGTCCGGCAAAAGCGAGCAGCAGAAGACCCGAGAGCGAAAAAGCCATGCCGACCGGCAACGCATAGCTCAACGGCCGCTTGTCGGTATAGGCACCGATGGCCGGCTGCAACAGCGAGGCGGTGAACTGGAAGGCAAAGGTGAGGAGTCCGATCTGGGCAAAGCTGAGCGCGTAGTTTTCCTTGAGCACCGGATAGATCGCCGCAAGAACCGACTGCATCGTGTCGTTGAGGAAATGGCAGATGCTCAGCGCGACGACAACCGAAAAGGCGGCCTGCGTGGTCGGCGAGGGGCCATGACCAGCGGGCGACCTTGGCGCGGGGGGAACGGAGGGGCTGGCGGGGGCAATCGACATGGGGACCTTTCTTCTGGCGCGGTCGCGGCTGCGCTGTGAGGCCGTGATACACCGCTTGCCTTCGACCCGCCTACGTGGTCTGGTCCGTTTCTTTCGCGATTGGGCCAAGCACGGTGTCCGCCTCCCACGATAAAGTTGAGACCATCGAAACCGCCGAGCACCGGATCCGACGCCATCAGCGCGTCGAAGCCGCCACCTCGCCCGCCGTGGCCTATGCCCATGTCTATGTCGATGGCGTGCACGTGGCCGAGCATGAACACAGCCGCGCGCAACTGCTCCATCCCGACAATGGCGCGGTTATCGTCAACACTGGTGCCGGTCGCTGGCTGGTTCCGTCCGGCCACGCGCTCTGGATCCCTGCCGGTGTCCGCCACTCGGTGGATGCGGTGGGGCGGGTCGAGATGCAATCGGTTTACGTCAAACCCGATGCCGTCAGCGGCCTGCCCGACCATCTGCACGTCACCGGCATCACGCCGCTCATGCGCAGCCTCATCGCCGCAGCCGTTGGCCTCGGCGACGTCGATGACGGCGACCTGAGGGCTGCCCATCTTCTCGGCGCGCTCATCCACGAGATCCCGCATCTGCCCGAGCGACCGCTCGGCCTGCCGCTGCCCGCCCATCCGCGTATCAACCGTCTCGCCCGCGCGTTCCTCGCCGCGCCATCCGCCCATCCGGCCATCGACAGTTGGGCGGCGCAAGCTGGCATGAGCCGGCGCGGTTTCACGCGGCTGTTTCGGCAGGAGACAGGACTGAGCTTGTCGGCCTGGCGCCAGCAAGCGAGCGTCATGGCGGCTCTTCCGCGGTTGGCTGCGGGCGAAACCGTCACTGCCGTGGCGCTGGACCTTGGTTATGACAGCATCCCCGCCTTCACCACCATGTTCGGCCGGGTGATGGGTGCCCCGCCCAAAGCCTATGTCCGCCGCCAGTCTCAGCAGTGACCGGGAGAATCCGAAGATCCTGACGGCCATGCGCCGACGCACGCAACGAGATCTTCGGCTGTCATCCCCGCCCCCGCCCCCGCCCCTGCTGCAGCCAAGGCATGGAGCGCAACACCGGCGGCAGCGGCCTCAAAAGCAGGCATTCCCTGGGCGAGAAGGCCGCAGACGATGCCGGTCAGCACATCGCCCGAGCCCGCGGTGGCGAGGCTGGACGGAGCGTCTGCCTCAATCGCCGCCCGTCCATCGGGCGCAGCGATGACCGTGTCGTGTCCCTTGTCGATGACGACCGCGTTGAGGCGCAGGGCGGCTTCCCGGGCGCGATCAACCTTGGACAGAGCCGGGTCGTCGGCAAGAACCGGAAAAAGCCGCCGGAACTCTCCCTCATGTGGCGTGATGACGAGGCGCATCTCGCCCGCGAAGAGCCGACCGAGTTCATCGGCCTCACCGGCAAAGGCGCTGAGCGCATCGGCGTCGAGCACGATCGGCCGGCTGCACTGCGCCAAGACCTCGACGAAGGCGCGGACCCGGTGCGGGTCGCCAAAGCCGGGCCCGATGGCAACAGCGCGAAGACGGCCATCCGCCAGCCAGTCAGCAAGCGCCGCTGCATCCTGCACTGTCCGCTGCATGATGGCTGTCAGATGTGCGGCATAACCGAGCGTTGACCCGCGCGGAACGCCCAAGGTGACGAGCCCGGCACCCGCCCGCAGCGCTGCCTCAGCGGCCAGGCGCGCCGCCCCGCCGGCAGAAAAGGGACCTGCGAGCACTGCGGCCGCGCCGCGGACATACTTGTGGGCATCGGGGCGAAGCGCAGGCCGCGCGGCACCGTAGACACGCGGCCCGTTGCGCCACAGCGGATCGTTGGTGACGAGCAGACGAGCGGGAATCCCGATATCGGCAACCAGGACCGGGCCGCAGAGCATCCGACCAGGCAGGAGCAGATGACCTGGCTTGAGGGCCGCGAATGTGACGGTGCGGTCGGCTTTGAGACAGGGACCGGTCGGTCGGCCTGTGCGCCCGGAGAGGCCCGACGGCAGATCGACGGCGATGACCGGGAGGGCCGCGGCGGCGACAGCTGCGATCGCGTTGGCGATCTCGCCATCAAGCGGTCGGTCGAGGCCGGCGCCGAACAGCGCGTCGATGACCACATCGCCCACTTTCGGCTTGAATGCGGCAAGCGGCTCTATGGGACCGGGGTTTCGGACAAACGCCCGGTGCGCATCCGTGCCCGCTTTCGGCACCAGCCCGCAACGGATCACCGGCACGCCCGCCCGTAAAAGACAACCAGCCGCGACATGGCCATCACCGCCGTTGTTGCCAGGGCCGACGAGAACAACCGCACGCAACGCCTGAGGCCATGCCCGCAACACCTCCGCCGCCACCGCAGCGCCAGCGCGCGCCATCAGGCCGGGCCCGTCCAGGCCGGAAGCAATCGCGCGTGCGTCCACTGCCGCCATCGCATGAGGGGTGAACAGTGTGTGCAGATCGACAGCCATGGGAAAAAGGCGTCGCACGGGCGTCCCGGGCGGTCAAGTCGGCGGTCTTTTACTTGCGCTGGGACTGGTCGCCGGATAGGTTTCTGATAAGCTGTTCGAAATCGTCTTCTTTCCAAGCAATCTGCCTGAAATTTAGACTTTCGCATCTGCACAAATTTTAATCACTCGGCGGGAGGATGATCGGCCTTCTGATAACTAACTGACTTGCAGCCCTGGTCTTTTGCGTAAAAATCGCATCGGGTCGGGCATGGTCGGGAGGTCAAGCGGACCTGCGCCGGAGTTTGTTGGTTACGTCGGGGCTGAATGGCCGATCTGGCACGACAAATGCATTTGACGAGGTGGCCTCGGCCGGGCCTCAAACATGGCCTTGAATTCCATCGGTAAGAGCGGAGAAGTGGTGCACCATGAAAAAGATCGAAGCGATCATCAAACCGTTCAAGCTGGACGAAGTGAAGGAAGCCCTGCAGGAGGTCGGATTGCAGGGCATCACGGTGACCGAAGCCAAGGGCTTCGGCCGGCAGAAGGGCCATACCGAACTTTATCGGGGCGCTGAATATGTTGTCGACTTTCTGCCCAAGGTGAAGGTCGAGGTCGTTCTTGCAGACGAGACGGCTGACGCTGCCATCGAGGCGATCCGCAACGCGGCGCAGACGGGCCGCATCGGAGACGGCAAGATCTTTGTCTCCAACATCGAGGAAGTCATCCGCATCCGCACCGGCGAGACCGGCAACGACGCCATTTGACACCGACACTGCGCGGGCTGCACAGAACAATTCAAAACGAAACTAGGGAAAACATGCAATGACGACTGCCAACGACATTCTCAAGCAGATCAAGGACAACGACATCAAGTTCGTCGACCTGCGCTTCACCGATCCCAAGGGCAAGCTGCAGCATGTGACCATGGACATCGTCTGCGTGGATGAAGACATGTTCGCCGATGGCGTGATGTTCGACGGCTCCTCGATCGCTGGCTGGAAGGCCATCAACGAATCCGACATGGTCCTGATGCCGGATACCGCGACGGCCCATGTCGATCCGTTCTTTGCGCAGTCGACCATGGTCATCATCTGCGACGTGCTCGACCCGGTTTCGGGCGAAGCCTACAACCGTGACCCGCGCACCACCGCCAAGAAGGCAGAAGCCTACCTGCAGGCCTCGGGCATCGGCGACACCATCTTCGTCGGTCCGGAAGCCGAATTCTTCGTCTTTGACGACGTCAAGTACAAGGCCGATCCTTATAATACCGGCTTCAAGCTCGATTCGACCGAACTGCCGTCCAACGACGACACCGATTATGAGACCGGCAACATGGGACACCGTCCGCGCGTCAAGGGCGGCTATTTCCCGGTCCCGCCGATCGACAGCTGCCAGGACATGCGCTCGGAGATGCTTTCGGTGCTCACCGAGATGGGCGTGACGGTGGAGAAGCACCACCACGAAGTGGCCGCCGGGCAGCATGAACTCGGCATCAGGTTCGACACACTCGTGCGCAACGCCGACAAGATGCAGATCTACAAATACGTGGTCCACCAGGTCGCCAATGCCTACGGCAAGACCTCGACCTTCATGCCGAAGCCCATTTTCGGCGACAACGGCTCGGGCATGCATGTCCACCAGTCGATCTGGAAGGGTGGCAAGCCGACGTTTGCGGGCGACGAATATGCGGGCCTGTCGGAAACCTGCCTTTATTACATCGGCGGCATCATCAAGCACGCCAAGGCGCTCAACGCCTTCACCAACCCGACCACCAATTCCTACAAGCGCCTGGTGCCGGGCTACGAAGCCCCGGTGCTGCTCGCCTATTCGGCCCGCAATCGTTCGGCCTCCTGCCGTATTCCTTTCGGCTCCAACCCGAAGGCCAAGCGCGTCGAAGTCCGCTTCCCTGATCCGATGGCCAATCCCTATCTCGCATTCGCAGCCATGCTGATGGCAGGCCTCGATGGCATCAAGAACAAGATCCATCCCGGCAAGGCCATGGACAAGGATCTCTACGACCTGCCGCCAAAGGAACTCAAGAAGATCCCGACCGTCTGCGGCTCGTTGCGCGAAGCGCTCGACAGCCTCGACAAGGACCGCAAGTTCCTCACCGCCGGCGGCGTCTTCGACGACGACCAGATCGACAGCTACATCGAGCTGAAGATGACCGAGGTCATGCGCTACGACATGACCCCGCACCCGGTCGAATACGACATGTATTACTCAGCCTGAGCCTGTTCGTGTCGGGGCGGGTCTGGCCCGATTCCTCCTCCCCCGGACCAGACATCCGTGATACGTAAGGACACTCATCAGCGACCCCGGCGGCAACGCCGGGGTTTTTCTCCGTGTGGGAGCGTTGTGCAAACGTGGCCTCCGCCGCCAAAATCTGGGCGCGCGATAGGGAGTACGTCTTGCTCGATGCATGAAATAAAGAGTGATTTACCGAAATCGAATGCGGCCCCACGTGGATTTCGTGTGCATCTCAAACCAAACGGCGGGAGATTGCTCTCCCGCCGTCGTGGTATGTCCGCACTCTCGATATGTAATCGTTCACCCCACCTGGGCGCCGATGAAATCGCGCACGATGCGGACGATGCCGCGACCCAGAACCGCGTCCAGTGCCGCCACGAACTCATCGACATGTTCGGGGCCGCAGATCAGCGGCGGCTCCAGCCGGATGACGTTGCGGTTATACTCGGTGAACGCCACCAGCACATTGTGATCGCGCAGCAATTCGGCGCCGACGAAGCCCGACAGCGACCCCTTGAGCTTGTCGTCGAGCATGGCCACCATCGGCCGCAGCAGGACCGGCAAGGTCTGGCTGAAGTCGTGGAATTCGAGACCGACCATGAAGCCCCTGCCCCGGACGTCCTTGATGATCTGCGGATATTTGGCCTTGAGCCCGTCGAGCCGCCCGAGCAGGTAGTCGCCGACCCGTTCGGCATTGCCCATGAGGTCTTCGTCATACATGATGTTGAGGCCTTCGATCGCCGTCACGCAGGCCTCGCCGATGCCGCCGAAGGTGGCCTGGGCGTGGATCATGGCCGTCTTCGGCGTGCCATAGGCCTTCATGTACACCTTTCTGGAGGCGACCATGGCAGCCATGGCGCATTTGCCGCCACCCAGCGACTTGGCCAGTGCGGTAACGTCGGGGACGACACCAGCATGCTCGAAGGCGTAGAAGCGGCCAGATCTGCCCATGCCGCACTGGACCTCGTCGGCGATCCAGAGCACGCCATGCTTGTCGCAGAGCGCGCGCAGGTCGCGCCAGAACTCGACAGGAGCCTGAATGATGCCGCCACCGCCCTGGATTGTTTCAAGCACGATGACGCCGATGGCGGGGTCGGATTCAAACGCGTTTCGGATGGCGTCAATGTCGCCGAACGGAACTTTGACGGTGTTGTCGGTCAGGCGGAATTCACCCCGGTAGAGCGGGGAGTCGGTGAGCGAGAGCACGCCCTTGGTCTTGCCATGGAAGGAATTCTCGGCATAGACGATCTTCGGCCGCGCCGGACCGGCAGCGCGTTCGGCGACCTTGATGGCCGCCTCCATGGCTTCCGACCCGGAGGAGCCCAGGAAGACCATGTCAAGATCGCCGGGCGAGATGCTGGCGAGATTCCTGGCCAGCGCAGAGGCATACTGGCTCATGAAGGCGATGGCGATTTCGTGTCTGTCCTCGTCCTGGAAATCCTTGCGCGCCTTGATGATGCGCGGATGGTTGTGGCCAAAGGCGAGCGAGCCAAAGCCACCAAAGAAATCGAGGATCTTCCGGCCGTTCTGGTCGATGTAATACATGCCCTGGGCGCGCTCCACCTTGACCTTGTGGAAGCCGAGCAATTTCATGAAATGCAACTGACCGGGGTTGATGTGGTCCTTGAAAAGGTCCGTCATCTCGGTCAGGCTCATTGCCTTGGCGTCGGCGACGGTGAGCAGATTGGGGCGCGGCGCGGTCCCTGCATCGTCGAGCGAAGGGGCGGCGGCGGCAATGCGGTTTGGTTTGTCGAGCATGGGTCTTGGCCCTTCGGTTGGAATTATTCGGCGGGGACGGCGGACTGGGCGGCACCCCTGACGGCACCTGCCTTCTTGGCGCGGTATTCGTCGTAGGCCGCAATCAGCATGTCCTCGTCGCGGTGCTGCGGCACGAAGCCAAGCTGGCGCTTGCCCTTGGAGACGTCGAGCACGCACTCCTCATCGGCGATGAGATACTGCTCGGGGTCCATCAGCGGCATGTTGAGCGCGTCGAGCAGGTCGAGCGTGCGCTTGACCGCCCATCCCGGGGTTGGCACCAGGAACGATTTCGAGCCGGCATGGCGGACGAGATCACCCAAAAGCTTGCGCACCGGCGGCGGGTTGAGAGAACCCAGGTTGTAGGCTTCATTGGGAACACCGGCCTTCCAGGCGAGCCGTGCAGCCTCTGCGCAATCGAAGACCGAGATGAACTGGTAGGGATTGCGGCCCGACCCGATCATCGGAACCGGCAGGTTGAGGTCGATGAGCTTGAACAGCTTCTCGAGGATGCCGAGACGGCCGGGGCCGATGATGAGACGCGGGCGGAACAGCGAGATGGACATGCCGCGCTTGCGCCAGTCGGCGGCGAGCACTTCCGTATCGAGTTTGGACTGGCCGTATTCACCCAGCGGCGAAACCGGGTGGTCCTCGGTCATCGGATAGGTGACCGTATGGCCGTAAATCATGTCGGTGGTGAAATGCACCAGCTTTGACGCGCCGACCTTGTCCATGGCCTCGATGATGTTCTTCGTGCCATCGTAGTTGACCGGATAGAAGAACGCATGACGCTTGGCGCGCACCTGGATCGGCGAGAGCATCTTGGCCGACAGGTTGTAGACCATGTCGTCGGCCGCCACCGGCACCCGCGCAACCTCGTCGGGCTGCGTCACGTCGCATCGGATGAAGGTGGCGTCGCGGTAAGAGGTGCGGTTGATATCCACGATATCGGCGATCACGACGTCTTCGCCATCGGCGAGGAGTTTCTTGGCAAGATGATGGCCGACGAAGCCGTCGCCGCCGTAAATGACATGTTTCATCGGGGAATCTCGCTTGCTGCGGTGGAATAGGACTTGAGCGCGGTCGCCTCAGCCTGGGCCGGCTCGTGAGTATCGCGGCCGGACTGCGCGATGAGCACAGTCCCGACGCAGATGAAGGCGATGCCTGCGATGCGCCAGGCATTGAGGTCTTCGGAGAAGACGAAGTAGGCAAACACGGCCACCGCCACATAGGCGAGGCTGAGGAACGGGTAGGCGAAGGACAACTCCACCTTTGACAAGACGTAGAGATGCGACGCCATCGAGATGGCGAAGACCGACAGGCCTGCAAAGACCCACGGGTTGAACAGGATCTGAAAGACGCGCATCAGTGCGGTGTCAGCGGTGAAGGTCAGCGGGCCAAGTGAGAGCATGCCCTGCTTGAGCATCAACTGTGCCGCAGCATTGGTCAGTACAGTGAACAGGATAAAAACGATGTATTTCATGTACCGCTCCAGAGATTTGATTTCGACGTTCTAGACCAAAAACCCAAAAAATCCGTTCAGGTGGGAACAGGTATTTGATTAAAATTGTCTGCATTCCCAATTTGACCTGGGATCGCGGCAGTTTTTTCCAGCGGGGTTGAATTATTGGTGAGGATAGAGTTAACCGGCAACATGAGAGCTGTCCGTCTCCAGAAGTCGGAGACGATCTTCGGGTCGCGCAATGCTTCCAGTTTCCGCCAGCCGGGGAACGATGCTTCAAACATGGCCGGGCTCATCCGCTGATCCTTGTATGGATTGACGGCACCGCCGGCGGCGAGCACGATTTCGTCCAGGGCATCAAGCATGCGCAGCGTTTGCGCTCCCGCATTGGCGAAATCGAGCGTGAGTGTGAAGCCCGGGCGCGGGAAGCTCAGCAGTCCCGGCGACGCGACCGTGCCGAAGCGCTTGAGAACGGTCAGAAACGAGGCATGGCCATGCCGGCGCGCGCAGTCCATGAGCGCGAGCGTCGTCTGCCGCGCCGTCCCTTCCGGATAGACACTCTGATGCTGGAACAGGCCGCGCGGGCCATAAAGCCGGTTCCAATTGGAAATCGCGTCAAGCGGATGGAAGAAGCTGCGCCAGCCTGCAAGGGAAACCGATGGCGTCTTCGGGGCCCGGCCATAGTAGAGCGCGTTGAAGGCGCGCAACGTCACGCCGTTCAGAAGGTTGACTGGCGGCGCGAAGGGAACGCCCAACCGCGGTGGTGCGGGCATCTGCGCTTGGCCGCCGTCGGGCGCGTGATCGCCCGCCATCACCACGCCGCGTCCGGTGTGTCTCCCGGTGGCAAGCTGGTCGATCCAGGCCACGGAATATTCGTGTGCGGCGTCGATGGCATCGATGGCATCGAAATAACGGTCGAGATCGGCGAAGCGGAATGCGGTCTGGCGGATATTGGCCGATGGCACCTTCATGAGCCGGAACCGGACTGTTCCGATGACGCCGGTCAAGCCCATGCCGCCGATGGTGGCGGAAAACAAATCCCGGTTCTCCCCCGCCGAACAGGTTCGCGTGACCGCGTCGCCGGTGGTCAGGGTGAAGGAGAGAACCGAACCGCCAAACGTGCCGCGGCGGTGGTGGTTCTTGCCATGGACGTCATTTGCTACAGCCCCGCCGAGCGTCACTTGAGCGGTGCCGGGCGTGACTTCGAGAAAGAAGCCAAGCGGCATGACGCGGGTGAGGATTTCGGACAGAAGCACGCCGGCATCGGCTTCCATCACGCCGGTTTCGGGATCAAATGCGTGAACGGAAGCCGATGGCCGCATGACGATCAGTCGGCCTGCGTCGTTGTGGCAGGAATCGCCGTAGGAACGCCCGTTGCCAAAAGGCAGCCATGTTTCGCCAGGTCGGGCTGCGGAGAAGTGAGTGGGTGTCCCCGTAAGCCGGGGGCGACGGATCACCCTGCCCCAGCTGTCGTGGCGACCGGCCGCTTCCCCGCTCACGGATACACCGCCGCAAGTACGACCAGCATGGCTCCGACAACGGTGACCAGCTGGCTGCGCCAGTCGCGCATAATGAAGACGACCGGATCCTCGTGCATCTGCGACCGGTTGGCCAGAATCCATATCCGCAGCAGCATGTACAGGATCAACGGGCACAGCGGCCAGAGCAGCCAGGGATGGGAATACATCGAGGTCACCTGTGTGCTGTCAACGTAGAGCGCCAGGACCATCGCCGAGGAAAAGGCCGACGCAATTCCGGCCTGGCCGACCATATCCTTCTCGGCCTTCATGTACCCGCGACCGAAGCTCTTCACGTTCTCGTCGTCGACCATGTCAGCAAGTTCGACATAGCGTTTGACCAGTGCGAGGCTCAGGAAGAAAAAGATGGAAAAGGCGAGCAGCCAGAACGACAGGGACGCTCCGGTCGCGGCGGCACCGGCAATGATGCGGATGGTATACAGTCCGGCAAGCGTGAAGACATCCACCAGCAGCTTGCGCTTGAGCACGAAAGTGTAAAACGTCGTGACAAGGCCGTAGATGCCCAGCACCAGCCAGTAGTCGGACGGCAGAAGGCTTGCCAGCAGCAGCGATGCCGCAAGCAGTACCACTGCCGTCAGCGCGGCTGAAGGAATGCCCACGTCGCCGCTTGCCAATGGCCGGAACCGCTTGCGCGGGTGGCGACGATCGTTGCCAAGATCGACGATGTCATTGACGACATAGACGGCCGAGGCAAAGAAGCTGAACGAGAAGAAGGCCATCGCGGCGGACAGGAACATCGAGAGATTGGTAAACTCATGGTTGAGAACCAGAGGAACGGCGATCAGCACGTTCTTGAGCCACTGATGGACGCGGATCGACTTGAGCGGGGCAAGCCGCGAGACCTTGCGCAGGGGCAGGATCTCGGCCTCGCTCGCCTCGCCCCAGGCGCGGGCGGCGCGGTCCGGTGCCACGATAAGAGCCGCGCGGGCGGCGTCGAACACATCGATGTCGTCGCGGCTGTTTCCGACATAGTCAAAGCCGCCCTCCCCCAGCAGGTCGACGAGAAGCTCGCGTTTGCGTCTGGAGGTGAGATTGGTCTCATCGGAGGAATGCAGAACCCGATCGAACAGGCCCAGATGCGCCGCCACCGCTTCGGCTGTCCGGCCGTCAGCACCGGTGACGAGCCAGATCTTGCGGCCATCGGCTTTCTCGGCCTCGATCCGGGCAACAACCTCGGACCGGTAAGGCCATTCGGCTGCCGTGCGGCCGCATCGGGCTGCCACTTCCCGCTTGAGCACCTGCCGCCCCTCAAGGGCCCATCGCATGGCTGCGAAAATCAGCCAGGGCTTCTTGAGCAGGAGGACCGCAAGGCCCTCCCACAGACTGTCGGTGGCAATCAGCGTTCCATCGAGATCGACGCAAAGTGGGATGTGTCGATTTTCTACGCGCGCGTCCATGACGTCTCCCCAAGACTGAGGCTACAGCGCCGCGCCGCTTTTGGAGCGCGCAAAGGTCGCTGCAACTCTTTGACTACATGCAGTCCGTTCCGTTCCATCGAGGCCGATCAAACGCGACATGCAGGATGGCGAAGACCGAAGCCTCACCTCCCTGACTGCGGACATGACGGACGCCAATCGGGGCCAGGCCTTACCGGTGGCGACGTCACGCATGGGGAAAACTGTGCCAGTCAAACCTTCAAAAACGACCCATGAACGGGATATTTGCAGGTGTTTTTCGACAGAATGGTTAGAAAAAACCTAATCCTGATGAATGCTTCGAAGATATTGAGAAAGAGGCCGTCACCGCGTTTGTCAGCGGCCAAGCACGGATTGCAGGACATCCTTCCAGTCTGTCATGCGGATGGGCGTGCCGTGCGCGCCGGTCTGAAACAGGATGAAGCGGGCGGGATAGGATGACCCGGTCGCGCGGATCCTGTCGAAAATGGCCTTTTGTGCGGTCCAGGGATAGACGAGATCGCTGCTGCCATGGGTGAACACGATCGGCAGGCGTGCCTTGACCGCCGCGCTCAGCGGCAGGTCCGGGTCTGGCGCGCCCCCAAGCAGGACCATGCCGCCGAGTTTCTGGACCACCGCCGTGTCGCGGGCGAGCAACGAACAGATGATCGCGCCCATCGAACCGCAAGCGAGAACGACCGGCGCACCCGGCGATTGGGCTGCAATCGCGGCAATGACGGCTTTGACGTCACGCGCTCCGTCGACATCAAAGCTCGGGATGGAGGGCGCGACATAAACGCCGCCATTGAGCACGGCGAGGTTCTTGAGCCGGTTGAAATTGCCTCCGAAGCTGAAGTCGTTCATGCCCAGCCGCTGGTCGCCGCCACGGCCATGAATGAAAATCACCGCAAAGCGCGCCGCTTCCGGTGTGCCGCTTTCGCCCAGTTCAATGCGCCGCCCTCCGGCTTCGATCACCCGCACACGGCTCGCCTTGCGCACGCCGAGCGAAACGTAGCGGCTGTTCACGCGGCGCTCGGGCTCCTCGTCGCGCCCGTTGATGTCGCGCATTTCGTTGTAGTCGACCACCATGAAAGCGCCGTCCGGATCGGCTTCCAGAATGGCTGGCCACGCAAAAAGTGCGTCCTTGTGCCCTTTGAGTTCGAGCGCTGCGAGGGGGCTGCACAACACGACCGCCGCAGCGAGCGTGCTGGCGGCAAAGATTGCGCGCGGGATGGCGCAAAAGCGCTTAGACAGTCGATTGAACGGTTTGATTCTGGCAAACTCCCGCTGATTCGAACTGCAAATCTACACCAAGCCGCGCGCGAACCAAGCCGAGCCGAGCCCAACCAAGAATGCCCGCCCATGGATGACGCCAAAGATCTGTTTTCCGCTATCAGTGATCGGGTGCCCAAGCAGAAGGCAGCCAATACGCCCACGCCGAAGGTCGCCGACCTGGCAGCCGTCCGGCCAAAGCCCGATCCGGCCCAGCTTTCGGCATCTTCCCCGGCAGCGGGCGTGGCGCGGGCCACCAAAAGCGGCGCAATGCGCTCCGATCCTGACGACTACAACGCCGCAGCGATTGAGGTGCTTGAAGGCCTCGAGCCAGTCCGCCGCCGGCCAGGAATGTACATCGGCGGTACCGACGAGCGGGCGTTGCATCACCTGTTCGCCGAAGTCATCGACAATTCCATGGACGAGGCGGTGGCGGGCCATGCGACCTTTATCGAGGTCGAGCTTGACACTGAGGGCTTCCTGTCGGTGACCGACAACGGCCGCGGCATCCCCGTCGAGAACCATCCGAAATTTCCCGGCAAGTCGACGCTTGAAGTGATCATGACCGTTCTGCACGCGGGCGGAAAATTCGATTCCAAAGTCTACGAGACCTCGGGCGGCCTGCATGGCGTCGGTGTCTCGGTGGTCAATGCCCTGTCCGATGCCCTCGAGGTGGAAGTCGCCCGCAACCGCCGCCTCTACCGGCAGCGTTTTTCGCGGGGGATCCCTGAAGGCGGGCTTGAAGAACTGGGCGACGTCCACAATCGGCGCGGCACCAAGGTAAGGTTCCATCCCGATCCGCAAATCTTCGGCGCCGCGGCCCGGTTCGATCCTGGCCGTCTTTGCAGGATGGCGCGATCCAAGGCCTATCTTTTTGGTGGCGTCGAGATCCGCTGGTCCTGCGATCCATCTCTGGTGGAAGGAACGGAGACGCCGGCCAAGGCGGTTTTCCATTTCCCGGGCGGCCTCAAGGACTATCTCGAGGCCACGCTCGGCAAGGAGCACCGCGTGACCCGCGACATGTTTGCCGGCAAGACCGAGCGGCCCGGTGGCCACGGCTCGCTTGAATGGGCGGTGACCTGGTATGGCGGCGACATGTCGGTCAGCTCCTACTGTAACACCATCCCGACACCTGATGGCGGGACGCACGAGGCCGGGTTGCGGATCGCACTTGCAAAGGGCCTCAAGTCCTATGCTGAGTTGACCGGCAACAAGCGCGCCGCCCAGATCACCACCGACGACGTGATGATTTCGGCCATCGGCATGCTCTCGGTCTTTATCCGGGAGCCGGAATTTGTCGGCCAGACCAAGGACAGACTGGCAAGCGTCGAGGCCCAGCGGATTGTCGAGACCGCGCTTCGCGATCCATTCGATCATTTTCTGGCGGATTCCCCCGCCGAAGCTGACAAATTGCTCGAATGGGTTATCGACCGGGCCGAGGAGCGGGTGGCGCGGCGGAAGGAGAAAGAGGTCAACCGCAAGACGGCCGTTCGCAAGCTGCGCCTTCCCGGCAAGCTGTCGGACTGTTCGCAGACGACGGCCGAGGGCGCGGAACTTTTCATCGTGGAGGGCGATTCCGCAGGGGGGTCAGCCAAGCAGGCGCGCAACCGGGCCACTCAGGCGATCCTGCCATTGCGCGGCAAGATCCTCAACGTCGTAAGCGCCGGGCGTGAGAAACTCGGTGCAAACCAGCAGATCGCCGACCTCATCCAGGCGCTCGGCTGCGGCACAAGATCCAAGTACCGGGAAGAGGACTTGCGCTACGGCCGCGTCATCATTATGACCGACGCCGATGTCGATGGTGCCCACATCGCTTCGTTGCTCATCACTTTCTTCTACCAGGAAATGCCGGAGCTGATCCGCCAGGGCCATCTGTATCTGGCGGTGCCGCCGCTCTACAAACTGAGCCAGGGCGCAAAGACCTTCTATGCCCGCGATGATGCCCACCGACAAGACCTGATGGAAACGGAGTTTTCCGGCCGCGGCAAGGTCGAGGTAAGCCGATTCAAGGGCCTGGGGGAAATGCTGGCCGCCCAGCTCAAGGAAACCACCATGGATCCGGCCAAGCGCACGCTGCTCCAGGTCTCGGTCGATGTGTTCGATCCCCAATCCACCCGTGAAGCGGTGGACAATCTCATGGGCACAAAGCCGGAAGCCCGCTTCCGCTTCATCCAGGACCACGCGGCGTTTGCCGTAAATCTCGATATCTGATGCATGTCGCGCACAAATGGATTCATTTGTGCGATAACGTGCATGCACTCATTAAAAGTGCACCAGCGACAGCCACGCGTCTCAAAAGACGCGCGGCGCTGTGGTGCATGTCGCGTTCAATCAGGGTCGATTGAACGGAACCCACATGAATTCATAAAAGAGCGTGACAGCGACCCTTACGCGGCTGAGAGCGGCTTCGGCTCAGGCAGCCTGGGCCGCCAGGGCCGCAGCATAGTCCCGTGAATTCTGGCGCATCCAGGCCGTATGCATCCGATCCACCAACCGCAGAAGATCGCTCACGGCAGGGCTTTGCTGTGCATCAAGGGCATGGCGACGAAGCAACGCCTCGGCAATGGCGCCAGGGTCAGCAGCACCACGACGACGCGAGGCGTCGCGCCACATCAGGGTCGCCGAGACGAAGACAGGTGCCAGCGCGCCATCAAGGCCCGCCGAACGATAGAGCGCCCGCATTGCCGTTTCCCGTCCGTCGACCAGGAGTCCCCGCACTCGGCTGTCACTGAGGCCGGACAGAGAAACCACCGCAGCGGCGAAGAAATCGACATTGCCTGCGCACAATGCGTGCATCAGAAATGCCGGTGTCAGCCGCCCCGAAATGCGCAGATGTTCCACCAGTGCCCGCAACTCGTGAACCGGAACGGTTTCCGCGAGCGTCAATGTGGCGGTGAGGCAGGCTTCCTCGGTTACATGCTGCACGCGCTCGGCACCGATGATCGAGCGGACCAGACCATAGCCCGCAAGGGCTGAGCCGAGTTTCTCCAACAGGCTCTGGCGCACCGCGCACGGCAGATCAGGCCGGTCGAACAACTGGCTGCGGATTTCGGCATTGTCGCCATGCCGTTCGGCAATGCGCTGGATCGAGATGCGGGCAATGGAGGCATCCCGGTTTTCGAGCATGTCCATGACGGCGATCTCCGAGCCGACTTCGGCCAGCGCTGCACAGACGGCAACACTGAGCGGGCGACGGAAGGCGACAATCTGCTGGGCAATCGGGCGGCCGGTCGCGATGAGGTCGACGAGGTCGCTGTCGCTGAGAACGGGCGACAGCGCGATGATGTGGCTTGCCACCTCGATCTGGTCGTTGGCGAGCGAAAGGATAAGTCCGCGTGGTGCCGACGGTGCGGACGCCAACGCCTCGGCAAGGGCGATGCGAACCTTGGGCGACGGGTCTTCCAGCAGAAAAGCCATGGCGGCTTCGGCGGCAGGGCGTTCCTCGGGTGCCAGCACCCCCGTGGCATATGCCCGTGCCAGCATACCCGCCGCGCGCGCTCTGTCGCCTGCTTTGGCCGTTTCAGACCATCTCAGGAATGATTGCACAATCATCATGTTCACCCGCCCCACTCAATACCAATGGAGAGACCGTACCGCCAAAAGGTTTACGATCGGTTCACCATGATTGTTAACCGACCGGTCGGTGGATCTGGTGGATCGGATTTGACATACGGTCCCCATGTCAAGGTTCGACGGTATCAAATGTCAAATTCATAAAATTCAATCAAATCACAAGTTTGCGCGTGGTTCTTCAGATCGTGATATATGCTTGGGAGCATGCGGCAACGGGGTGCGGATATTGGAACCAAACCACGGCAAAGCGCCGCGCTTGCATCGCCGTCTTCGAAAGGCCAAAACACACACGGCGGCAATGCGCAGGAGGAGCAGATGGCGGGACTTTATCTTGAGGACTTCGAGCCAGGGCAGGTCTTTGCGCACGCGCTGCGGCGGACCGTGACGGAATCCGACAATATGCTGTTCTCAAACATGACGCTCAATCCGCAGCCTTTGCACATCGATTTCGATTTTGCCTCAAGGAGCGAATGGGGCAAGCCGCTGGTCAATTCGTTGTTCACGCTCGGCCTGATGATCGGGATTTCGGTCAACGACACCACGATCGGCACCACCATCGGCAACCTCGGCATGACCGACGTGACCTTTCCGCATCCGCTGTTCCACGGCGACACGGTCCGGGTCCAAACCCGCGTGCTGAGCGCGCGGGCGTCGAAATCCAGGTCCGACCGGGGCATTGTGGAGTTCGAGCACCAAGCCTTCAATCAGCACGGCGTGCTGGTGGCGCGCTGCGTCCGCCAGGCGATGATGAAGAGAAAGGATGTCGCATGATGCGTTCCCTGCTGTTTGTTCCAGGCGATTCCAGGCGCAAGATGGAGAAAGCATTGGCGTCGCAAGCCGATGCGCTGATCCTCGACATGGAAGATTCGGTGGCCCTCACGCGCAAGGACGAAGCACGGACGGTGATCACAAGCTTTCTTGCCGCAGCGATTGACCTCGACCGGCGCCCGCGGCTCATCGTGCGGATCAACTCGCTCGATACCGGACTGTCAGATGACGACATCGCCGCCATTGTCCCTGGCCGACCCGACGCCGTGCTTCTGCCCAAGGCCTGCTCGGGTGCAGACATTCAGGATCTGGGCGCGCGGCTTGCGGCAAAGGAGGCGGAAGCAGGACTGGCAGAAGGCACGATCGCCATTCATGCGTTGATGACGGAAAACGCGACCAGCATGTTCAATGGCGCGACTTTCGGCCAGAGTTCAGCCCGCCTCAGGGCGATCGCCTGGGGTGCCGAGGACCTGGCTGCTGATATCGGAGCTTCGGCCAACCGGGATGAAAACGGCCGCTACACCGATGTCTTCCGGCTGGCACGAAGCCTTGTCCTGCTGGCCGCCGCGAAAGCAGGCGTGGAGGCCATCGATACCGTCTTCACCGATTTTCGCGATCCTGACGGCCTCAGGAAGGAATGCCTTGCGGCCGTCCGTGACGGATTCTCTGGTAAACTTGCAATCCATCCCGACCAGGTCGATGTCATCAACCAGGCCTTCACCCCACCACCTGAGGATGTGGAGCGCGCCGTCCGGATTCTGGCGTTGTTCGCAGCCGCCGGAGAAGATGTCGGCGTCTTGTCGCTCGACGGCAAGATGATCGACAGGCCGCATCTGCGGCAGGCAGAACGGGTAGCCCGCCGTGCGGGACTTGACCCGACGGCGCTGCCTTTCGGTCCCCCAGTAGACCGCAGTGCATGACAACCGATCGGCTAAGCGCACTCTACCAGTTCTAATGCATGTCGCGCACAAGTGGATTCATTTGTGCGACAACGTACATGCATTCATTCGATGGTTTACAGCGGCATTCACGCGTCCGATTGGATGCGCGGCGCGGTAGAAGATGCGGATCGTGGTTCTGTCGCTCACACTGACGGCCGCGCCATGGAGAAGGGCTCGGACGCATCGGCGTATTCCATGTAGCCGAGCCGCGCGACCGGGGCGGCAATCGCCATGTCGAACCGTCCATCGCGGATCGCGGAGTCGTCGATATGGATGCCAACCACCTCCCCGATGGTGACGAAAGCACCGGAGAGTTTCTCATTGAGCCCTTTGGCTTCAAAGATACTCGTCACCCGGCATTCGAGCACGGCAAGCGCGGCCTTGACATAGGGCGCGTCAACGAGGCGTCCCTCTCCCATCTCGAGGCCAGCGAGCGCAAATTCGTTTTCCCCGTAAGCAACCGAGGCGGATGTGATGTTCATGGCCTGGGCCAGATGGCGGCTGACCAGGCTTGCGGTAAAGACGCCTGTCTCTTCGACATTGCGCAAGGTGTCCTTGCGACCCGAGGAGGAGAACATCAAAAGCTTCGGCCGGTCGGAAATCGCATTGAAATAGGAATAGGGAGCCAGATTGACCGAGCCGTTCAGGCTGCGGCTGCCGATCCAGCCGATCGGCCGAGGTGCAACGATGGCTTTGAAGGGATCGTGCGGAAGCCCGTGGGCATTGCTTGCGGTGTCATAAAACATCGCTCATTCTCCCGCAAAACGGACAATGTCGGCAATGTCGGGGCGCGGCCGCTCGCTGGGCGGCACCATGGCCGTGCCGATGTGGACGAAGCCTGCAACCTTTTCCCCCGGTTCAACCCCCAGAAGGGGTTGGACACTCTCGTCGAAGGAAAACCATTCGGTCAGCCAGTTCGATGCATAGCCGAGCGCGTTGGCCGCCATCAGAAGGTTGAGGCAGACAGCGCCGGCGCTCATGATTTGCTCCCATTCGGGGATTTTCACATGTGGAGCCGCGCGCGAGATGACCCCGATGACAGCGGGCGCGCGGGTGAAGCGGGTTTTCTCGACCTTGACCATATCGTCTGAAAGCGCCGGGTTCCGCACCATGGCCACTTCCGCAAGCGCCAGCGACACCCGTTCCCGCTCATCGCCGACATAGACGACGAAGCGCCAGGGCGCGAGCTTGCCGTGATCGGGGACGCGCGAAGCGAGCGTGAGCATGTCCAGAATCTCCCCGCGCGAGGGACCGGGTTCGCCCATCTGAAACGCCGGGATGGAGCGACGGGTTCCGAGATAAGCCTTCAGCTCGGTGTTTTCAGGCATGCGATCCTCCCGTGTCCGGTAGCAGCGCAACCGGCGCATCTCTATCCTGGTCTTGAATTTGCCACGACGATGGGTTCAAGTGGCGCTTGGACGCTTGGAAGTCAACTGGACATCGCCACTCATGTATTTTCGTAGCCTGGCTTTCGCCTGCACCTTTGCCTGCGTTGCCGGGACGGCCCCTGCCCTTGCGCAGAGCGCTTTCGGTGTTGATCCCGCACCGTCGATTGAATTGCCCGGCCTCAACCAGTATGCGCCATCCGTTGCAGCCCCCGAGGACGCGCCGCGGGTGCGCGAAGTCGAAATGGAGGCGCTGCTGCAGCAAGGTGGAGGCCCGCTCGGACAGGGGCTCACCTGGCGGGTTTTCCACACCATTCCTGGCACAGACGGCAAATTGCCGTTGCTGGCCACCGCCGAGGGCGGATCGGCGCGGTTCGAGTTCGAACCAGGCGAATATTTCATTCATGTCGCCTTCGGGCGCGCTGGTGTGACGAAGAAGCTCGTGGTGCTTGAAACCGGTCCGGTGGAAAAGCAGACACTCGTGCTCGATGCAGGCGGGCTGGTGCTTAACGCCGTGTCTGGCTCCGATGTTCGCATTCCTCCGGCCCAGCTCAAGTTCCATATCTACCGGGCCGAAGAAAGCGACGAGGACGAGCGTCAACTGGTGGCCGACGACGTCCGTCCCGATACGATCGTGCGGCTCAATCAAGGGACCTACCATATCGTCTCCGACTACGGCGCGGTCAACGCCGTCATCCGATCCGACATCCGCGTCGAGGCAGGCAAGCTTACCGAGGCCGTCATCCAGCATCGCGCCGCCCAGTTGACGCTCAAGCTCGTGTCCGAACCCGGCGGCGAGGCCATCGCCGACACAGCCTGGTCGATCCTGACATCGGCCGGCGACATCGTATCGGAAAGCGTTGGCGCATTCCCCACGCTGGTTCTTGCCGAAGGCCTTTACACGGCCATCGCCCGCAACAAGGAGCAGGTTTATCAGCGCGATTTCGAAGTGGAGGCTGGGCGCAATTCCGATGTGGAAGTGCTGCTGAAATAGCCGGGTCAGTTGGCCCGCGTCATCACCTTGCGTTGACGCATCTGCGAAAAGACGGCACCGTAGAGTTCCACAAGCAACGCCCTTCGGTCCGATATCGCGGCAAGCTGTTCAGCCGCCAGCACCGGGCCGACGCGGGCGACGATGGATGATCCACCGAGCTTGCGGAACTCGCCAACCAGCAGTGAAATGCGCAGCGTCATCGACACCCGGCTCGCCAGATGGAACAGTCGGGTGTTCTGACCCTCAAAATAGACCGGAATCACCGACGCACGGGCGCTCTGGACCAGACGCGCCGGAAACATCTTCCACGGCAGGTCGACAGCATCGCCAAACCCCTTGGGCGCGGTCGCCACGCCGCCGGCCGGAAAGACCACGACAGTCACACCCGCCTTGAGAAGCCTCACCGCCTCCTGTTTGGTCGCCAGGTTGAGCGCCAGCGCCTCGCGGGTCTCATCAAACGAGATCGGCAGCGCATAAGGTGCCATTTCCGGAATTTTCATCAGATCGTTGTTGATGAGCACACGGAACGGACGCCCCAGCGCTTCGGCCATGGCGAGGATGGCGATCCCGTCACCAATGCCGAAGGGGTGATTGGCGACGATGACCAGCGGGCCGTCCGGGAGATCAGGCGGCGGCCAGGCACCGTTCAGATCGAGACCGACATCAATGAGCTCGAGCAGCCGGGCGAACACGCGGTTGCCGGTGGGCACAATATCACAACGCCAGATCTCATAGAGCTGGAGATAGCGGTCAAGCCCCGAAAGGCCCTCAATGGAACGGATGAGCCAGCGCTTGAAGCGCGGCTGGGTTGCATTGGCGTAGCTCAGTTCGGCGAGGCGCATGGATAGCCCTGGAGATGGAACAGCATCGGTTCAATGTCACGGGGGTGCGACAAGGAGATGACAACATCGCGACCGCCGCCAGCGCCCGCGGTCGGTTTGTTTTCAGCGCCCGAAGTCGAGTGACGTCCACTCAGCCACGGCTTGCGCTGCGGGCCGCGCGGGCGGCGTTGCGGCGGACGAGATCGGGCGGTGTGGCTTCGGCGACGAGCAGGGCGAGCGCCTCGTCGAGCGTGTAGGAAACCTGATCGCGGCTGCCCAGCCGGCGCATGTTGACGGTCTTTTCCTCCGCCTCGCGCATGCCGCAGACGAGAATCACTGGCACTTTGACGACGGAGTGCTCGCGGACCTTGTAATTGATCTTCTCGTTGCGGAAATCGGTCTCCACCTCCAGCCCGGCGTCGCGCAGCCGCTCGGCCACTTCGGCACCATAGCTGTCGGCGTCGGAGGTGATGGTGGCGACCACCACTTGCAGCGGCGCGAACCAAAGCGGCATGTGGCCTGCGAAATTCTCGATCAGGATCCCAAGGAACCGTTCCATCGAGCCACAGATGGCGCGGTGGATCATCACCGGCTGCTGCTTTTCGGACTCCCGGTCGATGTAGAACGCGCCGAATCGCTCAGGCAGGTTGAAATCGACCTGCGTGGTGCCGCACTGCCATTCCCGGCCGATGGCGTCTTTGAGCGTGTATTCGAATTTCGGGCCATAGAAAGCGCCCTCGCCTTCCAGGATGCTGGTGCGGATACGGCCTTCCGACTGCGCCTCGATGGTTTTGAGAACCTCGCCCATGACCGCTTCGGCCCGGTCCCAGAGCACGTCGTCGCCCACCCGCCGTTCCGGACGCGTCGACAGTTTCACCGTGATCTCGGTGAACCCGAAATCGGCATAGGTCGACAAGATCAGATCATTGATGCGCAGGCATTCGTTGGCCATCTGCTCGTCGGTGCAGAAGACGTGGGCGTCATCCTGGGTGAATCCGCGCACGCGCATCAGCCCATGCAGCGCGCCCGACGGCTCGTATCGATGCACATTGCCGAATTCGGCGAGCCGGATTGGCAGATCGCGGTAGGATTTGAGCCCGTGCTTGAAGATCTGGATATGCCCGGGGCAGTTCATCGGCTTGATCACGAAGACGCGTTCGTCCTCGGTGTCGTCGCCCGCGGAGGTGGCGGCGAACATGTTTTCCTTGTACCAGCCCCAGTGCCCCGAGGTCTCCCACAGGCTCTTGTCGAGAAGCTGCGGCGCGTTGACCTCCTGGTAGGTGCCCGCGAGCCTGCGGCGCATGTAGGCAACCAGCGTCTGGAACATGCGCCAACCCTTGGCGTGCCAGAAGACGACGCCCGGCCCTTCTTCCTGGAAATGGAACAGGTCCATCTCGCGGCCAAGCCTGCGGTGATCGCGCTTTTCAGCCTCGGCGAGCATGTGCAGATAGGCGTCGAGTTCGGCCTGCTCTGCCCAGGCCGTGCCATAGATGCGGGTGAGCATCGGGTTGTTGGAATCCCCGCGCCAATAAGCGCCGGCCACCTTCATCAGCTTGAAGGCAGTACCAACCTGCCCGGTGGAAGCCATGTGCGGCCCTCGGCAAAGGTCAAACCAGTCGCCCTGGCGGTAGATCCTGAGATCCTCGCCCGCCTTGATCGCATCCACGAGCTCGACCTTGTAGGCCTCGCCCCTGCCCGCAAAAACCTCTTTCGTCTTCTCCCGGCTCCAGATCTCCTTGGTGAAGGGCTGATTGCGGCCGATGATCTCCTTCATCTTCTTCTCGATGGTGACCAGATCATCCGGCGTGAACGGCTCGGGCCGGGCGAAATCATAATAGAAGCCGTTCTCGATCACCGGGCCGATGGTGACTTGCGTCCCCGGATAGAGCTCTTGGACGGCTTCCGCCATCACATGGGCGGCATCGTGGCGGATGAGTTCAAGCGCGCGCGGATCGGACCGGGTGACGATCTCGATGACACCGTCGCGGACGGGATCGGCCAGATCGGCGAGCGCACCGTTAAGCGCGATCGCGACCGCCTTCTTGGCGAGCGACTTCGAGATCGAATGGGCAACCTCGTGGCCAGTCGTGCCGACGGGGAATTCGCGCTTCGAGCCATCGGGGAATGTGAGGGAAATTGTCTCGACCATCGGCCTTCTCCTTGTTGGTCCAGTCCCGCCTACGAATGCGGGTGGTGTGCGAAAGCCGGACGAGCCGACGCGTGCGCTGGGCGGTATAAAGCCAACCGCGCGGAATGTGAAGGGGGACCCTGAGACGACAGTTGTCTAGAACCGGATCAGTCTGGGTGCATTTTTTGCAGCGGAACAAACGACCAGAGATTAACTTCGCAATGGGTTAAAATCAAAAATGATCTGCGCTCTGTAGCGTGGAACGCTGCCTTCGCCACCGGGGCTCCGTCCTCACCGCTGCCCTTGCTGTCGCCGCCGCAACCGCCAGGGTGCCCACCAGGCCAACCGTCGGTCAATCGTCTCGGGCACATTGTCGATGCCGTGGGTGCCGCCCGGACCGCAGCAGCTAACCCGGAACAGTGTGAGCCAGCCGCCTTTCCACAGGCCATGGCGGGCGATGGCCTCATACCCATATTCAGAACAGGTCGGCAGGTGGCGGCAGGAATTGCCGATGAAGCCCGACAGGGTCAATTGGTAAAGCCGGATGAAGCCCGTCCCCAGCAGCCGTCCGGGCGTCTTGCGCCACGGTCCGTTGAAATTGCGACCTCTTGCCACGAAAATCAGGCAGCGGCTTCGGCGGCGCGGGCGGCTTCGATCTGGTCGAGGCAGTCGACGACGGCGTCGAAGGTCAAAAGGGTGGACGCGTGGCGGGCCTTGTAGTCCTTGACGGGTCTTAAAAACCGCATCTCCTCAAAACGGCCGACAGGGCCTTCGCCGTCGGCTTTCAGCATGGCGATGGTGTCGGCGCGCGCCTGGCGGATTTCGGACGCCGTTGCGCCGATCACATGCCGCGCCATGATCGACGAGGACGCCTGGCCGAGCGCGCAAGCCTTGACCTCATGGGCGAAGTCGGACACCCGGTCACTCTCCATGGTCACATAGACGCGAACTTTCGAGCCACACAGTTTGGAATGCGCCTGGGCGGTCGCGTCGGCGGCCTCGAGCGTGCCAGTGCGCGGGATGTTGCCCGCGAAGTCGAGAATTCTTGCGTTGTAGACGTCGTCGATCATGGCGGTCCTCCGCTCCTGAAAACTCGTTCTGCCGCGCGTGAGAGGATGTGGTCATCCCCATCTCGACGCGGGCGGTTGCTGCATTATATAGTGGGGACATCGGTTTCGGCAAAACCTGTTTGCCTCATCCGATGGGAAACCGTGCCGGAGGGCTGACATCGCCCGAAAGCCTCGGAGCCCGCCAGATTCTGCAGTTGTGCCGTGCACGGATGCAGACCTTGTGCGCGTGGTCCGTTGTACCGCCATCAACGTAGGGGGATGTGATGATCCCGGAGACCGGACCCATGGACGCCATTGTCAAGATTTTGCCTGAAAAAACCCAGGAAAACCGGCCGACCCAGGCCGAAGCGGAAGACGCTGTGCGCGTGCTGCTGCGCTGGGCTGGCGACGATATTACCCGCGAAGGATTGCTCGATACACCCACGCGGGTTGCAAAAGCCTATCGGGAGCTGTTTTCGGGCTACGATCAGGACGCCGAGGACGAACTCGGCCGCACGTTCGAGGAAGTTGCGGGCTATGACGATATCGTACTCGTCAAGGATATCCCCTTCTTCTCCCATTGCGAGCACCACATGGTGCCGATCATCGGCAAGGCGCATGTGGCCTATCTGCCCGACGGCAAGGTTCTTGGCCTGTCCAAGATCGCCCGCGTGGTCGACATCTTCGGCCGGAGGCTGCAGACTCAGGAAAGCATGACTGCCCAGGTCGCCCATGCGATCGACGACACGCTCAGGCCGCGCGGCGTGGCGGTCATGATCGAGGCCGAGCACATGTGCATGGCCATGCGCGGGATTCAGAAGCAGGGATCGACCACCATCACCACCACCTTTACCGGCCGGTTCAAGTCCGATCCGCATGAACAGGTCCGGTTCATGACGCTCGTGCGAAGCAGCAAGTGACCGGGAGACATCGTTGGCGTTGGCGCAGGCTGGCTGGGCCCGTAGCGCATGGGGAGTGCCTTTGATGAGCTTTCCCACGCCATCACCCGACAAGGCCGTGCTTGAAGAGGGCGACGTGCTCTCCCCGCGCTTTGATGCGGCAGGGCTGGTGACTGCCGTCGTGGTGGACGCCCACGACGGGGCCGTGCTGATGCTCGCCCACATGAACGCCGAAGCGCTCGCGCTCACCATTGAGACGGGGCTTGCCCATTACTGGAGCCGTTCGCGCAACAGCCTGTGGAAGAAGGGTGAAACCTCCGGCAACATGCAACGGGTGGAGGAGATCCGGACCGACTGCGACCAGGATGCCATCCTGCTTCGGGTTCGGGTATCGGGTCATGACGCCACCTGCCACACGGGGCGCCGGTCTTGCTTCTATCGTAAAGTGGAGGCGGATGCGGACGGCGCGCCACGGCTCATTCCGGACGCAGATGCGCCGCGCTTCAATCCAGACGATATTTACCAGATATAGGGCAGATGCGTCTTGATTTGGGTCGGATTCGGGGTCACTTCACACTTTCGAAACCCAACTATGGCCCAATGCACATGCGTTTCAGTCAATCTGGTTTGATTGAACGAAACGCACCTGCACTCATTTAAAGGGGTACAGCGACCTTCGCGCGTCTGAGAAGACGCGCGGTGCTGTAGATTGGCGCAATCGCGACAGTTTTTGCGAGAGGATAGGCTGATGTTGAACTGGGGTACCAATCGGCTGTCGACAGTTGCATCCGCGGCGGACACCGGGCTAGGGTCCACGTCCAAAGAGATCTCAGCCATCCCCACCGAGCAGCCTAAACCGAAAATCGCATTGGCGCTTGGCGGCGGTGCTGCCCGCGGCTGGGCCCATATCGGCGTTCTGCGCGCGCTCGACGAGGCCGGCATCGAGATTTCGATGATCGCCGGAACTTCAATCGGCGCGTTGGTGGGCGGGTGCTATCTCGCAGGAAAACTCGACGAGCTTGAGAGCTTCGCCCGCAGCCTCACCATGCGCCGCATTGCAGGTCTGCTCGATTTTGCCATCGGCGGCGGCGGCCTGTTTGGCGGCATGCGGCTCAACGACCGGATGCGAGACCATCTGGTGGGCATTTCCATCGAGGATCTCGGCAGACCCTTTGTCGCGGTGGCGACCGAGATCAACACCGGCCATGAAGTGTGGATTCAGTCCGGTTCGCTCATCACCGGCATCCGCGCGTCCTATGCCCTGCCCGGCATCTTCGAGCCCGTCCGGTGCAACAACCGGACGCTCATCGACGGCGCTCTGGTCAATCCGGTCCCGGTGTCGGTCTGTCGCGCGCATGAGCAGCCGCTGGTGGTGGCTGTCAACCTGCACTACGATCTTTACGGCCGCTCGGCAGTGGTCAAGCACACGGCCTCCGAGCCTGAGGCCGAGAGCCCCCGGACGGACAGGCGCAAGCCACCCCGCGACAGCCGCCTCGGCATGACCAGCGTCATGGTCCAGGCCTTCAACATCATTCAGGACCGTATTTCGCGCGCGCGACTGGCTGGTGATCCGCCAGACCTGTCATTGCACCCGAAACTCTCCGATATCGGCTTGTCGGAATTTCACCGCGCCGGCGAAGCCATCGATCGCGGGTATCAGGAAGCTGCCGCCAAGCTCGGCGAGATCAAACGCATGCAGGTGGTGCTGACCGGATAACACACTGCCAGGAACGGGTCTGCCAGTTCAACTCGCGATATAGGCTTTGATCTCGGCGGCCTCGCGCTCGACATCCTCGATGCGCCTGCGCACCACGTCGCCGATGGAGATGATCCCGCCAAGCTTGCCGGCAGTTTCCACCGGCAGATGGCGGAAGCGTCCGTTGGTCATCAGTTCCATCACCTGGTTGATGGTGTGCTCCTCAGAGCATGTGGAGACCTTGGTGGTCATGATCGAGGAGATCGGGTTTTCCAAGGCTGAAGCGCCGATATGAGCAACAGCACGCACGATATCACGCTCGGACAGGATGCCTGCGATCTTGCCTTCGACCGCTGTCACCACCACGGCGCCGATCCGGTTGTCGGCCAGAAACCGAGCGGCCTCCGCCGTCGTCATGGTCGGGCTCACAGTCACCACGTCGCGGCCTTTTTCGTCCAGAATGTGTTTGACAGTCATGCAGTCCTCCTTCCGCAAGAGAGATCACGTAGCCGTCACTCTTCCCAAGACGGCCAGGTGCATTGAATTTGACCTTTGATCAGCATTCTCAGCGAGTCCTAAATCAAATGTCAAATACATAAAATTCACGAGAATTATAAGCTTGCCGGCCGTCTTTCCGGTTCCATCATGTGCTCCGGAAGGCGTCAAAGCGGCATGCATATATCTTGTTCGAGCCACCAGAGATGGTGCGCCCGTCGCGCGACCTTGGCAACCCCAAGGAGTGATCGAAATTTCGACTGTCTTACACCGCGTGGCTTTAGAGCAATTGCAGCGAAGGTGGCGCCGCTTTCGCGTCCGGAATTGCGTCAAAACAAGGGGATAGAGCTGTTTCGCGATTCTGACAACGCCGGAACAGCTTTAGCGTGGCGGAAGCGGATCAAACAGGGAGAACGTGAAGAACCCGAACAGGAAGCCGCCGATATGGGCTTCCCAGGCGATCCCGGTATCGGCTGCGCCCATGGAGAAACCAGTGGCCGCCAGAACATTGATGCCGAACCAGACGGCGAGAAACCCGAGCACGGTGCGGTTGGAAAGCGATCCGACGATTGTAAGTCGCCGTGACAGATGGGCATCTGCGCGCACCAGGCCGGCTTCCCGGGCAAAGGCGAAGCGGGACGCCGCCCCCATCAGTGCTGAAATGACGCCCGAGGCACCGACCATGAGGACCGGGGCGTCCCAGTTGAGGACAAGAAACAGCGCAGCCGCGGCGATAGAGGATAAAATCCAGAACAGGAGGAAGCGGATGGCACCGATCCGGTGGGCGACGATGGACCCGAAAGCGGCAAGCCAGAAACAGTTCAGCGCCAGATGCGCCCAGCCGCCATGCAGAAGGGAATAGGTGATCGGCGACCAGAATGCGGCACCACCCCATTCGCCCATCGGACCGTACCGGGCGGGAATGAAGGCGGTGTGGAACAAAAACACGTTGCGCACCGGAACGGTGAAATAAAACGCGTCCATCGCCTGAATTGCGGCCATGACACCCATCAGGATAACGACGACGGCGGGAAGATTGAAGACAGGTTCACTGCCGCGCGGCGCGGGTTGCGGCGCCTGCGAGGGCTCGTCTGTCATCTGCCTGATATCATCTGTCATGGATCGCCTTCTCTCGCATCCGCAGCGCCCGCGAACGGGTATTCACATCCCTCCCCGACATACCCGCAGGACAGGGGGCAGACCACCCCCGAAGGGACCTTAGCAGACAAAAAAATGGCCGCCCGCTGAAAGCGGACGGCCTGGTCGAGCCCTGTATTCCCCTCGTCCATAATCTGGTGTGCTGAAGTCTGGTGTGCTGAAGTCTGGCGTGCTGAAGTCTGGCGTACTGAAGGAGACCCCTTCGTGAAGCGATGGACATCCTATGCCGCAAAGCCGCTCCCGCATCAATCGAAAGCCTTTGTTAACCCTAATGCATGTCGCGTTCAATCGGGTTCGATTGAACGGAACGCACATGCATTCATTCAAAGTGCTGCAGCGGCCTTAGCGCGTCTTAAGAGACGCGCGGCGCTGTAGAGCATGTCGCGTTCAATCGGGTTCGATTGAACGGAACGCACATGCATTCATTCAAAGTGGTGCAGCGGCCTTAGCGCGTCTATAGAGACGCGCCGCGCTGTATATCATGTCGCGTACAAACGGGTTGGATTGAACGGAACGCACATGCATTCATTCAAGGTGCTGCAGCGGCCTTAGCGCGTCTTGAGAGACGCGCGGCGCTGTAGAGCATGTCGCGTTCAAACGGGTTCGATTGAACGGACCGCACATGCATTCATTCAAAGCTTTATAGCGCGGCGGCGGTGGCATGATATTCGCTAGGGTTACCGAAACACGGCGTGCCGAAGGAACCCTGTTCCACTTCGGCACAGGTGCCGGTTTCGGAGATGCACGTGAGACACAAGAACAGCCTGGACCTCTTCGCCTACTGGAACAGACGCCGCGGCGACCGTCCCGCTCCGACGCGCTCGGACATCGAGCCCTCCGACATTCGGCGGTTGTTGCCCAATGTGTTCATTTGCGAAGTTGCCAAGGGTGACGAGATGATGTTCCGTCTTGCCGGAACGGGCGTCTGTTCGCTCATGGGTAAGGAACTGAAGGGGTCACCACTGACCGCATTGTGGTTCCGCGATGGTCGCCGCAACGCCAACCGTGCGGCGCTGGCCGTGGCATTCCGCGCAGCACCGGTGGTCAAGTCGCTGGAAGGCCTCTCGGAAGGCGGACGCGTGCTGCAGGCGGAACTGCTGATGCTTCCGGTTACCGGGCCGTCCGGCCTGCATGACAGGCTGGTGGGCGTGTTGTCGGCGATTGATCCGCCGTTCTGGACAGGTCATGACCCGGTGGTCAGTTTCTCGACCACCGGAATCCGCTTTCTCGATCCGGCGCGGGATCCGATGTTTCTGGCCAACCGACCGGAAGTGGAACTGCCCAGGTACCCTGCCCGCCCGGCCGATCCGGTTCCCTTTGGCCGACGGCGCGTGCGCCATCTGACGGTGCTTGACGGAGGACTTTCCAAATAAGCGGCGATAGGCTTTTGGAAGTTACTGGTTGTTAAGGCGGGAGGCGATAAAATGCACACCATCAGGTACTCCGACCCGACAGGATCACCATGCTGTCCGCCCAGTTTCCAGCTGCCCATTCGGGCTCGATGCCCTCCAGGCAGGGTCAATTCAACCGCGTTTCGATTTCGCTCCAGGGACGTCTCATGCGGGCGGACCACAGCGAGCACGACTGCCTTGTCGAGATGATGTCGCCGGGTGACGCCGTGATCTCCTGCAGAAGCCGTCCCGAACCAGGTGAGCGCATCGTCGCCTATCTCGATCATATCGGCCGGATCGAAGGCAAGGTCACCGACGTTTCGGTTCGTGGTTTTACGATTTCCGTCAACGCCACCGATCGCAAGCGTGACAAGCTCGCCGCGCAACTCACCTGGCTTGCCAACAAGCATGAACTGGGTCTGCCCGAAGATCGCCGCCATGAACGCACGGCACCCGACAATCCGACGTCGGAAATTCGTCTCGAAGACGGCCGCCGTTACCCTTGCCGCATCATCGACCTGTCGATGTCGGGCGCCGCAATCGAGATCGACGTCCGCCCGGCTTTCGGAACCATGGTCGTGCTCGGCAATATGCGCGGGCGCGTGGTGCGGCACTTCCAGGAGGGCATCGCAATGGAATTCATGACCGTCCAGCCGACCGAACGGATCCAGCAGATGGTGTGACATGCATGACAGCACGTCGTCCCGAATAGGCACAGTCCCATCCAGAACCGGCCCGCGAGGCCGGTTTTTTTGTGTCTTTTTTTCGCGGATTTGACTGCACCTCCAACGCAATCGAGGCCAGCGGAGCCGCCGAAATGGAGGATCGGTGGCTTGGCCTTTCCCGGACTCCCGTCTCCGGTAGTTCAGGGAACCGTGTCTGGCTCTGACAGCCCGATTTAAAAGTTGTTGAGTGATATCAGCGGGATGTGATTCCGTCGGATTGTCAAAGATTCGATGGAGACCACGATGTCCTGGACTGATACCACCCGCGCTGAACATAGCCGCAAATCTGACCGCTATCCAACCGATTTGACAGACGCCGAGTGG
>JBBQJA010000011.1:0-74899 GCA_038325465.1 Hyphomicrobiales bacterium | reverse complement strand
GATCACATAATCTTTGCGTGTTGTTTCAAGCACTTCCCAGGTTCCCCTGAATCCAGGACGCAGGATGAAACTGTCGCCCGCACGCACGGTATGCGGCGCGGCACCGTCCTCGGTCAGCACCGAGACGCCCGAGAGGATCCGGCAATACTCCCATTCTTCATAGACGATGCGCCACTTGCCCGGGGTGGATTCCCAGATGCCACACCACAGCCCGTCGCGCTCTTCGATGTTCCAGGTGGCAAAACGCGGCTCGCCGGAGATCACGCGCTCCGGTGCCGGCGCGCCGATCTCGACTTCCAGGCCCGCCGTTCCAACCTCGATCATATGCAACGTCATGGACACCTCTTACCGGTTCGATCTCGCGCAAGCTGCCGGGGTAGACACGCACTTGTCAAGGCTGCGTCATCCATCCAAGATCCGCCTCGACAGCACACCGGCGACCGCCACCTCGTCGTGGTCCCGCGACAGGGCGGTCCCTCATCAAAATCGACATTGATCACGGTCACCGCTGACCAGATCACGTCGGACATCCATTTCCAAGCCGCCCGTATGGCCACAAATATTAGATTAATACCAGCGAAAGTGGCACCGCTTTCGCGTCCGGAATTGCGTCAAGACAAGAGGTCAAAGCTATTCCAATGATTCTGACAACGCCGAAATGGCTTTAATGCCTGTCGCGCACAAATGGATTCAATTGTGCGATAATGGACATGCATTCATTCAGAGGTTTACAGCGACATCCACGCGTCTGAATAGATGCGCGGCGCTGTAGCGCCGCAAGGTTTTGACATCGTCCAACAGACCAACAGACCAACAGAAAACGCCAGATACGTGGTTCCAAACCACATATCCGGCGTATCTCAAGGGCCACACGCATCAGCCGGTCCACCGGAACCGATGGGAAAGCGTCCGATACAGCGACCAGAAGGACTGAAACGCCAAAGAGCCCGAAAGCCCAAGGCGCTCCGTGCCTGATCAGGCAGCCTGGATCGTCGAAACGGCAGTCTTGCCGGTGCGGCGGTCTTCTGCGGTGTCGAAAGACACCTTCTGGCCTTCGGCCAGGCCGCGCATGCCGGCGCGCTCGAGAGCGGTTGCATGGACGAAAACGTCCTTGCCGCCGTCGTCGGGAGCGATAAAGCCGAAGCCCTTCTGATCATTGTAGAATTTTACGGTACCGGTTTGCATTGGACTTCCTTTGTTTTCCAACAGGTGTTTTTTGCCATCTGAAGCGCATTTCCAAGCGCGGCGATGGCACGTCGTCATCGAATTCTGGAGAAGCTATTGAACGAGTCCACACCCAGAGGCGGCACCGCGACCAAGTCGTCTGGTCAAAATCGATGCTCCTTCATACACTCCAAAGGCCGACGGCACAAGGCCACGCGCGCACAGAAACGAAAAGACCCAAAGTCATGCCCGGACATCACACCGCCAGCTGACGGTTCAATTGACGGAACGACACCAGCCGTCGGGCCTTCTCGTCCCACAAGGCGAGCGGCACACACTTGACGCTATCCCAGAAGGTCAGTCGGCCGATCTCTGTCAATTCCGGAAAGTCACGGATGACTTGCGGCAGCCGGTGGAACGGAATTCGGCTCGACAGGTGATGAACGTGATGGATGCCGATATTGCCCGTGATCCACATCAGCGGCTTGGGCAGGTCGTAAAAAGAGCTGCCGTGCAGTGCCGCATGCTCGCGGTTCCAGGCCCCTGCCCGCTCCCAGTCGGTCTCAACGAACTGGTGCTGGACGTAAAACAGCCAGACGCCAATCGATGCACCGATGATCACCATCGGCAGCTGGATCAGCAGAAACGGCCCGAGTCCCATAAGCGCGGCGAGCGCAACCCAGAGAACGGCAATCCCGATATTGGTGGCCATGACATTTCCGAGCGTGCTGCGATCTTCCTTCAGTGCGCTCATCGGCAAGCGGTGCTGGAGCAGGAAAAGCCAAGCCGGGCCAATGACAAACATCACCACCGGATGCCGATAAAGCCGGTACTTGAGCCGCCCGACCTGGCTCAGCGCCAGATACTCATCAACCGTCAGCGTATCAATGTCGCCGATGCCGCGACGGTCCAGATTGCCCGAGGCCGAGTGGTGCAATGCGTGTGAGCGGCGCCAATAATCATAAGGCGTGAGCGTGACGATGCCCAGCGCCCGACCGATGAAGTTATTCCATTTTGCCGTCGAGAACATCGAGGCATGGCCGCAATCATGCTGGATGATGAAGAGCCGCACCATGAGACCCGCCGCCGGCACCGTCAGTGCCAGAACCAGAAGGACACTGACGTCAATAAGGAGCCACATCACGATCCATAGTCCCACAAACAGCGCGAGAGTGAGGATCACTTCGAGGCCCGCGCGCCTGTCATCCGGTATCCGGTAAGGCGCAAGCCGTTGCACCCAGAGCTTCGCAGTATCATCCATGCGTGATGGTCTCCCAGATCGTGGCGACGCCAATCACGTCTTGCCGATTATTCGATATTACTCTGCCAATATGGCAGATAGCATGACGAACCCAAAAGGCGATAGCGCTTTTTTCCATTGCGTCACTCTGAACCCGTGTCAAATTTTTCAACGGCTTGGTCGATTCGCATGTCAGTAGTCGCGCTCGAAAAAGATCCCACCCTTGGTCTCTCCACCAGAACTCGCTTCCCCACGCAGCTTCACGCCGCGGCCAATGTTGAGGTCGATTCGGGCCTTGCTCGAACCGGCGCCCGATCCCTGCTCGATGCCGATATAGGTACGATCGTTGAGATACTTTCCGACGGCCACGGATGTGTCGCCGGTGTCTTCTTCGGTCTTGACGTCGATGTCGTCGATGCCGGTCGCGCGCCGGAGGCGTTCGACAAGGCCGCCGCCTTGCGTGACGCCGGTCAACTCGGCCGCTGCCGACGCCAGTTGGGCGATCTGCAACGGCGACAGGTTGGAGAGCGAGCGTCCGAAGACAAGAAGCGCGAGCACCTCGTCTTCGGGAAGAGACGGCGAAGACGTGAAGCTGATATCGGGATCGGTCGCTTCGCCACTGATGAGGACCGTGGCGGTGCCGGTGCCCGCCGGTGTGGTGGCAGCAAAATCGAGCGTGGGAACGGAAGACCCCGAGAAGCCGAGCTTTCCGCGGCTGAAATCGAGCCGCTTGCCAAGGATCGACAACCGCCCGCGCGTCACCTCGAAGCCGCCTGTCGCCACCGGCGCACCGGAGGTGCCCCCGAGCGCAAGTGATCCGCCAAGCTCGGCGTCGATCCCGCGGCCGCGCACGAAGATCCGGCTGGGTGCCTCGATGCGCAGATCAAGCCCGATACCGCCGCCTGCGCCTCCACCGCTGCTTCGGGCCGCGAGTTGCTCAGCCTGCGCTGTCACGGCGGGCCGGGCATTGGTGTGGGTCACGTCAAGCTTGGCGATCGATCTCGGCAACGTCTGCGGGACAGAAATGGTTGTTGTGTCGAGCGAGATGACCCCGCTCAGCGTCGCTTGCGTGGCGAGCGGCCCGCTCAGCTTCAAATCGGCATCGAAGTTGGTGGCCACCAGCTTGCCGTCGGCATAACGGCCGCGATCGACCTTTATCCCGAGATCCGCAGGGAATCCGTTGGAGATGCCGATGGCACCGGAAGCTGAGATGGCCCCGCCGCCATTGAGCGCTCCGGTCAGCGAACGGATGCGGATGGTCTCTGCGTCAAGACCGATATCGGCGGCGATGCCCGAAATCGTGACGCCTGAGCCGGTGTCGATGAAGCGCGCATCGCCCGTGGTTATGGTGCCGGAGGCCTGTGGAGTGGCAAGCGTGCCGCTGACGCCGAGATCCACCTTGGCGACCCCGCTGATGACCATGCCGCGGGCGGCCAGCATCGGCGACAGCAGGGAAAGTGGCGCTGTACCGTTGGCGCGGATCGAAAGCGCCCGGGTTCCACCAAGTGCCGCACTGCCGTCAGCGTCGAGCTGAAGTCCGGCGCCATCGGCGATGCGCGCCGCAAATCCCACCGTATTGTCTTTCAATCGACCGTTGGCAGTGATCGACAATGGCGTCGAGGTCACGGCGCTGAGCCCTGCCGCCCGGAACCCCGAGGTCGTGACGGTGTAGGTGATGACAGGTGAAGCCGTCGTCCCCGATATGTCAGCGCTGCCCGATACCGTGCCCGCAAGACCGGTGCCTGGCGCGAAGGCATCGACCACCGACAATGGCAGATTGGTCATCCGCACCGCAATCGCAAGCTGCCCGGACGCCGTGCCGCTGACATCCACGCTGCCGCCACCAGGAGAAAGCGTAAGCTTCTCGATGGTCGTGATCCCGTTGGCGACGCTTACCCGTGCCGGGGCGGTGAGTGCGACCGGCAGACCTTTGATCGACACCCGGGCCGACTGCAATTCAAGCTCTGTCTTCCCCCCGGCCTGGCGGACCCGGCCGTCGGCGGAAACCGGCATTCCCTCGGCCTGGGCGTTGATATCAAAGACTGTCCATCCGCCTTCCATCGAAAAATTTGCGCCGATGCCACTGACATTGGTCTTGCCCAGCAGCAGCGTGGTGACAGACGCCGTTCCCGCCACGCCGGGGCTCGCAAGATAGTTGCTGACACTGGCCTGGACCTTTGCGTCGGCGATCGAAAAGCCGTCACCGGAGAGCCGTGTGGCCGCAAGATCGACGGCAAGCCGCGGGGCGCCATTTTCCACGGAGAAAACGAGATTGCCGCTGGCAGCCCCCTCGATCGCGCTCAGTGCCAGCGCTGATAACGCCCCGATGTCGGGGAAGTCAAGGCGGACCGTGCCGGTCGGCCGGAATGCACCGTCGAGATCGAGCGCGCCCTCCACCGTATTGCCTTCGATGGCAAGCGACAGTGGATCGACGCGATGGCGTCCTCCAGCGCTCGCCAGCCGTGCAGCGCCACTGATCGGCTTGCCGAGATAGGTGCCCTCAAGCGTCACATCGGCGATGGGGGCCACCGGGTCGGCCTTGCCAGTCGCTGTAAACACGAGCCCGTCGACCACCTTGCCGTCCAGCACCACACCATCGCCCGAAAGGCGGATGTCGAAATCAGGCGAAGATGCCACGCCCGACAGCGCAGCCGTGAGGTCGACGCGGCCACGCGCGCGCGCGTCAAGTCGCGAGAGATCGGACAGGGCCGCTGTAAGATTTGCAGTCAACGCCCCGTCCTTGTCGAGCCCAGCCGACCCTTCCGCAGCAATGGTCTCAGCCGTGATCGTGAGCCCGTCGAGGCTGACGGCCCCATCGCCTAGCAAAGCAAGGTCAGCGCTTGCGGTCAGAGTGTCCCCGACAACCTTGGACAAGGCATCCGAGACGACCGCGCTCAGGACGGAAGCCGACACCGCAGCCGTTGCCGCACCTGTCTGGATGTCGAAGGTTCCATTGAGACCGAGCGAAGCGGTGTCGCTTGAAACCTTGAAATCTGAAAGTCGAAGGATCGAGCCAGCTTCGATCCCGACCTGTCCGCCAAGCCGGACCGTGCCTGCCAACGCTCGGGCGGCTATGGTATTGGCGGACCCAAGGGCCTCGACCGTGGCTTTGACAGTGCCTGCGCCTGAGCGGGTTGCAAGGTTGAAGGCAGGAAACTCTGCCGACAGCGTGATCGTGTCGGCGCTGACGGAAGCTGTGTCAAGCGCCGGGACGGTGGCCAACACCTCAACTCTGGCGGCATCTGCGGCGCCGTCGACGCTCAGATCGATGCGACCCGGACGAAGGGCGGCAGCACTGGCGCCCGTTCCAAGCCTGATGACTGTGGCAGGATCGATGGTCTCAGCGCCGAATTTGAGCGAGACCTCGCCGGTGTTGCCGATGCGGCCTCGTCCATCCGCCTGAAGCGCTGAAGACAGCAACGTGAAAGCGTCGATCTGAAGGCCTGCGCGGTCGGGTTCGACCATTCCCAAAAGGCTGATCTCGCTGTTTCCGTCAAACAGCCGTGACACCTGCGGAGGCAAGAACCGGCCGAGCGCGCCGAGAACGGAAAGATCGAACTGGTGACCCGCCTCCGTGGACTGCACTGCAAGATCCGCAGCCGCCATCCGTTCGCCATCAATGTCGCCGGTGATCGACAGCTTCCAGTCGGCGAGTGACCCGGTCGACCGGGCCGCAATTGCAATGGCGTCATCGGACGACAGGCCCGCCAGATTGGCGAGGACCCCGCCTGCGGGTTCAGCGAGCGTGAAATCCAGATCGAACCGGTCTTCGGGGAGATTGATTTCCGCTGTAACGGCGACCGTGCCCCCGACCCCGTCAATCCGGATCAGGGTCGCCTTGACCGCCGTGTCGGCGAACCCGGGGTCTATACGGGCCATGCCTTCAGCCTTTATTCGGCTGACCCGGCCTGCTATCTCCTCGCCAAGCAGGATGTCAGGGAGTACGAACTGTTTGACGTCGATGGTGAGCGGAAGGGTAAAAGCGCCCGATTTCCCGGCGTCAGGGTCGGCGGCAGGCAAACGCGCCAGTTCGACCCGCTCCACCGACAGCCGGTCGATGGCGAGACCGGACGAAAACAATGCCAGCGGCGACCAGTCGATTTCAACGCCTTTGAGCAGAAGCCAGGGTTCGCCCTCGGGGTCCTTGATGAGCACATGGCCCACCCGTGTCTTGCCTGAAAGAAGTCCTGAAACGTGATCGATCTCAAGCAACAGCGTCGCCGACGTTCCAAGCCGGTTGGCCAGCAGCGCCACCATTCGCCCGCCAGGAATGGTGGCGAGCAGGAAAATCACACCCGCCACCAGCACGATGACAACGGCGAGAAGCGCCTGGATGGCTCGCCACCAGCGACGCGGGCGCCTGGTCTTTGAAGCTGTCTTCGCCATCTCAGAATGCCTGCCCGATACCGGCATAAATACCAAAGTCAGGATCGGTGGGCTGCTTGTTGAGAGGCACCGCAACATCAATCCGCAGCGGGCCGAAGGGCGTCTGATAGCGCAGACCAACGCCAGCGCCGAGCTGGAACGCCCCGTTGGACCAGAAGGACTCGGAGCTGACGAGGCCGGCATCGAGGAAAGGGACAATACCGACAGTTTCAGTGACGCCGAACCGCAATTCCCCCGATGCCTCAAGCATGGACAGACCGCCGGTGGGCTTGTTGAGCGCATCGCGCGGTCCTATGCCCTGGTAGGCGTAGCCGCGCACCGAGCCGCCGCCGCCAGCGAAAAACCGTCGGTTGGCGGGAACGTCGGACAGGTCTGCGCCCACGATGCTGCCTGCACCGATCCGGCCTGCCACGACGAACCTGTTGGCGTCATCAAGCGCGCGATAGACCGATGCCTGGCCGCGCATCTTGAGGAAGGTGCTCGAGTTGAGCGCCTCCCAGGTCGGCTCAAGCGCCAGAAGCAGGCGGTATCCTGAGGTCGGATTGAGTTCATCGTCGCGCCGGTCCAGCACATATTCGAGCGGCAGCGCAACGGTCAGCGTCTCCAGCCCCACATCGAAGCTGTCGGTGAGTTCGGCATATTCGACGCTCACACCGGCGGAGACCGTCTGCTTTTCGCTCAGTTCATAGCTGACGCCGACTTTCGCCTCCACCGAGAATCGGCGATAGGCGTCCGGGTTTTCCTGTGCGATTGCAAGGCTTGACGTGAATTTCGAAGCTGGCCCGAGCACCCCGGGCTTTTCGAACAGGATCGCACCCTTGTAAGTGAGATCCACGACCTCGGCTGTGTCGCCAAGCCCGCTGATCGACCCTTCCAGTCTGAGTTTCTCCGCCCTGCCAAACAGATTGCGATGGCCCCAATAGGCTTCAAGGCCGCCCCCTTCGGTGGAGGAAAAGGTGGCACCGAGCCCGAGATAGCGGTGCTTGCGTTCTGTCACGGCCACATCAACCGGCACTGACCCGTCGGCGGCGAGCGCTTTGCGACCGCGCACGGTAATGCTCGAAAAAACGTCCAGAGACCGAAGTCGGCGTGTTGCCGCATCCAGTGCTTCAGGATCGTAGGTATCGCCAATGGGAATTCCGGTCATCTTGGCTACAAACGCCGCGTTGACGTCCTTTGTTCCCTCCACCGTGGTGATTCCGAACGCCGCAACGGGCCCGGGAGAGACCGAAAGCACGACGTCGAGAACGCCCCGATCGTGATCGGCCACGACATCGCGACCGGTGACCTCGGCGAGCGGGCGACCTCCGCCGCGCAACTCCCGAACAAGCCGCGTCTCGGCGGTCAGGATGACCTCCGACCCCGCAGGTTCCCCGCGCGCCAGGCCGTAAAGGCTCGGTTCGCGCGTCACACCGTCTTCGGCCACGATGCGCACGTCGCCAAACAGAAACTGCTGGCCCGGGGTGACCAGGATACGGACTGGCACCGGCTCAGACGCCGAAAGATCGGTGTCGGGCGGCAGCTCCTCCAGCGGACGCCCGTCGACAAACACCTGCACCACGCCGCCATAGCGCGCGTCTTCGTAGAGTGCGCCGACAATCTGTTCAAAATCGGAGTTGGCGCGCGAGATCAGTCCGACCGAGCCCGATACCGGCTTTTCGACCTCGCGGGCGAGTTCGGATGCCGACTGAAGTCTTTCGCGCAGGGCTTCCCCCCCGACCTCGCCGACAACCTCGATGGCAACAGTGTAGCGGAGTGGATCGGTGACCGGGATCTCCTCAGCCTCGTCACCTTCGAAGAGCTTCAGTCCAAAGATCTCGAATGCGGCGACTGGCTGTGACGCCGAAGGCAGCATTGCCGCCGCAATCATGAGGACAGCACACTGCAGTCGCAGCCGGAACCGGCCGCGCACAAGAACTCTCCTGTGAAGCGCGTTTGTCATCATCACCATTCTAGCGGGCCATAGTGAACGGTCCCTGAACAGTTCTAAAGGCAAAACATGGCTTTAACCATGAAGATTTGCGAAAAGGTCGCGTGTGGACGCATAAGCTGCCGCTGGTGGTCTGACCGAAACAGATGGCTCCCATCCGTTTCGAAAAGTCAGCCCACAAGCTATTGATCTGGTGGGGCGATTTTTCCTGACAGTTGGGAACTGTCTGTCAGGATCGCACCACTTGTGGTTTGATTCCAACATTTGCATTCCGTTGCCGCACCTTCCAGGGCAAATGTTGGAATCGGAGAAACCACTAGTAAGCTTATGATTCTAGTGGATTTTATGGGTTTGACATTTGGTTTTGGACGCGCTGGAAATGGGTACCGAATGTCAAACTCAATCCACTGGGCAAGGCTCATCCCAGGCCGAAGAAATCACCCTTTCCGAGCGGAACCCCGTTGTGACGGAGGATGGCATAGGCAGTCGTGACATGAAAAAGGAAATTGGGCATCGCAAAACCCTGCAGATAGGTGAGGCCTTCAAATTCCATCTCGCGCGGCCCGACCCGCAGCTTGACCATGCGATCTTCCGCGCCCATGAAGGCATCGACCGGCAGCGCCACGATGAAGTCCCGCACTTTTGCGATCCGCGACTGAAGGTCGGCGATCGTCATCTCGGTGTCGGGAGAAGACGGCACGTCCACGTTGGCCAGTCGGGCGCAGCCACCCTTGGCATGGTCGGTTGCGATCATGACCTGACGGCTGAAGGGCAGCATGTCGGGGGCCAGCCTGTCAAGCAGGAGCACCTGCGGATCGATCTTCCGCTCTATCGCCCAGGTTTCAGCCTTCGACAGCACATGGCTGAGATTGGTCAGCGTGGCGGCAAAATAAGGGACAGAGATGGCGTGCATGGTGAGCTTCATGACAATCTCCGGTCTTTCCAGGCAACTTGATAGCGCGCTCATACCATCTGGGGCGAACGGGCCGCCAATGCAAGGCAATCTGACCGGCACCTGTCATGTCGCATTTGGCTCTTGTGAAGGCTGAGATGATTTCGCAATCTGCGCCAAATTTCTCAAGGCGTGCGCCTGCGGCGCCGGCCTCAATCCCTGACGGAGTAACGGCATGAAATCCCATGTGCGGGCGGTGGTCATCGGTGGCGGCGTGGTCGGGTGTTCGGTGCTCTATCATCTCGCCAGAGCCGGTTGGAGCGACGTGATGCTGATCGAGCGGTCGGAGCTCACCTCAGGGTCCTCCTGGCACGCGGCCGGTGGATTCCACACGCTCAACGGCGATCCCAACGTCGCCAAGCTCCAAGCTTATACGGTCAGCCTCTACAAGGAACTTGAGGAACTGTCGGGCCAATCCTGCGGGCTGCACCTCACCGGCGGCGTGATGATGGCGGACACGCCGGAACGGATGGATTTCCTGCGCCTTGTCCACGCCAAGGGCCGCTATCTCGGGATGGAGACAGAGCTGATCACGCCATCGGAAGCCAAGGCGATGTTCCCGCTGATGGACGAGACAAATTTCGTGGGCGCGCTCTGGGACCCGGTGGAAGGCCATCTCGATCCCTCCGGCACCACGCACGCCTATGCCAAGGCCGCACGCAAGCTCGGCGCGGACATCGTGCTCAGGAACCGCGTCGTCGATCTCACGCAGGAGGTCGATGGCACCTGGAACGTGGTGACGGAACTCGGCACGGTCAAAGCCGACCATGTTGTCAACGCCGGCGGCCTGTGGGCGCGCGAGATCGGCCGCATGGTCGGGCTCGAACTGCCGGTGCTCGCCATGGAGCACATGTATCTTCTCACCGAGGAGATGCCCGAGGTGCTCGAATTTAACGCCAGGACCGGCCGCGAACTCGTCGGCGTCATCGATTTCAAGGGCGAAATCTACACCCGCCAGGAACGCTCGGGCATTCTTCTCGGCACCTATGAGAAAGCCTGCAAGCCCTGGTCGCCGGTGGAAACGCCGTGGAGCTTCGGCCACGAGCTGCTCGCCCCCGATCTTGATCGGATCGCGCCATCACTGGAAGTGGCCTTTCGCCATTTCCCCGCGCTCGAGACCGCCGGCATCAAGCAGGTCATCAACGGCCCCTTCACCTTTGCCCCCGATGGCAATCCGCTGGTCGGCCCGGTGCCGGGATTGACCAATTACTGGACTGCGTGCGCCGTGATGGCTGGCTTCAGCCAAGGCGGCGGGGTCGGTCTCGCGCTCTCCAACTGGATGGTTCATGGTGACCCGGGCGCTGACATCTGGGGCATGGATGTGGCCCGTTTCGGCGAATGGGCGACGTTGCGCTACACCAATGCCAAGGTGCGCGAGAATTACTCGCGCCGTTTCTCCATCCGCTTCCCGAACGAGGAGTTGCCCGCCGCGCGACCCCAGCAGACCTCACCCGTCTACGACATCATGAAAACCGAAAATCGCGCCGTGATGGGTGACAGTTGGGGTCTTGAGACGCCGATGTGGTTTGCGCCTGAGGGCGAAGACGCGGTCGACATTCCCTCGTTCCACCGATCCAATGACTTCACCCACATCGGCAACGAGGTGGCGAAGACTCGCCAAAGCGTCGGCGTCACGGAAATCTCGAATTTCGCGAAATACGAGCTGACCGGCACCGGCGTCGAGGCCTGGCTCTCGCACCTGATGACCAACACGATGCCCAAACCCGGCCGGATCGTGCTCACTCCGATGCTCAACGAGAATGGCAAGATCATCGGCGACTTCACCATTGCCAACCTTTCGACAGCCCGCCACGAACGCTTCATGATCTGGGGCTCGATCGCAGCCCAGCGCTACCATATGCGCTGGTTCGAGCAGCATCTTCCCACCGACAGCTCGGTATCGATCCGTCGCCTCGGCCTCAATCTGGTCGGCCTTTCCGTAGTCGGGCCGAACGCGCGCCACGTGCTCGAGAAACTGACCGATGACGACGTTTCCAATGCCCGGTTCCGCTTCATGGACATCCGTGAGATGGATATCCATGGCGCGCCGACCATCGTCAACCGCATCACCTATGCGGGCGACCTCGGCTACGAGATCTGGATGGCGCCGTCTTATCAGCGCAAGGTCTATGCGGGTCTCAAGCAAGCCGGGGCGGAGTTCGGCATCGTCGACTTTGGCATGCGGGCACTGCTGTCGATGCGGCTCGAGAAGAACTTCCCCACCTGGTTCCGTGAATTGAGGCCCATTTACGGTCCTTATGAGGGCGGTATGGACCGGTTTGTCAAACTCTCCAAGAACGACTTCATCGGACGCGAGGCCGCCGCAAAGGAGCACGCGGATGGTCCGAAACTGATGCGGGTGTCCTTCGTCGTGGAGGCAGTGGATGCAGACGTGATGGGCGACGAACCGGTTTGGGCGCGGGTCGGCGATATGGACTACGGCTCGGTCGAAGCGTCCCACGGCTATGGCGCGCCGCGTTTCGGCCCGGACGGGGCCGAGATCGCCAAGCCTGTTCAAGGCAGCATGCGCGACGGCGACTGGCGCGTCGTAGGCTGGGTCACATCGGGCGGCTATGCCCATCATGTGCAGCTTTCGATGGCGCAGGGCTACATCCCGGCCCCGCTCGCCGCCAAGTCGGAAGCGGACCTGTTCGAAATCGAAATTCTCGGCGTTCGCCGCCCGGCCCGGATCGCCATCGATCCGCCGTTCGACCCATCAGGCGAACGGATGCGGGGGTAAGGCACCAGCACCTCAACGGCAGCATTTCAGTAATTTTTTGGAAAGAACGCAGACAAGTCCCGGCTCCGTCAAAACCGATTGACCACGACATGCGTTCAAACGAAAGGCGAACGAGGGATTTCAGTCCGCCCGGACCACCGGATTGCCCGCAGCGGCGAGCTTGGCGAGATCGGCGGGCTTGAGTTCGACGGACTCTCCGCAGCCGCACGCCGAGGTCTGGTTCGGATTGTGGAAGGTGAAGCCGGACCGCAGCGTGGTGGTCTCGAAATCCATTTCGGTGCCAAGCAGGTAGAGCACGGCTTCCGGCGCGACGAAGACGGTGGCGCCATCTCGCTCGATGCGGTCGTCCCTGGGGTTGACCTCACGCGCCATATCGATGGTGTATTCCATCCCGGCGCAGCCGCCCTTCTTGATGCTGACGCGGATGCCCTCGCCTGGCGTGTCAGAAGACGCAAGGATTGACTTGACCCGGTCGGCGGCGGCGGCCGTCAGCGTGATAACTTGAAATGCCATTTGGCTCTCCATCCACACACGGGTTCAAGGCCCGCTGCTTCGATGTGCTCAATGTAATGATTTGCCGAGGTTGGCACAAGCTGTCCTGAGCCCTCTCAATACCATCCGACGGCAACCTGGGCCTCTTCGCTCATCCGGTCGGGCGACCAGGGTGGATCAAAGGACATTTCCACTGTCACGCCGGACACGCCTTCGACCGCGCCGACCGCGTTTTCCACCCAGCCGGGCATTTCGCCAGCCACCGGGCAGCCCGGCGCGGTCAGCGTCATCACGATCTTCACCGAGCGGTCGTCCTCGATATCGATCTTGTAGATGAGGCCGATTTCGTAGATATCGGCGGGGATCTCCGGATCGTAGACAGTTTTCAACGCCGCGATGATGTCATCGGTCATGCGCGCAAGGTCATGCGGCGCGATCGCGGGATCTCCGACCGTCTTGCCGGCTTCGTTGACATTGGTCGCCTCGTTCATGGTCGCGTCACTCATTTCGATACTCCTTCAGCCAAAGAATGCCCGCGCTTTTTCAAGCGCTTCGACAAGTACGTCCACTTCCGCCTTCGTGTTGTAAAGCCCGAATGATGCCCGGCAGGACGACGTGGCACCGAACCGCTTCAGCAGCGGTTGGGCGCAATGGGTGCCCGCGCGGACTGCGACACCCGACCGATCAATCAGCATCGAGATGTCGTGGGCATGGATCCCCTCGATCTCGAAGGCAAAGATGGCACCCTTGCCCGGAGCATCGCCGATAAACCGCAAGGCATTGACCGCCTTCAGCTTCTCGCGCGCGTAGCGGGCAAGTTCGGCCTCGTGGGCGGCAATATTGGCCCGGCCGAGCTTGTCCATGTAGGCCAGAGCCGCTCCAAGTCCGATTGCCTGGACGATGGGCGGCGTGCCGGCTTCAAAGCGATGCGGCGGATCGTTGTAGGTGACCATGTCCTCGCTCACCTCGACGATCATTTCGCCACCGCCCATAAAGGGTTGCATGGCTTTGAGCCGCTCCATCTTGCCGTAAAGGACGCCGATGCCCGATGGCCCGTAGAGCTTGTGGCCGGTCATGACGTACCAGTCGCAATCGATGTCCTGCACGTCGACCGGCATGTGAACGGCTGCCTGGCTGCCGTCGACAAGCACGGGAATGCCGCGTTCGTGGGCAATGCGGCAGATGTCTTTGACCGGCACGACGGTGCCCAGCACATTGGACATATGGGTGATGGCAACGAGCTTCGTGCGGTCGGTCAGCGAACGGCGGAAATCGTCAAGGTCGAATTGACCGAGATCGTCGACCGGCAGCCACACGAGCTTGGCGCCCTGGCGTTCGCGCAGAAAGTGCCACGGCACGATGTTGGAATGGTGTTCCATGATCGAGAGAACGATCTCATCGCCCTCTCCGATATATGGCATTCCATGACCATAAGCGACCGTGTTGATGGCTTCGGTGGTCGATTTGGTGAAGATGATCTCGTCCACGGTCGGCGCATTGAGAAATCCGCGCACGATCTCGCGCGCGTTTTCATAGGCATCAGTGGCGGCATTGGACAGGAAGTGGAGCCCCCGATGCACATTGGCATACTCACTGGAATAGGCGTGGCTGACGGCGTCGATAACGGCCTGCGGCTTCTGGGCGGAAGCGCCGTTGTCGAGGTAGACGAGCGGCTTGCCGTGAACCGTCCGCGACAGGATCGGGAAATCCTTGCGAACCGCTTCTATGTCATAAGGCATGGTCTGGACCTCACGCATGGGCATTGAGCCAGGTCTCGACCAGCCCCTCCAGTGCGCTTGCCAGCGCTTCGTCCGCAAGGTCCCCGATGAGTTCGCCAACAAAGCCGTTGACGAGCAGTCCACGCGCGCTTTTTTCGGTGATACCGCGCGCCATGAGGTAAAAAAGATGGGTCTTGTCGATATCGATGACGGTTGCCCCATGGGCGCAGACGACGTCGTCAGCAAAGATTTCGAGCTCCGGCTTCGCCAACCATTCCGCTTCATCCGACAGCAGCAGCGTGTTGCAGGCCATTCGCGCATCGGTTTTCTGGGCGATCTGCGCGACCTGGATCTGGCCTTGAAAGACGCCGCGCGCCCGGTCAAGCACCACATTTCGCACGATTTCCGAAGACGTGGCGCCAGGCGCGTCATGGTTGAGCTTCAGCGTGAGATCGGTGTGGCTATCCCCGCCAAGCAGGTTGATGCCTCTGAGATTGAAATGCGCGCCCTCCCCCGACACCGAGACGTGGAGCTCCTCCCGCACGAGCTTGCCGCCGGTATTGATGATGAACAATGAGAGCGTGCTCCCGGCGCCGAGTTTCGCGGTCAACTGGCCAAGATGCTGATCCTTCGCGCCCTTCTGCTGAACAATGATCCAGGTTACCTCGGCACCGTCTTCGAGTTCGAGCGCGCTGACCGATGTCGAAAACCCGGCGAGATCGTCCCGCCCCACCTGCCGCTCGATGACGGTTGCCTTGGCCTTCCGGCCAAAACGGGCCGGAAACCGAGTATGCGCCCGACCACCCGCCTGGCGAACCTGCAGCTCGATGATCGGTTCCACGGTTACCCCGTCGGCCACGTCAAGGCTGAAGCCGTCGGTGACGAACGCCCCGTTGAGCGCGCCGATCACATCGTCGGTCCCGCGCGCCACGAGCCCGGAAGACGCGGCACCAGAGGCGAGATGATCGAGAAAGGGTTCGATTTCAACGCCCGCAATCGCAACAGGCATGTCGGACGCACCCTGAACCACGGAAAGGACAACCGCGCCCTCGACGAGCGGAGACACAGGTTGGGGAACGCCGAACGCACCATCGGGCAGCACCCGCAGGAGGGCTCTGAGGTCGGTGTAATGCCAGGCCTCGATCCGCCGCGTGGGAAGGCCCTGGGCGGAAAAGCCGGCCAGCAGCCGGTCTCGGGCCGAGGTGACCGCTGCGTCTCCGGGAAGATCACTCACCACGTTGGTGAACGCATCCACGATCGCCTGTTCGGCGGGTGTCCGGGGGGGCTTGCTCTGCATGTTCATGGTCGTTTCTCCTGGCGTCTGTCCGCTTTGCCGCAGAACTCCGGCCGCTTGGGACCGGATCCGGGCACTGTCACACACATGGGCGTGCTCAGGCGGCCGCCTCGATGATGTCGGCGTAGCCATTGGCTTCCAGGTCCAGCGCCAGCGACTTGTCGCCAGTCTTGATGACCTGGCCCTTGTAAAGCACATGCACCGTGTCGGGCACGATATGCTCAAGAAGCCGCTGGTAGTGGGTGATGACGATGATGGCGCGCTCGGGCGAGCGCAGCGCATTGACGCCGTCCGACACGATCTTCAGCGCATCGATATCCAGACCGGAATCGGTCTCGTCGAGCACGCAGAGGCGCGGGCTGAGCAGTTTCATCTGAAGGATTTCCGCCCGTTTCTTCTCACCGCCGGAAAAGCCGACATTGAGCGGACGTTTGAGCATGTCGGGATCAATCTTGAGGTCGCTGGCTGCCTGTTTGACCAGCTTGATGAAGTCCGGCGTCTTCAACTCATCCTCGCCGCGCGCCTTGCGCTGCTCGTTCATCGCCACCTTCAGGAACTGCATGGTGGCCACGCCGGGAATCTCGACCGGATACTGGAAAGCAAGGAATATGCCCATGGCCGCGCGCTCGGACGGCTTGAGTTCGAGGATCGACACGCCGTTGTAGAGGATGTCCCCCTCTGTCACTTCGTAATCCTCGCGGCCTGCCAGGATATAGGACAGGGTCGACTTGCCCGACCCGTTCGGTCCCATGATGGCAGCAACTTCCCCGGCTCTTACCGAAAGATTGAGCCCGCAGATGATTTCCGTGTCAGTGCCCGCGATCTTGGCGTGCAAGTTCTTGATTTCCAGCATTTCTGTCTCCGACCTGTCTGTCGTTCGTCACGTGTTGCGTTTGAGGAGAAACCGCACGGCAAGGCTTGCACCTGCGATGGCTCCGAGAATTCCTGCACTCAGCGTCGGGCTCGAAAAAGGATCGAGCACCCATCCGACCACACAGGCCAGAAGAATGGACGCCGCACCTGCCAGTCGAACCGTTCCCTTGTCGGCGTCGCCTGGTTTCTGTGCCATGTCAAACCCCGACCAGCGTCTTGACGAGCGGCAGGGCGATTGCGGCTGAGATGCCCACAGCGGCACCGATTGCGACCCGAACCATCCGTCCGCCGAAGGCCGGCGCCAGCGCCGACAACCCGCCGCAGATGGCCGCGTACCAGACGATCGAAAGGCCATCGACACTCACTGCGCCACTCCTTCGGAGACCGGCATGACCAGGTCAATCGTCATTGTTTTGCAACCCTTGAAGCCGACGCGCGATTGACGCAAGCTCCATGCGGGCGCGCTGAAGTTCGCCGCTCAGCACGGTGTCCGTCGATGTGGTGCCGCGGGCAATCGCGTCGAGCAATTCCTCAATGGACTCGCCCAAATCCCGGTAGCGCCGCCGCAGTTTGTCGATCTCACCCTTCGTTTCCTTGTCCACCATGTCCTCGTCTCCCTGATCCGCGTCCGCCGATCGGGCTGTTGTTGTCGGCTGCAGGCGGGAATTGTGCGTGAAACTCAGTGTCTGTGAAGACCCCCCTCTCCGCAGAGCCCAACGGCCGGAGCAGGGACGTGAAACCTGCCATCACCCAACGCTCCCCTCAAGGCTGATGCCGATCAGCTTCTGGGCCTCCACCGCAAACTCCATCGGCAACTGCTGGATCACGTCCTTGGCAAAGCCGTTGACGATGAGCGCGATGGCTTCCTCCGCCGGAATGCCGCGCGCCAGGCAGTAGAACAGCTGGTCCTCAGAGATCTTGGAGGTGGTCGCCTCGTGCTCGAACTGGGCCGAGGAATTCTTGGCCTCGATATAGGGAACCGTGTGGGCGCCGCAATGGTTGCCGATCAGCAGCGAATCGCACTGGGTGAAATTCCTTGCGTTCTCCGCCTTGCGGTGGGCCGAAACCTGCCCGCGGTAGGTGTTGTTGGAGTGCCCTGCGGAGATGCCCTTGGAGATGATGCGGCTCGACGTGTTCTTGCCGAGATGGATCATCTTGGTGCCGGAATCGACCTGCTGATACCCGTTGGACACGGCGATCGAATAAAATTCGCCTCGGCTGCCGTCGCCACGCAGGATGCAGGAGGGGTATTTCCAGGTGATGGCTGAGCCGGTCTCCACCTGGGTCCAGGAGATTTTCGAGTTCCGTCCGCGGCAATCGCCACGCTTGGTCACGAAATTGTAGATCCCGCCCTTGCCGTCCTTGTCGCCCGGATACCAGTTCTGGACGGTGGAATACTTGATCTCGGCGTCATCAAGGGCCACCAGTTCGACGACTGCGGCGTGCAGCTGGTTTTCGTCGCGCTGCGGGGCAGTGCAGCCTTCCAGATAGGAGACATACGCCCCTTCCTCGGCGATGATCAGCGTCCGCTCGAACTGGCCGGTATTCTTCTCGTTGATCCGGAAATAGGTCGACAGTTCCATCGGGCAGCGCACCCCCTTGGGCACGAACACGAAAGAGCCATCGGTAAAGACCGCCGAATTGAGCGTGGCATAGTAATTGTCCGTTACCGGGACCACCGTGCCGAGATGCTTGCGAACCAGATCGGGGTGTTCGCGCATGGCTTCAGAGATCGACATGAACAGCACGCCGGCCTTCTTGAGCTCTTCCTTGAACGTGGTCACCACCGAAACGGAATCAAACACCGCGTCCACCGCGATCTTCGACTTCTGGACGCCAGCCAGGATTTCCTGCTCGCGCAACGGAATGCCAAGCTTTTCGTAGACGCGCAGAAGCTCGGGGTCGACCTCGTCGATCGACTTTGGCCCGGACGTGCTCTTGGGTGCCGAATAGTAGATGATGTCCTGGAAATCGATCTTCGGATAGTGCACACGCGCCCAGTGCGGCTCTTCCATGGTCAGCCAGCGCCGATACGCATCAAGCCGCCATTCGAGCATCCATTCGGGTTCGTTCTTCTTGGCCGAAATCATCCGGATCGTGTCTTCCGACAGCCCCTTGGGTGCACTGTCAGACTCGATGACCGTCTCGAAGCCATACTTGTACTGGTCGACGTCGATCTGACGGACCTGGTCGATGGTTTCCTGCACCGCAGGCATGGCGTACTCCAATCTTGCAGGGTCAAGGCCTGCAGCTTGTTCACGTCGTACGGATTGGCCTTGTGCCGCCCCGCTCACTCCTGCGCAACACTCTGTTGCGCCATTTTCATCACGAAGATTTCGGTCTTCGCGAAAGCCGGTTTCCCTCAGGCTGCTTCGGCTGGTCGCCTTGATAGCCTGCGCCGGTTGATGGTTGCGAAAGCCGAAACGAACCGTTCGATGTCGGCTTGTGTCGTGGACGCCGCAAGACTGATACGGATTGCACCCAACTCTGGATCGGCGCCCATCGCTTTCAGAACGTGGCTTGGCCCCACCTTGCCCGACGCGCAGGCCGAACCCGAGGAGACGGCGATGCCGTCCATGTCAAAGCCGATCTGCGCCGTCTCGGACTTGAGCCCTGGAAGCGAGAAGAAGCTCGTATTGGCGAGCCGGTCCACTGTTTGGCCATGGATGACGATGTCGTAGGCGAGTGCGCGCAACCGCCGCTCGAGATCGTCGCGCAGGCCACGGACATAGGCCACGGCTTCCAACCCGCGTCCCGCCGCACGGGCGGCCGCACCGAAGCCTGCGATCGCGGGCGCGTTTTCCGTGCCGCCGCGGTGTCCCTTTTCCTGGCCGCCGCCCGCCATCAAAGCGATCGGCATCAACGCTTGGCCTGCCGCCACGATTGCGCCCACCCCAACCGGGCCACCAAGCTTGTGGGAAGAGAGAAAGAGAAAATCCGCGCCAAGGGCCGCACGCGACAAGGCGAGCCTTCCAGCCCCCTGCACGGCGTCGACCACCAGAAGTCCGCCGTACTCGTGGACGATCCGCGCCGCCTCCGCGACCGGCTGGATCACGCCCGTCTCGTTGTTGGCAAGCTGCAACGCCAGCATCGGCAAGCCGCGGTCTCGATCATGACCGGCCAAACCCGCCTTAAGCGCAGAAAGATCGAGGCAACCAGATCTGTCGACCGGCAGAACGGTGACATTTTCGGCAAGAAACCGCCCACCAGAGAGCACGCAAGGATGTTCGACCGCCGACACGAACAGCCCGCCGATGTCGAGCGCCGACCGCCCCATTAGGTAGCACGGGGTTAACAGATGATTGGCAGCCTCGGTCGCGCCCGATGTAAAGATCACTTGCGAAGGCTCAGCACCGCAAAGATCGGCGACTTCGGCCCGAGCCGCATTCACCATCGCCCGAATCGCTCTGCCCTCCGCATGCACGGATGAGGGATTGCCAGTCATCGTCAAGGCCGCAAGCATGGCCGCGCGCGCGTCTGCCAAAAGCGGAGACGTGGCGTTGTGGTCAAGATAGATGCGCTGGGCCTTCATGGATCCTGTCATCTGAGTTGGGCTGCAATCGCTGAGGCATTGGACGAACTGATGCGCATTTTTCTTGAATTTTCCGTCCAGCTTGCCGTATGACACCGGAACTTCCAGCGAACGCCGCTGCAGTTTCGAACTATTCTAAACTAGGTTCTAGGGATGTGCTCCGCGCTCGTCAAGTCTTTGGCGTCGCTGCCGCCTCCCGACAGGGCATTTTCGCCCATTGAGCGAACCGACCACGCATGGAGCCAGGATGCCCGAAGTCATTTTCAACGGACCAGCCGGACGCCTCGAAGGTCGCTATCAGCCGGGCAAGGATAAGAACGCTCCCATCGCCATCGTGCTGCATCCGCATCCGCAATTCGGCGGCACGATGAACAACCAGATCGTCTACCAGCTCTTCTACATGTTCCAGCAGCGCGGCTTTACGACGCTGCGATTCAATTTCCGCTCCATCGGCCGCAGCCAGGGCGAGTTCGATCATGGCGCGGGTGAGTTGTCTGACGCCGCCGGCGCGCTTGATTGGGTGCAAAGCCTGCATCCTGATTCCAAGAGCTGCTGGGTGGCGGGGTATTCCTTCGGCGCCTGGATCGGCATGCAACTGTTGATGCGGCGGCCGGAGATCGAAGGTTTTCTGTCAATTGCGCCGCAGCCCAATTCCTATGATTTCTCGTTTTTAGCCCCTTGCCCCTCGTCTGGCCTGATCGTTCACGGCACAGCCGACCGTGTCGCACCGGAAAAGGACGTCAACACGCTTGTCGAAAAGCTTAAGCAGCAGAAGGGCATCCTGATCACCCAGAAGACGATCCAGGACGCCAATCACTTTTTCTCCGGCAAGGTGGACGAGCTGATGGCTGAGTGCACCGACTATCTCGACCGACGGTTGGTCGGCGACCTGGTGCCGCAATCCAACGCCAAACGGCTGCGCTGAGCGAGGCTGCCCATTCGACCCTCGGAAGCGGGCTTTCCGACGAAGGCGTCACGGGCCTTGGTAGATCAATTCCAGCGAAAGTGGCACCGCTTTCGCGTCCGGACTTGCGTCAAAACAAGAGGATAGAGCTACATTTCCACAACCAGCCCGTCCTTGAGCGTCACGCGCCGGTCCATCAGGCTTGCAAGATCGTGATTGTGGGTTGCGATCACGGCTGACAGGCCGGACTGGCGCACCAACGCTTCCAGGGCCTCAAACACATATCCCGCCGTTTCAGGATCGAGATTGCCAGTCGGCTCGTCGGCCAGCAGCAGCAGTGGCGCGTTGGCGACGGCCCGGGCGATCGCCACGCGTTGTTGCTCGCCACCCGACAGTTCGGCCGGCCGGTGGTCAGCCCGGTGACCGATGCGCATGTAGTCGAGAAGCTGCGATGCCCGCTTGGCTGCTTCCACCTTGCCAAGGCCGAGGATGAGTTGTGGCATCATGATGTTTTCGAGCGCGGTAAACTCGGGCAACAGATGATGAAACTGATAGACAAAACCGATCTCGGATCGCCGGATCGCCGTCCGCCGGTCGTCCGATAGCTGCCCGCAGGACTGGCCGGCAATCACCACTTCGCCGGAGTCTGGCTGTTCGAGCAGGCCCGCAAGCTGCAACAGCGTCGATTTGCCGGCACCCGACGGTGCCACCAGCGCAACCGTCTCACCGGTGGCAAGCGCGAAATTGGCCCCATTCAGGATTGAGAGCTGCCGCTCGCCCTGGATGAAATGGCGTTCGACATTGATCAATTCCAAGACATTCGATCCGGCCACGGCCTGCCCCTTACTCATAGCGGAGCGCCTGGACAGGATCGAGCCTGGACGCCCGCCACGATGGTATCAACGTGGCGATGAAGGACAGCGCCAACGCCACCACAAGCACGAGGATGGTTTCGCCTGATTCCATGTCAGCGGGCAATTGTGACAGGAAGTAGAGCTCCGGATTGAACAACACCGTACCCGACATCCAGGAGAAGAATTGCCGGATCGATTCGATGTTGAGGCACACCACAATTCCGAGCAAGAAGCCTGCGATGGTTCCGCTGACCCCGATTGCCGCACCGGTCATGAAGAAGATGCGCATGACCGAACCCGAGGTGGCCCCCATCGTGCGCAGAATGGCAATGTCGCGGCCCTTGTCCTTGACCAGCATGATCAGGCCGGAAACGATGTTGAGCGCCGCCACAAGAATGATCAGTGTCAGGATCATGAACATCACATTGCGTTCGACCTGCAGCGCCGAAAAGAAGGTCTGGTTGCGCTGTTGCCAGTCGGTGATGAAAATCTGCCGACCGGCCGCAGCCTCGATAGGCGCGCGCAACTGGTTAATCTGGTCAGGGTCATCCAGGAACAGTTCGATAGACTGCACCAGGCCCTCGGCATTGAAATAAAGCTGCGCTTCGGTGAGCGGCATGTAAATGATGGAAGCGTCATATTCCGACATGCCAATCTCGAAGGTGCCTGAGACCAGGTAGGATTTCACCCGGGGCGTCATCCCCAGCGGCGTGACATCGCCTTCGGGCGCTACGAGGGTGATCCGATCGCCTGCCGCAAGGCCCAGCGCTTCAGCCATGCGCGAGCCGATCATCACGCCTTCCTCGGCGGCAAAAGCCACCAGATCGCCGGACTTGATATTGGAAGAGACCATCGTCAGCGCACTGAAATCCTCGGTCCGCACTCCGCGCACCAGCGCGCCCGTGCCCGCCCCGCCGACGCCCGAGGCAAGCGTCTGGCCTTCCACGAGCGGTATGGCGAGCCGCACGCCGGGAACCGCCTTCAAGCGGTCGGCAAGTGCGGCATAGTCGTCGAGCGGCCGATCAATGGGCTGGACGATCATGTGACCATTGATGCCCAGAATCCGGTTGATGAGTTCAGTGCGGAACCCGTTCATGACCGCCATCACAATGATCAGGGTTGCCACGCCGAGGGCGATACCCGCAAATGAGAAGCCCGCGATGACAGAGATGAATGCTTCCCTGCGCCGGGCCCTGAGATAGCGCCAGGCCACCATGCGCTCGAAAGCGGAAAAAGGCTTCGCCGCCCGCGAAAGGTCGGGTCCGGCAGACGCCTGCGACGCGGTTGTGTCGGTCATGCACTCTCCTGTTGCGTCAATCTGCGCCGACGATCTTGCCTGCACCGACAACCTTGACTGCGTCAACGACCTTGCCTGCACGACAGGCGCACCTGTCCGATAAGCTGTGTCAGTGTCAGGAACGACTTACCCCTGAGCCCATGACGGTGGATTCAGGCAAAAACAGGGTAAAGCGCCAAGATCGCTCTTTCCTGCCTCAGCCCACCATGGCCTGCAGCGCCGCTTATCTAATTGGATGCGTGAATGCCGCTGTAAAACATTGAATGAATGCATGGCCCGCTTCCGAATCGCCTGCAACGCCGATTACACACGGGTTTTAGTGTGCTTCCGCCCAAGAGGGAACCGCCTCCATCGCCCCGACCTTCTGCTCTGCCGTTGCAAGGCATATCTGCGGAGCAGGTACCCCTGAAGGCATTTTCACCATCGCCTCAAAAATGCAGATTCTCGTAATATTTCAGTCACAAATCGCGTGACAAGCCGATCTGATTGGGCTAAACCATGTCTACAAATGAGGCAGTTCCAGTGAGAATTTGCTCATTTCGCGGTCAAAGTCTTGGGAGGATAAGGTCTCAGGCGCGCATTGTTCGCAGCCCCCGATCAATCGGGAAACAGATCACGCGAAACCTGAAAAACAAGGCTTCATGCCTTGTTTTTTTTTGGCTTCGCAGTGGTTGGCTTCGCAGTTATTACGGGAAAATATCCCGAAATAACGATCGAGGCCTTACTTGAAATCCGGCGTCAATGCCACAAGATCATCGAGTGTAAACCCGCCCACGACTGTGACGAGCAGGTAGATCCCGAAGACGATTCCTGACACAAGCGTGGTCCTCAGAAAAATCGGCAGAAAGCGGAAATTGGCAGGCGCGCTTTCGACGGAGCCGGGGACAACTTCGCCGTCCTCATACTGGGTTCGCAGCCCAAACGGCAGCACCGTGAAAAGCACCACCCACCAAATGATGAAAAAAATGGCAAATCCAGTTGCAAAAGCCATGCCGTCATCCTGCCTGTTCGAGTTCGACGAGGGTGCCGTTGAAGTCTTTGGGATGAAGGAACAGCACCGGCTTGCCATGTGCGCCGATTTTTGGTGCGCCATCGCCTAAAACCCGTGCGCCAGCCGCCTTGAGATGGTCGCGGGCAGCCAGTATGTCATCCACTTCGTAGCAGATATGGTGCATACCGCCGGAGGGAGACTTGGCCAGGAACGCCAAAATCGGCGAGTCCGCTCCGAGCGGTTCGAGCAGCTCGATCTTGGTGTTCGGCAATGTGATGAAGACCACCGTCACACCGTGCTCGGGCAGCGCCTGCGGCGCGCTCACCTGCGCACCCAGCATGTCTCTATACTGCGTCGCCGCAGCAGTGATATCCGGCACGGCGATGGCCACATGGTTGAGGCGTCCGATCATGCTTCCCAAGTCTCCCAACGTTTCAAACCGCTAAGGTCCCGGTCAGAGCCGGGTCACAAAGACTGTGACAACCGGCTTCTTGCCCCATACCTCGTTTGCCGTGGCGCGAACAGCGCGGCGAATTGCCTCGCGCACCGAATCGATGTCCTTGCGCCGACCGCGAGGGATGCTTTCCACCGCACCGAGGACCGCATCATAGAGGATGTCTTCGAGCAAATCCCCTTCGATGTCGAACTCCGGCAGGCCGAGTGGCGAGACCACCGGATCGCGTTCAATCTCGTTGCGGGAATCAAGAACGACATTGACAGCGACGTGTCCGGCGAAGGAGAGCCTGCGCCGATCGTTGATGCCCATTTCGTCAAGATCGCCGATAAGCTGCCCGTCCTTGTAGATACGCCCGTGCGGTGCCTGGCCGATCACTTCGGCCGGCCCCGGCGCAAGCCTGAGGATCGAGCCATTTCGCACCTTCGGCACCTGCGGGATTCCATGGGCACGCGCCAGCTCCGCCTGGGCGGTCAGATGCGCCGCCTCGCCATGGACCGGGACCAGGATCTGCGGCTTGACCCAGTCATACATCTGCACCAGTTCCGAGCGCCGAGGATGGCCCGACACATGGACAAGCGCGTCGCCGTCGCTGATGACCTTGATCCCGTGATCGATCAGCGCATTCTTGATGTCGAGAATGCCCTTCTCGTTGCCGGGAATTGTGCGGGAGGAAAACACCACTGTATCGCCAGCCGTCAGCGCCACGTGGCGCATCTCGTCGCGCGAAATCTTGGCGAGTGCAGCCCGCGGCTCACCCTGGCTGCCGGTCAGGATGATGACGACCTTGTCCCTCGGGATGTAACCGAATTCGTCCTCGGCCAAAAACTCGTCGATGCCCTCCATCATGCCAAGCCCGGCGCTCACATCCACCACGCGCTTGATGGAACTGCCGAGCAGGAGCACCTCGCGGCCGGCACCGCGGGCAGCCTGGGCGATCGAGCGAATGCGCCCGACATTGGACGAGAACGTGGTGATCGCCACCCTGCCTTCTGATCCCTCGATCAACTTGCGCAGGCCCTCACTCACCTCATGCTCGGACGGCGACACGCCTTCGCGCATGGCATTGGTGGAATCGCACATCATGGCGAGGATGCCCTCCTCTCCAAGTTGGCGGAAGCGGTTCTCGTCGGTCAGTGGACCGAGCGACGGGTTGAGATCGATCTTCCAGTCGCCGGTATGGATCAGATTGCCGAGAGGGCTGCGGATCACCAGACTGAACGGCTCGGGGATGGAATGGTTGACCTCGACAGGTTCGATCTCGAACGGACCGGCGCGGAAACGGCTTCCGGCCTTGAACACATTGATCGGCACTTCGGCGCGGGTGCGCTCGTAATTGCGTTTGGCTTCCAGCATGCCGGCGGTGAAGGCAGAGGCAAAGACCGGCACATTCAGCATCGGCCAGAGCTGCGCAAGCGCACCGTAATGGTCCTCGTGAGAATGGGTGATGACGATCGCCTTGAGCTGAGCGCCGAGGCTTTGGGCAAAACTTATGTCGGGCAGCACCAGATCGACACCGGGCAAGTCCGGTCCCGGAAACGTCACGCCACAATCGACCATGATCCATTCCCGCTTGGCGGGCGGTCCATAGCCGTAAAGAGCCAGGTTCATCCCGATCTCGCCCACTCCGCCAAGCGGAAGGAACACCAGGTCATGGTCTTTTGTCATCAAGTTTCCTGTCTAAATCTGGTCCGGGCGTCTGAAAAAACACGTCGCCTGCGGCAATGGCCTGCTTGTGCCCGTCTGCGGTGAGAAGCACAAGGCGTCCTTCGGCGTCAATCGTCTCGAAATGACCACGGATTTCCCGGTCTGGCAAATTCACCGTCACGGGCGAGCCGACACCGCCCGCGCGCGCCAACCAGTCTGACCGGGTGACGGCAAGCCCGCGGCCGCAATCCCAGCGTTCAAGCGCGTCAGCCATGGCGATAAAGAGGCGGGCGAAGACATCTTGTGGCGAAGACGTTCCGCCTTTTTCGGCAAGGCATGTGACAGGATAAAGGCCGGCGTCGGGACAATGCGCGATATTGATGCCACACCCGATGACGACGGCGCGTCGGCCATCGGCAAGGCCCTCACTTTCGATGAGGATGCCGCACGCTTTTCCGCCATCGACCAGAATGTCATTGGGCCACTTGATGCGCACCGGGATCGCGCTCGACGGCAGCGACTGCCGGATGGCCTCGTGAACACCCACCGCAACCGCCAGAGGCAGCGAGGACAGCTGCGCCATCGGAGAAGGATCGATCAGCAAAAGCGATGCATAGAGATTGCCCGGCTCGGATATCCATTGCCGGCCGCGTCGGCCGCGCCCCCCCAGCTGTCGGTCAGCCGTGATCCAGAGGCCATCCGCCTCCCCGGCACGCGCACGAAGCAGAACTTCGGTGTTCGTCGAGCCGACATCACCGAGCGCCACATGCCAATAGCGTTCGAGCACATTTGCGGGCGGAGAGGACTCGCTCAAAAGAACGTCTTGGCCGCCGCATCGGCAGCCAGGCCCAGAGGGTTGGACACCAGCACATAGGCCAGTACGAACAGGCCCGAAGCGCCGAACACCAGCTTGAGTTCGCCCGCAACCGGCACGAACTGACCGTTGGGCTTGTCAAACCACATGATCTTGATAATCCGCAAATAGTAGTAGGCACCGACCACCGAGGCCAAAACGCCGATGATGGCGAGCGGGTAGAGCTTGGCTTCGATGGCAGCGATGAACACAACATATTTTCCGAAGAAGCCCGCAAGCGGCGGAATGCCCGCAAGCGAGAACATCAGAATCGTCAACATCAGCGCCATGAACGGATTGGTGCTCGACAATCCCGCGAGATCGTCGATCTGCTCGACGTTGCCATCCTCCTTTCGGCGCATGGCAAGGATACAGGCGAAGGTGCCGAGCGTCATGACCATGTAGATGAGCATATACAGGATGACGCCGCGTACGCCGGCCTGGCTCCCGGCAGCCAGACCCACGAGCGCAAAACCCATATGACCGATGGACGAATAGGCCATCAGTCGCTTGATATTGCGCTGTCCAATGGCCGCGAACGCACCAAGTACCATTGAGGCGATGGCGAGAAACACCACAATCTGCCGCCAGTCGTTGGCGAGCGGCTCAAACGCGGAAATAACGAGGCGGACGAGAACCGCCATGGCGGCAACTTTGGGCGCGGCTGAGAAAAAGGCCGTTACGGGCGTGGGAGCGCCTTCATACACATCAGGCGTCCACATGTGGAACGGCACCGCCGAAATCTTGAAGGCAATGCCCGCCAGCAGAAACACCAGGCCGAAAACGAGACCGAGTGGGCGTTCACCATCTCCCGCGGCCTGGGCGATCTCGTCAAAGCCGACGAAGCCGGTATAGCCATACACCAGCGACGCTCCATAGAGCAGCATGCCCGACGACAATGCGCCCAGCACGAAATACTTCAGCCCCGCTTCGGTCGAGCGAAGGCTGTCACGGTTGATGGAGGCCACGACGTAGAGGGCGAGTGACTGCAGCTCCAGCCCCAGATACAGCGCAATCAGGTCATTGGCCGAAATCATCAGCATCATGCCGAGCGTCGCCAGGACGATGAGGATGGGAAACTCGAACCGGTCGATCCGCTCGGCCTTCGCATGGCCGACGGTCATCACCATGGCCGTGATCGACCCGATGAGCGCCAGCACTTTCATGAAGCGGGCAAACGGATCGGACAGGAAAGCTCCGTTATAGGCTTCTCCGTCGCCTGTCACCAGCACAAGCCAGAGACCGGCTGCGATGAGAAGCGCCACAGCCAGCCCGTTGACAAGGGTAACCGATCGCTCGCCGGAGAACACTCCGATCATGAGCAGAGCCATGGCACCCACCGCCAGCATGAGTTCGGGCGTCGAGAGCTGAAGGCTTGCAATCAGGATGTCTGCCGTCATGGTCTGGTCGTCCCCGTCGCTCAGTTGGCCGACAGCGCAAGATCGCGCGCCGCCTGCAGCGAAGCTGTGTAATTGTTGACGAGCGCATCCACGGACGCGGCCGTCGCATCAAGAATCGGCGCCGGATAGACACCGAAGAAGAGCACCAGCGCGATCAGCGGATACAGGATCACCTTTTCGCGGCCCGACAGGTCGAGCATGGCCTTGAGGCTCTCCTTTTCCAGCGCGCCGAAAAGGACGCGGCGGTAAAGCCAGAGCGCGTAGCAAGCCGACAGGATGACGCCGAACGTGGCAAACAGCGCAACCCAGGTATTGACCTGGAAGACGCCGACGAGCGTCAGGAACTCGCCGACAAAGCCGGATGTGCCCGGCAGGCCGACATTGGCCATCGTGAAAACCATGAAGGCGAGCGCATATTTGGGCATGGTGTTGACCAGCCCGCCATAGGCTGCGATCTCGCGGGTGTGAAGCCGGTCATAGATGACGCCCACGCACAAGAAGAGGGCACCCGAGACAAGCCCGTGCGAGAGCATCTGGAAAATGGCTCCCTGAACGCCGTTGGCATTGGCCGCAAAGATGCCCATGGTCACATAGCCCATATGGGCCACGGACGAATACGCGATCAGCTTCTTGATGTCCTGCTGCATCATCGCCACCAGCGAGGTGTAGATGATGGCCATGACCGACAAGGTGAACACCATCGGGGCGAAATAGTCCGACGCCAGCGGGAACATCGGCAGCGAGAACCGCAGGAACCCATAGCCGCCGAGCTTGAGAAGAATACCCGCCAGGATCACCGATCCTGCCGTCGGGGCCTCGACATGGGCATCGGGAAGCCAGGTGTGGACCGGCCACATCGGCATCTTCACCGCAAAGGATGCAAAGAAGGCCAACCAGAGCCAGGTCTGCATGGAAGGTGGGAAATCGTGGGCGAGCAGATCAGGAATATAGGTCGTCCCCGCATCCCAGAACATCGCCATGATGGCAAGCAGCATCAGCACCGAGCCGAGCAGCGTGTAGAGGAAAAACTTGAAACTCGCATAGACGCGCCGCTTGCCGCCCCACACCCCGATGATGATGAACATCGGAATGAGGCCAGCTTCGAAGAAGATATAGAACAGCACGATGTCGAGCGCGCAGAAAACGCCGATCATCAGCGTCTCCAGAATCAGGAACGCGACCATGTAATCGCGCACCCGCGTCTCAAGGTTCCAACTCGCCAGAATGCACAGCGGCATCAGGAAGGTGGTGAGTATGACGAACAGCATCGAAATGCCATCGATCCCCATCGCGTAGGAAAAGCCCGATCCGGCGAGCGGAATGTTTTCCACCATCTGGAAGCCAGAGTCTGAGGGATCAAACCCCGCCCAGATGAACAGCGACAAGAGGAAGGTGAAGCTTGTTCCGAGCAATGCTACATTGCGGATGTTGCGGCGACCGGTCTCCGTATCGTCGCGGATCGGCAGGATGAACAGGACGCAGATCAGCGGAATGAACGTGACGGCGGACAGGATGGGCCAATCGGTCATCACAATGCACTCCCGAGCATCACCCAGGTGACAAGGCCAGCAATGCCAATCAGCATCACGAATGCGTAGTGATAGAGATATCCGGTCTGCAACCGGGCGACCCGACCGGAAATGTCGTGTACCCGCGCGGCGATCCCGTCAGGGCCGAAGCCGTCGATGACGCGCCCGTCTCCTTCCTTCCAAAGGAAAGTTCCCAGCCATTTGGCGGGGCGGACAAACAGGAAATCGTAGAGTTCATCAAAGTACCACTTGTTGAGCAGGAATTGGTAAAGACCGGGATGCTCCGCCGCCAGGCGTTTTGGCGTTTCGGGCGACCGGATATAGAAATACCAGGCGGTCACAAAACCGGTGGCCATGGCCATGAAGGGGCTCAAGGCCACCCACGGCGGGACATCATGGAATTCCTCGACAATCTTGTTGTCGGGCAGCGTGAACAGTGCGCCCTGCCAGAACTCGACGTAGTTGTGGCCGAAGAAGTATTCCTTGAACACCACGCCGGCAAACAGCGCGCCGAACGCCAGAAGATAGAGCGGGACAAGCATGACCGGTGGCGATTCATGAACGTGGTGCATGACATCCGCCGACGCCCGCGGCTTGCCATGGAACGTCAGGAAGATGAGCCGCCAGGAATAAAAGCTTGTAAACAACGCAGCCACCACCAGCAGCGTGAAGGCAAAGCCCGCTACCGGACTGTGGGCCACGAAGGTGCTCTCGATGATGGCATCCTTGGAGAAAAATCCTGAGGTGCCGATGATCGTCTTCGGAATTCCGAGGCCCGTGAGCGCAACCGTGCCGATGATCATCATCCAGTATGTCATCGGGATATGCTTGCGCAGCCCGCCCATACGCCGCATGTCCTGTTCGTCAGACACCGAATGGATGACCGAACCGGCGCCCAGAAAGAGCAGCGCCTTGAAGAAGGCATGGGTGAAAAGGTGGAAGATCGCGGCCCCATAAGCCCCGATCCCGAGTGCCACGAACATGTAGCCAAGCTGCGAGCAGGTTGAATAGGCAATGACCCGCTTGATGTCGTTCTGCACCAGGCCGACGGTTGCGGCAAAGAAGGCGGTGATGGCGCCGATGACGACGACCACGTTGAGCGCATCCTGCGACAGCTCGAAGATGGGCGACATGCGCGCGACCAGAAACACCCCGGCCGTCACCATGGTTGCGGCATGGATGAGCGCGGACACCGGCGTGGGGCCTTCCATGGCATCGGGCAACCAGGTGTGCAGCAGGAACTGCGCCGACTTGCCCATAGCCCCCATGAACAACAGCAGCAAGACTGCGGTCAACGCATGGCCTTTGTCGAGGCTCATGCCGAACAGCGAGATCACGGCGGCACCCGTTTCAGCGCCCTCTACAGAGATGAAGTCGGACGCGCCGGCAAAGATGGTGTCAAAGGAAATCGAGCCGAACAGCACGAAGACGCCGAAGATCCCGAGCGCGAAGCCCAAATCGCCCACACGGTTGACAATGAAGGCTTTCATCGCGGCCGCATTCGCCGCAGGCTTCTTGTACCAGAAGCCGATAAGCAGATAGGATGCCAGCCCGACCCCTTCCCAGCCGAAGAACATCTGCAGCAGATTGTCCGACGTCACCAGCATCAACATGGCGAAGGTGAACAGCGACAGGTAGGCAAAGAAGCGCGGACGATGCGGATCGTGGTGCATGTAGCCGATCGAATACACATGCACGAGCGCTGAGACGGAATTGACCACCACCAGCATGACGGCCGTCAGGGTGTCGATCCGGAAGGACCAATCCACGCTGAGCGTGCCCGAATCAATCCAGCGCATGACGGGGATTCGCAGCACATCGCCCTCACCCATGGCGACCGAGAAGAAGGAGACCCAGGACAGAACCGCAGCGACGATCAGAAACAGGGTCGTTACATATTCGGAAGCCTTGGCCCCGATGGAACGGCCGCCGAGACCGGCGATCAACGCGCCGATGAGCGGGAGGAAGACGATGGCGTGGTACATGGTCGCCTCAGCCCTTCATCATGTTGACGTCTTCGACCGCGATGGAACCGCGGTTGCGATAAAAGACGACGAGAATAGCAAGTCCGATCGCCGCCTCCGCAGCCGCGACCGTCAGAACGAAAAGCGCGAAGACCTGGCCGACCAGATCGTTGAGATGCATGGAAAACGCCACCAGATTGAGATTGACGGCCAGCAGGATCAGTTCGATCGACATCAGGATGACGATGACGTTCTTGCGGTTGAGGAAGATTCCGAATACGCCGAGCGTGAACAGAATGGCAGCGACGGTGAGGTAGTGGGAGAGTCCGATTTCCATTCGCGTGTTCCTTGGTGTCCCGCCTCAGATGCCCTGGCCCGGCTTGACCTTGACGACCTCGATGGCCGTCTCGGGCGTGCGCGCCACCTGCTGTGAGACGTCCTGACGCTTGATGTTCACGCGATGCCTGAGCGTGAGCACGATGGCGCCTATCATGGCCACCAGCAGCACGAGGCCCGCGATTTGAAAGAAGAAGATGTACTGGGTGTAGAGCACGTCGCCGAGAGCTTCGGTGTTGGTCCTGTCGGCCAGCGCCGGAATGGGGCTTGCGCCCTGGCCCGCCGCCGATGGTGTGAACGAATTGCCCGCCAGCACGATGATCAGTTCCGCCGCAAGGATGATGCCGACCAGCGCGCCCATCGGCGCATGGTCCAGCGCCCCGGACTTCAGTTCGACGAAATCGATGTCGAGCATCATGACCACGAACAGAAACAGCACCGCAACCGCGCCCACATAGACCACAAGAAGGATCATGGCGAGGAACTCGGCCCCCGCGAGCAGGAACAGCCCGGCTGCGTTGAAGAAAGTCAGAATGAGGAACAGCACCGAATGCACGGGATTGCGCGCGGCGATCACCATGAAGGCGGACGCCACGGCAATGAAGGCGAACAGATAGAAAAAGATGGCCTGCAGACCCATGATCAGTGCCTTTTCGTCTTCCCCCGGAGTGGCAGCGGCTCAAAATGCCCCTGTCCCGAATACGGACCGCCGGCGTCTGCGCTAGTCCGGTCCTTTTAGTCCCTGTCGTGACCGGGATCGCCTTGCGGGCGTCCGGCCGGTTTACCCTGCCGCCTTAGCGGTAGGGAGCATCCATTTCGATGTTGCGCGCGAGCTCGCGCTCCCAGCGGTCGCCATTGGCAAGCAGCCGGTCCTTGTCGTAGTAGAGTTCCTCGCGCGTCTCGGTGGCGAACTCGAAATTCGGCCCTTCCACGATCGCATCCACTGGACAGGCTTCCTGACAGAACCCGCAATAGATGCACTTCACCATGTCGATGTCATACCGCACGGCGCGGCGGGTCCCGTCGTTGCGGCGTGGACCTGCCTCGATGGTGATCGCCTGTGCGGGACAGATGGCCTCGCAAAGCTTGCAGGCGATGCAGCGTTCCTCACCGTTGGGATAGCGGCGCAACGCATGTTCGCCGCGAAAACGCGGGCTCAACGGTCCTTTCTCGTAAGGGTAGTTCAGCGTCGCTTTCGGCTTGAAGAAATAGCGCATCGACAGGAAGAAAGCGCCGACGAATTCCTTGAGGAACAGAGATTTGGCGGCTTGGGCTAAGGCCATGGTCAAACTCCCGTGGTCGGTTTGCGGCAAAGCGCCGGGCTTAAGGTGTTGGCTGAGAGCATCATGGAGCGGTCCCCGTGAGCTTGAGCACGAAAGCCACGATCACCAGCATCGCCAGCGAAATCGGCAGGAACACCTTCCAGCCAAGCCGCATGAGCTGATCGTAGCGGTAACGCGGCACAAAGGCCTTCACCATCGACATCATGAAGAAGACAAGAAGCGCCTTGAGAACAAACCAGACGATCCCGGGCACCCAATTGAGGAACCAGACGTCAACCGGCGGCAGCCACCCGCCAAGGAACAGGATGGTGGTCAGCGCGCACATGAGGACGATCGCGGTGTATTCGCCGAGCATGAACATCATGTACGGCGTTGAACCATATTCCACAGCAAAGCCCGCCACCAGTTCCGACTCCGCTTCTGGCAAGTCGAAGGGCGGGCGGTTGGTTTCGGCAAGCGCGGAAATGAAAAAGATGACAAACAGCGGAAACAGCACCAGCCAATGCCAATCAAGCAGCGAATTGGGAAGCCCCGCCCGGGTGCCGATACCGTTGGCCTGCGCCATGACGATGTCGGAGAGATTGAGCGAGCCGACGCACAGCAGGACCGCGACAATCACGAAGCCGATGGAGACTTCGTAGGAGATCATCTGGGCCGCCGAGCGCAGTGCACCCAGGAACGGATACTTCGAGTTTGACGCCCAGCCGGCCATGATGATGCCGTAGACCTCGAGCGAAGAAATCGCAAAGACGTAGAGGATGCCGACATTGATATTGGCGATCACCCAGTTCTCGTTGACCGGAATGACAGCCCAGCTGGCCAGCGCCAGCGTGACGGCCACCAGCGGTGCCAGAAGGAAGACACCCTTGTTGGCACCGGCCGGAATGACGGGTTCCTTGAGCACAAATTTCAAAAGATCGGCAAACGACTGCAAAAGCCCCCACGGGCCGACGACATTGGGGCCGCGACGAAGCTGCACCGCCGCCCAGATCTTGCGATCGGCGTACAGGATATAGGCGAGCGTCAGCAGCAGGCAGGCGATCAGCAACAGGGACTGCCCGGCAATGATGAGCGCTGGCCAGAGATAGGTCGCCACGAAGCCGTCCATGTGTCTCTTTCCCCGCTCTTATTCCGCAGCCACGGGTGCTGCGGTTTTCGCCAGAGCCGAACACTCGGCCATCACCGCCGATGCGCGCGCTATCGGGTTGGTCAAATAGAAGTCTTTGACCGGCGACGCAAACTGAGATTTGCCCATAGTCCCAGCTTTCTTCGCAATTGCAGCAATATCGGCCGGATTGCCTGCTTGGATGGCGTCGATCAAGGCAAAATGCGGATGCGCGGCGTAGAGCTGAGCCCGAAGTGCTGCAAGCGAATCATAGGGCAACCTGCGGCCGACCACATCCGACAATGCCCGAAGGATCGCCCAGTCCTCACGTGCCTCGCCCGGCGCAAAGCCAGCGCGGTTTGCCATCTGCACGCGACCTTCGGTGTTGACGAACGTGCCCGATTTCTCGGTGTAATTTGCGCCCGGCAGGATCACGTCGGCAGCTTGGGCACCGGCATCGCCGTGCGTTCCGATGTAAACAGTGAAGGGCGCCGTCTTCCGCGACAAATCCATCTCGTCAGCACCGAACAGGAACAGCACGTCCGTACCCGTGAGCATGCTGGCAGCATCCAGCCCACCCTCGCCTGGCACAAAGCCCACATCAAGCCCACCCACGCGAGCCGCAGCCACATGAAGCACCGCAAGGCCGTTCCAGTCGTCCCGCGCTGCCTTGAGCGCTTGAACGAGCCCTGCCGCTGCAGCGAGCACGGCCGCGCCGTCAGCACGGGCGAGCGCGCCCTGACCGACGATGACCATGGGCTTCTTGGCCTTCCTGAGCTTTGATGCGAACCTGTTGGACCCATCAACGACACTTGCGAGCGTTTCCGGCCCCGCGCCCAGATAGTCGTGCGGGTAGCGCAGATCGGCAGCCTCGCCGATGAGACCGATCGGCATGTCTCCCATGCGCCAGCGCTTGCGGATCCGGGCATTCAGGATCGCCGCTTCCCGGCGCGGGTTGGACCCGATAATGAGAATGGCGTCGGCTTCCTCGATGCCTTCGATAGTCGGATTGAAGATGTAGCTCGCCCGACCAAGCGCGGGATCGAGCGCCGCGCCGTCTTGACGACAATCAATGTTTTTTGAGCCCAGAGAGGTCATCAGCGCCTTGAGCGCGAACATTTCTTCCACCGTCGCCAGATCGCCGGCAATCGCGCCGATCCGCTCGGGCCTGGCCACCGCGACCGCAGCCTTGATGGCGGCAAAGGCGTCCGGCCAGCTCGCCGGCTGGAGACGCCCGTCGCGCCGCACATAGGGGCGGTCAAGGCGCTGTGTTTTCAGCCCATCCCAGATGAACCGGGTCTTGTCTGAAATCCATTCCTCGTTGATGGCTTCGTTGATCCGCGGCATGATGCGCATGACCTCGCTGCCGCGAGTGTCAACCCGGATCGCCGAACCGCAGGCATCCATCACGTCAATGGATTCGGTCTTGGTGAGCTCCCAGGGGCGTGCCTGAAAGGCATAAGGCCGCGAGGTGAGCGCACCGACCGGACACAGGTCGATGACGTTGCCTTGCAGCTCCGAGCTCATGGCATGTTCGAGATAGGTGGTGATCTCCGCATCCTCCCCCCGTCCGATCAGGCCAAGTTCGGAAATGCCTGCCACCTCCGTCGTGAACCGGACACACCGGGTGCAATGGATGCAGCGGTTCATGATCGTCTTGACGAGCGGGCCGATATACTTGTCCTCGACGGCACGCTTGTTTTCCTGGTAACGCGAATTGTCCATACCGAAGGCCATGGCCTGGTCCTGCAGATCGCATTCCCCGCCCTGGTCGCAGATCGGGCAATCCAGCGGATGGTTGATCAGCAAAAACTCCATCACCCCTTCGCGCGCCTTCTTGACCATGGGCGTGTTGGTGAAGACCTCCGGTGTTTCACCGTTCGGTCCGGGCCGCAGGTCGCGCACACCCATGGCGCAGGAGGCGGCGGGTTTGGGCGGTCCGCCCTTCACTTCAACCAGACACATGCGGCAGTTGCCGGCGATCGACAGCCGTTCGTGGAAACAGAAGCGCGGCACCTCCGCGCCCGCCTCCTCACAGGCTTGCAAAAGCGTGTAGTGATCGGGAACTTCGATTTCGTTGCCGTCAACCTTGATCTTGGCCATATGCGTCAACCTTGCCTTTTGTCTGCAGCTGCCAGCGCCGCAAAGAGGTCGGTAACCAGGACCCCGTTGATTGTCATGCCCGCCAGAAGGGCGCTCTCGGTCCGCACGTGAGACAGGTTCACATCGCTCGACAGCGTGCTCGACAGGTTCGCGTCCGTGATGCTTGCATTCGGCAGATTCACCCCGATGAACCGGGTCGCCGACAGGTTCACACCGGAGACGCTGGAATTGGAAAGATCGACGTCCATGAAGACCGAATTGCTGACGACAGCGCCGGTCCCATCAAGAGCCTCTCGTATCCCTCTGATTTCCATTCGCTTCCCTCAGCGACCCTGCATTGCCCCGCCGGGGCGAACACCGCCGGGACATTCATCCGATTCCGGCAGTGGCCGGATGTGTCTTATTCCTTCGCCGCGCCCTTGGCGAGTGCGCCAGCCTGGGAACTCCAATCGTCGCGGTCGATGCGTCCCTTGAATTGCAGATAGTCATCGACCCAGGCCACTTCTTCCGGCCCCCAGACCGCGATCTGTCCATAAGTCCACACCCCGAGCCCGTTCAAGACCTGTTCGAGCTTCGGACCCACACCGGAAATTCTCTTGAGATCGTCCGGCATCTCGGGCTTTTCCATTTCAGCCGGGCGGCGAAAATCCTCGGGCTCAAGCGCCGGCACCGCAGCAACCGGAGTGGCCTTGGCCTGAGCCGCAGCGGCCACGGCTTCGACGGGGACTACCTTGCTCGCTGGCGAAGCCGCTGTCTCGACCACCGTGGTCTCCACGGCGGCTTGGGCTGCGACATGCGCATCGGTCTTGAGTTGATCGACAATGGATGGCTTGGCTGACTTTGGCGCGGGCTTGGCGGCGGACGTCTTTTGCTTCCCGATGACCATGGAAACAGGCTTGGCCAAGTCAGCCTTGGCGACAACCGGCGCTTCTGCAGATGCCGGTGTGGCAGCGATCTCGGACAAACCCTCCGCCGGGGCGGCGGCTTTTTGTTCAGCCCGGATTTCGGCGCGTTTGATCGGCACGATCTCGGCCGTCGGCGTCACCGCCACTTCGTTTGCCTTTGCAGCAGACAGGCGCGCTGCCGGAGCAGTTTTGAGCTGAGGCGTGACCGGGGCCTTTGCGACGTCGAGATCGAGTGCTGCGCCCATCATGCGTGCGGGCAGCAGCATCGCGCCCACCATCAGGCCCGCCATATGACCGGCAATGCCGAAACTGAGCGCGGTCGCCGCAGCAAACGCTTCCACCGGGTTCACCATCATGGGCGCCTTGTCGAATTCCGCAGCGTTCACCCAGCCGCTCATCGCATCCACACTTTTCTTCATCTCATCAGCACTCAGGTTGTGGGGAAAAGAAAACATCGACATCAGTCATTCCTTTGTCGTCTGTTGGTTCTTGTTCCCTTGCGACGTTTCCCTGCTGTCTGCCCGGCTTCGCGGGCTTGACGGCATTATTCGGCGGCTTCGAGCCGGATATTCCGGCTCTGCACTGCATTGCGTGTGTACTGGTCGATGCGGGCCTCCATCACCGGGCGAAAATGCCGGATCAAGCCCTGGATCGGCCACGCGGCCGCATCGCCGAAAGCGCAGATGGTGTGTCCCTCAATCTGCTTGGTCACGTCAAAAAGCATGTCGATCTCGCGTTTCTGCGCATTGCCCTTCACCATCCGGTCCATCACCCGCATCATCCAGCCGGTGCCCTCGCGGCACGGTGTACACTGACCGCAGCTTTCATGCTTGTAAAAGGCGGCGAGCCGCCAGATTGCCTTTACCACATCAGTGGACTTGTCCATCACGATTACGGCGGCAGTCCCGAGCCCGGATTTCAAGTCCCGCAGGCTGTCGAAATCCATTGGGGTATCCATGATCTGGTCGGCAGGCACCATCGGCACCGATGAGCCGCCGGGATGACGGCGAGCAGATTGTCCCAGCCGCCGCGGATGCCACCGCAATGGCTCTCGATGAGTTCGCGGAAGGGAAGCGACATCGCCTCTTCCACCGTGCACGGAGTGTTGACGTGCCCAGAGATGCAAAACAGCTTGGTGCCGACATTGTTGGGCCGGCCGATGCCCGAGAACCAGGCAGCGCCGCGCCGCAGGATCGTCGGGGCGACGGCCACCGATTCAACGTTGTTGACCGTCGTGGGGCAGCCATAGAGGCCCATATTGGCCGGGAATGGCGGCTTGAGCCGGGGCTGGCCCTTTTTGCCTTCAAGACTTTCGAGCAGCGCCGTCTCCTCGCCGCAGATATAGGCACCCGCGCCATGGTGGACATAGATGTCCATGTCGTAGCCAAGCTTCGAATTCTTGCCCAGCAGACCAGCGTCATAGCACTCGTCGATGGCCAATTGTAGCGCTTCGCGTTCGCGCATATATTCGCCGCGCACGTAAATATAGGTCGCAAAAGCCCCCATCGCGAAACCCGCGATCACGCAGCCTTCGACCAGCGTGTGCGGTTCGTGGCGCATGATGTCGCGGTCCTTGCAGGTGCCTGGCTCGGATTCGTCGGCATTGATGACCAGATAGTGTGGACGGCCATCGCTTTCCTTGGGCATGAACGACCATTTCAGACCGGTCGGAAACCCCGCCCCGCCACGGCCTCTGAGGCCGGAAGCCTTCATCTCGCTGATGATCCAGTCGCGGCCCTTCTCCAGGATCTCCTTTGTCCCGTCCCAATGGCCGCGCGACATCGCGCCCTTCAGCGATCGGTCGTGGATGCCGTAGATGTTGGTGAAGATCCGGTCTTTGTCAGCTAGCATGCGCTATCTCCATATCGGTATTGGACAACTGAACGAAGGGGGCTATCAGCGTTTCCAGAAAAGCGGAATGTTCAGGCAATCCGGACATCCCTCACCTCGGCTTCCTGCCAAAGACCTTGATGTATTCCGCTTCGCCGCCTTTGGCGAGCGCATCGGCCTGCCTGGTCCAATCGTCGCGCTCGATTCGGCCGCTGAACTTGAGATAGCCGTCGACCCAGTCGCGCTCGGTCTTCGTCCATCCCGCAACCTGTGCGAAAGTATAAATCCCCAGCGAATGAAGCACGCCTTCGATCTTGGGTCCAACGCCGGAAATCAGCTTGAGATCGTCCGGTGACGCCGGTCTCTCGATACCTGCCGGGCGGGTCTTGTCAGCAACCAGAACCGTCGGTGCAGGCACGGACTTGGACGGCTTTGCCGCCGGGCCGGACTGTCCGCTGCCTGGCGCATCCCCTGGTATGGCCGGATCTGCGATCGTCGCGCTTTTGTCCAATCCTGTGTCGACCGCCTGAGTGGCGTCTGTCTTTACCGTCGACGCTGTCGAACCTTGCGGCGTATGCGCAGCGCCTGCGCCCGCGACCGTGACAGCCGGTTTGCCCGGCTTGGTGGGCGCGCTCGCGGTCGCCGATCGAGACGGGTTGGACGGGCCTTTCACGGCAGCCTTCCCCACTGGCCTGACCGATGCCTTTTCCTTCAGGCTGGTCAGACCGCCCGCAGGTGCCGAAAAGATGCGGTTGATTTGCGGGCCGGGACGGATTTCCTCCGGCCTTCCAGCCTCGAAACGGTCGATGACATAAGCGAGCCGCTCAGGCGAAAGGTCCTCATAGGAATCCTTGAAGATCATCACCATCGGCGCATTCACGCAAGCGCCCTGGCATTCCACTTCTTCCCAGGACAATGTGCCGGTTTCATTGAGATGAAACGGCTCCGGGTGGATCTTGCGGCGGCAGACATCCATGAGCGCTTCCGAGCCGCGCAGCATGCATGGGGTGGTGCCGCAGACCTGGACATGGGCGCGCGTGCCGACGGGCTTGAGCTGAAACTGGGTGTAAAACGTCGCCACTTCGAGCGCGCGGATGTAGGGCATGGCGAGCAGCGTCGCCACATGCTCGATGGCGCGCTTGGTGAGCCATCCGTCCTGTTCCTGTGCCAGCATCAACAGCGGAATCACTGCCGACTGTTCGCGGCCCTTCGGGTACTTCTTGATCCAGACCTTGGCCTGGGCGGCAAATTCACGGTTGTACGCAAAGCCCGCGGGCTGGACGTGGTCATCGGCAAGTCGACGGACGGACATGATGGTCTTGCTCTTTCTTTCGGTCTACTTGATTTCACCGCAACGCGACTGTGTGAGCGTGACGAACTCACAGGCATAAGCGGCGCTGCCCTTCTGCAGAAACACGATATATTTGGCACCATTGGGCACCGCAGCCTTGATCTCGTAGCCGTCGGCAATCAGCGACCCCAGCGACGAGCCCTGGCTGGACACCGGCGGCGCGATCGAACTCTGGGCCCGGGCGACAGCGGCAAGGGCCAGGAAGATCGAAAGACCTGCAAGGATCAGTTTCATCGGTCGACCTCTCCGAAAACGATGTCGAGCGACCCCAATATGGCCGACACGTCGGCAAGTTGATGTCCCCGGCACATGAAGTCCATGGCTTGGAGATGCGCATAGCCCGGCGCCCGGATCTTGCAGCGGTAGGGCTTGTTCGAGCCGTCAGAGATCAGATACACGCCGAATTCACCCTTCGGGGCTTCCACCGCCACGTAGACCTCCCCTTCCGGCACCCGGAAGCCCTCGGTATAGAGCTTGAAGTGATGGATGAGCGCTTCCATCGAGCGCTTCATCTCACTGCGCTTGGGCGGCACGATCTTGCCGTCGACGGTTGATACCGGGCCGATCTTGTGGGCACCGAGAAGCTGGTCGACACACTGGCGCATGATCTTGGCCGACTCGCGCATTTCCTGCATCCGGATGAGATAGCGGTCGTAGCAGTCGCCATTCTTTCCGATCGGAATGTCGAAATCCATTTCGTTGTAGCATTCGTAGGGTTGGGACTTCCTGAGGTCCCATGCAGCCCCCGATCCGCGCACCATCACGCCGGAGAAGCCCCAGGCAAAGGCGTCGTCGAGCGAGACAACGCCAATGTCCACATTGCGCTGCTTGAAGATACGGTTTCCGGTGAGCAGGTCGTCGATGTCATCGCAGGTTTGCAGGAAAGGGTCGATCCACTTGCCGATGTCCTCGACCAGTTTGGCGGGCAGGTCCTGATGAACGCCGCCCGGCCGGATATAGGCCGAGTGCAAGCGCGCGCCTGAGGCCCGCTCGTAGAAGACCATCAGTTTCTCGCGTTCCTCAAACCCCCAGAGCGGCGGCGTCAACGCGCCGACGTCCATGGCCTGTGTCGTCACATTAAGCAGATGCGACAGGATGCGACCGATCTCGCAATAGAGCACCCGGATCAACTGTCCGCGCTTGGGCACCGAGATCCCGGTGAGCTTTTCGACGCCAAGCGAAAACGCGTGTTCCTGATTCATCGGCGCGACATAGTCGAGCCGGTCGAAATAAGGCAGGGCCTGAAGATAGGTCTTGGTTTCGATCAGCTTCTCGGTGCCGCGGTGCAGAAGGCCGATATGCGGATCGACGCGCTCGACGATTTCGCCGTCAAGTTCGAGCACGAGGCGCAACACCCCGTGGGCGGCTGGATGCTGTGGCCCGAAATTGATGTTGAAGTTGCGGACGTTGTGTTCGGTCATTGCGTCGGGCTCCCTTCGGGAGCGAGTGAATAGGAGGTGGTGCGTAGTAAATAGCAAATAGTCATGACATCCACCGATCCTTGTTGACTTCCAGTTTCCGAATGAGAGAACGAAGCATCTTGCCCAGGACTTCGCATCTCGACGCCACATCTGCCGCAGCGTCTTGTTCTGGCAGATTGACCCGACGGGCAAGTTCAGAGTGCGTTTCAAGTTCCTTTGATGAGCCTTGCGCAATCCACAAATATTGTATGAACGTCTTTCGTTGTTGCCGACCATACCCTTCTGCGATGTTGGAGGCCACCGGCACCGCACTTCGTCGCATCTGCGCTGTCAGGCCAAACATTTCCGACTGAGGAAATTCACTTGAAATTCGGTAGATCAACGTTGCGGTGTCCATACCTGCTTTCCAAACAAGCAGATCACGGTAGTCACGAATAGTCGCATTGCCGGGGTCCTGTTTTATTCACCATTCACTCATCATCATTTACATTTTCGCCTTCTCATCTCCCGGCAGCACATAGTCAGTGCCTTCCCAGGGTGACAGGAAATCGAAATTCCGGAATTCCTGGCGAAGTTGCACCGGTTCGTAGATCACGCGCTTGGCTTCGTCGTCGTAGCGGACTTCCACAAAGCCGGTGACTGGGAAATCCTTGCGCAGCGGATGGCCTTCAAACCCGTAGTCGGTCAGGATACGGCGCAGGTCGGGATGGCCGGTGAACAGGATGCCGTACATGTCGTAGGCCTCGCGCTCAAACCAGTCGGCACCCGGATAGACCGCCGTCGCGGACGGCACGGTTTCGTCCTCGCCGATTGGCACCTTGACGCGGATCCGCAGGTTCTGGCGCGGCGAAAGCAGGTGATGCACCACATCAAAGCGTTGGGGGCGGCCGGGCCAGTCGACGCCACAGGTGTCGATGAAGCTCACGAACTGACATTGGGCGTCGTCACGCAGGAACGTGAGCAGCGCTATAAGCTTGGAGGGCTGCGAGATCAGCGTGAGTTCGCCCCGCACCACGCTTGAGGCGTCCACGAGGTTGCCTCTGATCTCGCCAAGATAGGCAGACAGGTCCTTGAGGGCTTGGCTCATCGGTGTCTCTCCTAGCGCTCGATGGTGCCGGTGCGGCGGATTTTCTTCTGCAGCAGCAGCACACCGTAAAGCAGCGCTTCGGCGGTTGGCGGGCAACCCGGAACATAGATGTCGACCGGCACCACCCGATCGCAGCCGCGCACCACCGAATAGGAATAGTGATAATAGCCCCCGCCATTGGCACACGAGCCCATGGAGATGACATAGCGCGGTTCGGGCATCTGGTCATAGACCTTGCGCAGCGCCGGCGCCATCTTGTTGGTAAGCGTGCCGGCGACGATCATCACGTCGGACTGACGCGGACTTGCGCGTGGCGCAAAACCGAAGCGCTCTGCGTCATAGCGCGGCATCGACATATGCATCATCTCGACCGCACAGCAGGCGAGGCCAAAGGTCATCCACATCAGCGAGCCTGTGCGGGCCCAGTTGATCAGATCATCGGTCGAGGTCACGAGAAAGCCCTTGTCGGCAAGCTCGTTGTTGATCTCGCCAAAAAAGGGATCGGTCGCACCGACCGGCTTACCAGTCGAGGGATCAATGATGCCTTTGGGCGCGGGTGCCATCATCGGCGTATCTGTCACTCCCATTCCAGCGCTCCCTTCTTCCATTCATAGATAAATCCGATGGTCAGAACGCCAAGGAAGACCATCATCGACCAGAACCCGATCCACCCGATGTCGCCAAACGACACGGCCCAGGGAAACAGGAAGGCCACCTCAAGGTCGAAGATGATGAACAGAATCGCCACCAGATAGAACCGGATGTCAAATTTCATGCGGGCGTCGTCAAAGGCGTTGAAGCCGCATTCATAGGCTGACAGCTTTTCCGAATCCGGTGCCTTGTGGGCTACAGCGAAAGGCGCAATCAAAAGCGCCAGCGCGATGACCAGAGAAATGCCGATGAAGATTGCAATCGGCACATAGTCGCCCAAGAGTTCCGTCATGACGCGTGTTCCCGTGAACCTGCCGACGATGCCCCGGCTGACACATCTGGTCGCTGCCGGCCCCGCCTTGCGCGGTTGTCCATGTTGCAATGCGGCGTGGTTACCGCAGTGGGCAGAGTGGCGCAAGGGCATCGGCCCGAAATCACCAGTTCCTGTCCTCTCGAACACTCTTATATCCTGCGATCCACGAGATGACGAGCGCTCATCGACCCCGCCGCCGGGACAAAGCGTCGCTTGCGGAAACGGCGAAACGCAGCGCGCGGGGGCCGCGCGCGAGCAACCTGGTTGCGTCAATGAGATGGGAAGGCTGTGTCGAAACCGGCAAAAGTGAAGACATTCGGCATCAAAGTGCCGTACTCGAATTGGTGTTCTCGAATTGGTGTCCTCGAAGTGCCGTTCTCCGGTAGCCGGTGCGGCTGGCCGCTCACAGGACAGGAAAATGGCGCGAGTGACGGGGCTCGAACCCGCGACCTCCGGCGTGACAGGCCGGCACTCTAACCAACTGAGCTACACCCGCGCATTTTCTGTCCGAAGCGGCGTTTCCACCGTTCGTGAGCGGCTGATTAAGGGGTTCACGCCGGGGTGTCAAGTCTCGTGTGGAGCGGGCCCCAACAAACATCGGCGCGCTCCCGGGGAGTCCGTGCTGATGCATGTCGGGTTCAATCGATATCGGTTGAACGGACCGCACATGCCTCCGCAAAAGAGCGTGACAGCGTCCTTAGCGCGTCTGAAAACACGCGCGGCGCTGTTCATTCAAAGTGGTACAGCGGCCGTTGCACGTCTCAAGAGACGCGCGGCGCTGTAGCGCGTCACCGGCGGGCCCAACTCCGCATTTCCGGTTGCGCGCGGAGCGTGAAACGACTAAACGAACCGCCATTGGGGGCGATTAGCTCAGTTGGTAGAGCGCCTCGTTTACACCGAGGATGTCGGCGGTTCGAGTCCGTCATCGCCCACCAGGCTTCCCACCGGGTCGAACATCCTGCCCCGATCTGACGGCGCTGCGACCTGCATGACAGCGCCGCGCATCCAACCGGATGCGTGAATGCCGCTGGAAACCATTGAATGAATGCATGTCCGTTATCGCACAAATCAAACCATTTGTGCGCGATATGCATTAGAGCTATTCCGGCCTTGTCAGAATCGCCGGATTAGCCCTATCACCTTGTTTTAACGCAATTACGGACGCAAAAGCGGTGCCACTTTCGCTGGGATTGCTCTAATCCCGTGCGACGTCGCGTTCGGTGATGAACGGCCCCGAGCCCCAGGCGATCGTGCGTTCGTGGCGCTCGAGTGCCTTTTTTAGCTCGGTGAATTCCCTGACCACGTGGGCGGCAAACTTGCGCGCGGCGGGATTGGGCATCGCCTTTCGGCGGCTGATGATACCGAGCGTGCGTTCGGGTTGCGGGATGCCGAGCGGCAGGACCGAGATCTTGTTTTCCTTGCGCACCGAAAAAACCACCGAGTGGGGGAGAATGACCAGCGCATTGGTGGCCGACACGTAATTGATCACGCTGAGCAAAGATCCACCGGAATAGCGGATGGAAAGTTCCGAAATCCCGAGCGTCAGCAGGATCGAGTACAGATCGAGCATCAGCGGCGATCCCGGAAGCGGTGCCACCCAGGGGTAGGTCATGATGTCCTTGGTGGCGAGGCGGCGCTTGTGGAGGAGCGGATGACCCACCGCACAGGCAATCACGTTGTGCCCGGGCAGGATCGGCTCGAAGTCAAGATCGCCGCCCAGATCCTGCGATCCGATCGGCGCGATGGCGAGATCGATCTGGCTGGCGCGCACATCGGTGATGAGATCGGGTGTGTTGCCGTAAGACTGGTCGAACATGATGTCGGGTTCCTTCATCTGGAGGGAGGCGACCATCGCGGAGATCACCGCATCCATGAAGAACGGCACTCCGCCGACGCGGACCCGGCCCGCCGAGCCGGATTGAAATCCCCGCACGGTGTCGGACGCTTTGCGCGAGGCGGCCAGGATCGCCTTGCCGTGAATGCCAAGCTGGCGGCCGAGCGGTGTCGGCTGCAACGGCCGCTTGCCAGCCAGAAACAGCGGCTCTCCCACCCTTTTTTCCAGCATCGACAACGTGCGCGACACCGCCGACTGCGCCATGCCGAGCATGGTCGCCCCGTCGGTCACCCCGCCGCTCTCGATCACGGCGGCCAGTTGAACCAGATGTCGTTCGTCAATCTTCATAACGATCGGTTATAAAGATCATGAAACAAAGTATCAACAACCAAGGCTGCAACCTGTAATCTTTCCTGAGCGTTGGGAGGCGCTGCGGGGAGATGCGGGTTTCAGAAACGTCACGCCATCGTGAAAACGGCCCTGCCCGGCTGGCAGGTGGCCTTGCGCGCATCCAAGCCGCCCGCGTGGCGATGTCCCCCGATTCCGGCCACGGCCGCATCGTCGGTCAGCCGCCGCTGCCCCGATCCGGCCTGTTTGCGAGGGCCGTCACATGACCGCAGCCCAGGATTTCACCTTCCCAGGCATATCCACCCGTGTCGTCTTCGGTCGCGGCACCATCGCCAGCACGGGCGCCGAGGTGGCCCGCCTGGGGCATCGCAGCGCTCTCGTACTGTCCACGCCTCACCAGGTCGAGGACGCCGAACGGCTTGCCGCGTCGCTCGGCAGCGTGTCGGCCGGGGTTTTTGCCGGCGCTGTCATGCATACGCCCGTCGAGGTGACCGAACAGGCGCTCGCCCGCTTCTCCGCCTCAGGCGCGACGGCGGTGATCGCGCTCGGTGGCGGATCGACCACCGGCCTCGGCAAGGCCATCGCGGCGCGCACCGGTGCTGACCAGATCGTCATTCCGACCACCTATGCCGGATCGGAAATGACGGACATCCTCGGTGAAACCGCCCATGGCGAAAAAGTGACCCGTCGCGATCCCTCAATCCGCCCGGAAACCGTGATCTACGACGTCGACCTCACCTTGTCGCTGCCGGTGGCGATGACCGTCACGTCCACGCTCAATGCCATCGCCCACGCTGTCGAGGCGCTTTATGCTGCCGACCGCAATCCGGTCGTCGAGATGATGTCGTCTGCCGCCATGGCCGACTTCGCCCGCACCCTTCCCCGGCTGGTTGCGGATCCACAAGACGTGGAGGCCCGAGCCGTGATGCTCAAGGCCGCCTGGTATTGCTCGGTGGCGCTCAGTCAGGTCTCGATGGCGCTCCACCACAAGCTCTGTCACACGCTTGGCGGCACCTTCAACACGCCCCATGCCGAAACTCACGCCATCATGATCCCGCACACCACGGGTTTCAACGCGGCCGCGGTGCCCGACCTGCTCGCCCCCGTCAGCGCCGCATTCGGGGCCACCCCGGGTGCTGGCCTGCACGATTTTGCCCGCTCGGTAGGCGCGCCGATGGCCTTGCGCGATCTCGGGCTCACGCAGGCCGATCTCGACCGCGCCGCCGATCTTGCCACCCGCAATCCTTATTCCAATCCGCGTCCCTTCACCCGAAATGAAATCAGGGACCTTCTGGATGACGCCTGGTCCGGGCGTCGACCACGCTTTTAGAGCAATTCCAGCGAAAGTGGCACCGCTTTCGCGTCCGGAATTGCGTCAAAACAAGAGGAGAGAGCCATTCCGGCGATTCTGACCACGCCGGATTTGCTTCTAGTGGTCTGACCGAAACGGATGGTTCCCATCTGTTTCGAAAAGTCAGCCCACAAGCTATTGATCTGGTGGGGCGATTTGTCCTGACAGATAGGAACTATCTGTCAGCATCTCACCACTGGCCGCAAGCCATTCGTCAAGGAGGAGACGTCATGTTCACGCGCCGCAAGTTCATCAAATCCACCGCAGCCACAGGCCTGACACTCGCCGCCAGCGGATTGTCCGCCCCTGCGATCGCCCAGGGCGCCAAGATCCGCCTTGGCTACGTCAGCCCGCAAACCGGGCCGCTGGCAGGCTTCGCCGACAGCGACGCCTACAACATCGCAGCCTTCCTCGCCACAGAGGCCGGGAAAAACTTCGAGATCATCGTCAAGGACAGCCAGTCCAACCCCAACCGCGCCGCCGAAGTGGCCAAAGAACTGATCCTCGATGACGAGATCAACCTGATGCTGGTGGCCTCGACGCCAGAAACCACCAATCCCGTCGCCACCACCTGTGAGGCGGAAGGCATTCCGGTAATTTCCACCATGGCGCCCTGGCAGCCCTGGTTCATCGGCCAGCAGGGCAATCCCGGCGATCCGGCGAGCTGGAAGCCATTCGACTTTGCGTTCCATTATTTCTGGGGGCTTGAAGATGTCATCGGGATCTTCACCAGCATGTGGGCCCAACTCGACACCAACAGGAAAGTCGGCGGCCTGTTTCCCAACGACGCCGACGGCAACGCCTGGGGCGATCCCAATGTCGGTCTCAAACCCGGGCTGAACGCCGCCGGTTTCGATCTTCTCGATCCGGGTCGCTACCAGAATCTGACGGATGATTTCAGTGCCCAGATCAACGCCTTCAAGAATGGCGGTTGCGACATCATCACCGGTGTGGTGATCCCGCCAGATTTTACCACCTTCTGGAACCAGGCCAAGCAGCAGGGCTTTGCGCCAAAAGCCGTCACGGTCGCCAAGGCAATCCTGTTTCCCCAGTCCGTGGAAGCGCTGGGCGCGGAAGGCCACAACCTGTCGTCAGAGGTCTGGTGGTCAGCCAACCACCCCTTCAAGTCGTCTCTGACCGGCCAGAGTGCCGCCGAATTGGCAGCCGATTTCGAAGCCAAGACCGGCCGGCCCTGGACCCAGCCCATCGGCTTCGTCCATTCGCTGTTCGAGATGGCCACCGATGTCATGGGTCGGGTCGAAGACGTGACCGATCCCGAAGCGGTGGCAGCCGCCATCGCCGCCACCAATCTTGACACCATGGTGGGCAACATCCGGTGGAACGGGGCTGGCCTGCCGCCATTTGCAGCCAAGAACGTGACCAAGACGCAGCTGGTCGGAGGCCAGTGGCGGCGCAAGGACGACGGCAAGTTCGATCTGGTCATCGTCGACAACAAGACCGCCCCCAACATTCCGACAGGCGGAAGCATGGAAGCGCTCGTCTGAGGCGAACACGGTCCTTCAGCCAGTTCGGTGTCCGGGGGCGAGCGATCTCCCCCGGGACCAATCACAAAAAAACCAGCGCAACCGAGGGCCGCGCGCTTGCGTTCCCCACGGTTCGGCGTCAATCTTGGAGTCCAGACGGGGACAACGACAGGGGACTGACATGAAACGGACTTTGCTTGCGGCTTCCTTCTTTCTGGCCGCCGCAACCGGCTTTGCCAATGCGCAGACGGTGAATGCCGGCACCTATTCCATTGAGGGCACCAACCTTGATGGTTCGTCCTATGAGGGCACGGCGACAATCACGCTGGCGAGCGACACCACCTGCGTGATCGAGTGGGACACTGGCGGATCCGAGTCCCAAGGGGTGTGCATGCTCAACGAGAACGCCTTCGCGGCCGCCTATGTCTTGGGCGACGCCATCGGTCTGGTGGTTTACAAGGTGAATGGCGACGACACTCTCGACGGCATCTGGACCATCACCGGCCAGGACGGCGCCGGCACCGAACGGTTGACGCTCGAAAACTGACCGGTCGCGCTCCACCGCACTACAGCGCCGCGCGTCTTTTCAGACGCGTGAATATCGCTGTAACCCTTTGAATGAATACATGTACGTTTCGTTCAATCGAACCTGATTGAACCCGACATGCATTAAAGCTGTTCCGGCGTTGTCAGAATCGCCGAAACAGCTCTATCCTCTTGTTTTGACGCAATACCGGACGCGAAAGCAGTGCCACTTCCGCTGGAATTGCTCCAAGTCTGCAATCATGAAGGACTGGCGACGGGTCGGCCATCGTGCCGTTCTGTCCCGGGGGGCACTTCTCTTGCCTCCTCTTCGGAGATACCGAAGGCTGCAATTTGCAGGTCAGTTCGGAAGCGGATCGATCGCGTTGATCGCGTGGGGGAAGCTGACCGCTTGCCCGTGTCATCCGTTGCCCGGTTCGGGTCTGAAAAGCCCGGCTTGACCGCACGCGTCCATTTCGTGTGGAAGCAGACGAAACGACCAGCCGATGGTCCTCAAGCGTCTGCGGGTCTGGAAGATGGCAGCGACACCACACCGCCCGTGACCGGCGCACGCACACCGGTGGTGCCCGGGTAGGTAAGCGGCAGGCCTGAGAGTGCCCGCACGGCGAGCCAGGCCCAGGCTTCGGCCTCCATGGAATCGCCGTTCAATCCGGCGTCCTCGGCAATGATCACCTCGCCCGTGTGCCGGGTTGCGACCGTGAGATCCTCGATGATCATCCGGTTGAGCCTGCCACCGCCGGAGACGATCCAGAGCTTGGGCTTCTCAGGCAGATGGTCCTGCGCCTTGACGATGGCGGCCGCGGTGACGAAGGCGAGTGTCCGCGCGCCATCCTCAAGCCCGACCTCACCATCGGCAGGCAGCTCAAAATCGTTCCTGTCCAGCGAGATCCGCTGTTTTACCGAGAAAAAGGGCGAACCGAGATAGCGCGAAGCAAGCAGCGCGCTGACACGGCCTTCCGAGGCGATGGCACCGCCCGAATCATAGGGAATGCCGGCATGACGGGTGACCCACTGGTCGATCAGCGTGTTCCCCGGCCCGCTGTCGAAGGCAAGCAGCGCGCCATCGACACCCACGCAGGTAATGTTGGAAATTCCTCCGATATTGACAAAAGCCACCGGAAATTTGCCCGCATGCGGCGCAACGAGGGTGCCCGCCAGCGCCCGGTGATAGGCGGGCACCAGCGGCGCACCCTGGCCGCCGTGGGCCATGTCGTTGGCCCGCATGTCGTGGACGACCCGCAAGCCGAGCCGATCGGCAAGAAGCTGCCCGTCGCCAAGCTGAACGGTCAGCCCGATCCTGGGCCGGTGGAGGACGGTCTGGCCGTGAAATCCGACCACTTCGATACTGGCCGGGTCGATGCCTTTTGCCTTGACGAAGATGTCGACCGCCTCGGCGTGGCGCAGCGTGATGTCGCGCTCGAGATCGGCAAGGTCACCCGGCCGTTCGCCGCGCGCCTCGATCTGCCGGGCGGTATCGAGGGCTGCTTCCAGCCGCCGACGGAAGGGCGCGTCATAGGCAACGCCAAAGCTCTGCCCGCGCGCGATCAAACCGTCGCCGTCGGTGACCATTTCCGCAAGATCGATGCCATCCATCGACGTCCCGCTCATCAAGCCGATGGCGCGCATGGGCTGAAGCTGAGCGCCGCTCATGACCGCACCGTCGCGTCGTGCCGATTTCCTGGATGAAATCGCCTGCAAACAATGCTAGGTGCCGCTCCAGCGGCTGCGACCGGGACCAGCCGATGGAGCGATTGCGAAAGAAGGCCTGCCATGTCTGCGTACAAATCCGATTTCCTTCATATTTTGTCCGAGCGCGGGTTCATCCATCAGATGTCGGATGATTCGGGCCTGGACGCAGTGTTACAAAAGGAATCCGTAACCGCCTACATCGGCTATGATCCGACAGCATCGAGCCTGCATGTCGGCCACCTGATGCAGATCATGATGCTGCGCTGGTTCCAGCAGACCGGACACCAGCCGATATCGCTGATGGGTGGCGGAACCGGCATGGTCGGCGATCCGTCCTTCAAGGAAGAAGCCCGGAAGTTGATGACGATCGAGACCATCGAGGACAACATCGCCTCCATCAAGCGCTGTTTCTCCAACTACCTTGACTACGACAAGGGTGCCAGGGGCGGTGCCCTGATGATCAACAATGCGGAATGGCTGCGTCCGCTCAACTATCTCGAATTCCTGCGCGACGTCGGTCGCCATTTCTCGGTCAATCGGATGCTCTCCTTCGACAGCGTCAAGACCCGGCTCGACCGCGAGCAGTCGCTGTCCTTCCTCGAATTCAACTACATGATCCTCCAGGCCTATGATTTCGTCGAGTTGAACCAGCGTTACCAATGCCGCTTGCAGATGGGTGGCTCGGACCAATGGGGCAACATCATCAACGGCATCGATCTCGGCCATCGCATGGGCACCCCCCAGCTCTACGCCCTCACCGCCCCGCTTTTGACCACGTCCTCCGGCGCCAAGATGGGCAAGTCGATGTCCGGCGCTGTCTGGCTCAACGCCGACCTGCTGCCCGTCTATGATTTCTGGCAATATTGGCGCAACACCGAAGACGCCGATGTCGGCCGCTTCCTCAAACTCTACACCACCCTGCCGATGGACGAGATCGCCCGGCTGGCTGCCCTGGGCGGTGCCGAGATTAACGAGGCCAAAAAGGTGCTCGCCGGCGAAGTGACCGCCATGCTGCATGGTCGCGCCGCCACTGAGCAAGCCGCAGAAACTGCCCGCACGACGTTCGAGGAAGGCGGCGCAGCCGACACCCTGCCGACGGTCGCTCTTCCGATGGCTGAACTGGAAGCGGGCATAGGGGTGCTTGCGCTCTTCGTGCGCGCGGGTCTTGCGGGCTCCAACGGCGAGATGCGCCGTCACATTCAAGGTGGTGCAGTCCGGATCAATGACGAGATCGTCAGCGACGACCGTCGCATGGTTGGCAGCGCCGATCTCAGCGCGTCCGGTGCAGTCAAGCTGTCTCTGGGCAAGAAGAAACACGTTCTCGTCCGCCCAACCTGAGCGGCCACAGCGGCATCCGTCACGGGGCGTATTCGAAGATCGACCGGAACACGCCCGGCGCGATGATCGACAGCGGATTGACCTCGACCGTGGGTGCTGAGGCCTTGCCTATGAGCCGGAAAGTAATGCCGATCAGCCCGCGGTCGCGGCCGTTGCCGAGGATGGCACCGATGAGCGGCAACTCGGCAAACAGGCGATTGATGCCGTAGGCCGGCATGAATGTGCCGGTCATGTCGATGTTGCCACGTTTGTCATAGACAGTGCCCTGAAACGAGGCACCAATCGCGTTGCCGCGGATGATCCCATCGCTGACGCTGAGCCGCCCCGCGCTCGCGTCAATCCGCGCGGTGGCGACGTCGAACTGGGCTGTCGACAGGTCGAGCGCGCCATTCGCCGTGTCCTTGAGGCTGCGGCCGTTCGCGCCCGTGCGGGCCGAAACGAGCGAATCGAGTTTCTGTTCGCCGACGATGGAAAAGTTGCGGATGTCCACCACGCCCCGGCGGCTTGCGCCACCTTCGCGCGTCAGCCGCACGTTGAGGAGGCCACCCTGCAGCTTTCCGTAAAATCCGGCGAAGCGGGCGAAGGCACCGGCGTCGCCACTCGTGGCATTGAGCGATTCGCTGCCACCGCTTCCCGAGATCGCAAGGATCGCCGCCTGCCCGCTGCGCGTGACCGCCTTGAAATCGAGGATGTCGATGCGGTTGCCACGACCGGCATAACGGAAGCTGGCTGACCTCAATCCCTCATCGGAAAATCCGTAGACCGTATCGACTTTACCGTCCACCGAGATCAGCGGCGCGGCAGCGTCTCCGCTTGCCGTCCCTGCGATGGCCGTCTTGGCTGAGCCGATCAGCGGCCGCACATCAATGGACGACCCCCCGACCGCAAGCGCATAGCCCGCGCCGGAGCGGTCCACCGTCAGGCGGAAATTGTCCTTTGGCGACAGCGCGACTTTCGAGAAGACCGCTCGGGACAGCTTGCCGTCCGCGATCGTGATGTCGCCCGACAGGCCGAAGCCCTCCCCGCTCAGTCTCAGGCCCGCTAGCTTGACGGTCGAGCCGCTGGTCTCAAGGTCGAAAGAGGCCTTGGCGCGGATTCCTTCTCCCTTGCTCCACCCGAAACCAGGCACCGTCACCACCGCGCGGCGAAGGTCAAGTTCGACTGCGCTGCCCCCGCCATCCTTGGACGTCAGCGAAAATCCGACCGGTCCGGAGAGAACGGCGCCCGAACCCGGCGCGAGCTTTTCGCGCGCACCGTTGTCGAGCGTGCCGGAAATGCGACGTGATCGCTTGACGTCTGATCCGCCGATGGGCTGGACGACGTCAAGCGTCAACGGTGCGCCATCGACAATCGCATCGGCCTTGAGTTCGGCGCGCACGGGCGTGACGACAAGGCTGCCATTGACCCCGGCAAGCCTGCGCCCTTCGATCGGCTTGGCGATGTCGACGCCGACAAGATTGAGATCGACTGCCCAGACAGGTGGTGGCGGTGACTGGGCTTGAACGAGGCCAAAGCGGGCCTTGACATCGGCGGTGATGTCGCCGGAAAGATCGGACGGCTCCAGCTCTATCCGGTCGAGAGCCGCGACCGGGTGATAGGTGATGAGTTCGGCCACGGCATCGGCCTTGCCGGAAACCGCCATCCGGATATCGGCCATCAGCGGCTGCTCGTCGGTTGCCGGAATTGAGAAGGTTCCATCGGAAACCGCGACGCTGCGTCCGGTCGGGAAATAGGCGGTCGCCGAACTGACCTCGACCTCCACGGTCGAACCGCGCAGCCTCACATGCCCAATAGTGTCGCGCAACGGCGGGATATCGCCCGCCACATTGAGCCGGGCGCGCTCAATGTCGAAATCGATGCGGAACTGCGCGTCCGTGAGCGGTTCACGTCCATCGGGACGAAACAGTCCGGCCGGCAGTGCGAGCTCTATCTCGCCGTTGCTTACCGTTCCGCCATAAAGATTGTTGAGCACCCATTGCCGCGCCTGCTTGCCAAGCCAGTAGGGCCAGAGCTGCTTGACCGCGGTGGTGGCAAGCCGGTCGGTCTTTGCAAAAATGTTGATTTCGGGCGACTGGTCGGCGACGAACCGGAACGAGGCGGATCCAACCATCTTGCCAGAATTGGTCGCCACCGCGAGCTGGTCGGCGACGATGCGCCGTTCGGCGGGCAGAAATCTCCCGAACGCCTTGGCACCGAAACGGGTCGGCTGATCCTCCGAATCGCCAGGCGCTGCAATTCCGTCGGTCACCACAAGATCAAAGGAGATGCCCGAATCCACCGCGCCGGGCAGGCGCACCGTGTCGATGAGCCCTCCGGCGAACGGCAGAACCGTATCTCCAACGCGCAGGATCGAGGCTTCGATTTCAATTTTTCGGACATCGGGATCATAGGCAAGCGAAATGCGCGCATCCCGCAATTCAGCCGGAACGCCACCGAGCGTGATCGTGCCAGGACTGGCCCTGGCACTGAGCCGAAGCACAGGTTTTGCCTGCCCTGAAGCGCGCTCGACCAGAAAAGTGAAGTCGAGCGTTGTCTTCGCCCCCATCCGGCGTTCGGGAATGCCGCCAGAAACCGCGTCGATGTCGATGCCCTCAATAACGCCTTCGACCTCAGCAAGCGCGCTGCGTCCCTCCGCTTTTACCGCCGTCGCGGTGACCGAAAACACCCGCTCGCCCTGGCTGACCTGCCCTTCAAAGGCAAGGCCGCGCCCGGCGGTGGTTTTGAGCTCAGCCGAATCAATGACCAACGGCTCGGCCCCTTCCGACCCTGCGAGCGTAAGACTGTTGATGGTCAGCCGCCGCGTCTGGCGCGCCTGCATCCCCTCCCACAACCGGTCAAGACCGGCGAAGGCCGTTTCCAGGAGCCCTTCCACCGCATCCACACGCAGCCCGGCCAGATCCGAGAACTGCACCCTGCGGCCGGACGGACCAGTCAGCACAACCCCGGATACCTCCACGGAGGCGACTTCGATGAGACCTGCCAGCAACGCCTTGGGTTCAAGGACCAGCCGCACACTCTCAGCGGTGTGGAGGGCCGCATCACCATTGAGTGAGGCGAATGACACGTTGCGCGCTTCAAGCGCCAGTCGGCCGCTGCGGGCGAGCCGAATTCCGGCCGAGGTCAACTCCGCCTTGTAAGCTGCGCCCGCGATCCGCGACAGTGCGATCTGGGCCCGGTCATGGAGGAAACGGTCGATAAACCCCTGCTCGATAGCGACCAGCACTCCCGCCCCGAGCACGACCAGAACAAGCATCACCACCGTGCAGGCGCGGACAAATTTCCGCACCGGTCCCGGACCTGATCTGCCGGAGTGCGCCTGAACGATGATCGGGTCCTCGGCCTGCGCCGATGGCAGGGTTTCAAGCGAAACGATGTCGCGCTTGTTGAACCTGACCATTTCGACGGGCGTTTCGGGCATTGGTTCGGGATTCTCTCCAGATCACGTGCATGATTCCGCTGGACGCGCGGACATTGGCATATATATCGCCCCTTGAGGCGATCACCAGTTCAAGATCGCGACGTACAGGAAAGGTTCGTCTGATGAGTGAACTCAACGAAGGCATGAAGGCCCCGGCATTCGCGCTGCCGCGTGATGGCGGCGGCACCGTCTCCTTGGCCGATCAATCCGGCAAAACAGTGGTGGTGTATTTTTATCCCAAGGACGGCACCAGCGGCTGCACCGTGGAGGCGCTTGATTTTACGGCTCTTGCAGGCGATTTCACCGCCGTCGGCGCGGTTGTCATCGGCATGTCGCCCGATCCGGTCAAGTCACACGACAAGTTCGTCGACAAGCACAAGCTCGGCGTCATTCTCGCCTCCGATGAAGAAAAGGGCGCGCTCGAAGCCTATGGAGTTTGGCAGGAAAAGAGCATGTATGGCAAGAAATACATGGGCGTCGAGCGCACGACCGTGCTCATCGACGGTTCGGGCGTGGTTCGCAAGGTGTGGCGCAAGGTCAAGGTTCCCGGCCACGCCCAGGAAGTTCTCGAAGCCGTCCGCTTGATGTGAAACGTCCCGGCCCGCCGACCGCAGCGTCTTGCATCATCTGTCTGCCCGATCTCTCGCGCAGCCTTTCAGGATGGCTTGCGAGGGTCTTGAATTGACCGAGGACCTACCGGTTCGCTCGCTCCGTGATGGCGCCGCGCGCGCCATCGCTTCACCCGATCTTGACGTCAAATGCGCGCTTGCCCAATGGAGCGCCGTTCGCTGGCAGGCGCGGCGGCTGTCCCTGCGAAGCCCGCGCGATTTGCCGCCACCCGACCGTCCAGGCAGGCCCGAGCGTCCGGAGCTGGTCTCCCCGACCAGGGTCAAGCGGCGCTCCCTGCACAGCGTTCACGGCCGGGTGGCGCTGCTGCACGCCATCGCCCACATCGAGTTGAATGCGGTCGACCTCGCGCTCGACATCGTCGCCCGCTTCGCAGCCGCACCGATGCCGTTGAGCTTTTTTGATGGCTGGATGCAGGTCGCCTTCGAGGAAGCCAAACATTTCAAGCTGGTGCGGGCACGCCTTCAAGCGCTCGGTGCCGATTATGGGGACGTTCCGGCCCATGACGGGCTCTGGCAGGCCGCCCACGACACCCGCAACGATCTCACCGCCCGGCTCGCCGTGGTGCCACTCATCCTGGAGGCCCGCGGATTGGACGTGACGCCGGCGTTGCGCGCCAAGATGCGCGAGACCGGAGACGACGAAAGTGCTGCCATTCTCGACGTGATCTATGAGGATGAGAAGAAACATGTCGCCATCGGCGCAAAATGGTTCCGCTTCCTGTGTGCGCGTCAGCGGCGGGATCCGGCCATTGCCTTCCAGGACCTGGTAAGGGCCAATTTCCGCGGGCCGCTCAAGCCGCCTTTCAACGATCTCGCCCGCGCTGCCGCAGGGCTCACACCCACCTTCTACCGGACGCTGTCATCTCAAAGCTCTTCGTAAGTCGGCCGCTGCGCCAGCAATTCTGGAGCCAACCCGGCCACTCAAGCCTTTGTTAACCTTAACAGTGTGTAATCCATCTCGATCACAAGGCCAACCGATCCTGAAGGATGAGTGCGTGTCGCAGAGACAGGACAGCCGCGTCTTTGGCAAAAAGCCGAAGGAACACACCATCATCATCGCCAGCGGCGACCGCATCCGCCATGTCACCATCCGCCCCTGGATGACCGGACTAGTCGTCTCTTTTCTTGGCGTGATCGCCATCAGCTACCTTGCGGCCACGTCCTACCTCGTTCTGCGCGACGACCTGATCGGTGCTGCGATGGCCCGCCAGGCCCGCATGCAGCATGTCTATGAGGATCGGATTGCGGCCTTGCGTGCCCAGGTCGACCGCGTCACCAGCCGCCAGCTTCTTGACCAGCAGCTCATGGAAACCAAAGTTTCCGAGCTCATCGAACGTCAGAATGCCTTGTCCACCCGCCATGGACGTCTTGGTCCGCTTCTTGACCGGATGGGCATCAATCCGCTCGCAGCACCAGTGCCGATCACCAAGCCGCAGCGCCGGGCAGGCCTGACGCCCGCCACTCTTCCAGACCCGGCCTTCGCCAGCGCCTCCGCCGCAGCCCCTGCAAGCGCCCACGGTGGCTTCACGGGTGCAGCCGAGACCGTAGGCGATCGCGCCGACCGCATCTTTTCCACCGTCACGTTGTCGTTGAAATCAATCGAGCGGGACCAGATCACCAAGATCCAGGGTCTGGCGGCCGATGCCTTTCAAACCGCCGATCAGATCAATTCGCTGATCGTCGAAACCGGTCTGCCTGCCATCAGGCTCGACGACAGCGCTGTCGGCGGGCCCTTTGTTCGACCCAACGAACCCAACGCCTTCGAATTGTCTCTGGACGACCTGGATGCCGCACTCAACCGGCTTGATACCGTGCGCAAACAGGCTGAGAAAATGCCGGTGTCCATTCCCGCACCGGGTGCCGATATCACCAGCACCTTCGGAACCCGCAAGGACCCGTTCCTCGGCCGCCTCGCTCTTCATTCAGGCATCGACTTCCGCACGCCGACTGGCACGCCGATCTATTCATCCGGGGCAGGCACGGTGGTTTCAGCCGGACGAAGCGGCGGCTACGGCAATCTCGTGGAAATTGACCACGGCCACGGATTTACGACGCGCTATGCGCATCTGTCAGAGATTCTGGTCAGCAAGGGGGACACCGTTATCGCCGGTCAGCCGATTGGAAAGGCCGGATCGACTGGCCGCTCGACCGGCCCGCACCTGCACTACGAAGTGCGCCACAACGGCGACGCCATTGATCCGATGCGGTTCATCAAGGCCGCCCGGATGCTCAAGCCTCTCCTTGACCCATCCTGATTGATCCACCCTGACAAAAAACCCGGGGTCGCGAGACCCCGGGTTCACGTTGATGCGGCTTTGCGCCGGGTTTACAGAACGCCTTCGGGCACCAGCACCTTGTCGATGACGTGGATAACACCATTGCTGGCGTCAACGTCGGCGGTGACGACCTTGGCGTCGTTGATCATCGCACCATTCTCGAGATTGACGGTGACGGTCGAGCCCTGGACCGTTGCAGGTGTGGAATCGTCGATCAGGGCGGTCGACATCACCTCACCGGCAATGACGTGGTAGGTCAGAACGGCTATGAGCTTGTCCTTGTTCTCGGGCTTGAGCAGATCTTCGACCGTGGTCCCCAGTGCTGCAAATGCTTCGTCCGTCGGAGCGAAAACCGTGAACGGACCTTCACCCTTCAGGGTTTCGACGAGTCCAGCGGCCTGGACGGCAGCCACGAGGGTGGAAAATGATCCGGCATCCACAGCCGTGTCGACGATGTCCTTGGACGCGGCAAAGGCGACGCCGGCGGTCATCGCTGTCAGGGCGGTGGCGGCAGCAAGTGTCTTGATCAGATGCATAATGGTTTCCTTTGTGAACTTTTCGGTGTCGTCGTAGCCCCCTACACCCGCTATAACGCAGAAACGTTTCTCCCGGTTCACGTCAAACGCGCCAGATGCGGGAGAAGGTCCGGGTTGTTTTTCAACAATCACCCACCTTGAAAAGTGCCAACCGTGCCCTTCGCCCGTTGATCTTCATCTCCTGATTTCCCGGTATCGGACGGCCGGGTTTGCCTGTTTTCCTTGACTTCCCCCGATCAAGCGACTAATGCCGCGTTACTGGAACAGCACTGGTTTTTGCCTGATCCAGCCTTATTCCACGCTCCGAAACGGAAACCTCACACAATTGACCACTTTTGCTGACCTTGGCCTGAGCCAAAAAGTCCTGTCCGCCGTTGCCGACGCCGGCTACACGATCCCGACGCCGATCCAGGAGGGTGCCATCCCGCCTGCGCTTGAACGGCGCGACATTCTGGGCACCGCACAGACCGGAACCGGCAAAACTGCCTCCTTCGTTTTGCCAATGCTCACCATCCTCGAAAATGGCCGCGCCCGCGCCCGGATGCCGCGCACGCTGATCCTCGAGCCGACCCGGGAACTCGCTGCCCAGGTGGCGGAAAACTTTGAGAAATATGGCAAGAACCACCGCCTCAACATCGTCCTGCTGATCGGCGGCGTATCCTTTGACGACCAGGACCGCAAGCTTGAGCGCGGCGCGGATGTGCTGATCGCCACACCAGGCCGCCTGCTCGATCATTGCGAGCGTGGCAAGCTTTTGATGAACGGAGTCGAGCTTCTCGTCATCGACGAGGCTGACCGTATGCTCGACATGGGCTTCATCCCCGATATCGAGCGCATCGTGAAGCTCATTCCATTCACGCGCCAGACCCTGTTCTTCTCGGCCACCATGCCGCCCGAGATTCAGAAGCTTGCCGACAAGTTCCTGCAAAATCCCGCCCGGATCGAAGTTTCGCCGCGGTCCTCGACCGCGACCACTGTCGTCCAGCGGCTCGTCGCGTGCAGCGGCAAGGATTTCGAAAAACGCGAGACCCTGCGCGATCTCATTCGCGCCCAGACCGATCTCAAGAATGCGATCATTTTCTGCAACCGAAAAATAGATGTGGCTGATCTGTTCCGGTCGCTGGAACGTCACGGATTCTCCGTGGGTGCCCTCCACGGCGACATGGACCAGCGCACCCGCACCAACACGCTGCAGGGCTTCAAGGACAACGAGATCACGCTTCTGGTTGCCTCCGATGTGGCAGCCCGGGGTCTCGACATCCCCGATGTGAGCCATGTGTTCAATTTCGACGTGCCTATCCACGCAGAAGACTATGTCCACCGAATCGGCCGCACGGGCCGCGCCGGCCGGTCGGGAGCCTCCTTCACGCTCGCCACGCGCCGCGAAGCCAAATATGTCGAGGCGATCGAAAAGCTGATCGACAGGAAGATCGAATGGCTCGACGGCAAGGATGCCCAGACGGTTGCTGCCGATGACGGCGACAGTCGACCCGCGCGCGGCGGACGCCGGGTCAGCAAACCCGAACGGGGCGGTCGTGGCCGTCGCGAGGAGACAAAGTCCGAAGACGCACCGCGCCGGGACCCGCGTGCGGACGATGCGCCGCCGCGCGATGCGGCTCCCGCGGACATCGCCTCAAAGGACACGTCGGTGCCCGCGCCGCGTCGTGAACGCAGCCATCGCGAGGAGCCAGCCCTGGTTCTGGCCGTTGACAACAATCCGTCCGAAGCGCCGCAGCCGCTGGTGACCGCTCCGGTCTTCGTTCCGGAAGTCCCCGTGCGCGAGCGTGGCCGTCCCGAACGGCCCCAACAGCGCGCCCAGGCCCCGGCGAATGATGACCGCACCCGCAACCGCCGCGGCAATCGTGACAATTTCGACAGCGAGTCAGCGCCAGTCGGTTTTGGCGATGACATCCCCGCCTTCATGATGATCGGCAGCAAGATCTGAGGTTTTTCGCCTTTATCATTTTATCGATACGCCGCCGGACTGCTCCCAGTTCGGCGGCTTTTTCTTGATCGTTACGACTTCGCCCGAAGCGCTGTTTCCCAGGCCAGCCTTACCCAGAGCGCCATTTCGTCGGGGTCATCCAGAGCCGCGTCGGGGATCGACCAGTAGGGCATGGCGACCTGCTTGCCCGCCCCCTTTTTTTTGCCGCTGTGCGGCCGCCATTGCCGCGAGCCTGCGGCTTCAAATGCGGCGCGACTTTCTGTGTCGGCTTTCAGGAGAATCTCTCCGTCCACCTCCAGCGCCAGCACAATTCCCCGGTGATAAATGCCCTTGCCGCCGAACATCCGCCTGATGGAAACCGGGCCGAGGCTGTCAAACATGTCGGCGATGGCGTCATTGTCCATAGTCATGCTCCCCACAGCCGCATTGGTTCCGCGCAGGGCTTGCCTCCACCCCAGCGTCGTCGTTATCTATTCTGATGCCCAAACATGTCGCCAAGTCGGATCTGCCAGTCAAGACCTGCGCTCACTGCTCCCGCCCCTACACCTGGCGGAAGAAATGGGCAAAAGTCTGGGACGAGGTGAAATACTGCTCCGACAGATGCCGGGCCGATGCGAAGCAAAAGCGCCCGGCGACCGGTATCTGACCGACGTCAGAGCGAGCCCGAGCCTTCCAGAATACCGCCAGCCGCCCGCACCGCATCCGGCGTATCGACATCAAGCCGCGCCGCCGGCCCGATGTCGACATCCACCACATCGAATTTGCCACTGTCCACGATGGCGCGCGCGCCGACATCGGCCGCAAGCGCGGCGACTGCGGCAAAGGCAGCCCTTGGCAGAATGACCGGATTGCCGCGCGACTGACCATCGCAGGCGCGCACGATTGCCCGTCCTCCGCTCTGCTCGAAGGAAGTCACCAGCACATCAAGATGCGCGCTCGTGAGCGCCGGCATGTCGCTCAGCAAGACAAGCGCGCCGTCCGCAGCAGATCCAACCGCCGCAAGACCCGCCTTCAGCGAAGAGGCCATCCCCGTTGCGTGGTTCGGGTTCTCGACGATCTGCACATCCAGGCCCTTGATCGCCGCCGCCACGGCTGAAGCCCGGTGTCCGGTCACGACGACCACGTCCGTCAGCCGCGCCGAGAGCGCCACGCGCGCCATGCGCCGGACGAGCGCTTCGCCATCAAAGGCGGCCAGCAGCTTGTGCCCGGCGTGAGCCCCCATTCGGCTCGCCCGGCCTGCGGCGAGCAGCACGGCCGTCACCTGCGGCCTTGGCTCAGCGTGAGCTTCCTTGGCCAGCCGGGGCTGCGGCCGGGTCGGGATCTCCAGCAGCAGACCGCCCACGCCAAGACCGGCGATCTCGGCCGAACTCGGGCTTTCGCCGGTGAGAAGCCGCGCCAGGATCCAGTCAAAGCCGTTGTCCTTGGGGCTGCGCGCGCAGCCCGGAGCCGCCACAACAGGGACTTCACCCACAGATCCGAGAACCAGCAGATTGCCCGGATCGACCGGCATCCCGACCCGTTCGACCCGACCACCTGCCTGGCGGATGGCTTGAGGAAGCACATCGCCCGGATCAGTCACGGCCGACGCTCCGAACAGGATGACGAGGTCATGGGCTGCCGCCATCCGGGCGATTTCAACCGAGACCGCCTCGGCATCATGGGCCACACGTACTTCTTCGACCAGGGTCGAGCCCATCGCCGCAAGCCGTGCGGCGGTCAACTCACGGGTCTTGTCCATGACGGACGGTTTGAGCGTCGGCAGGCAGGTTGCGATCAACCCCGCCCGCCATGGCCGGAATGGCGCGATCGCACACAGACCGGGATGCCCGATCAGCAGCGCCGCGCGCCCAAGAGCTGCGCCCAAAACAGCGAGCGGGATGATCTTGATGGTCGCCACCATGTCGCCGGGCACCACCCGGGCCCGGTCGGCAAGACAGGCAAAGGTGATGGCCGGATCGATGGCATTCAACGCATCGACAAGGTCTTTGTCGACCCGGAACAGTCCATGCAGCGACGCATGCAGATTGACCCGCCCGGTGGCCGCATCGGCGACGCCGATACCCGTCCCTGCAAAGGCAGTGGCAAGGCAGGCGGCCGCCTCGTTCTCGCCAACGTCGCCCGCCTCGAGCACTGCAGCGATGATCTGGGTGATGTTGTTTGCCGCCAGATGGGCCCTGTCCTCGGCATTGATACGGTGGCCCTTCTTGAAACGCCGGTCGCCTGCGGTGAGCGCATGGGCAAGCAGCGCACCCTCGGCCTGAACCGTGCTGACCACTCCAAACTTCACCGGCTCAGGTCTCCATCCGTCTGGGTCCGCGCAGCGCAGCGATAACCTCGGCGAGGATCGCGATGGCGATCTCGGGCGGATTGGCTGCACCGATATCCAATCCGATGGGCGCAGCGATGCGGTCGATCCGGCTTTGCGTCATGCCGTCCGCCAAAAGCCGCTCGACCCGCCGGGCATGGGTCTTGCGGGATCCGAGCGCGCCAATATAAAAGCAGCCGGTCTTCAGAGCTGAAACCAGCGCCGGATCATCGATCTTCGGGTCGTGGGTCACCGCCACGAGAGCGGTGAAGCTGTCGAGCGGCCGGGCCGCCAGCGCCTCATCAGGCCATTCGGCGACAAGGTCGGTTCCGTCAAAGCGCTCGGGCGTCGCAAAGGCCGTGCGCGGGTCCACCACCCGCACATCAAAACCCGCCATCCGCGCCATGGGTGCCAGCACCTGGGAGATGTGGACGGCACCGATGATGACAAGCCGAGCCGGCGGCACATGGACGTTGAGAAAATACTCGGCGCCATCGGCTGTCGCCAACCCGGACTTGCCCGACCGGAAGGCCGCGTCTATCGCCGTGCCGAGTTCGCCCGCGACTGGATCGCCGAGCCCCACCGTACGGTCGCGGCCATCGGCGATGTCCGTCACGAGTACCACGGCCTGTCGGGCGCGCCGCGCGGCATTGAGCGTCTTCAGGCTTTGCGGATCCATCAGCCCACCCGCTCCACATAGACGCGGATCCGTCCCCCGCATGACAGCCCCACCCGCCAGGCGGTTTCGTCGGCAACACCGAATTCCAGCAAGCGCGGCGCTCCGCTGGCGATGACGTCGGCTGCTTCACTGATGACGGCACCCTCCACGCATCCGCCGGAGACCGAGCCGTGGAAATTGCCCTCCGCGTCAATCACAAGATGGCTGCCCACCGGGCGCGGAGCCGAGCCCCAGGTCTCCACAACGGTTGCCAGAGCCAGCTTTCGGCCATCCGTCATCCACGCTTCGGCGATGCCAAGCGGGTCGAGCGGGTCAAGTTCGGTGTTGACGGTCATGGAGGCCTCCGGATCAGTCATGGGTTAGCACCTGCAGCGCCGCGCATCCAATCGGATGCGTGAATGCCGCCGTAAAACATTGAATGAATGCATGTCCGTTATCGCACAAATCAAACCATTTGTGCGCGACATGCTTTAGAGCCATTCCGGCCTCGTCAGAATCGCCGGAATAGTCCTGTCACCTTGTTCTGATGCAATTCCGGACGCGAAAGCGGCGCCACTTTCGCTGCAATTGCTCTAACACGTGGCACCGCCACATCGTCCTACAAGGTGCTTTCAAGATAACGGCGCGGGTCCGATGCCGTTGTCCCCTTGGCTCCCAGCGCCGCCACCAGGTCGGCCATGGCTTCGATGGTGTGGATGGAGCGGAATTCATCAACATGACTGAGCATGGTGCGCACCCCCCGCGCGCGTGCCTGGAAGCCATCAAACCGCAGAAGCGGATTGAGCCAGATGAGGCGACGGCAGGAGCGGTGGAGCCGGTCCATCTCGGCTTCGAGTTCCCCGATGGACTCGCGCTCAAGCCCGTCGGTGATCAAGATCACGGTCGCGCCCTGGCCCAGCACCCGCCGCGACCATAGCCGGTTGAACACGTTGATCGCTTCGCCGATCCGCGTGCCGCCGGACCAGTCGCGCACGGAACCCACGCACTGGTCGACGGCCTCGTCGGGGTCCTTGTTGCGCATCTGCCGCGTGACATTGGACAGCCGGGTGCCAAAAAGGAACGTGTGGACGCCGCGTCGACGTTCGCTCAGCACATGCATGAAATGCAGGAAAATGCGCGTGTACTGGCTCATCGAACCGGAAATATCGGCGATGATGACCAGCGGTGGATGGACTTTCCGGCGCTTGCGGTAGCGGGGCAGGATGAGGCCACCGCCCGTCCGCATGGCCGCCCGCATGGTCGCTCTCGGGTCGATCCGCACCGGCGCCGTGCTCGGGCGGAAGCGGCGCGTCGCTATTTCGTCGAACGGCAGCGCAAGGCTTGCGATCGCCCGCTTGGCCTGCGCCAGTTCGACCGCCGTCATCTGGGCGAAATCTTGCGTTCTGAGCACTTCGTTGCCCGAACTCGTTTGCCGGGCGTCGATCTCGATCTGTGGCTTGTCCTCAGGCGGCCTGTTCCTCTCGTGTCCCTCGAAAAGCGCCTGGGTTACGCGTGTTTCGCCCGCCTTGAGCTTCTCCTTCTTGCGATTGTCGGGGGCTACGGGCGAGAACATCGCGATCATTTTCTCGACCAGGTCGCGCGTGCGCCAGAAAAGGCGGAAAGCCTGGTCGAACACCGCATGGTCTTCGTGACGCTTGACGAACACCGAATGCAGAACCCAGTAAAAATCCTCGCGGCTGCCGATGCCTGCCACCGTGACGGCTTCCACGGCGTCGCGCGCCGAAGCCGGTCCGACCTTCATTCCGGCCTTGCGCAGGATGCGTGCGAAGAAGACGATGTTGTCGGCCATCCGTCCGTCGCCGCGCGAAAAAGCGATGGCCTTGCCGGGTTCGGCCATCAGACGGCCCGCGCCAACTCGGCCTTCACTTCGGTGAGAAGCTGACGCCCGGCACTGCCCTCGATGCGGGCGATATCATCTTGATACTTGAGCAGCGTTCCGAGCGTATCCGATACGGTTTCCGGATCAAGTGCGAGACGGTCGAGTTCAGTCAGGGCAGTTGCCCAGTCGATGGTCTCTGCAATGCCCGGGTTCTTGAACAGATCCATCTTCCGGAGTTTCTGCACATAGGCGACCACCTGCTCGGACAGCTCCGCCTGGCAGCCGGGAACCTTGCGGCGAACGATTTCGAGTTCGACCTCGGCGCTGGGATAATCCACCCAGTGATAGAGGCACCGGCGCTTGAGAGCGTCATGGATCTCGCGCGTCCGGTTGGTGGTGATGATGACGATGGGCGGTTCCTCGGCCTTGATGGTGCCGAGTTCGGGAATGGTGACCTGGTAGTCGGACAGGATTTCGAGCAGGAACGCCTCGAATGCCTCGTCGGTGCGATCAAGTTCGTCGATGAGAAACACCGGGGCGCGGCCGCCGCCGCCGCCAAGCGCCTGCAGGACGGGCCGTCGGATCAGGTGACGTTCGGAAAAGATGGTCCGCTCGATGGCCTCACGGTCCGTCTGCCCCGTCGCCTCCGCAAGCCTGATCTCAAGCATCTGGGCTGGGTAGTTCCACTCATAGACGGCGGAAGAGACATCGAGGCCTTCGTAGCATTGCAGGCGAATGAGCGGCCGGTCGAGCGCCTTGGCGAGCACCTTGGCGATCTCGGTCTTGCCGACGCCCGCCTCGCCTTCCAGAAACAGTGGCCGCTTCATCCTGAGCGCAAGAAACAAGACGGTCGCCAGCGCGCGGCTGGCGACATAATCGCCCCGTGACAACAGCGCCATGGTCGCATCGATGGATTGCGGCAGGTCAGTGGAAGCGTCAGTCATGAAGTCTCCGGATCAAGGGACAGGACGAAGCTACAAGGTGTGATAGGCGCGGTCCAAATAAACAAGGGCAGGCCTCGCCGCACCGAGCCTGAGCCCCATCACTTCGCCGAAAAGCACCGTATGGGTCGACATTGCCTTGGTGTCGATGAGGCGGCAGTCAAACACGGCCGCCGCGCCGATCAGCGCTGGCGCACCCGACGCGATGACGTCCCAGTCTGCCTGGGCGAAGCGATCGTCCACGTTCGGATGGGTCTGGCCGGAAAAAGCCTCAGCCAGAGGTTGTTGAGCGGCCGTCAGAGTGTTGAGCGCAAAGATGCCGGCCTCGAAGAAGACGCCGTTGAGCGGATTGGAATGATTGAGGCAGACCAACACGGTTCCCGGATTGTCCGACACCGAACAGGCGGCCGTCACGGTCACGCCGCGGCGCACGCCGGCATGCTCCGTGGTCAAGATCTGAACATGGCCAGCGTAGCGGGCCATGGCGTCGCGGTAATCCTTTGAATCGATGCTCTGCCTTGTCAACACGTCTCTGCCTCGTTGCCGGGATGTTCTCCCGCCGCCTCTACATAAAGGTCATCGGCGGATTTGAAAGCCGTCCAGGCCAATTAAATCGCCAAACCAGTGTCCGTCATGGCGTGGAAACGGCGGATTTCGCTTGGAGCGCGCGTGCGCGGCGGTCTAAATACCGCCAACGAGGAGCAAGACCCATGCGCCGTGCCGTCATGACACTTCTGGCAATGTTTACAGGCCCGGCAACCGCCGCCGAACCGCCGCGAACGCTCGACGTCGGGATCGTTATCCCGCAACGCGGCCCATTTGCCGTCTATGGTGCCCATGTGCGCGAGGCCTTCACGGCGTGGCAGGCCGCACATCCGGGCATCATTTCCGACCTGGTGGAAGGCGAAGACGGCTGCGACGCAATCTCCGGCGCGGACGCCGCCTCCGCCATGACCGAAGCGGGCGTCGACATCGTGATCGGCTTTGTCTGCACGGAAAGCCTGGCCGCAGCCCTTCCGATTCTGTCGGACGAAGGCATTCCCACGATGACGCTGTCGATCCGCGCCGACATCATGGCCGAGGAAGCCCGCCGATTTGGCTGGTCCTTCTACCGTCTTGCGCCACGCGCTGGCCAAGAGGCCGAAATCGCCGCCGACGCCATCTTCGCGCTCTGGGCGGACAAGCCCTTCGCCATCGTCGAGGACGGCACGATAGAGGGCCGGGAACTGGCCGAAGCGGTGCGCATTGACCTGGAGGAGCGCGGCCTCAAGCCATCTTTCGTCGACAATTATCGGCCTGGCCAGACCCTTCAGCCGAGCCTGATCCGTCGTCTCAAGGCGGCCGGCGTCGAAAAGGTCTTCGTGGGAGGCGACCGCTCCGATCTGGCGATTATCGCCCGGGAAGCAACCGAACAACGCGTGCCGCTCCGGTTCATGGGCGGCGACGCCCTCAATGCGGCCGTCGGAGACGTGCCGATTCCCGAGGGCACGCTCGCTGTGGTCGCCACCGCAGCCCTCGCCGGAGGAGCAACCATTGATGCCCGCGAGAGCCTTGCACGGCTGGGGCTCGCGCCCGAAGGCTTCCGCCTGCCCGCCTACGCGGCGGCCGATATTCTCGGCGCGGTGGCGACCCGGATGGATTTCGACGACCTTCCGCTCACAGAGCTTTTGTCGGGGCGACGCTTCGGCACCGCCATCGGCCCGGTCACGTTCGGGCCGGATGGCGAAAGGTTGGAGCCGGGCTTCTCGCTGGCGATCTGGCGCGGAGGCAGTTTTGAACGGATTTCGCCGCGCCAGGTTCTTGACGCCAATGACAGTCAATGATGCTTCCAGGCTCGCACAATCTCATCACCGACGTGGCCGGACTTGCGGTCGGACATGCCCACGACCTGCGTCTGAAATCCGGAGTGACGGTCATTTTGTGCGAACCGCCCGCCACTGCCGCCGTGCAGGTGCTCGGCGGTGCCCCGGGGACCCGGGAAACCGATCTGCTTGCGCCACATAACACAGTGGAAAGCGTCCATGCGATCTGTCTGTCGGGTGGCTCGGCCTTCGGGCTCGACGCCGCCTCAGGGGTGCAATCCTGGTTGCGCGCACAAGGCCGCGGATTTGCGGTCGGGCCGCACCGGATCCCGATCGTGCCAGCCGCGATCCTGTTCGACCTGATCAATGGCGGCGACAAGGACTGGGGCACCTATCCACCCTACCGTGAGCTTGGATTTACCGCCGCCGAAAACGCCTGCAGTGGGCCGTTCGCGACCGGAACGGTGGGTGCGGGCATCGGCGCGCTCACGGCAAATGTGAAGGGCGGCCTCGGCTCCGCATCCGCGGTAACGGCCTCCGGCCACACTGTGGCTGCACTGGTCGCGGTCAATTCGATGGGCGCGGTCACCGTGGGCGACACCCGCCATTTCTGGGCGGCCGCTTTCGAGATCAGCGACGAATTCGGCGGCCTCGGCCTGCCGTCGCCGCTTCCGGCCAACGCCGCAGACCTGAAGATCAAGTTCTCGGATCTCGATCGCGGCGGTGCCAACACCACCATCGCGGTCATCGCAACCGACGCGGTGTTGAGCAAGGCGGAAGCCAGGCGGCTGGCCATATCCGCCCATGCCGGGCTGGCGCGTGCGATCTGGCCGAGCCATACGCCTTTCGATGGCGACCTGGTTTTTGCACTCGCGACCGGCGCCACGCACCGCAAGCCTTTGCTCGATGACTTCGTCGATCTGTGCGCCGCTGCCAGTTCCACCATGGCCCGGGCGGTGGCCCGTGGCGTCTACGCGGCGGTGGCCGCGCCCGGCGATCTGATGCCGACATGGCGCGACCTTGGCGCACCGGGCCGGATCTGATGCGGGGATGTCTTGTTCAATCGGCCTTGATTGAACGGGCACGCACGGCGGGGTCGTGGAATGACTTCACCATCGCGATATCTGCGCTGCGACCGCCATATCGAACGTCAAGTTCGAGAGCTTCACGCGAAGGCTATCTACGGTTTTCAGAAAAGACCATGCTCAAGACCTAAGAATCAGGGCGCATCGGTGCAATCGGTTTGCATCACATGCGTTTTGAGAAAGGAGACATCCATGATCCGCATCCTGTCGTCCATGGCATTCCTGCTGCTCGGCACTGTCCTGTCGGCCGTTGCGGGCGACTTCTCCGAATTCCGGCCCGTCGGCTTTTCGGTCGACGGGAAGGTTTTTGTCTTTGAGGAGTTCGGTATTCAGGACGGGTCCGGCTTCGCCTATGCCAATCGCTTCTATATCGACACCACGCGCGATGTCTATTTGCCCGGATCCCCGGTGCGTGTGCTGGTCGAAACTGACGGCGCCGGCGTGGCGGAGGCGCGCGAGCAGGCCTACACGAAAGCCAAGTCCCTGGAACAAGCGCATCAACCTGCGGCAAATCCCGGCATTTTCTCGGCCTTCGCGCCAGCCACCGAGACCGGCGAGGCCGGTGCGCTCGCCATGACCTACCGGAGTTTCGCCATCGAACCTTTTTCCGGGGGTGCCTATTCGGTCGAACTGGTCGAAAAGACTTTGCCCGTCAGTCCCGATTGCGAAGGTATCACCCCGAATGGCGAGGGATTTACGCTGACCATGACAGCCCGTAATGGCGCGTCGGAGAGCTTGATCCTCCATGACGACGCCGCAGTCCCGGCGAGCCGGAAGTGTCCGATCTCCTATCGGCTCGGCGGCGCTCTTACCCACCGCAATCCCGATGGCACCACCACCCATGCGATTCTGGTGCTGATGCGCGCCTATGGCTTTGAGGGACCCAACGGCCGCTGGCTTGCTGTGACCGCGAGGCTCGACTGACTGTGACACGCCGTCCAAGACCTCGGGCAGCCAATGACAATGGTGGATGGCGCACGCGCCTGCGGCGGGCGCTGCCGTCCAGACGCAGCGCAGCGGCTGGCGCGCTCGTCTGGGGCGTCGCAATGGCGCTGTCCGCGCAGGCAGCGCTCTGGATCAGCATCGCCGGGCAGACCGGCCATTTCTGGGCGCTGTCCGCACTGTGTTTCTCCGGTGGTGTGATCGCCTGGCCGTTCGCCCTGTTCGCCGTGCGGCTGACCGTGCCCGACCGATCCGCCGAAGTGGTCTTCGGCGCGGCACTCGTATTCCTGTCGGTCAGCACCATTTCCGTTACGGCAGGCATCTTCGCCATCCTCTACCGCGCCTATTACGCCCAGTGGCACGGCGACCCGTTCACCTGGCTCTGGGTCATCCAGTTCGTCTTCACCACGGCCTCGGCGCTCTACCAGTTCGCCGTCATCGGGCTTCGGCTCTATCTTCCCGTCGGCTTCATCTTTCTGCTTCTCGCCGCGTTCCTGCTGGCGCGCCATCACCCCCGATCCAGGCATTTATCCACGGCTTGACCGAGCCCTCCCGTTTCCCTCGCCCGAGATATCGGATACAGCGCCGCGCATCCAACCGGACGCGTGAATGTCGCTGTAAAATATTGAATGAATGCATGTACGTTGTCGCACACATGAATCCATTTGTGCGCGACATGCATTAGTGGTTCGATGTCAACAATTCCACCCTGTTGCCGCGTCCGATCGAGCCCGTGCTGGAACCAGAAAACTCATGAGAGCACCTTGGTTGAACTCCGTTTCACCAGACGCGCTCTCGCCCCTTGTGTTCAAGAATTCCGCCGTACCGAAATCCGGCGACCCCGCATTCGAAGGGACCTCTGTCATGATTCCCCGTTACTCGCGTCCCGAAATGGTCGCCATCTGGTCACCCGAAACCCGCTTCCGAATCTGGTTCGAGATCGAGGCTCATGCCTGCGATGCGCTCGCCGAACTGGGCGTCATCCCGAAGTCTGCAGCCCGGACGATCTGGGAACGCGGCGGATCAGCCACCTTCGACGTGGCGCGCATCGACGAGATCGAACGCGTCACCAAGCACGACGTGATCGCCTTTCTGACCCATCTCGCCGAATTCGTGGGCGAGGATTCCCGCTTCATCCACCAGGGCATGACCTCGTCGGATGTGCTCGACACCTGCTTTGCCGTCCAGTTGACCCGCGCCTCCGACATGCTGATCAGAGGCCTTGACCGGTTGCTTGCCGCGCTCAGGACGCGCGCCTATGAGCACAAGGACACTCTTACAATCGGCCGCAGCCACGGCATTCACGCTGAGCCGACCACATTCGGCGTCAAGCTCGCCGCAGCCTTTGCCGAGTTCGAGCGGTGCCGCGCGCGCCTTCTCGCCGCCCGTGACGAAATCGCCACCTGCGCCATTTCGGGCGCTGTCGGTACGTTCGCCAACATCGACCCGGCCATTGAGGCCCATGTCGCCAGAGCGCTCGGCCTCAAGCCCGAGCCGGTGTCCACTCAGGTCATCCCGCGCGACCGGCATGCGATGTTCTTCGCCACGCTCGGTGTCGTGGCATCGTCGGTCGAACGCCTCGCCACCGAAATCCGCCACCTCCAGCGTACCGAGGTGCTGGAGGTCGAGGAGTATTTCTCTCCCGGGCAGAAGGGCTCGTCCGCCATGCCGCACAAGCGCAATCCGGTGCTGACCGAAAATCTCACGGGCCTTGCCCGGATGGTGCGCTCCTATGCCATGCCGGCCATGGAGAATGTCGCGCTCTGGCATGAACGCGATATTTCCCACTCTTCGGTCGAGCGGATGATCGGTCCGGACGCCACTATCACCCTCGATTTTGCCTTGAACCGGCTTGCTGGCGTGATCGAAAATCTGCTCGTCTACCCGGCCAACATGGAAAAGAACATGAACCGCTTCCGCGGGCTCACACAGTCCCAGCGCGTGCTGCTGGCGCTCACCCAGGCGGGTGTCAGCCGGGAGGACAGCTATCGCCTCGTGCAGCGCAACGCCATGCGGGTGTGGGAGGAAGGCAAGGATTTTCTTGAGGAACTGCTTGGCGATCGCGAGGTCGTGGCAGCGCTCGGCGAAGCGGCGATCCGCGAGAAATTCGATCTCGGCTATCACACCAAGCACGTCGACACGATCTTCGACCGGGTTTTCGGTCCATCCGGGTCTGGCGGCTGAGGATGCCCGCGCCGGTGGCGCGTCAGGATTGCGGCGGCGTGATCCGGATCTCGGTTCCCCAGGGATCGGCCATGACCGTCTCTCCGCGCGCAGCCTCCGACACCAACTCGACATAAGAGAGGCCCGACCGGTCGGCCAGGCGCGGGCCCGCTCCGCGGCTCTGCCAGGTATTGGCACCAATGTGGTGGTGGTAGCCGCCCGAGGACAGGAACACCGCACTGGCGCCGTAATGCGCCATGGTGTCAAAGCCCTGCGCGTCTCTCCACCAGGCTTCGGCCTCCCCGACATGCCCGACCCGCAGGTGGACATGCCCGATCACCGTCCCCTCGGGAGCACCGTCCCAGGCAGGTGACCCGGGGCCAATTTCGCCGAGCAGGTTTTCCATGTCCAACGCCTCTGTTCCCATCCTCAAAGTTCCGTCAGCGCCACGCCAGCTCTCGCTCGGCCGGTCGGCGTAGATCTCCACGCCATTGCCTTCCGGATCGGTGAGATAGAGGGCTTCGCTGACGAAATGATCCGAGGCGCCTTGCACGGGAATGCGCGCATCGGTGGTGTGCCGCATAAAGCGCGCGAGATCGGCACGCGACGGCAGCAGAAAGGCGGTGTGAAACAATCCGGCCGACCGGGGATCATCTTCCTTGAGCGCCGACGATCCTTCAATCTCGAGAAGGTCCCTGCCGCCGACCCCCAGACTGATGGTCGTCCCGGATCGGCGGGTCTCCGAAAGTCCGAGCAAAGACCTGTAATAGCCCGCCACACGGTCCGCATCGCGCGCGCGCAGCCCCACGCGCCCAATTCGAACCGGTGTCGTTGCAGCGAATGGAAGCACAGTCATGAAAATCTCCTCGGATGCGTCCCGGGTGTCATCTGGCTGGAATGTTTTCTGGAGTGACGCCAGCATGCTCCACCCGGCATTGCCCCGCAAGCCCGCCGAATGGCGACAGGGCGTTCACAGCCGTGATGGCCTGAAGCCGACGGACTGAAGTCCTGTAACGGACTGACATGCTTTGTGATCAGACGAGGCCGAACCCGATTGCCATGAGATCGTTGTCGGAGTGTCAAATCAAAGGAGCACACCATGACCGACATTCGCGACCAAACGGCGGACGCCCGCCCGCGTTCCATCGACCCTGCCACTCAGGATCCCCGCAC
>JBBQJA010000010.1:0-78375 GCA_038325465.1 Hyphomicrobiales bacterium | reverse complement strand
TTCGTCGTGGACGATCTTGACGACCTGCTGGCCCGGCGTGACGGATCGGGTGACGGACTGCCCGGTCGCCTTTTCCTGCACGGCGGCCACGAAATCGCGGGCGACGGGCAGCGAGACGTCGGCCTCGAGCAGCGCCACCCGGACCTCGCGAAGTGCGGCCTTCACGTCGTCGTCGGACAGCGCGCCCTGTTTGGTCAGCCGGTCGAAGACGCCTGAAAGGCGATCTGACAGGTTCTCGAACAACGCTCGGGCTCCTCTGCCTCGTTGATCCCTGGCCCGGAGATAGGTCCGGACCGCCAAAACGCCAAACGCCCCCACGGGCGCGACGCGCTGGTGGGGGGCGATCCCATGCCGAGCACGGGACCGGGAGGACTGTCTCTCCCGGAGGTCGGGCGGGGGATAGGCGCGCCGTGTCCCGCTGTCAAGCCGGAAGGGCCCGAGCGGGCCTTGCGCCCCTGTCGGGTTCCGGTCTCTATGGGCGGACTTTCCCTCTAGGAGCAAGACCCTGGTCACCAACGCCCCCATGGCGCCGGTCTCGACGGCGGACCCTCTTGCGCTGAGAAACGGACGCGGCCTCGCGCTTATGGCGGCCGGCATGTTCCTCTTCTCGGCCGTCGACACGCAGGCCAAGTTCCTCACCGAGACCATGCATCCGGTCCAGATCGTCTGGATCCGGCAACTCGGGCTGCTGATCGCGGCGGTGGTTCTGATCGTTCTGAAGGGACCGCAGCTTCTCGCGACGACGAGCCCCGGCATGCAGATCGCGCGCGGGGCCTGCGCGGCGGCGTCCGCGACGATCTTCATCTTCGCGGTGAGTTACATTCCGCTCGCCGATGCCGTGGCGATCAGCTTCGTGGCGCCCTTCATCGTGACGATCATGGCCGCGTTCCTGCTGCGCGAGCCTGTGGGGATGCGGCGGTGGATCGCGGTCGGGGCGGGCTTTCTCGGGACACTCGTCGTCATCCGCCCCGGCTTTGGCGTCATGCATCCGGCCGCCCTTCTGGTGATCGTCGCGGCGACGTTGTTCTCGGTGCGGCAGATCATCTCCCGGGCCTTGTCGCGCACCGACAGGACCGCGACGACTATCGCCTATACCGCCTTCGTCGGCAGCGCCGTCCTGACCATCCCCCTGCCGTTCATCTGGCGCTGGCCTGAGACCGGCCTCGAGATCGCGCTCTGCGTCAGCATCGCGGTTCTCGCGGCCCTGGCAGAACTTTGCGTGATCAAGTCGCTCGAGATCGCTCTCGCGGTCGTCGTGGCGCCGGTTCAGTATTCGCTGATCATCTGGGGCACGATGTACGGCTATCTCGTCTTCGGGCAGTTTCCCGACGGATGGACCTGGGTCGGCACGGCCATAATCATAGGGACGGGGCTCTACATGCTTCACCGCGAACAATTGGCCAAGAGGCGCGCGGCCGCCGGTCAGAACGGGGCGATGTCGTAGCCCGCGCGCTCCAGCGATCTCAACACGCCGGATTCGCCCGACAGATGTGCCGCGCCGACGGCGATCACGGCGTTCTTGCCGTCGACCATGTCGACGATCAGCGGCTCCCACGACTGGTTGCGGCCGACGAGGAGCGACTGGTTGACCTCTTCGAACATCTCGGCGCCGTTTTCCACGCCCGCATCCTCGATCTGGATGCGTCCGAATTCCCAGGCCTCGCGGACGCGACCGTCGAAGTAGGCCTCGATCAGCGTTGAGGTCGAGGCGTTTCCGTCGGCCTGCGTTTCAAGCGTCACCCGAAGCCCGTCGAGCTGCGCGTCCATCGGTTCGTCGGAAAAGAGTTTCAGAAGCGCCTCGGCGTCGTCTAGGGTCGCGACCTGCACCTGCGCGTCGGTCGCGATGATTTCCAGCTGCCGGTCGAGTCCGACCTGGCCTTGCTGGAGCAGCGTCATCGCGCAAGGCGGGACGGCAAGCGTCATCGACAGATACCAGGGCTGGAACTTCGCGGCCATGAACCCGGGGACGCCGATTTCCGCGAGGCGGTCCGTGACTTCCGACCACTCGGCTTCGGTCAGCATGTCGATCAGGGTCGGGCCCTCGGTCAGAAAGAACATCTCGGGCTTCGTAGCCGCCAGCGTGGCGAGCCCCGCCTCGTCTTCGGCAGATGCCTCGAGGATCAGAACGTCCGCCGCCCGAACCTCTGCCTCGAGCGCATCGACCAGGGGTTGGAGACGAGGGTCGGGAAGGTGAATGGTGCCGACCACCACGACGTCGCTGCCGTCCTTAGAGGCGCGGAAGAGCGTGCCTTCGGCGAAGGGATGCTCGGCGACCAGCGCGTCGAGCCGGGCCTTCTGCGCGGCGTCGAGGCCTGCGATAAGGTCTTCGGTGCCGCAACTCTGTGCGGCGGCGAGACCGGGCGCGAGGCTCATCGTCAGGGCGGAGAGGGCGGCGGCTAGCACGCGGATCATGCGGTTGTCTCCAATCTGGTCCACTGTTATCTGGCGACGATCCTTGGCATAAAAAAGGCATCGCAGGAATGTGATCCTTGCCGTTGACACGCAGCCAACCTTTGCCTATCTGCAGCTCGTTAGCACTCTGCCCTGGCGAGTGCTAAAGGGAGAAATCTGAACCAAGGAGCGTTCAAAATGGCATTTACCCCGCTTCACGATCGCGTCCTCGTCCGCCGCGTCGAGGGCACCGAGAAGACCAAGGGTGGTCTGATCATCCCCGACAACGCCAAGGAAAAGCCCGCCGAGGGCGAGGTCGTTGCGGTCGGAGCCGGCTCGAAGGACGAAGACGGCGATCGGATCGCGATGGATGTCAAGGTCGGCGACCGCATCCTGTTCGGCAAATGGTCGGGCACCGAGGTCACCATCGACGGCGACGAGCTTCTGATCATGAAGGAAACCGATATCCTCGGGATCCTCGAAGCCGCCTCCGCCGTGAAAGCCGCCTGAGCGGTCTTTCCGCATCATCTGATCCAAACAAACAAATTCAGGAGCAAGCGACATGGCTGCTAAGGACGTCAGATTCGATACCGATGCCCGTAACCGCATGCTGAAGGGCGTGAATACCCTTGCAAATGCGGTAAAAGTCACGCTCGGCCCGAAAGGCCGCAACGTGGTGCTTGAGAAATCCTTCGGCGCCCCGCGCATCACCAAAGACGGTGTGACGGTTGCGAAGGAAATCGAACTGGAAGACCGGTTCGAGAACATGGGCGCGCAGATGGTGAAAGAAGTCGCCTCTCGCACCAATGACGAAGCCGGCGACGGCACCACCACCGCCACCGTGCTGGCCCAGGCTCTCGTGACCGAGGGCATGAAGTCGGTCGCGGCCGGCATGAACCCGATGGACCTCAAGCGGGGGATCGACCTCGCTGTCTCGAAGGTCGTCGCGGCCATCAAGGCCGCTGCCCGTGACGTGACCGACAGCGCCGAAGTCGCGCAGGTCGGCACCATTTCGGCCAACGGCGAAAGCGAGATCGGCCGCCAGATCGCCGATGCGATGCAGAAGGTCGGCAACGACGGCGTCATCACCGTCGAAGAGAACAAGGGCCTCGAGACCGAGACCGAAGTCGTCGAAGGCATGCAGTTCGACCGTGGCTATCTCTCGCCCTACTTCGTGACCAACCCCGAGAAGATGTCCGCCGAGCTGGACGACTGCCTCATCCTTCTCCACGAGAAGAAGCTGTCGTCGCTTCAGCCGATGGTTCCGCTGCTCGAGTCGGTCATCCAGTCGCAGAAGCCGCTCCTCATCATCGCCGAGGACGTCGAGGGCGAGGCTCTGGCCACGCTCGTCGTCAACAAGCTGCGCGGCGGCCTGAAGATCGCCGCCGTCAAGGCGCCGGGCTTCGGCGATCGTCGGAAGGCCATGCTTCAGGACATCGCGATCCTGACGGGCGGCCAGGTGATCTCGGAAGACCTGGGCATGAAGCTCGAGAGCGTCACGCTCGACATGCTGGGTTCCGCCAAGCGCGTCCTGATCAAGAAGGACGACACCACCATCATCGACGGTGGCGGCGAGAAGGCCGAGATCGAGGCCCGCGTCTCGCAGATCCGTCAGCAGGTCGAGGAAACCACCTCGGACTATGACCGCGAGAAGCTGCAAGAGCGTGTTGCGAAGCTGGCGGGCGGCGTTGCCGTCATCCGCGTCGGCGGCATGACCGAGATCGAGGTGAAGGAGCGCAAGGACCGCGTCGACGATGCGTTGAATGCGACCCGCGCTGCGGTCCAGGAAGGCATCGTCGTCGGCGGCGGTGTGGCTCTGGTCCAGGCTGGCAAGAAGCTGGATGGCGTCAAGGGTGAGAACAGCGACCAGGACGCGGGCATTGCCATCGTCCGCCGCGCGCTCGAAGCTCCGCTGCGCCAGATCGCCGAGAACGCAGGCGTCGACGGCGCCGTCGTTGCCGGCAAGATCCGGGAATCCTCGGACCTTTCCTTCGGCTTCAACGCTCAGACCGAAGAGTATGGCGACCTTTTCAAGTTCGGCGTGATCGACCCCGCGAAGGTCGTCCGCACCGCTCTCGAGGACGCCGCATCCATCGCGGGCCTGCTCATCACCACCGAAGCGATGGTGGCGGACCGGCCGCAGAAGGAATCTGCTGGCGGCGGCATGCCCGACATGGGCGGCATGGGCGGCATGATGTAATCTCGATCCTGCCTCTTGAGGCGGGACATGCAATCGACCATCACGGAAAAGGCGGCCTTGGGGTCGCCTTTTTTGTTGTCATTGATTTCTTGTAAACGCTGGAAATCGTGAGCCTTTTCAGTGCACTAGACAGGTAAGGCGTTGTTTCCGCGTCCGAGCTTGCTTGAACATGACGGTTTTTTCCGCTACAAATTGGCGAATTAACCGAAAATAAAGGATGCATTTGATCTGGTAGGCCCGAAAGACTAAACAAACTGATGCATGTCGCGCACAAATGGACTCGTTTGTGTGACAACGGGCATGCATTCATTCAATGTTTTACAGCGGCCTTTGCGCACCCGATTGGATGCGCGGTGCTGTAGGGAACGCCCAGTGGATTGAAATTGATATGTGGTCTTCGTTGTGCGCGTCGCGTCTGAAACCAAATGTCGAATTCGTCAAATCCACCAGACTTCCAAACCAGTGAGTGGATTTTCTGATGCCAACATTTGCCGAAAGGCATGTGACAACGGGACGCAAATGTTGAAATCAGATGACCAATGCATGTCGCGTTCGATCGGGTTTGGTCGAACCAAACGCATGCAGTCATTCAAAGGAGTGGGGCGACCTTCGCGCGTCTGAAAGGGTGCGCGGCGCGGTCGGACGTGCATTTTTCCAGCCTGACCAGGGCGTGCGGACAAAGGGAAGTGGCCCCGACCGCAGACGATCCGCACTGTCAGCATCGGCCCGGCGAGATCCGGTAAGCGGTCCACATGAGGCGGATCGCAGACAAGGGTGAAATCAGAAATTTCTTTTTGTGAACGGGCTGACCACGGGGTGACTTCTTTGTTCAAGATTACCAAGTCCATCATGTCGGGACAGTTCGGCGCACCACCCGGAAGCATGGCGCTGCCGGACAGGGAACTCCTGGCCCACTACTGCCAGTTCGATGCATGGATCGCCGATCTCGGCACCGGCATTTTCAAGCTGTCTGAACGTACACGCCAGGAACACGGGCTTGCCGAGGAAGGCGATTGCGGCTTGCTCAACCTGGTCCGTTGCTACGAGACCGGGGACCGCCACCACGTGCTGGAGCTTTTTGAGACCGCCGCCGTGTCCCCCTCCTCCTTCTGCTTTTCGACATCCATCCACCACTCCGACAACAGTGTGCGACCGGTGATGTGCATCGGCGAATCCTCGAAGTTCTCCGACGAGGGTAAGGGCGCCATCACAGGGGTCTTCGTGTTCCCCAATCTCAAGCTCTGGCCAAAGACCAGGCGCGGCGCGCAGTAAACCCGTCCGCCCACCTTTACACGCCTCCCATGCGCACCAGGTGGTAGGCAAAGGAGTTGCCCATGGACCTGCCTGAAGAGAACGTTGCAGATTATCCGCGTCCCCCTGCCATAGAGCCCTTTGCCGGTCACATCCGGGTCTGGTTTGCTGGCCTTCTGGTGGCCGAGACGCAGATCAGTCACCGCATTCTGGAAACCTTCCATCCGCCCACCTACTATCTCCCCCGTGCAGCTTTCTTTCCCGGTGTTCTGGTGGACTCAGGTGGTCGCCAGACCACCTGCGAATGGAAGGGCGTGGCCCGGTACTTCGATCTGGTGGCCAACGGACGAACGGCGCCCCGCATCGCCTGGAGCTACCCCGATCCGACGGCGGCCTTCCATGCCATCGCAGACGCGGTAGCGATCTATGCCGAACCTTTGGACCGGATCGAGATCGATGACATCGCGGTGCTGCCACAGCCTGGCAACTTTTACGGAGGTTGGGTGACGCCAAATGTCAAGGGGCCGATCAAAGGCGCTCCGGGCACGCTGCATTGGTGAGTTCTTGTGAACGATATGTTGTTAATGCATGTCGCGCACAAATGGATTCATTTGTGCGATAACGCACATGCATTCATTCAAAGCGGTACAGCGACATCCACGCGTCTGAAAAGACGCGCGGCGCTGTAGGGGTTTGACAAACTGGTCTGCAGAGAGACCGATCTCAGATCGGCATGGGCCGACCCACCTGACCAGTGATGCGCGTGGCGAGCCATGCGCCCGCCACTATCAACGGGAAGATCACGGCCATTTCCATGGTGACCGAGGACATGAACTCCTCGCCACCCACCAGCATCATCGTCAGACCGACCGTCATCAGCGACGCGAAAAACACCGCCACCAGCGATGGCACGATGTCGCCTCGCACAAGAAGACTATGAGGATGGCCCGCGCAGTACCTCCCCACCACAGCCATGACCATGAGGGCGACAAAAAACAGCACCACGCCTGAAACAAACAGCATCGAAACCCCCGGGGAAACAGATCAAAGCATCCCTCATGCCCGGGATCAGGCAATTGCCGCGTACCTGTCTGGCTTTGTGGTTGGCGGAGCCGGGCGCTGGGTGGAGAAGACCATCAGGCAACCATGTCGGACGCGTTCAGGCCGGGCATGTCCCGGTGGTGGTAGATTGCGCCAAAGACGCCGAAAATCAAGTGAAAAGAAATGCAACAGAAAAATGCTATTTTTGCAGTGGCGGTGATCCACACAAAAAACTGCTGCGTAATTTCATGGTAAGTTGCGGGTAATGTTCCCCCCGATCTGACACCCGCAACTCACATGGCGACCAGTCTTTGGTGCGCCGCGGCCGCCCTCGCAAGGGGCGGCCATTTTTTTCGCTCAAATTCCCCGGATCGCCGCCGCAATGGCTCTGACGCGATGATCGCCGTCATGGCCCGGTTTGCGGGCCCGCATCAGGCAGGCCTCGGACTTGAGGATGATCCCGTCTGAAAGCACCCGCAAATGGTTGGCCGCGAGCGTCGCCCCGGTGGAGGTGATGTCGACGATGATATCAGCTGCCCCCGACGCCGGTGCACCTTCGGTCGCGCCGAGGCTTTCGACGATGCGGTAGAGCTGGATGCCGTGGCGGGTGGAGAAGAAGGCCTGCGTCAACCGCCAGTATTTTGTGGCGATGGCGAGCCGCCGTCCATGGCGGGCACGGAAATCTGCGGCCACATCGCCGAGATCGGCCATGGTGGTGACGTCCTGCCAGATATCGGGCACCGCAACCACCACATCGGCATGGCCAAACCCGAGCCGCGCCACGAATTCGGTGCGGGCTTCCACCTGGGCGAGCGTTTCCCGCACCAGGTCCTCACCGGTGACGCCGAAATCGATCGCGCCGGTACCCAGTTCGCGGGCAATCTCGGAGGCGGACAGAAACGCCACCTCCACATCGTCCATCCCCACAATTCGCCCACGATAGGACCGGTCGTTGCCAACTGTGCCAACCGCCAACCCTGCCCGCTCGAAGGCGGCGATGGCGTCGTCCTTCATGCGGCCCTTGGACGGCAGAGCGATGGTCAGCGTGCCACTCATGGCGCCGTCCTCAACATCCCGATCCGGTCAAGCCAGAGCGAAAATCCCACTGCCGGGATCGGCTCCCGCGCGCCGAGCAACGTCATCATCCGGTCGTAGCGGCCACCCCCGGCGAGCACTGCCCCGTCGCCAGCCGCAATCTCGAACACCAGCCCCGTATAGTAATCAAGCGGCCTGCCGAAGGCGGCGCGCCACGCGATGGTGGCGGGATCCGCACCGGTGGCCCGAACCGCGGCAACACGGGCACCGAACGCCGCCACCGCCGTCTTGATATCAAGGCCCTCGCCATCGGCGAAATCCGACATCGTGGCTTGTGCGCGGTCGAGCGGTGCCTCCAGAGCGAGGAACCGCCGCAGCGCCGACAGCGCCGTATCGCTGAGCCGCGTTGCTTCGAGATGGCGCTTCTCGATCAGTCGGCGGGCGATATCCTCGGGCGTGCGGCTGGCATGGGTGGAATAGCCGGTGGCCTCCATGTGCTCAGCAATATGGGCGGCAAGACCGGGCTCGTCGCGTGCGGCAACCATGGCGGAAATCGCGGGATGGGTTTCGGTTGGCTCGAAGGGTTGCGCGAGCCGGGCGATCATCTCGTCCAGTGCCTTGGCATTGCCGAAGGCATGAATCAGCCGCTTCTGCCAGCCAGCAGGCAGGCCGAGCCCGGCCACGACCGCTTCAAACACGCCTTGGTCGCCCATGGTCAGCCTGAGCGCTGACTGCGGAAGCAGATCATTGATCAGAGCCAGCGCCTGGGCCATGGCGCGGGCGTCGGCAAGGGCAAGATCAGCCTCGCCCAGATCCTCGATGCCTGCCTGATAAAACTCGTTGGCGCTGTCGCGGCGCTGCCGAAACACCTGGCCGAGATAGGCGTACCGGCGCGGCGTGGCGAGCCCTTCGGCGATGTGGGCCCGGCAGACCGGAATGGTGAATTCCGGCCTCAGGCACAGGCTCTCGCCGGTTTCGCTTTCGGTAAGGAAGATCCGCCGCCGCAGGTCCTCGCCCGCCATGTCAAGGAACGGCTCGGCCGGCTGGATGATCGGAATATCAACGATCATCGCCCCCGTCGCCAGAAGCGCGGCTGTGAGATCAGCGGCAAAAACCGGAAGTCCGGCCTCTGTCATGGCCCCTCCGCAACCCCTCCCCACACGGGGGCGGGGAACATTAAAGCCTCAGGACTCATGATTGCGCAATTCCCTGCCGGGCGAGCACATCACGGACCGTCGCCACAAGATCGGCGATGTCGACCAGCTGTTCACCAGCTTTCGCCTCGCGCCATTCGGCGTTGTCGGTGATGGTCTCGGCGATTTTCTTGCCCGCAATCAGATCCTTGACGATCACCTTGCCCATAGCCAGTTCGTTGCCGCCCTGGATGATGGCGACGGGCGCGCCGCGCCGGTCGGCATAGCGCAGCTGCTTGGGGAAATCCTTCGGATTGCCCTGGAACAACTCGACCGGAATGGTCACCCCGAGCGGTTGACCGTCGGCATCAAGCGGGTTGAGCGCTGATCGCAACTCGTGGGCCATCTTCGCATAGTCGCCGAGCCTCCCGCGGTCCATCACGGTGACCAGCACCGGGCCGCTCATGGCGTCGCCCGAAAGCTTGCCGAGATTCTTGAGCGCCGTCATCAGCCGCGAGACGCCAATGGAAAACCCCGTCGCGGGAACCGGCTGACCCATGAAGCGCGACACCAGCCCGTCATAGCGCCCACCGCCACCGACCGAGCCGAACTTCACCTTCTGGCCTTTTTCGTTGACGACATCGAACAGAAGTTCGGCTTCGAACACGGGGCCGGTGTAATATTCGAGGCCTCGGACGACGGAGGGGTCGATGCGGATGCGGTCAGGGCCGTAGTTTGCAGCTACGGCAAGTTGCCAAATCGAATTCAGCTCGTCAATACCCGTGCCGATGGAATCATTTGCCCATCCGCCGCCTTTCGCAATGACGGCGATTGGATCTTTGAGACACAAGAATACATCGCTGATTGTGTCGTCATCCAACCCCGCACCGGGTGTGAAATCGCCCTCGCCTTCCTTGCCGCCGTCCCAACGTCCGTCTCCGAGCAACAACCTGACGCCCTCGATGCCGAACTTGTCGAGCTTGTCGATGGCGCGCAGCACCGTAAGCCGCTTGCCCGCATTCTCCTCGCCGCCGAACCCGATGGCCTCCATCACCCCGTCGAGCACCTTACGGTTGTTGACGCGAATGACATATTGCCCGCGCGGGATGCCGAGCGCTTCCATGGTGTCGGCCATCATCATGCACATCTCGGCGTCGGCCGAGACATTGGGCGCGCCGACGATGTCGGCGTCAAACTGCATGAACTGGCGGAAGCGGCCCGGGCCGGGCTTTTCGTTGCGGAACACCCAGCCGGAACGATAGCTGCGGTAGGGCAACTGGATGTCGTTGAAATTTTCGGCCACATGGCGCGCCAGCGGCGCGGTCAGGTCATAGCGCAGCGAAAGCCATTGCTCGTCATCGTCCTGGAAGGAGAACACGCCTTCGTTCGGCCGGTCCTGGTCGGGCAGGAACTTGCCGAGCGCGTCGGTATATTCGACGAATGGCGTCTCGACCGGCTCATAGCCGAAGCGCTCATAGACCCGTTTGATCTTGGCCATCATCTCGTCGGTCATGCGGATATCAGCGGACGACCGATCCGGAAAGCCGCGCGGCTGGCGGGCTTTGAGCGTCTGGGATTTCTGTTTCTTCTCGGACATGAACGGGGCCTTGGCGGCGAGGGGAACGGCGATGTGCGCCTCTCCTACAAGACGGGCTTCGGGGCCGCAAGGCTTTGGCGTCCGTCGGGGGCCCCACGCGAAAACGGGCGCAGCTTGCGCTGCACCCGTCTTGGCGAGCCGGTCTCGACCAGCCTGTGCGATTGTCGCAATCAGTACGGCGAACGACACTGCGCCCGGAACCCCACCCGCGGGACGTAGGTGTTGTCCGAAGCGCGGTAGGTGCGATACCGGTCGTTGCACCAGACCACGTGGTCGCGGCTCAGATATCCGGGACGCCCGATCTGGACCGGCGATGACTGGCTGCCAATCACCGCGCCAAGCGCGAAGGCTGCGGCGGGGAACCAGAACCCGTTGTAGCGGCGGTAGTTCGCCCGGTAATCCCGATAGCCGCGATGGCCGCGGTAGTAGCCGTAGCGGCCGTCCCGATAGAAATCGCGTCGAACCTGGTTCGGCTCACGATAGATCGGCCGATTGTCGCCCGGCCGCACATACTGGTCCGGCAGATAGGGGTTGATCTGCTGCCGGTACTCGTTGCGGCGTGCACGACGGTCGATCCATCGCTCGCCAGAATTGTTGTGATCGCGGATGGTAATGACCGGCGCATCGAAAGGCTGCTGCACCGCCGGCTTTGCCGGAACGAACGGGGCTGCTGTCGCCGGGATGGCGGCAGAGATGGAAACAAGAGCGGCAAACGCCGCCTTGGCGATTGTCTTGAACATGTCAAACTCCTTGGATTGGACCGCATTTGATCCCTGAGCGACAAACGTGCGTCGCTCGCACTTTGTTCCATGCCCCGCCAAGCATGTTGCGGTGATCGCGGCATGCGATGAACTGCCCATATAGCGCAGGGCGTCGGCAAAAACACCTCCGACACTCCTTGAATCTGCTCTGTGTGGTCAACACGAGTCCGCAACCGCCTCGTTTGCTCCGTCAATCGATGGTGTCGCCCATCAAGGGAAAAAATCGCCTCCCCCGGGTGCCTGCCGGGCGGTCATGCCACACGAAGGCCACATCATCAGGATCAAACAAGACCATGCGCCTGTTGCTCTCTCTTTTCGTCTTGTGCCTGGCGCTCGTTGCGCCATCGGTCGCGACGAGTGCGATGGGCCACGCTGCGGTCACGCTTGCCGATGGCGCGTCGGCCGACCGCGACGCTCATCTGACCCGTGCCGAGGCTCAGCATCACGGGCGCGAGCCTGGTCCATCCGGAAAAGAGCACATGTTCTTCTGCGCCGACGTCGCCTCTTGCGGTCTGTGCCACGCGGTCCCGCCATCTCTGGCGCATGTGCTGTTCGCGCGTGACGAGAGCCTCCGATCTGTCCTTCGGCAGACACGTCCGGCCGGATCTGTGATGCGACCGACCGTCCCTCCGCCGCGATTGTCGACCTGACCGGCTGTTTCCGCACCAGACCAGACCGCGCCATCCGACAACCGGATGCGCCAGATTTCAGCAAGGATATGCAGATGAAAACCACCCACAAACTTGCCGTGACCCTCGCCGCTTTCGGCATCGCAGCCGCCTCTTACGCGCTCGCCCAGGAGGCGACGAAGCCTGATCAACAAGGCACGGACCATTCGACCATGGGCCATGGCACCATGGCCATGGGCATGCCCAAGGGCGACACCGGCCCGTCAAGCACCGCCTTCGCCGAAGCCAATGCCCGCATGCATGCCGAAATGGACATCGAGTTCAGCGGCAATGCCGATATCGACTTCGCCAAGGGCATGATCGCCCACCACAAGGGCGCGGTCGACATGGCCAAAGTCGAGCTGGAATTCGGCAAGGACGAGGAGATGCGCAAGCTCGCCGAAGCGATCATCGCCGCCCAGGGTCCGGAAATCGAGCAAATGGAAGCCTGGCTGGCCAAGCAGACGAACTGATGCACGGCGGGTTCAATCGCCATGATTGACCGCAGCGGAGCCCGTCGCAGCGGTCCTGCGGCGGGCTTTTTTACGTTTCGATGCCACTAATGTACGTCATCGCAGAAATGGATTCATGTGTGCGATGACGTACATGCATTCATCCAATGTTTTACAGCGGCATTCACGCGTCTGATTGGATGCGCAAAGTTCGCTGCAGGATTTCACATTTTGACTTGCTGCATGTTAGATGCACAAACATTAAACTTGATCCATGATTGAACCGGGCCGCTTGTCGTGCCGTACTCGTCAGGTAAATCACGCTGCAGATGCACAGTTACGAACTTTGGCGGATTCGATGAAACTCTGGACGCAGATGCTCCTCTCCACCCTTGTTGCAGGCGGCGCGGTGGCATCCTGGATGATCCTTGATCCGAAGGCGGAAGCAACACTTGCCAGCTGGGGCATCTCGGTTCCCTATCTTTCCACATCGTCAATCGCGCCCAACGAAGGGACCGCAAACCTGCCCGGAGCGGCGGTCGCGCAGCGCCCGAACAGCGGTACACCCGGCAGTGCCCCGGGAGCGCCCACGGGAGCGCCTACGGGAGCTGGCACAGCTGGCGGCCCGGGGGGTGGTCCAGGGGGTGGTCAGCGTGGCGGCCGTAGCGCCCTTGTCATCACAGAGACCGTCAGCACCGGCGTCATCAATGACCGGTTCTCGGCCATCGGGACGGGGGCCGCAGCCCATACCGTGTCGGTGACCCCGCAGGTCTCGGGACAGATTGCCTCGGTGGAGGTGGGTTCGGGGTCGATGGTGGAAGCGGGTTCGGTGCTGGTGCGGCTTGATGCCACCGGCGAGCAGATCGCGCTCGACCGGGCCCGCACCATGGTCTCCAATGCAGAACAGAAGTTCAAGCGCTCGTCGGACCTTCTGGCGCAGCGCACCATCAGTTCGGTGGAGGCCGATCAGGCGCGTATCGAACTCGATACGGCCCGGCTCGACCTGCGCCAGGCAGAACTCGATTTGTCCCAGCGCACGATTGTCGCGCCGATCTCCGGCACAATCGGCATTCTCGGCATTGCGCCGGGCGATTATGTCACCAGCCAGAGCGTGCTGACGACAGTCGACGACCGCCGCGATATTCTTGTTGAATTTTACGTGCCGGAGCGGCTTGTCGGTGCGATCTCGGTCGGATCACCGGTCTCAGCCTCTGCCATCGCCCGGCCCGGCGAAGACTTTACCGGCTCCGTCATCGCCATCGACAACCGGCTCGACGAAGCCAGCCGCACATTGCGCGTCCAGGCACGCATTCCCAACGGAAACGACCAGCTCAGGGCCGGCATGTCATTTGGCGTCACCATGCGCTTTCCTGGCGACACCTATCCCACGGTTGATCCGCTTGCCATCCAGTGGGATTCGCAAGGCTCCTACATCTGGCAGGTCGAAGACGGGAAGGCGGTGCGTATTCCGGTCACGATCGTGCAAAGGAACGCTGAGCAGGTGCTGATCAATGCCGAGATTGCCGAAGGTGACATCGTCGTCACCGAAGGCGTGCAGAATGTTCGCGCGGGTGGCGCGGTCGAGATCGCCAACAGCCCGGCCGGGGATCTGCCAGATGCGACGGCTGTTGCACCGACGGCCAGGGTCAGCGGCGCACCCAAGTCCGATAGTGCGCCGGAGGCGACACCCGTGATGGCACCCGCAGCGGCGAGGCCCGGCTCGTGAGCGATCAACCCAACCCGCAGGACAAAGGTTTTGCCACCGACCCGCTCACTGACGCGCACAGGGGCACCAGCGCACTTTTCGTGCGGCGTCCGGTGCTGGCGCTCGTCTTCAGCGCATTGATCACGGTGGCGGGGTTCGCAGGCATTCTCGGCGGGGAAGTGCGCGAACTTCCCGATGTCGACCGTCCGGTGATCTCCATATCCACCGATTATCCCGGTGCCGCCCCCGAAACCATCGACCGCGAGCTGACCGCGGTGGTGGAAAGCGCGGTCGCGCGCGTAGCAGGGATCCAGTCGATCTCGTCGAGCTCCAATTTCGGGCGCAGCCGGGTGACGGCTGAATTCTCCGATTCGACCGACCTTTCGGTCGCGGCCGCAGACATCCGCGATGCACTCGGCCGCGTTGTCAGCCAGATGCCGGCAAATGCCGAGGAGGCGCGCGTCGTCAAGGCCGATGCCAATTCCGATCCGGTCATGCGGCTTGCCGTGACATCGGACACCATGAGCGTCCAGGACATGACCATTCTGGTCGAAGACGAAGTGGTTGACCGACTTTCCGCGGTTCCCGGCGTGGCCGACGTGCAGGTCTTCGGCGACCGGCAGAAAGTGTTCCGGATCGATGTCGACCAGTCACGGCTGGCCGCTCTCGGCCTGACGGTCGGCAATCTGAGGTCCGCTCTCGCCAATGTCGCCTTTGACGTCCCGGCCGGATCGCTGACCGCCCGGACCCAGGACATCGTCGTCCGTGCGACCGCCAACGTGGTCACGCCGGAAGATTTCGAAGCGCTCCCTGTCAACGAACGCGTCCAGATCCGCGATGTGGCGACCGTCACGCTCGGCCCGGATCCGGGAGCGACGGCGTTGCGGGCCAACGGAAAAACCGGCATCGGTCTCGGCATCATCCGGCAGGCGACATCCAACACGCTCGAGATTTCCGACGGGGTGCGGGCTGCGGCTTCAGACCTGCAATCCATTCTTCCCGATGGCGTCGACATCCGCGTGACCAGCGATGACGCGACCTTCGTGCGCGGTGCCATTGACGAAGTGATCATATCGCTGCTGATGGCCACCGTGATCGTGGTGATCATCATCTACGCATTCCTTCTCGACATACGGGCCACGCTCATCCCCGCGATCACGCTGCCGGTGGCCATCATCGGCACCTTCGCCGGCATCTACATCATGGGCTTCTCCATCAACATCCTCACGCTGCTCGCACTCGTGCTTGCGACAGGGATGGTGGTGGATGACGCCATCGTGGTTCTTGAAAACATCGTGCGCAAACGCAACGAGGGGCTCGGCATCCGAGCCGCCGCAGTGGTGGGCACGAAGGAAGTGTTCTTTGCCGTCATCGCGACGACAGCCACGCTCGCGTCTGTCTTCATCCCGCTTTCTTTCCTGCCCGGCCAGGCAGGCAGCTTGTTCCAGGAATTTGGCTTCGTGCTTGCCATCTCGATCCTGTTGTCGAGCGTCGTGGCGCTGTCACTTTGCCCGATGCTGGCTTCGCGTCTGATCAAGGCAAAACCCAGGGATGCGGTGCTGAAGCCACCGACCGCCGCCGAACGATTCGGCGCACGCCTGGTCAGCGGCTATGGCCGGATCCTGAAATCCTGCCTCAACGCGCCGCTGGTCGTGGCTCTTGTCGCGGTTCTCGTCTGTGCGCTCGCGTTCGTGCTGCTGCCGCGGATCCCGCAAGAGCTCACGCCTTCGGAAGACCGCTCGGTGGCGCTGATGCGGATCCAGGCACCCCAGGGCGTGAGCCTCGACTACACCAGCGCGCGGATGCGGGACCTTGAAGTGCTTCTCGAGCCGTTGCGCCAAAGCGGCGAGATCCAGAACATGTTTGCCAATGCGGGCTCCGGCGGCAGTTTCAATGCCGGATTCATGGTGCTCACGCTTGCGCCCTGGAGCGAACGTGCGCGCAGCCAGCAGGAAATCGCCGCCGAGATCAACCGCCTGGCGGCGACCATTCCAGGCATCCGGGCCTTTGCCATTCAGCCCAATTCATTGGGTATCCGCGGCGCGGGCAACGGGCTGCAGTTCGCGCTCGTCGGCAACAATTATGACGATCTTGGGGAAGCGGCCAACGGCCTGGTCACGCTTCTGGAAAGCGATTCCCGCTTCACCCAGGTCCGTCTGTCCTATTCGACAACCCAGCCCCAGCTTTCGGTCACCATCGACCGGCTCCGCGCAAACGATCTCGGCATCGACATCAACGGCCTGGCGGAGGCGATGCAGGCCTTGCTCGACGGCAGCGAAGTCACCGACGTGTTCATTGAGGATCGATCCTATCCGGTGAAGCTTGTCTCCACCACCTCGCCGATCAATGATCCGACTGATCTGGAAAGCATCTACCTGAAGACCGGAGATGGCCGGATGGTGCCGATGTCGACCATCGCGTCCCTGTCAGAAAAAGCCGTGTCGCCGTCGCTCAACCGCGAGCAACAACTCCGCTCTGTCTCCATCACCACGGGACTTGCCGGTGGGATTGCGCTCGGGGAAGCCTATGGGGAAGTCGTCCGCATGGCCGAGCCTTTGCTGCCGCCCGGTGCCCGCGTCATTCCGCTGGCCGAGGCCGCGACGCTCAGCCAGTCGAGCAACGACATGCTGCTGACGTTCGGCATTGCGCTGGTGATCGTGCTGCTGGTGCTTGCGGCACAGTTCGAGAGCTTTGTCTCCGCTTTCATCATCATGGCAACGGTCCCGATCGGACTTGCCTGCGCGGTCTTCGCGATCCTGATCACCGGTGGCTCTCTCAATGTCTACAGCCAGATCGGGCTGGTGCTTCTGGTGGGCATCATGGCCAAGAACGGCATTCTGGTGGTTGAATTCGCCAATCAGTTGCGCAATCAAGGTCTTTCGGTGCGAGAGGCTGCCGAACAGTCAGCCCTGGTGCGGCTCAGGCCGGTCATGATGACCATGGTCTCGACCGTTCTTGGCGCACTGCCGCTGGTCATCGCATCCGGCGCCGGGGCGGAAGCACGCATTGCGCTTGGCTGGGTGATCGTGGGCGGGCTCGGGCTTGCGACACTGGCTACGCTTTTCGTCACCCCGGTGGCCTATCTGGCGCTTGCCAGATTCTCCAAGCCCACTATCGAGGAAGACCTACGTCTGCAACGCGAACTGCGCGAAGCGGTGGACATCGTTCAGTCCTGATCCGCCTTCAGGGATGGACGACCCCGCTCACAAGGACCAGCGCCGCCGGGTCAACCTGGCGGCATCTTCAATTCAGACCCGTTGAGCGGACCGCCTCAGGGTTTCTTGCGCGTGATATAGGGCTTTGCCGGCCCGGGTTTGCCGCCCTCGCCCGCAGGCTTTGCGTCCTTGGGCTTGCCTTTGTAGGCCGGCTTGGCGGGCTTGGCGTCACCGGCCTTCTTCCAACCACCGTCGGTCTTGGCCGCATCCTCTTTCCGATACGGTTTTCCCGCCTGCTGAGACGGCCGCGCGTCAGCTGTGGAGGCACTCTGCCGACGCTTGTCACCCACATCGAACCCGGGCTTGCTCGCTGGTTCATACGGCTTGCGGTCGGCCTTGGCCCGAGATTTGTAGGGTTTTGGGTCCATCGGACCGGGCTGGTTGGCACCGGCTGGGATATCTTCGTAAGGCCAGACACCCGGCGTGGCGCCGGCGGGAACCGGAGCCCGGTCTTCGCGCGGCTTGCGGTCGGCATAGGGGTCGTCGCGTGGCGGGCGATCGTCGTCGCGCCGACCCTTGCCGATGAACGGCCGTTTCTTGGCATAATCGGGCTTGCCGGTCTCGCGCGAAGGCTCGTCCGTGCGCTCGGGCCGCGGTGCGCGGTCGCGCGTGGCCCCACGTTCGGGGATGGCGGGGACACCATCGAGCTGGGTCACGGTGATCGACTTCTCGATCTTGCGGGTCGGTCCGATCGCTGCAAGGAAGCGCGCAACCGCCGCACCGGCAATCTCGACGTGGGTTTCGGTGTCGTGGATGCGGATGGATCCGATATCGGTCTTGGTGACGTGGCCAGCCCGGCACAGCATCGGCAGAAGCCAGCGCGGCTCGGCTTGATGTTTGCGTCCAAGCGCGAGCGAGAACCAGACACCGCCCTGCATGGGCTGATGGTCACGCGGCGGGCGTTCCTGATAAGTCCCGCCCGGTGCGGCGACAGGGCCGTTGTCGATCAGTTCCTCGGGGGCGGACCGCCCGGCGCGGTGCTGGCGCACGAAGGCTGCGGCGACCTGATCGGCACCGAACTGCGCTATCAGTTGAGCCGCCATGGCGGCCTCGTCCTCGCCAACCGGATCGGCAAGCGCCGGATCAGCCATCAGCCGCTCGTCGTCGCGCGCCATGATTTCCTCAGCCGATGGCGGGCGCGCCCAGGTCGCGGCAATGCGCGCGTCGGCCAACAGACGCTCGGTGCGGCGGCGGGCGCTGTAAGGCACGACCAGCGCAGAGACGCCCTTGCGGCCGGCGCGACCGGTGCGGCCCGACCGGTGCAGGAGGGTTTCCGGCGATTTCGGCAGATCGGCATGAATGACGAGTTCGAGATCGGGCAGGTCGAGACCACGGGCGGCGACATCGGTGGCCACACAGACCCGGGCGCGACCGTCACGCAGGGCCTGCAGCGCATGGGTCCGCTCGTTCTGGCTCAATTCCCCCGACAGGGCCACCACGGCAAAGCCGCGATTGGAAAAGCGTGCCATCAGGTGGTTGACGGTGGCGCGGGTGCCGCAGAACACGAGCGCGTTCTTGGCGTCGTAATAGCGCAGAAGGTTGATGACGGCGTTTTCACGGTCGTTCGGGGCAACCGACAATGCCCGGTATTCGATATCGAGATGCTGCTTCTGCTCGCCCGCAGTGGTCACGCGGACCGCGTTGCGCTGGTAGCGCTTGGCGAGCGCGGCGATGCCCGAGGGCACGGTTGCCGAAAACATCAGTGTCCGGCGCTGGTCCGGCGACGCGTCGAGGATAAATTCGAGATCGTCGCGGAAACCGAGATCAAGCATCTCGTCGGCCTCGTCGAGCACGATGGCGCGAATGCCCGACAGGTCAAGCGATCCGCGCTCGATATGGTCGCGCAGCCGCCCGGGCGTTCCCACCACCACATGGGCGCCGCGGTCGAGCATGCGCCGCTCGGTCATCATGTTCATGCCACCCACGCAGGTGGCAATGGAAGCCCCGGCCTCACCGTAGAGCCAGGCCAGTTCGCGCTCGACCTGCATGGCGAGTTCGCGCGTGGGCGCGATCACCAGCGCCAGCGGCACCTCGGCCCGCCCGAAGCGGGCTTCGCCCGAAAGCAGCGTCGGTGCCATGTTCATGCCAAAAGCGACCGTCTTGCCGGATCCGGTCTGGGCGGAGACCAGGAGGTCGGCGTCGCGCAGAGCTTCGGCGAGAACCGCCTCCTGCACCGGGGTCAGGGTTTGGTAGCCTTTTTTCTCGAGCGCTTGGGCAAGCGCCGGTTCAATACCGGGGTTAAGCGTCATGGGTCACTTTCAATCGAAATCGCTTCGACGCAGCGGCGTCGAGGGAGCGGGTTGCCCGGCGACAGTGCCAGAGACATCAAACACCCGGATCATGGCTGCGATATAGGCTACATGGACGCGATCATAAAGCGCCAATTTTGCCCGCGTCGGAGGGATGGCGGCAAAGAGCCAATAGGCTGAGCGACAGTTTCGCCCCTTGTGGGACAAAGTCGGCCGCGCTTTCGGTTTCAATCGGGCATCGTAGCTGGTGAAAAGCTGGTCGGCGGCGGTGGTTTGAGCGCCAACGCGCCAAGACCGACAAAGGCGAAAGCCACCGCTCCATAAGCCAACGCATCGCTCATGGCTGCGGTATAGGCTATCTGTCCAGACGCGCCAGTCGTGCCAGGCATGCCGAGATTTGCGAAGAACAACTGACCCATCACGGCCACGCCGAAAGCGCTGCCCACCTGCTGGAAAGACTGCACGCCGCCCGAGGCCGAGCCGGCATCGCGGCCTACGACGTTGGCAAGAACGGTCTGGAACAGCGGCGAGACGGCGGTTCCGAGGCCCAGACCAGCCAGGAGCAGCGGCGACAGGAACTGCATCGAGCGGAAGGTTTCACCGAGGTCGCCCGCAACGCCCCGCAGCCACAGCATCGCAACAGTGAGCGCCAGCGATCCCAGCACGATGCGCTGCCGCAACAGCTGCGCACCCAGCCGTCCGGCAACGATCGAGGCGATCAGCACACCCACCGAGAACGGAACGGTGGTCAGTCCCGATTGCAGCGGCGTAAGCCCGTATCCGGTCTGCAGGAACACCGCCAGAACCAGAAAGAAGCCGGGCACGCCTGAAAATAAGATCGCAGAGAGGAAAGCGCCGCCGATGAACTGACCATTGGACAAGAGCGACACCGGAAGGAGTTCCGGCGCGCCGAGCCCAGCCTGACGGGCCTGCCAGCGGGTGAACAGATAGCCCGTCGGCAGGCTCGCGAGTATCAGCGTGAAACACCACCAGGGCCAGCCAAAATTTCGACCCTCCACCAGGGGAAAGATGACGAGCAGAACCGTGAGCCCCCCCAGCAGGATCCCGCCTCGGTCGATGCCGACCGCCCGGTTGCCGGGCATTACGGGAATGAAGCGGAGGCCTGCGAGAATGGCGAAGATGCCGACCGGGACATTGACCAGGAAAATCGGCCGCCAGCCGAGCCCGAACAAATCGCCGCCGATCAGCAGCCCGCCCAGAAGGGGACCGGAGACCGCCGCCATCCCGGCGGTGAGCCCGAACAGCGAAAAGGCCAGGGCGCGCTCGTGCTTGGGGAAGATGACTTGCGCGATGGCGAGTGTTTGGGGTGTCATCATCGCACCGGCGATGCCCTGCAGCACGCGCGCGGCCACCAATGTCTCGATATTGGGCGCAAAACCGCACAAGGCGGAGGCAATGGAGAAGCCGCCCACGCCCCAGAGAAACACCTTGCGTCGGCCCAGCATATCGCCAAGGCGGCCGAAAGGCAGCAGACTGATGGCGAAGGCAAGGATATAGGCCGCCACCACCCATTCGATTTCCGTGCTTGAAGCGCCCAGACCGTTCTGCAGGCTCGGCAGCGCCACATTGACGATGGTGACGTCGATCAGGTTCATGAAACCTGCAATCAGGAGGATGATCATGGCAGGCCAGCGCCGGTCATGGTGTTCGTGGCGGCCTTCGGGATGGCGCTGAGTGCTGGTCATGGGGGGAAGATTGCCTCAAGAGATGGGCCAGACATATGGCGAAGCGCTGCGGCGGGCAAGTGGCCAACCCCGCCAATCATTGCAAGGCGTCGGAGATCCATGTCGCCCAGCCGTGTCGTATTGCAGACAGAGCGACACCCGAGGCGGCTGTAGCATCGCCTGGTCGTCGATGCCCGGACCTCCGGGCCAAAGCGATGCCCTTGACCGCCCCCACCGCTTGCCCGACAACGTGCCGCGCGCGCCCCTGTCCGGTCCGCCATTCCGGAGTTTCTGATGTCTGATCCGCATTTCGTCATCACATTGTCCTGCGCCGACCGGCCGGGCATCGTCGCCGCCGTGACGACCGAGCTGGCGGCCATCGGTGCCAACATCGCGGAATCCAACCAGTTCTGGGACCGGAAAACCAACCGCTTTTTCATGCGCATCGCCGTGACTGCACCTGAGACTACCGGGATCGCTGGCATCGTGAAGGCTCTGAAGGCACCGATCGCCCGCTTCGAGATGCGCATCGATGTGGCCGACGAGGCGGTGCGGCCGAAGATCATCATCATGGTCTCGAAGTTTGATCACGCGCTGCTGCATCTGATCTATCAGATCCGGGTTGGCTGGCTCGACGCCGAGGTGGTCGCGATCGTCTCCAACCACGAGGACAGCCGCCGCACGGCTGACATTGAAGGCATTCCCTATCATTTCTGGCCGGTCAACATGGAGATCAAGACCGAGCAGGAGGACAAGCTGCTCGCGCTCGTCACGAAAACCGGTGCCGATCTCGTCATTCTGGCGCGCTACATGCAAGTGCTGTCAGATCAGCTGTCGCGCAGGCTGTTCGGAAAAGTCATCAACATCCACCACTCCTTCCTGCCGAGCTTCAAGGGTGCAAAGCCCTATCATCAGGCCCATGAGCGCGGCGTGAAGCTGATCGGCGCCACCGCCCATTATGTGACCGCAGACCTTGATGAAGGCCCGATCATCGAACAGGAAACCGAGCGGGTCACGCATGCCATGTCGGCGGAGGACTTCGTTGCCGCGGGCCGCGACATCGAGGCGCGCGTGCTGGCCCGCGCGGTCAAGATGCATCTGGAAAGCCGCGTCATGCTCAACGGTCACAAGACCGTGGTCTTTGGCTGATCGTGATGGCGGCGGGGATCAACTGGGACGATATCCGGGTGTTTCTGGCGGTGGCGCGCTCCGGCCAGATCCTTGGCGCCTCGCGCCGCCTCGGCCTCAACCACGCCACCACGTCCCGCCGGATCACCGCGCTCGAACACGCGCTTGACACCCAGCTCTTCGTAAGGCGCACCAATGGGTGCGGGCTCACCGGCGAAGGTGAAGCCTTCATGGCCCATGCCGAGCGGATGGAGGCCGAGATGCTGTCCGCCCAGGCCAGCCTTGGCCGCACCGACAGCGCTATTTCCGGCACGGTGCGCATCGGCGCGCCCGACGGCTTCGGCGTCTGGTTCCTCTCCTCGCGGCTCGGCGCGCTGACCGCACGGCATCCAGACCTGAGACTGCAGCTTGTGCCGGTGCCGCGCAGTTTCTCCCTGCCCCAGCGCGAAGCCGACATCGCCATCACCGTCGAGAGCCCGGCGGAAGGACGCCTCGTCGCCCGCAAGCTCGTTGACTACTCGCTGTCGCTTTATGCCTCGCGCGCCTATCTGGCTGCCCATGGCGCACCCGAAAGCGCCGAGGCGCTGCGCCAGCATCGGCTCGTCAGCTATGTGGAAGATCTCATCTTCTCGCCCTCGCTTCAGTTCACGCGGGAGATCCTGCGCAACTGGTCGGCGCAATTCGAGATTTCGAGCGCCATCGGCCAGATGGAGGCAGTTCGCGCGGGCGCAGGCATTGCCGTGCTGCACGACTATATCGCCATGCAGTACCCCGAGCTGGTGCGGATCTTGCCCAGTTGCCGCATCGAGAGGTCCTATTTCATGGTGTTCCATGAATCGACGCGCGATCTCGCCCGGCTGCGGACAGTCGCCGATTTCATCACCACGGCGGTGCAGGCCGAACGGACCGTGTTCAATCCCTGGAGCGAAAGCTGAGCGCTCAGAGCTGAAGCCCGACCGATGGGTCAACGCCGGTTCCGCTCGGGTGCGCAATGCGCTATGGCAAGGTGCCAATCAGCTCCGCCATGCCGCTTCAAATCCGGATTCCGCCTCATGTCCGACCACACCGCCACCAAAGCGCCGCCGACACCCTATCGTCCCGATGTCCGCCACACGCGTCTGGGTGATGGCTTCTTCGACACGGTATCGGCCGCCCGTTTCCCCCGGACGATCGTGCGCTTCCGCAACGACCGCGCGGCCGCGGAGGTGGGTCTCGACGGGCTCGACGCTGCGGCCTGGGTGACCCATTTCGGCCGCTTCGAACCGCTGGCCGGAAACCTGCCCGAGCCGTTGGCGCTGCGGTATCACGGCCATCAGTTCCGGACCTACAACCCCGACCTCGGCGACGGCCGCGGCTTTCTCTTCGCCCAGATGCGCGATACCGGCGACCGGCTCATGGATCTCGGCACCAAGGGATCGGGCACCACGCCCTGGTCGCGTGCGGGAGACGGCAGGCTTACGCTCAAGGGTGGCGTGCGCGAGGTGCTGGCGACCGAAATGCTCGAGGCGCTCGGGGTCAGAACTTCGCGCAGTTTCAGCCTGATTGAAACCGGTGAGGAGCTGTTCCGCGGTGACGAACCCTCGCCCGCGCGTTCAAGCGTGCTGGTGCGCCTGAGCCACAGCCATCTGCGCATCGGCACGTTCCAGCGCCTGCTCTATCTCGAGGATCACGCAGCGCTTGAAGTGCTTGTGGACTATGCGATTGCTGAATACTGGCCCGACGCCGCCGAGACAGCCTCCCCGGCGACGCGGTTCTTCGACTGCGTGGTGGGGGCAGTGGCACAGATGGGCGCGCAGTGGTTTGCGGCCGGGTTCGTGCATGGCGTGCTCAACACCGACAACATCACCATCACCGGGGAAAGCTTCGACTACGGCCCCTGGCGTTTTCTGCCAGTGCTGGATCCGGCGTTTACGGCTGCCTATTTCGATCATCAGGGGCTCTACGCCTTCGGTCGTCAACCCGATGCGCTGTTCTGGAATCTCGCCCGGCTCGGCGAATGCCTGGTGCCGTTGTCGACCATGGTCGATCTCAAGGCGGTGCTGGACACCTTCCCTCTGCGTTTCGAGGCGGCGCTGGCTCGCTCGACGCTCGCCCGTCTCGGGCTTGCGCCCGGCGACCCGGCGGCGGATTATAAACTTTCGCACATCTTCTACGGCGCGTTGCGGGCGGGCGGCACACCGTTCGAACAGGCATTCTTCGATCTGGCCGGCGGGGCTGAGCCTGCCCGGATCGCCCTGAGCCCGGTCGCCGCGATCTACGGATCGGAGAGCTGGAGGGATGCCATCAGCGCCATTCGTGCGCGGGCCGCCTGCCCTGGTGCAGCCGATGCGCTGGCCTTGCCGCCCTATGCGGGCGGGCGGCCTGAGACTTTGCTGATCGACGAAGTCGAGCAGATCTGGGGCTTCATCGCAGACGATGACGACTGGTCGGCTTTCCATGCCAAGATCAAGGCAATCGGCGCCTTTGGCGCGGCCAACCGCCTTCTGGCCTCTCTTTGAAACCGGGCTCTTTCGAACCCGGTCGGTGCGCGAGGAGACCAGGCGGACACTTGAAAAGGCTCAACTGACAAGACGCGCCCGGCAAGACACACAAGTCAGGCCGACTGCAAGGCCCCGGGTCCAGGGATCGCACCCGCTGGACACTTGCCGAGGATGATCATGCCCAAGACCTCGTCCTTGGTGACGTCCTGGGTGCGGGCATGGCCCACGACCTGGCCGTTCTTCATCACCGTGACCCGGTCCGCCAGATCGAAGACGTCGTGGATGTCGTGGCTGATCAGGAAGATGCCGATCCCTTCGGCCTTGAGCTGCTTGACCAGTTCGCCCACCTGGGTCGTTTCCTGCGGACCGAGTGCTGCGGTCGGTTCGTCCATGATCAGGATCCGGGCATTGAACAGGATGGCCCGGGCGATGGCCACCGACTGGCGCTGGCCGCCCGACAGCTTGCTCACCGGTTCCTTGAACCGCTGAAAGCGCGGATTGAGGCGCCCCATCACCTTGCGGGCTTCTGCTTCCATGGCGACGTCGTCGAGCGTACCCCAACGGGTCCGAAGTTCACGGCCCAGATAGAGATTGGCCGCGGCGTCGACATTGTCGGCCACCGCCAGCGTCTGGTAGATCGTCTCGATCCCGTAGCGCTTGGCGTCACGAGGATTGGAAATCTCCGCTTTCTCGCCATTGATGAGGATCTGGCCTGCGTTGCGGCCGTAGGCGCCCGACAGGATTTTGATCAGTGTGGACTTTCCCGCACCGTTGTGGCCCAGGAGGGCAACGACTTCACCGGGAAAGAGATCGACCGAAGCGTCGTCGACGGCGCGGATGCCGCCGAAGGCGAGCGAGATATTGCGCATCTCGACAAGTGGTGTGGTATTTTCACGCATGACGATCCCCCTCAATTCAGACGCTTGCGATAGACGGTGTCGAGCCAGACGGCGATGACGAGCACCACGCCGACCACGATGTTCTGCAACGGCGTGTCGACATTGAGCAGAACCATGCCCGACTGCAGCGACTGCATCAAAACGGCACCCAGCATGGCGCCGACGATGGTGCCGACACCACCCGCCAGCGAAGTTCCGCCGATGACGGCTGCGGCGATCACCAGCAGTTCGTCAAGCGTGCCAAGCGCATTGGTGGCGGCGTTGCCGCGCGCGGTGGAAATGGCCGCACTGATGGAGGCAAGGAAGCCCATCAACATGAAGATCTTCATCGTCACCCAGCGGGTGTTGATGCCGGCGAGTTCAGCGGCCTCGGGATTGCCGCCGATGGCGAAGACGTAACGGCCGAACCGGGTGCGCTTTGTAATGAAGGTCATCACCACGCCAACAACGATGGCGATCAGCACCGGAATGGCGACGCCATGGGCGATGAAGGCACCGTCCGGAACCGGGAGTCCCTGAGCTTCATAGTAGCGGCGCACGATGCCGATCGGCCAGGGATAGGCATTGGCCACTGCAACGGCACCAAGAATGGTGGCACAGGTGACCGCGCCCGTGAAGATTTCGGCCCAGACCGGCCGCAACGGAAACCGGAAGCGTTTGCGTTGGCTGCGCGCCGACAAAAGGATCGCCACGACGCCGATGCAGCCAAGGATGCCGATGATCCAGCTCGCGTTCGCGCCGACCGCACCGTCGGGGCCTCCGCCCATCAGGCGGAATGTGGGGTCCATCGGAGCGACCGTCCGACCCGAGGTGACCCACCAGGCCGCGCCGCGCCATACCAGAAGCCCGCCCAACGTGACGATGAAGGCCGGGATCCCGGCATAGGCGATGAGAAAGCCATGGAACGCGCCGATCGCTACGCCCACGATCATCCCGCACACAAGCGCGATGATCCAGATCGTCGGGTCGCCGAGCTGGTAACCGAGGAGCTGGGGCAGCCACTCCGCCTGGGTCACGCCCATGATCATGCCCACAAAACCGAGCAGCGAGCCGACCGACAGGTCGATGTTGCGCGTCACGATGATGAGCACCATGCCGGTGGCCATGATGGAGACCGATGCCGACTGGACCGACAGGTTCCAGAGGTTGCGCGGTGTCAGGAACAAGCCTCCCGACATGGCGTGAAAGGAGATCCAGATCAAAAGGAGCGCGCCGATCATGCCCAGCATGCGCTGGTCGAGTTCAGTCGATTTGAAGAAACGGGCGGCGGCGCCGAGCTCGGATGTGCGCGCGCGGTCGACCGGCTCCGTGGTTGCCGTGTCAGTCATGGTGTCCTCCCCGCCGGGCGCCTAATCTGGCCGCTGCCGACGTGAAAATCTTTACGAAGGGACCGGACCTTGTCAGCAGGTTTTCGCCGCATCAGCGCGACCCTTTACGCGCTTTTCTCGGCTCGCGCGGGATTCAATCCGGATTCGAAAGGATCACGCCGCAGCCGGTGCTGCGGCGTGATCCCATCCTTCAGGCGAACCCGATCCTAGTGGTGCGATCCTGACAGACAGTTCCCATCTGTCAGGACAAATCGCCCCACCAGATCAAGAGCTTGTGGGCTGACTTTTCGAAACAGATGGGAACCATCTGTTTCGGTCAGACCACTAGTTGCAGGCGGCGACCGACCCGGCGGCGACGCCCTGGCAAACCACGTCCTTGCCAACCCAACCGGCGTCGATGACGACGTTGAGGTTGTCTTTCAAGATCGGAACCGGGGTCAGGAACACCGAGTTCATTTCGTTGCCACCCGGCGTGGTGAACTTCACAGCGCCCGGAATGGCGTCCATTGCGGCTCCGTCGGCCAGTGCGGAGGCGATCTCGGCGGCGGACTTGCCGAGCTCGCGGGCATCCTTCCACACCGACACGGTCTGGGTGCCGAGCGCGATGCGGTTGAGGGCGGCATGGTCGCCGTCCTGACCGGACACCGGCACGGAGCCTGCAAGACCCTGGGCTTCGAGGGCTGCGACGACGCCGCCTGCGGTGCCGTCATTGGAGGCCACGACCGCGTCAACAGCGTTGTTGTTGGTGGTCAGGATCTGCTCCATGTTCTTCTGGGCATTGGCGGGCAGCCAACCATCGGTGTAGGCTTCGCCGACAGTCTTGATCTTGCCGGCGTCCATGGCTTCCTTGAGAACTTCCACCTGACCGGAGAACAGAAAGTCTGCATTCGGATCAGAGGACGAGCCCTTGATGAAGGCGTAGTTGCCTTCCGGCTTTGCGGCGAGAACAGCGCGCGCCTGCATGCGACCGACTTCCTTGTTGTCGAAGGTCAGGTAGAAGGCAGCGGGATTTTCGATGAGGCGGTCATAGGCCACCACCGGGATGCCTTCATTGACGGCGTTTTCAACGGCCGGGCCAATGGCAGAAGCGTCCTGGGCGAGAATGATGAGGGCGTTGGCACCCTGGGCGATCAGGCTCTCGACGTCGGTCAGTTGCTTGGAGGCTGACGACTGGGCATCGGCCGAGATGTAGCTGTCGCCGGCGGCTTCGATGGCGGCCTTCATGGCAGCTTCGTCGGTCTTCCAACGCTCTTCCTGGAAATTCGACCAGGAAACGCCGATGACCTTGTCCTTCGCAAAGGCTGCGCTGGACATAGTGAGTGCGATGGCTGAACCAGCCAGCAGATAAATGAACGATTTCATAGTGTCCTCCCAAGGAATCTCACGCCGGACGGGCCTCCCTGCCCGGTCGACCGCTCATCTGCATGATCTGTCCGAAAAAGGCAAGCTTTTTTCTCGACAGTCGAGAAAATAGCTGGCACGGTTGACTGGAGGTGCCTGGACCGGCGTGGCATGGGGGGTCGCGTGCGGAGAGCGCACAGGAAGGACTGCCGTGTTCTGGGGACGCGAAGGAGCCGGCGGAGATGGCGGAAAAACCATGCCAGGCAGGCAGAAGTGGCCGGAGGGCCGCATTTCATGCTGACAAAATCAAGCACGGAGCTGGTGCGGGAGCAGAACCGCGCGCTTGTGCTTTCGGCGCTCCGGCGCGACGGGCCCCAGTCTCACACCGATCTTGCCCTGCAGACCGGGCTCAGTTCGGCAACAGTGACCGTAATCACCCAGGATCTGGCAACCGAGCGGGTGATCGAGCGGCAGGAAGGCCCGCAGACCACGGGACGCGGTCGCCCGCGCATGCTGTTCCGGCAGCGGCGAACTGCCGCCCACGCAGCCTTCCTGCGCATTTCGTCGGACACGCTGCAATATTCGCTGGTCGACTATGCGGGCCTGCTCATCGACCGGCTCGAAGAAAAGCGCGACAATGCCGGCCAGGACGCGGCGACGTTCATCGCCTCCATCCGCGCCGCGTTGATCCGGATTTGCGGGCGCTCGGGTGTGAGCGCCGAGACCTTGCTTGCGATCTCGATCTCGAGCAAGGGACTTGTCGCCGACGACGGGGTGACGCTCCTGTGGTCGCCGGTGCTCGGCCAACGGCAGATCAATTTCCGCAGCGCGCTCTCGCCCGACTGGCAGGCGCAGATCACGCTGAGCAATGAAAGCCTGCTGGTGGCGAGTGCCCTCCACGCCCGGCTGTCGCGGTCGGGCAACGGCGTGATCAGCCGATTGGCGGCGCTGTCGCTCGGCCATTCGATCGGGCTCGGAGTGATCCATGCCGAAAGAGGTGCCGCGCCCATCGCGATTGCACCGAATTTTGGACACATGATGCACGTGCATGACGGTGCGCTCTGCCGGTGCGGCTCGCAGGGCTGCATCGAAGCCTATTCGGGTTTTTATGCGATCTTGCGCGCGGCCTTCGAGGTTCCCCAGAACACGATCCCTGCGCGCTTCGTGCCTTTCACCGAAGTGGAAAAGATCGCCATGCTGGCGCGCCGTGGCGACCGGATGGCCGAGTTCGCCTTCCGTCAGGCAGGGACCGCGCTTGGCAACGGCATCGCGCGCCTTCTGAGCCTGCATGGCAAGATGCCGATCATCTTCACAGGTCCCGGAATCCGTTTTTTCGATCTGATGCGGAAAGGCATCGACGACGGACTTGCGGCCTCGCTGGGAACCCGGATCGAAGGACCGCCGGAGATTTCGCTGTCGCTCGACGAGGAGCGCCTGATTTTCGAGGGGCAGCTTCATCAGACGCTGGCGGCCATCGACCGTGACGTGATCGCACCCAAGACCTCGACCTGACCGGTCGGGCGCGGCCGGTTCAGTCGATCCAGCCGTTGCGCAGAGCGAAGGCCACCGCCTGGGTCCGGTTGACGGTGCCGATCTTGTGGGTGGCGTTGTTGAGGTAGTGGTTGACCGTGTGCTCGGAGAGATCAAGGATCTTGGCGATCTCGACGCTTGTCTTGCCGGCGGCGGTCCAGACCAGGCATTCCCGTTCGCGGTCGCTCAGCGGCATCTGCGTCAGCTTGGGGATTGCCGACACTTCACCAAGCCGTTTGAACACCATTGCAGACAACAGCGCCAGGTTGGCCGTCTCATGAAAAGTGGGCGCGGACCGTTTGCCAAGGAAGGACATGGTCGCGACGCGGGAGTCGACCCGAACCACCGGAACCGCGTACCAGCAGTCGATATCGAAATCGACCAGCAGTTGCCCGGCCTGCGCGCAAGCGGGATCGTCGCAGATCGGCGCACCGTTCAGAAAGCACCTGACCGTCGGCGCAGTCACAAGCCATCTGTTTTCGGATCGCGCGTTCGACCCGGCAAGAATGGCCATTTCATCGCGCTTGAGAAAACCAGCGGGGACGGAGGTGATGACTATCGTTTCCAGGAACGGTGCAGATTTCTGCTTGGGTTGTTCTGCCACCACAAAATACCGAAATCCGAACTGCTCGGTCACGGTCCTGAGAAATCGGAACACGTCGAACTGGGTCGTGCAGGCGCCGAGTTGCTTGCGCACGGCACCGATTTCCCAGTCGTCTGGGCACTTCACGTCCATTTCCGATCGACCCTTTCCTGCCTGCATTGTCGGAATTTCCCTTTCCGCGTATCTGCAACCGGTTCCGTTGGAGATCAGGTATCGCAACCTCGCAGGAAATAATACCGACCACGGGCTTGACATTCTAAACACAATTCCCCGAATAGTTGCAAATTAGTTGAATTTTATACAATCGGACACACCAAAAACCTTATAAGACATTGTAATTGATTATTAATCTAGAATTTTTCGAAATCTTTGCCATCGATCCGGTATAAAAAAAGCAGAAAGATCAGAAATTTTTTATAGGGTGCAACGCGTGCAAGTTGCCAATTTTCACACTTTTCTCCAAAACGCGGCTGCAACGACAGGAGCCAGAGCCACAAAAACCAAAAAATTGCTCCTGGTTTCATGCGCGGTCGGGGGCGTGGATCGAATTTGACATTTGGTCCGCATTTCCCTGGGAGCGTCCGATACCAGATGTCAAATTCGTAAAATCCACGCGCGTGATAAACTTGCACGTGGTTTTCTCGTTCCAACATTTGCTGAGGCACATGCTAATGTTGGAATCAAACCACGCGTGGTGATGGCGGACAGGCCAATCAAAAATGAGGATCGCATGCTCGGACTGATGCAGGACTGGCCTCTGATTTGTCACAAGGTGATCGACCATGCGGCCACCTATCACGGGCACCGCGAGGTTGTGTCACGCTCCATCGAGGGGCCCATTCACCGCACCACCTATGCCGAAGTTCGCGCAAGGTCGCTCAAGGTCGCCCAGAGGCTTGAGCGCGACGGCATCCGGCTCGGCGACCGGGTGGCGACCATGGCCTGGAACACCTGGCGGCATCTGGAGTGCTGGTATGGCATCCTTGGCATCGGGGCTGTCTACCACACGCTCAATCCACGCCTGTTTCCCGAGCAGATCGCCTGGATCATGAACGATGCGGGCGACCGCATGGTGTTTGCAGACCTCACTTTCGTCAAGCTGATCGAGGCAATTGCTCCGAAGGTGCCGACGCTCGAGCGCGTGGTCATTCTGACCGACGACGCCCATATGCCGGAGACATCGCTGCCCGGTGCCATCTCCTACGAGAGCTACATTGCGGAGGCGGACGGCGACTTCGCCTGGGCGGAGTTTGACGAACGAACGGCTGCGGGCATGTGCTACACATCCGGCACGACCGGCAATCCGAAGGGCGTGGTCTATTCGCACCGCTCCAACGTGCTTCATGCGATGATGGCGCTGCAGCCAGACATGCTCAACCTGTCCTCCAAGGACCGGATGATGCCGGTGGTGCCACTGTTTCATGCCAATGGCTGGTCGACCGCTTTTTCCACGCCGATGGCGGGCGCGGCCATGATCATGCCCGGGGCGGGCATGGACGGGGAATCGATCTACCAGATGTTGACGCAGGAACGCGTGACCATCACGGCAGCCGTGCCCACAGTCTGGCTGATGCTTTTGCAACGGATGGAGAAAATGGGCGGCGCTTTCCCGGATCTCACGCGGGTGGTCATCGGCGGCTCGGCCTGCCCGCGCGCCATCACGCAAGCCTTCCAGGACACCTATGGCGTGGACGTGATCCACGCCTGGGGAATGACCGAGATGAGCCCGCTCGGCACAGTCTGCTCGATCAAGCCCGAATACGTGGAGCTGACCGGCGAGGCCAAGCTCGACCTGCAGGCCAAGCAGGGCCATCCGCCTTTCACGGTGGAAATGCGGATTACCGACGACGAGAACCGGGACATGCCCTGGGACGGCAAGACCTTCGGCCGGCTCAAGGTTCGCGGACCGGCGGTCTCCTCGGCCTATTACAAGGCGCGCGGTGCCGAGCAGTTCGACGCGGAAGGCTGGTTTGACACCGGCGATGTGGCTCATGTCGATGCGAACGGTTACATGCAGATCACCGACCGGGCGAAAGACGTCATCAAGTCGGGCGGAGAGTGGATATCCTCCATCGAGATCGAGAATCTCGCCGTCGGCCACAAGGACGTGGCGGAGGCGGCCGTCATCGGCGTGGCGCATCCGAAATGGGACGAGCGTCCGCTTCTGGTGGTGGTCCTGAAGGAGGGACGATCGCCGCAAAAGGCCGATGTTCTGAGTTTTCTTGATGGCAAGATCGCCAAATGGTGGATGCCCGACGACGTGGTCTTCGTGACCGACATTCCCCATACGGCCACCGGCAAGATCCAGAAGATCAAACTTCGTGAGCACCTGAAGGACTATGTCCTGCCGGGTCTGTGAGGGGAGATGAGCCGTGCCCAGCCGCGAGATGTCGCTGACCAAAGCCCTACAGCGCCGCGCATCCAGTCGGATGCGTGAACGCCGCTGTAAACCTCTGAATGAATGCATGTAGTTTATCGCACAAATGTCTCCATTTGTGCGCGACATGCAGCAGTCGCCCGGGCACACCGCGCGGCCGAAGACCCCGGTCCGGAGCCCCACATCGTCTATCACTCCGATGACGACTATGCGGCGGCGGTGGCCACAATCCTTGCGGCCGGCCCAGCATCGGGCGAGATCTGGCTGTTTGCCTACGGTCCGCTGATCTGGAAGCCGGAGGTCGGCCACCATGAGGAACAGGATGCGGTCGCGCGCGGTTGGCACCGCTCGTTCTGCTTCCGGGTGACCCGTTTTCGCGGTGACAAGGACAAGCCCGGCCTGATGATGGCGCTTGACAGGGGTGGCCAGTGCAAGGGCGTCGCCTACCGCCTTGATGCTTGTAACCCGGCGACACTGCCCGGCAGGTTGTTCCGGCGCGAATTCACCTCCAGGCCCGCCAACAGCATGCCCCGCTGGATCCGGATTGACACGGACAAGGGGCCGTTGACAGCGCTCGCCTTGGTGATGAACCGCAACTCGCCGGTCCATACCGGCAGGCTCGCGCCCGAAGCGGTCGCCGACATGCTGGCCTCGGCCTGCGGCCATTGGGGCTCGGGCGCGGACTATCTCTTCAATACCGTCACCCGTCTGGAGGCGCGCGGCATCCGCGACAGTCATCTGTGGCGATTGCAGCACCTGGTCGCCGAGCGGCTTACCCGTGGCGGCGACTGACGGGTCGATGCCCGGGTCGACGGGCGATCCCGCTTCACCTCAACCTGAGCCCGGTCTCGGGGTCGAAGAGGAAGGCGCGGGCGGGGTTGAAACCGGTCTTCAGGGTTTCGCCTTCGCGGGCCGTGCGGTTGTCGCGCAGTTCGATGGTCAACGGATGCTCCTTCTCGGCGCGCGCATAGGCGAAGGATGACCCGCCAAGGTGTTCGATGACGTCGATGAGCATGTCGATGCGCACACTGCCCGCAGCGTCGAAATGCTCGGGCCGGATGCCGAGTTGAAGGCTGGTGCCCACGGCCGGGTGGGGCCCGGTCACCGGCATCGGCACCTTGATGTCGCCGAGATCGGTGAGCCGGACATGCAGGATCCGGGGCTCCGACCCGGTGACAGTGGCGGGAAGGAAATTCATCCGCGGCGAGCCGATGAATCCAGCCACAAACGCATTGTCTGGATCATCATAGAGATGCAACGGCGAGCCCACCTGCTCGATCCGGCCAGCGCGCAGCACCACGATCTTGTCGGCGAGCGTCATCGCCTCGACCTGGTCGTGGGTGACGTAGATCATGGTGGCGCCCAGTTCCTTGTGCAGCTTGGCGATCTCGAGCCGCATCTGCACCCGCAGTTCGGCGTCCAGATTGGACAAGGGCTCATCAAACAGGAACACTTCCGGCTCGCGCACGATCGCCCGACCGATGGCCACGCGCTGGCGCTGGCCACCAGAAAGCGCCTTCGGCTTGCGTTCGAGCAGCGCATCGAGATGCAGGATCCTGGAGGCGCGGCTCACCCGGCGCTTGATCTCGGCAGCCGGATGGCCGGTCATCTTGAGCCCGAAGCCCATGTTCTCCTCCACCGTCATGTGCGGGTAGAGCGCGTAGGACTGGAACACCATCGCCACGCCACGGTCGGCGGGATCGACATGGGTGACATCCTGGCCGCCGATCGACAGCGTGCCGCCGGTGGTTTCCTCAAGCCCCGCCACCAGACGCAGCAAGGTCGACTTGCCGCAGCCTGACGGACCCACGAAGACGGTGAATTCACCGTCCTCGATCGACAGATCCACGCCATGAATGACGTGGACATTGCCGAATGATTTCTTCACTTGTCGCAATTCAAGACCAGCCATGTTTCTCCCTTTCACAGCCCGGCATCCGCCGGTCTTCCCTTCGTCGCGCAGGACCATCCGCGCGCCGCCCTGCCCGCACTCCCGTTCAGGTCCGCGGCCCGAGCCGCGTTCCCATGTCATCCATGATGGCCTGGGCAGCGGCCCGCACCAATCCTGCCCAATCGGCCAACGCCTCCGTCGAGACCCGGTAGGCGGGCCCGGTCACCGATACACCCGCTACAAAACTGCGGTCGGACGAATAGATGGGCGCCGCGACACAGCGGATCCCGAGCTCATGCTCCTCGCGGTCGTAGGAATTGCCGGTTGAACGGATGGTCTCGATCTCGGCGATCAGCGCCTCGGGCGTTGTCAGCGTATGTTCGGTGAAGCGTCGGAACCGGATGTCGGCCACCCGCGCCCGCATCGTCTGGTCAGGAAGCGCTGAGAGCGCCGCCTTGCCGACGCCGGTGCAGAAGACCGGCGAGGCATTGCCGATCTGGGAATACATCCGCACCGCCTGGCGGCTTTCCACCTTGTCAAGATAGATCACCTCCAATCCGCGCAGCACGCCCAGATGCACCGTCTCGCCGGTCTGCTCGTGCAGCACCTTGAGATGCGGCTCGGCGATGGTCCGGAACTGGTTGCCTGCCCAGGCCTTGGAGGCGAACTTGAGAAGCCTGAGGCCGAGCGAATAGGAATGGTCGCGATTGAGCGACAGGAGCCCCTCCTCCACCAGATTGCTCAACTGCCGGTGCAGCGTGCCGCGGGGCTGGTTGCTCTCTGCGAGGATGTCGGTGAAGCGCATCGGGTGATCGGATGAGGCGACGATGTCGAGAACGGATACGGCCTTGCCGAGCGTGCCGGTATCGGCGGTTGTTCGCCCGCCCGGCTTCTCCACGGGCTTCTCCACTGGCTTCTCCACTGGTCGCCTATCCTGCGGCCTATCCTGCGGCCCATCCTGCGGCCCATCCTGCAAAACAGGCGCGCTGACCGGGCTGTCGGCTTTCGCAACCGGCGCACGCGCCGTCTCCCGGGCCCTGTCCACGTCTGATCCTCCCTGCCTTGTCACCCGCCCGCTCTTCCTGCCGCAAGACAGACATCGCTCTCGGGCTTTTCCTGGGTTGTCCCGTTTTTGCCGCTTGACAACCCTTAGAGCATAGTCCGATAATTCTGAATAGTCAAATTGTGTTCCATTTAATGGAACTCAACATGACGCTGTCCAGGCGGCCGGGGAGGGCTTCCGAACCAGCAGGACGCAGACCCGGTGGCAGCACCGGGGCGTCACCGCCGGGACAGTCTTGTCAAACCCTGGGAGGATGAACCGAATGAAACTTCTCAAGACCGTGCTTCTGGGCACTGTCGCCGCCGCCTTGATGGCCGGCGCTGCCATGGCTCAGGAAAAGCGCATCCTGAAATACAACGCCGACTTCGACCCGATCCCGCTTCAGGCTTTCGAAGCGCTGATCGCGGATTTTGAAGCTGCAAATCCCGACGTCGACGTCCAACTCACCAATTTCGACCACGAAGGCTACAAGACGGCCATCCGCAACTTCCTGACCGCGGACGCGCCCGATCTCGCAAACTGGTACGCTGGCAACCGCATGGCACCCTTTGTCAATGCAGGCCAGTTCATGGACGTCTCCGACGTCTGGGAGGCCAACGACCTGAAGGAACAGCTCGCCTCTTCGCTCGGCAGCATGACCATGGACGGCAAGCAATGGGGCGTGCCCTATACCTATTATCAGTGGGGCATCTACTACAACAAAGACGTCTACAAGGCGGTCGGCGTCACCGAACCGAAGACCTGGGATCAGTTCATCGCCAATTGCGAGAAGTTCAAGGCAGCCGACATCGACTGCCTGACCACCGGAACCAAAGCACTGTGGCCTGGTGCCGGCATCTTCGACTACATGAACCTGCGCACCAATGGCTATGATTTCCACATGGAGCTGACCTCCGGCAAGATAGCCTGGACCGACGAGCGGGTGAAGAAGACCTTTGCCGAGTGGGCCAAACTCGTGACCCCTGGCTACGTGACGGCCAACCATGCCGCCATCGACTGGCAGGATGCCGCAGCTCTTCTCGTCCAGGGCAAGGCCGCCAACTACGTCATGGGCAACTTCGCTGTCGGCGTCTTCAAGGAAGGCGGCATGACCAACGAAACGTTGGGATTCCTGGTTTTCCCGGAAATCACTCCGGGGGTGCCGCGCGCAGAAGAAGCACCGACTGACACGGTCCATATCCCGGCCGGCGCCAAGAATGTCGAGGACGCCAAGAAGTTCCTGGCCTATGTCGCCTCGGCTGACGTGCAGACCAAGCTCAACGCGACGCTTGGCCAGTTGCCCACCAACAAGAACTCGACGGTGGGCGACGATCCGTTTATCAAGGCCGGCTTTGAAACCGTGTCGACGGCTGCAGGTCTCGCGCAGTTCTTCGACCGTGACGCGCCCGCCGAAATGGCCAAGATCGGCATGGAAGGCTTCCAGGAATTCATGGTTCGCCCTGAAAACGTCGACGCGATCCTTGATCGCCTCGAGAAGGCCCGCGCCCGCATCTACAAATAACACCCGGACGGGGCGGCCTTGCAGGTCGCCCCCTTCCCTCCGTCGGCGCGGAGCGTGGTCTTCCCGGAGGATCGGACCTGATCCGCCCGGAAGCTGCTCGAAACCGGCACCAACGGACGCCAACGGCGGTCTTCGGACCGCACGGTCGCGACGCCAGGCGGCATGAAAAAGCAGCACGAAAAGGGGAGCACATCCATGGCCATGACGTCGGCGGGCGACCGTCCTGCGCCTTCCTGGTGGAAGGCCAACCAGCGGGCCATTGCTCCCTGGATGTTTCTGGCGCCCGGCCTCATCATGTTCTCGATCTACGTGATCTATCCGATCCTCTCTTCGATCTGGCTGTCTTTTTATGACTGGGACGGCCTGGGTGCCAAGACCTGGGTCGGGCTTGGCAACTATGTCGAGTTGATGGACGACGCCAACTTCTACACTTCACTCAAGAACAACGTGATCTGGCTGGTGCTGTTCATGCTGGCGGTGCCTGCGGGTCTGTTCATCGCCATCTTCCTCAACCAGACCGTCACCGGCATCCGCATCTACAAATCATTGTTCTTCTTTCCCTTTGTGATCAGCCAGGTGGTCGTCGGCCTCATCTTTTCCTGGTTCTACGCGCCCAATTTCGGCCTGCTCTACATCCTGATCGAATGGATAACGGGGACCGGCATCGCCTTTCTCGCTGATCCGGACAAGGTCACCTACGCGCTGGTGGCCGCTGGCCTCTGGCCGCAGATCGCCTATTGCATGATCCTGTATCTGACCGGGCTGAACAACGTGGCAGCCGACCAGATCGAGGCGGCGCGGCTTGATGGCGCGAAAGGCTGGAAGATGCTCTGGTATGTGGTCATCCCGCAACTCAGGCCCGCCACCTTCATCGCCATCGTCGTCACCGTGATCGGCGCGCTGCGCTCCTTCGACATCGTCTCCATCATGACCGATGGCGGGCCTTTCGGGTCGAGCCGGGTGCTCTCCTTCTACATGTATGAGCAGGCATTGTCGGAATATGGCTACCGCATGGGCTACGGCGCTTCCATCGCGGTGGTCCTGTTCGTCATCATGATGGTCTTCATCACCGGCTTCATCTGGAAGATGGTCCGCGACGAGCGGTCGGGAGGCTGACGCGATGTTTCCGACACCGATCGAAAAAACGTCAAAGACGGTCCAGTGGCTCTACACCTTCGCGCTGCCTTTGGCATTGCTGATCTGGCTTCTTCCGCTGATGGGCGTGGCTCTCACCTCCGTGCGCCCGGCCTCCGATCTGGCGCAGGGCAATTATTTCGGCCTGCCCTCGACGTTCGCCTGGGGCAACTACGTTGACATTTTCCAGAACACGCCACTCGCCAAGTATATGCGCAACTCCTTCATCGTCACCATTCCGACCGTGATCGGCGCTGTGGCGCTGTCGTGCCTGGCCGGTTTTGCGCTGGCGGTCTATCGCTTCAAGTCGAACCTGCTGTTGTTCTTCATGTTCGTGGCGGGCAACTTCGTGCCGTTTCAGATCCTGATGGTCCCGGTGAGGGATCTGACGGTGCAGACCGGACTTTACAACACCTACACTGGCCTGATCCTGTTTCATGTGGCTTTCCAGACGGGCTTCTGCACCCTCTTCATGCGCAACTTCATCAAGGCTCTGCCTTTCGAGCTTATCGAATCGGCGCGGGTCGAGGGCGTATCGGAAGTGCGCATCTTCTGGTTCATCGTGGTGCCGCTGATGAGGCCAGCCATCGCGGCGCTGTCGGTGCTTATTTTCACATTCATCTGGAACGAGTATTTCTGGGCGACCGTGCTCACCCAGGGCGCCGACGTCCAGCCGGTCACCGCAGGCCTGTTCTCGCTCAACGGCCAGTGGATCGCCCAGTGGCATCTGGTTTCTGCGGGCTCGATTGCGGCAGCGTTGCCGCCGGTGCTGGTGTTCTTCCTGATGCAGAAGCATTTCATCGCCGGGCTGACGCTGGGCGCCACAAAGGGCTGACATGACTTCGCATTCCGCCATGACGCTCAACGTCACCCATGTCTGCCGACTGGACACCGCAGACAGGACCGCAGCTTTCGCGGCCTTTGACGGGGGTGTTCCCTGCCTCGTGCATTTCGGGGCTCGGCTGCCAGCGGGCGAGGACATCGCAGCACTTGCCGTCGCCACGATCCCCAATGTCGGGGCGGGACAGATTGACCCGTTCCTGCCGCTCACCCTGTGTCCACTGGCGATCACCGGCTGGCAGGGCCATCCCGGCCTGATCGTGCAGGGACCGGACGGGCGAGATTATCTGCCCAACCCAAAGCTTGCCGAGATGGAGACCGACGACTTCCACAGCGTCCGTTTCATCCTTTTTGACCGAGGCGACACGGCCGCACTGAGGCTGTCGATCTCGGCGCGGCTCGCCAAGGCGACGGGACTTCTGCACCTCTCCCAAATGCTTGACCTGCCGGACGGGATGAGCGCCACCTGGTTTTCGGCACCGGCGCTGCCTGCCCCAACCGGTGCCAGCCGGATCATCGACCATTCCGGCCGCTGGTGCGGGGAGTTCCTCTACCAGGAGCGGCCCTTCACGGCGGGCATCCACATGCGCGAAAGCCGGGAGGGGCGCACCGGACATGCCCATTTCCCCGGCGTGACGCTGGCCACTCCCTTCACGGGGGAATCCTCGGGCACGTGCCTGGCCACCACACTCGCCTGGTCGGGCGGGCACCGGATGCTCGCCGAGGAAATTCCCGATGGCCGAAGGCAGGTCCAGTTCGGTGTGTCTGATGATGGTCTGGCCACCGGCCTTGTCACCTCGCCCGAGCTGATTGCAGCCTGGTCGGACCGTGGGCTGAACGGCGTCTCCCAGGCGCTTCACGCGCATCTGCGTCTTCTGCACGGCCCGGTCAACGCCCGCCGCGGCCGGGAACCCCGGCCTGTTCATTACAATTGCTGGGAAGCGGTCTATTTCCGGCACGACCTTGGTGAACTCAAGACCATCGCCGAGCGGGCGGCAAGCCTTGGTGCCGAACGCTTCGTGCTCGACGATGGCTGGTTCCACGGACGCGACGACGACACCACCAGTCTTGGTGACTGGGTCATCAACGCGCGCAAGTTTCCGGACGGGCTCGGCCCGCTCATCGACCACGTGCATTCACTCGGCATGCGTTTCGGCCTCTGGTTCGAACCGGAAATGGTCAACCGCGACAGCGACCTGTTCCGCGCCCATCCCGATTTCATGCTCGGCCCCGACGATCAGCCAAGCGGGCGCCACCAGCATGTGCTCGACATGGCGCGGGTGGACGTGCGGGCCCATCTGTTCGGCAAGATCAGCGCCATCCTGTCTTCCCATGCCATCGACTATGTCAAATGGGACCACAACCGGCCGCTGACCGGCGGTTCGCCCGATCAGGCGCGGGGCTTCATGGATTTGCTCGGTGACCTCGTGACCGCCCATCCCGATGTCGATTTCGAAAGCTGTTCCTCGGGTGGCGGGCGGATCGATTTCGCCGTGCTGACGCTCGCAAGCCGGGTCTGGCTGTCGGATTCCAACGACGCACTCGAGCGGCTGAGGATGCAGCACGAGGCAAGCCGCTGGATCGCGCCTGAATTCCAGGGCTCGCATGTCGGCCCGCGCCACTGCCACACCTCCGGACGGGTGCTGTCGATGCCGTTCCGGGCCTGGGTGGCGGCAAGCCGCCACATGGGGTTCGAGATGGACCCGCGCGAGTTGACCCCGGAAGAGGCCGCGACGCTGACCCGGGTGACAGCGTGGTGGAAGGAAAACCGCACCTTCCTGTTCTCCGGACGGCTGCATCGGCTCGAGGCCGATGATCCCGAGGTGTTTGCGGAGATGACGGTCGACGATGACGGCTCCCGCTTTGTCTTGTTCTGCGGCCAGTCCGGTGCCTCGCGCCAGATTTTCCGGCGGCCGCTGCGTGCCGCTGGCCTCGACCCAGATGCGCTGTACGAGTTGCGCCTCGTCAACCCGGAAGATGTGAGCGCGCGGGCCAACCGCAGCATCCTCAATTCCTGTCATCTCGGAGAAACGCAGGTGCTGTCGGGTGCTTTCCTGATGAGCCACGGACTTCCCTTGCCCAATGCAATGCCCGAAAGCATGATGGTGGTCGACGGCAGACGCACCGGGTCAAAGGCGCGTCGATGACTGCGTCCCACCCCATTTATCCCGATCTTGCTGGCGCGTCCGTGCTCATCACCGGCGGCGGCTCAGGCATCGGCGCGGCGCTGACGAGGGGCTTTGCGCTGCAGGGTGCCAAGGTGGCTTTCGTCGACATCGCCGAGACACCGAGCGCAAATCTGGTGGCATCGCTGACCGGGCAGGTTGCCCACACCCCGCTGTATCAAAAGGCGGATCTCCGCGTCATCTCCGAGATCGAAGCGGCTGCGGACGCGGCCGCGCGCGCCCATGGGCCGATCAGCGTGCTCATCAACAACGCCGCGCTCGACGACCGCCACGATATTCTCGATATGACCGAAGCCTACTGGGACGTGAACCAGGCGATCAACCTGCGTCCTGTCGCCTTTGCTGCAAAGGCGGTGGCACCCGGCATGATCGCCATGGGGCGTGGCGCCATCGTCAATTTCACCTCGACCGCCTACATGCTCAACATCGGCGCGATGCCCTCCTACACCGCCGCCAAGGCCGGCATCGTCGGGCTGACCAAGGGGCTTGCCGGCAGGCTCGGCCCGCATGGCGTCCGCGTCAACGCGATTGCACCCGGTTGGGTGATGACCAAGCGCCAGAAAGACCTCTGGGTCACCGAGGAAGGCCTCAAGGCGATGATCGACCGACAGTGCCTCAAGGAAGCGATCACGCCCGAGGACATGGTCGGGCCCTGCCTGTTTCTGGCATCCGACGCCGCCCGCATGATCACGGCACAGGTGCTGATCGCCGACGGAGGCATGATGTGAGCCCCTCCCCCGCATTTGTGGCCATCGACTGGGGCACGTCGAGCTTCAGGCTATGGCTGATGGGCGCAGACGGGACGGTTTTGGCCGAGCGCCGCAGCGGCGATGGCCTTCTGAGCGCGGCCAGGACAGGCTTTGAGGCCGTGCTCGACGGGCATCTTTCCGCCTGGCCTGAAGCCGAAACGCTCCCCGTTGTCGTCTGCGGCATGGCCGGCTCCCGTCAGGGCTGGGTGGAAGCGGGCTATATTCCGGTGCCCGCCGATGTGGCCGGCATCTGCACGGGTGGGGTGCGTGTGCCTGTAAGCCGCCGCCACGTCACCATCCTGCCCGGGCTGGCCCTCGGGTCCAGCGAGGATCCTGATGTCATGCGCGGCGAGGAAACCCAGCTTCTGGGCGCGGTTCTGGAAACCCCGGGCAGCACGCGCTTCTGCATGCCGGGCACCCATTCGAAGTGGGTGTCGATGGAGGCGACGGTTGTGACCGGGTTTCAGACGTTCATGACGGGCGAATTGTACTCGATCCTGAGCCAGCATTCGATCCTCAGCCATTCCATCGGGGAGACAGGCGACATCGATCCAACCGATCGGGCGTTTTTGACCGGCGTGCGTGACGCATGGTCCCGGCCGGCACAATTTACCCACCAGTTGTTCTCCATCCGGGCCGGGCAGTTGCTGCACGACCGCAAGACCGACGACAACCGGGCGCGGCTGTCTGGCTTGACCATCGGGGTGGAGCTTGCCGGTGCCGGCGTCGGCAGCCACGAGGAGGTCGCGCTGGTGGCGAGCGGACGTCTTGGCGCGCTTTACCGAGCGGCCCTTGACGCCTGCGAAACACCTGTCCGCAGCATCGACGCCGATGTGGCGGTGCGGCGCGGTCTGCTGGAAGCCTGGCGCAGAGACAGATCGGGAGGTCGAAAGAACGCATGACACGGATCCCCTTTCCAGTGATGAAACGCGGCCTGGTGGCCATCCTGCGCGGCATCCGGCCCTCGGAAACCGACGCCATTGTCGACGTGCTGATCGAGGCCGGGTTTGGCGCCATCGAGATCCCGCTCAATTCGCCCGATCCCTTCGTCTCCATCGGCAAGGCCGTGGCGCGCGCGCCGGACGGCTGCCTCGTGGGCGCGGGCACGGTGCTTTCAACCACCGATGTCGACCGGCTCAACGATGTCGGCGGACGGCTGATGATCAGCCCCAATGTCGATCCGGCGGTGATCATCCGCGCCGCATCCCACGGCATGGTGACCATGCCCGGCGTGTTCACGCCCACGGAGGCGCTTGCCGCCTGCGCGGCCGGCGCATCAGCCCTCAAGTTCTTTCCAGCCAGCGTGCTCGGACCGGCGGGCATCAACGCCATCCGCGCGGTCCTGCCCAAAGATGTCCCGGTGGGCGCGGTGGGTGGCGTCTCGGACACCGATTTCGCCGCCTACGCGAAGGTCGGCGTGCGCACCTTTGGCCTGGGCTCGAGCCTGTACAAGGCAGGTATGGACGCCACGGAAGTGGGCGCACGGGCGCGGGCCGCCGTCCGGGCCTATGATGGGCTTGAAGGAGTTTGACCATGGATACTGACACCATCGGCTTTTCGGGCACCGCCCTCACCTCGCCGGTCACCGCGCTCGGCGAGGGTGCAAGCTACGATCGACACACCGACACCGCGTTCTGGTTTGACATCACCGGCCGCAGACTTTTCCAATTCACCATGGACAGCGGCGCTCTGACGATCATCCATCTGCCGGTGATGGCCAGCGTCATCGCCCGCATCGACGGCGGCCGGTCCATGCTGGCAACCGAAACCGGGTTGCATATCCGCGATGCCCGCTCGGGCGGGCTCACGCCTTATCTCGCCATCGAGGCAGACCGGCCGGACACCCGCTCCAATGATGGCCGTGTGCATCCATGCGGGGCTCTCTGGGTCGGGACCATGGGCAAGAAAGCCGAGAAGGGCGCAGGTGCCATCTATCATGTGTTGCGCGGCCAGCTCACCCGCCTGTTCGACCGGGTGACCATTCCCAACGCCATCTGCTTTTCGCCCGACGGCCGGACTGCCTATTTCACCGACACCGATCTCAACCAGCTGATGCGGGTGGAAATCGACCCCGCCACCGCCCTGCCCGTGGCCGAGCCCAGGCTGTTTGTCGATCATTCCAGCCATGACGATTTCATCGACGGGGCGGTCTGCGATCAGGATGGGGTGATCTGGAACGCCCGGTGGGGCGGCGGCCGCGTAGTTGCGATCTCGCCTGACGGACAGATGCTCAAAAGCCTGCAGTTGCCTGCGCGGCAGACCAGCTGTCCGGCCTTCGTGGGTCGAGCGGGAAACCGCCTGCTGGTCACCTCCGCCACCCAGGGGCTTGACTCCGAAGCCCGGGCCGCCGACCCCGATGCTGGACGAACCTTCCTTCTCGACCATCCGGTCCGCGGGCGTTTTGAGCCCGATTTCCTGCTCTGATCTCACGAAAGCCTCCCCAATGCACCGCACGCTCGGCGTCTGCTATTATCCCGAACACTGGCCCGAAGCCCTGTGGGCCGAAGATGCGGCGCGGATGGCCGACCTCGGCCTCACGTTCGTGCGTATCGGGGAATTTGCCTGGTCGCGGCTTGAGCCGAGGCGCGGGCATTTCACCTTCGACTGGCTCGAACGCGCCATCAACACGCTGCATGGCGCAGGCCTCAAGGTGGTGCTCGGCACGCCCACAGCGACGCCGCCGAAATGGCTTGTGGACGAGATGCCCGACATGCTGCCGATCGGCATTGACGGGCTCCGCCGCGGCTTCGGCTCACGTCGGCACTATGATTTCTCCCACGACGGCTATCTTGAGGAGTGCAAGCGGATCACGCTGGCACTCGCCAAGGCCTTCGGCACCCATGACGGCGTGACGGCCTGGCAGACCGACAATGAATATGACTGCCACACCACCACCCTGTCCTATTCTCCCGCCGCCCGCGCCGGTTTCCAGACCTGGCTGCAGCGCAAATACCAATCTCCCGATGCGCTCAACCGCGCCTGGGGCAACGTCTTCTGGTCGATGGAGATCGGGGATTTTGACGAGATCGAGCTACCGAACCTGACCGTCACGGAGGCCAATCCGTCCCACCGGATGGATTTCCGTCGCTACGCGTCGGAGATGGTGGTGCGGTTCAACAAAGCCCAGGCCGACATCATCCGCGCCCATTCTCCGGGCCGTGACGTGATCCACAATTTCATGGGCCGGACGCTCGCGTTTGACCATTTCGACGTCGGCGCCGATCTCGACGTCTCAAGCTGGGATTCCTACCCGCTCGGATTTCTCGAGGATCGCTCGGATCAGGGCGACGCGTGGAAACACACCTTCGCGCGCGCGGGCGATCCGGATTTCCAGGCTTTCCACCATGACATCTATCGCGCCACCTCGGGCGGGCGCTGGTGGGTGATGGAACAGCAACCCGGCCCGGTCAACTGGGCACCGCACAACCCGGCCCCGCGTGACGGCATGGTCCGGCTGTGGACCTGGGAAGCCTTCGCCCATGGCGCGGAGACCGTGAGTTACTTCCGCTGGCGGCAGGCACCGTTCGCACAAGAGCAGATGCATGCGGGCCTGCTGCGGCCCGATTCGGCGGAAGCAGAAGGCTTTCATGAAGCACGGACGGTGAAGGCGGAGCTTGACCGGCTTGCTTCAGTCATCGGGCCGGAAAGCGGGCCTGGCGATGTCGCCATCGTCTTCGATTATCCCTCCGCCTGGGCTTGGGAGATCCAGCCGCAGGGGCGCGAGTTCGACTACTTTCGGCTGGTCTTCGACTTCTATCGCGCGCTGCGCCAGCTTGGTCTTTCGGTGGACATCGTGCGTGCCTCCGCGCCTGCGATCACAGACCATCCGCTGGTCATCATTCCCGGTCTGTTTGCCTTCAATGACGCCTTGGTGGAGGCGGTCGCGGCGCGCACGCGCCCGACGCTGATCGGCCCGCGCTCAGGCTCGAAGACACCCGATTTCTGCATCCCGGCAGGGCTGCCTCCAGCGCTTCCCGCAGCCGTTCTCGACGCCCGGGTAAGCCGGATCGAGACCCTTCGCCCGGACACGCCGGTTGCGGTGGAGGGGGGCGGAACGCTCTGCTTCTGGCGGGAATTCCTTGAGCCAGGTCCCGCCGCCCGCACTGTCCGCCAAAGCGTCGACGGGCATCCGGTGCTGATCCGCCAAGGCCAGGTGACCTATCTCGCGGGCTGGCCCGATCATGGCCTCGCCATTGAACTGCTGCACGCATTGGCGATGGACGTCGATCTGAAGACTTTCAGCCTGCCAGACGGCGTGCGCCTGCGCCGCCACAGTGGCCATATGATTGCGCTCAACTATTCTGACGCGGATTTCGATCTTGCAACCATCGGCTGGACAGGCGACCCTTTGCTTGGCTCGCTTGTGCTGGCGCCCTCCGGCGTCGCCATCTCACCGCTTTCCCAGGCCGGATGCTGATCCCGCCCCAACCCGACGGACCACGACCATGGCAGACACAAAAGGCAAGAAACCGCTGCGCAGCCGCCACTGGTACGGCGGATCGGACAAGGACGCCTTCATCCACCGCTCCTGGATGAAGAACCAGGGATTTCCTGACCAGGTTTTCGATGGCAGGCCGGTGATCGGCATCTGCAACACCTGGTCGGAACTGACCCCCTGCAACAGCCATCTCAGGATCCTCGCCGAAGGCGTCAAGCGCGGCGTCTGGGAGGCGGGCGGTTTCCCGGTCGAGTTTCCGGTCTCCTCGCTTGGCGAGACCCAGATGAAGCCGACGGCGATGCTGTTCCGCAACCTGCTCGCCATGGACGTGGAAGAAGCCATCCGCGCTTACGGCATGGACGGGGTGGTGCTGCTCGGCGGGTGCGACAAGACCACGCCGGGCCAGCTGATGGGCGCGGCGTCCGTCGACCTGCCGACCATCGTCGTCTCCTCGGGCCCGATGCTCAACGGCAAGTGGCGCGGTCGTGACATCGGCTCGGGCACGGACGTGTGGAGGTTTTCCGAGGCGGTGCGCGCCGGCGAAATGACCACGCAGGAATTCATGGCGGCCGAAAGCGGCATGTCGCGCAGTCCCGGCGTGTGCATGACCATGGGCACGGCTTCATCGATGTCGTCTCTCGTGGAGGCGATGGGTCTGTCGCTGCCGCACAATGGAGCGTTGCCGGCGGTGGACGCGCGCCGCATGGCACTGTCGCACATGACCGGCAAGCGGATCGTCGAAATGGTTCACGAGGACCTGCGGCTGAGCCAGATATTGACGCGCGCCAATTTCGAAAACGCCATCATCGCAAACGCCGCTGTCGGGGGCTCGACCAATGTGGTCATCCACCTGCTCGCCATCGCCGGGCGGGCCGGGATTCCGCTGACGCTCGATGATTTCGACGCCATTGGCGGCCAGGTTCCCTGTCTGGTCAACTGCATGCCGTCGGGCAAGTATCTGATGGAGGACTTTGCCTATGCGGGCGGCATGCCCGCCCTGATGAACTTGGTCTCCGACCTCTTGCGCGGCGAGGCCCCCACGGTGATGGGGCGCCCGATCTCGAGCTACTGGGAAGGCGCGGAGAATTTCAATGAAGATGTCATCCGGCCGCGTGACAACCCGCTGCGCAAGGCGGCAGGGATCCGCGTGCTCAAAGGCAACATCTCACCCAACGGCGCGGTGATCAAGCCGTCGGCAGCCAGCGAACATCTCCTGGTCCACGAAGGCCCGGCCCATGTGTTTGAAAACATCGAGGAAATGAAAGCGCAGATTGACGATCCGGACCTGCCGGTGACGCCCGACACCATTCTGGTGCTGAAGGGCTGCGGCCCCAAAGGCTATCCGGGGATGGCGGAGGTGGGCAACATGCCGATCCCCAAGAAGCTCGTCGAACAGGGCGTGCGCGATATGGTTCGGGTGTCGGATGCGCGCATGTCCGGAACCGCGTTCGGCACGGTGGTGCTGCATGTGAGCCCGGAAACGCGCGCGGGCGGACCGCTGGCCGTGGTGCAAACCGGTGACCGGATCCGGCTTGATGTCTTCAAGGGCGAGTTGAGCCTTTTGATTTCCGATGACGAAATGGCGGCCCGCATGGCCAGGCTTGTTCTGCCGGAACCGGAGTTCACCCGTGGCTATTACAAGCTCTACATCGACACCGTGCTGCAGGCCGACAAGGGTGCCGATCTCGACTTTCTCGTCGGCAAGAGCGGCGATGAGGTCAAACGCGAGAGCCATTGAACCGGAGCCGAGGAGAACCGGGCGCTTGGCGGCGCCCGTGTTCAGCCTGGACCGGCACCAGCGTTGCTGTTTGGCGCTTCAAAGGTCCTCGGTCAGGCGAAGCGCGTCATGGATGGCGGCATGGATGGAAGGTGACGAGACCTTTTCGCTGCGGCGGGACCGATCCATCCGCCGCAGGGTTGGGTCACTCGCAAGCCATGTCGGAGACCCGCCAACCGGTGGTGGTCGAGGCGATGTCGGAGACCAGCCAGTCGGACCCGGACTTGACCAGCGACCAGACGATCTCGGTGGGCCGACCGAAATTGCTGAAGGTCGCCGTCACGGTCGCCGCCTCGCCGTCCAGCTGTTCGGAGAGCGCGAGCGAACCCGCCACTTCGGCCTCGTCGTAATCCTGGCCGTCGATACTGAAGCCGAAACTGATGCAAGGTTCCTGCTTTGCCTCCCAGAAGGCGTCGGCTTCGTTCAGGAAGGCTTCGGCTGATCCGGTGAAACGACTGCGGGTGTCGGGATCGACCTCCGATCCGATCTTCTGGTAGAAGGCTGCGACCGTATCGGCGGGGCCTGCGGCCAGGGCCGGTGCGGCGAGACTGGCGGAGAAGGATAGGGCAAGGGCGATTGCAAAGGCGTAGGCGGGTGTCTGGCGGATCATGGCGTCTCTCCGATTCCTGTCTTGGGATCAATACCACGCATCTGGCATGCCGGACTTGGTGCGCTCAACATAATCCTTGAGCTCATCGTCGATGGCCTCATCAAGCGGCGCCGCCTCGCAGTCCGACAGCATCTGCTTCCAGTGCCCATTTGCCCGGGTGGCCGTGTCGGTGCTGGACTGGTTGATCCGGGAGGGCGGCGACAGCCAGGCTGACAGGGAAAACTGAGCTATTGGCGCAGGCTCAGGACATTGGACTGGCAGGACTGGGCCTGCTGTTCCGCCTCGATCAGCTTCAAGGTGGAGGCCGCAGGGACGGCTTTACCGTAGAGATAGCCCTGGCCGATATGGCAACCCAATTCCAGCAGCTTTCCGCCCTGCTCGCGGGTCTCGATGCCTTCAGCGATCACCTGCAGATTCAATCCCTCGCACATGGCCAGAATGGCCTTGACGATATGCTCGGATGAGCGATCCACGGTGATCTCACTGACGAAACTGCGGTCGATCTTGACCTTGTCGAAGGCGAACTCGCGCAGCCTGCCGAGGCTTGACTGGCCGGTTCCGAAATCGTCCAGCGAGATGCGGATGCCGATGGCGCGCAGTTCGTTGACCACCTTGGCGGCGGTTTCCGGGTCGCTCATCATCGCGGTTTCGGTGATCTCAAGCTCGAGCCGACGCGGATCAAGGCCGACGCGATTGAGGATCGCCATCACATTGAAGCCGGTGGCTGGATCGGTGAGCTGTGCGGAGGACAGGTTGAAGGAGAGAAACATGTGCGACGGCCAGTTCTTGGCGGTCTCCGCAGCCTTCTTCAGCAGCGTCTCGGTCAGCGAATCAATGAAGCCACGCTCCTCGGCAAGCGGGATGAAGACGCCGGGTGAGATGACGCCCAGTTCCCGATCAGTCCAACGCGCCAGCGCCTCGAAGCCGCGGATGGAGCGGTTGCCGAGATTGACGATGGGCTGGAAATGGACCGCCACCTCATCGGCGATGATAGCGCGGCGCAGCGCTTGCTCGAGCTGAGTGGAGCGCCGCATTTCCTCAGCGATTTCCTCGGAATACACGGTGATCTGACTGCGGCCGCGACGCTTGGAGCGATAGAGCGCAGTATCGGCACTTTTCATGAGTTCAGCGAACTGTTCGCCGGCGAAGGGATAGACCGCAAATCCGAAGGAGGCCGAGAGGCGCACGTTGCGGTCGCCCAGATCGTAGGGTGCCGACAGCACGTCCTTGAACATTCGACCGATCTTCTCGGCACCTTTCTTCTCGAAGACCAGGGGCAGGACGAAGGCGAATTCGTCGCTGTCGATGCGGGCGACGAAGCCCCCATCGGGGAGGCAGGCGCGAAGCCGGTGCGCCACCTGGCAGAGGATCTCGTCGCCAGCGGCATGGCCGAACAAATCGTTGATCGGCTTGAAGCCGTCGATGTTGCAGACGCCGATGGTGAAGGGGGCAGGATCGTCGGCCCGTTCGGCGGCGAGCTTGCGGATCTTGTCCATCAGCCTGCGGCGGTTGCCGAGACCGGTCAGCGGATCGGTGAAGGCGATGCTCTTGGCATCGGGGCCACCTTCCTGCGTGATCTCGTCGTCATGATGCATGGGAATTCCGCTTTAAGGAAATTGATCTCATCCGAACCGAAACTACAACTCCAATCCTTAAGAATGCTTTATGGCTCATCGTGAGCAAATCCCGATCAGATCTCATCATCTGATCCGGCGTTTTGCTCAAGGATCTCAAGTCATGGAACGGCTTTTTCCGATCAGCCAACCAGCCCTGCCTGTTCTGGCAGATCGGGACCCGCTCTTGAGAAAAACCAGCACCAGATACCCCATTCCGGCGGTGGATCGCCTGGCGGATCGAAATTGACATTTGGTCCCCGTTTTCAAGGCGTCCAAACCCAAATGTCATCGTCGTAAAATTCATGCGAACACCAAATCCGCCGGTGGTTTCCTGGGCGTTGGGTTCAATCGGTACCGATCGGACCCAACATGGGTTAACCGACCGCAGCGGCAAGTTCGGAATCGTCGATCCAGGTGCCGATCATCGCCTCAAGCTTTTCGGGGCTCACGGGCTTGGAGAGATAATCGTCCATGCCAGCGGCAAGGCAACGGTCTTTGTCGCCAGCCATGGCATGGGCGGTCACCGCAACAATGGGAACACGCGCCCGGCCGGCGTTTGCGCTTTCCTCCGCCCCCCGGATGGCCTTGGCGGCCTCCAGGCCGTTCATAACCGGCATGGAGACATCCATGAGGATGATGTCGGGGGTATAGGTCTTCCAGGCAGCCACCGCCAGTTCGCCGTTGCCGACGATGCGCGATTCCACGCCGATGCCGTCAAGGATCTGCTCGAACACGATCTGGTTGACGTCGTTGTCCTCGGCGACCAGGACCTTGATCCGCCGTCTTTGCGGCACGGCGGGCGGGACCCGATCCGCTTGCGCGAGACCCGCGCGGGGGCGGAACTCATGGATTGGCGAAGGAGCAAGAAGCGAAGCGATCAGCGGGTTCTGGCGCGCGCCCGCGATCTGCGCCAAAGCATCGGCGAAATCGGGCGTGGCTTCCACGCTGGTGACCGCAATGCCCATGGCGGCGGCAGTCTTGAGGAAGGCAAGCACCTCGCCCACCCGATCGAGAACCAGCGCGTCCATGCCCAGAGCTTTCAACCTCGCCACCCGCTCGCTGCCCCGCAAGACATTTTCGTCGAGAACCAGCACATGGCCGGACGGCGGTTGTGTGACGGAGGCTGCCTCGGTCTGCAGCGCTGCGGACGGATCGGGTGCCGATGGGGCGGGCGACAACGGCATGGTGCCGTCGGACGGACAAGGCTGGGACATCGCCTCTGTCGCTGTCGCCGACGCCACATCGTCAATTGAAATGGTGACATAGTAATTGCCGGGCGTGCCGGAGCGACGCTTGCGCGTGATGGCGTGCATCAGCGTGCCGTCGGCGCGGTTTATCGTTTCGACGAGCATGAAGGGAACGCCGGTTTCGAGCACGGCGCGTTCGCTTTCCTCAAAGCTGGCCGCTGTTTCCGGATCGACCAGTTCGGAAGCGCTGCGGCCGACGACGTTCTTGGGATGGAAGCCCAGAATCCGGCAGAACGCGTCGTTGACGATGACAAAGCGCAAGGCGGAATCCTTGACGATCACCGGCGTGGCGAGATTGTCGAGGATGTGCTGGGCAAGTTCGGCCTGGGCGCGCAAGTCAGCAAGATCGGTGTCCCGCTTCTTCTGTTCGGTGACATCGGCGACGGTCGCAATCAGGCAGCCATTGGGCAGGCGCCGCTTGGTCAGGCGGACCCAACGGCCGTCCGCGAGCTGGTCGACTGCCTCGTATCGCTCGCGCCAGTGCACCGCGATGCGTTCGGCGATCCAGTCGTCGCGCGAGATGTGACCACCTTTGGAACGAACGGTCTTCGGCCGCAGAACAGCTGTGTCATAGACCGCGCCCAGAAGGTCGCGCAGTCTCGAGCCAGGTGTCGTCACCTCAGCTTGCACCGGGAAGAAGTCCCGCATGCCGGAGCTGCACGAGATCAGACTGTCGTTCTTGTCATAGATGATCACCGCGATGCCGAGCGCCCCGGCAACGGCATCGATGAGGCTCGTCTCCACACCCGACTTGCTGTCTGCAAACTCGCTCACGCGGCAGGTCCCCGATACCCGGGCCCGGCAGGCACCGGCCCGTAACTGTCATGGTTCAGGTTTCATGCCTGGTCCGCGGTCAACTGCCGCGCCCGGAAGGTGTTGGCAAGCCTGGTCCCCTCAGCCTGCAGCGATCGTCCGGAACCGGAACAATGCCATGCCCGGGTTAAGCTGCGCTTAAGCCGCCTCCGTCCGGGGCGGATCGATGACAATCAACCGCAAATCGTTGACATTTGTGCGCGTGGGTCCAGTCACGACAAGATCACCGGTGACCTGGAACAGACCCCAGGAATCATGGCTGGACAACAGGGCGGATGGATCAAGCCCGGCATTCAAGGCCCTCGTCAGCGTCATCGGATCGAGCAGTGCGCCGGCATTGTCCTGGCTGCCGTCGATGCCATCGGTGTCGCAGGCAAGCGCATGGATGCGCGGGTGGCCACCAAGACCAAGGGCGAGCGACAAAAGATACTCCGAGTTGCGGCCGCCCCGGCCGCCCACGCCGGTCACGGTCACCGTGGTCTCGCCGCCCGAGATGATCATCACCGGTCGGTCGCCGGGCCTCATCGTCGCGGCCCGGTCAAGCGCCAGGGCCGCATGGGCGCCGCCCACATCACGCGCCTCACCCTCAATGTCGGCCCCCAGGCTGACCACGTCAAAGCCCTCCACGCGCGCGGCCTGCGTCACGGCCAGGACCATTTTGGCCGGGGTGGAGGCCATCCGGAAATCGGTCCGCTCGAAGGCGGGGTGGCCCGGCTTGGGCGTCTCGTTCAACGGATCCTCGAGATGGGCGCGGATGCTGTCGGGTATTGCAATGCCATAGCGGGCTATGACCGCCCGGGCATCTGCCAAGGTCGTGGCGTCAGCAACCGTGGGCCCTGACGCGATCACCGAGGGATCATCGCCTGGAACATCGGAAATGCCGATGGTGATGACGCGAGCGGGCATCGCGGCTTCAGCCAGCCGGCCTCCCTTGATGGCGGACAGGTGCTTGCGCACGCAGTTCATGTCCTTTATCGGCGCGCCGGAGGCGAGCAACGCCTTGTTGATCGCCTTCTTCTCATCAAGTGTGATACCGGCAGCGGGCAGCCCAAGAAGGGCGGAGCCGCCGCCCGAGATCAGGCAGAGCACCATGTCGTTGCGACCGAGCCCACTGACCGTCTCGATAAGGCGGCGGGCGGCGACTTCGCCGCGGTCGTCGGGCACCGGATGGGAGGCTTCGATCACCTCGATGCGGTCGCAATCGACCCCGTGACCGTAGCGGGTGACCGCGATGCCCTCAAGCGGATGAGGCCAGGCATCTTCCACCGCACGCGCCATTGCGGCTGCGGCCTTTCCGGCGGCGACCACCACCGTCCGCCCCGCAGGCGGCTCGGGCAGCAGCGGCGGCACACAGACGGCCGGGTCAGCCGAGGCGATGCCTTGGCGGAACAGGGCGAGCAGCGTGGTGCGCCTGGAAGCGCTGTCAGGGGAATGCTCAGTCATGGCGTGCCTGTGGAGTCTGGTGGGTCGGGACGTCGGCCCGCGCACAAAAGCGAGTTGCGGCCAATTTTGCAATGGCCGCCGCGCCGAGTGCCTGACGGAGAGCTGGACAAGCCAGGTGCGGGGGCAAATTCGCATTGCGATCGCCACCGAATCCGGGAACATGGGGCATGTCCGTCAAGCAACTGCCCGAAACGCTCATCAACCAGATCGCCGCCGGCGAAGTCATCGAACGGCCGGCCAGCGTGGTCAAGGAGCTGGTCGAAAACGCCATCGACGCCGGCGCGCGCCGCGTCGAGATCGCGACCGCAGGCGGCGGCAAGGCGCTGATCCGCGTCATTGATGACGGATCGGGTATGGACCGGCACGACCTCGACCTCGCCGTGCGCCGCCATTGCACCTCCAAGATCAGCGACCGGCTCGACGACATCCGCACGCTCGGGTTTCGAGGGGAAGCGCTGCCATCGATCGGTTCGGTGGCGCGACTGAGCATCAGAAGCCGCCCGGTGGAGGCTCCAAACGGTTTCGAGATCAGCCTGAACGGGGGAACGATCCATCCCGTAAGACCGGCGGCGGCCAACCGCGGAACGCTGGTGGAAATGCGGGATCTGTTTTTCGCCACGCCCGCCCGGCTCAAGTTTCTCAAAAGCGAGCGGGCGGAAGGTGCGGCGATCACGGAAGTGATCCGCCGCATCGCCATCGCCTTTCCTGAGGTTCGGCTGACGCTATCGGGCAGCGACCGGACGACGATGGACTATTCAGCCACCGGGGATGACCGACTGGCGCGGATCAACCAGGTGCTCGGACCGGAATTCGGTGCCAATACGTTGCCGGTGGATGCGCTGCGCGAAGGCGTCGGGCTTGCTGGCCATGTCGGGCTTCCCACCTACAACAAAGCCAATTCGCTCAGCCAGTATGCCTTCGTCAACGGCCGACCGGTGCAGGACAAGCAGATCCTGTCGGCCATCCGCGCCGCCTATTCCGACACGGTCCCGCGCGGCCGCTATCCGGTGGCGGTGCTGTGGCTGACGCTCGATCCGGCGCTGGTGGACGTCAACGTCCATCCGGCCAAGGCCGATGTGCGGTTCCGCGATCCGGGGCTCGTGCGCGGCCTTCTCATCGGTGCCATCCGGGAAGCGCTGGTGATGGGCGGTGACCGCGCGGCGACGACGGCGAGCCAGGACATGCTGCGGGCCTTGCGTCCAGGGCCGACGCTGGCGCGGACTTTCTCCGGGCGGCCAGGGACCGCGTGGACCTCAACCGCGTCGCCGTTTCGGCCGCTCGACCCGCTGCGCCCGACACCAGCCGCCGGTTTTGACGACCACCCGCAGGCGACGTTCGCGCCCATGGCTGCCCCGTCGGCACGCATGGCCGCGGCTCACGAAAGAGCCGACGATGCCGAGACCTATCCGCTCGGCGCAGCCCGGGCGCAGCTCCACGAAACCTACATCATCGCCCAGACCGGGGACGGGCTCGTCATCGTTGACCAGCACGCCGCTCATGAGCGGCTCGTCTTCCAGCGGCTGAAGGCGGCGCTGGCTGAAGGACTTGTGCCCTCGCAGATGCTTCTGCTGCCCGAGATCATCGACCTCCCGGAAGAGGGTTGCGACCGGCTGGCCGATGCCGCAGCAGAGCTCGCACAGCTTGGGCTGGTGCTCGAACGCTTCGGTCCGGGCGCGGTGGTCGTCAGGGAAACGCCGGCCGTGCTGGGCAAGGTCGATGCTGCCCGACTGGTGCGCGATCTGGCCGAGGAACTGGCTGAATGGAGCGTGGCAGGTAGCCTCAATGAGCGGTTGGAGGCTGTGGCCTCGACCATGGCCTGCCACGGATCCGTGCGCGCCGGCCGCAGGCTCAGGCCAGAGGAGATGAACGCTCTGCTGCGCGAGATGGAGAGCACGCCCGGATCCGGGCAATGCAACCATGGTCGGCCGACCTGGGTGGGGCTCAAGCTCGCCGACATCGAGCGGTTGTTTTCGCGTCGATGAGACGCCTGAACCTTGCAAATCCACCGGCGAAGCGGCATAAAAACGCCAGACGTACCACTGGAATGACATCGGCCATGAACCGCTACGAAGGGCCCGGCGCACGGCCGGCAAAAATCAGATATCTCGACGGCGATTTCCAGGTGCTCATGCCCGGCAACCACGTTGTCTGTGCGGTCACTGGCGAGACCATCCCGATTGACGAGCTGAAATACTGGAGCGTGACGCGCCAGGAACCCTATGTCGATGTCGCCGCCTCGTTCAAGGCGGACCAGCGCGCAGGCGTCCTGCCGTCCAAACGCTGATCTGATGGCTCAGGCACCGGTGCGCCGGCGACGGCAGGCAGAGAGCGCCTGAGCGATGATCTGGTCAGCCACATTGGACTGATCAAAGGCAAGATCGACGTCAAGCACCTCGGCACGGTCCATCAGTTCCTGCGATCGGCCGTGACCGCCGTGAAGGCGGACAGAGTCCTTGGCCGTCGTGACCAGCGTCAGACCATAGAGATCGGCCTCGTCCAGCAAGGCGGCGACCTCCTCCCCGGTGTAGTGGTGATGGTCTGGATAGGACTGGCGGCTTGCCAGCCTTATTCCATCGTCTTCGAGCGCAAGGAAGAATTTTTCCGGATCGCCAATGGCTGCGAACGCCAGACAGTTGAGGCCCTTGAGCCGTTCGGGCTTCCTTGCGACCAGGCGGGCGCCGTGAACGGGTTTTGCGGCGCGGGCCGCGATGCGGATGAGCCGATCAGCACCCTCCCCCCGGCCGATCACCAGCAACGAATCGGCGTGTCGCAGCTGGTCGATGACCGGTGCCCGAACCGGTCCGGCAGGAAAGACCCGGCCATTGCCGATGCCACGGCGCGCATCGACCACCAGGATTGCATGATCGAAGATGAGGCGGGCGCTCTGAAACCCGTCGTCCATGATGATGATATCGGCGCCCTGGTCGACCAGCAGTGCGGCACCCGCCACGCGGTCAGGCCCGACCACGGTCAGCGCGCTGCGGGCGAGCAGCATGGGCTCGTCGCCCACGAGCCGGGCGGAGTGGTGGGCTGCATCGACCACCAGTGGACGGCGCACCGAACCACCATAGCCGCGCGACAGAAAGCCAGGTTTCAGTCCCCGCAAGCGCGCCGCATCGGCGAGCGCCAGTGCGGTCGGCGTCTTGCCCGATCCGCCGACGGTAAAATTGCCCACGCAGATGACGGGAACATCAAGCGCGGTCCGGCGCCGGCGATCCATGATGCGGCGGGCGATGCGCCCGTAAATCCAACCGGCCGGAGAGAGAAGCGCCGCACGCAGGCCCGGCCGCTCCCACCAGAACGGAGGCGCCTCGCTCACCACTGGTCAGATCCCCGCATCTCGTTCTCTCCTTCGTTGCGCGGACGGAGCCGTGCCTTGACGGTGAGCGGATTGATATAGGGTTCGAGCGCCCGCACGGTGAGCTTGAGCGCGCCGCGCATGTCCGCGAGCGTTTTCTCGCCACCCTCTGCCATGGCCTTGCGCGCCTGGGGGTTGGACAGAAGGAAGCTCACGCCCTTGGCCAGCATCTCGCCATCCCGCACGAAACGAGCGCCGCCGTTCTGCAAGAGCTTCGCGTAGGATTCGCGGAAATTCTGTACGCTCGATCCGGCCAGCACCGCGCAGCCGAGCATGGCGGGTTCAAGCGGATTCTGGCCTCCTCCGCCCTTGAGCGACTTGCCGACAAAGGCGATGCCGGTGAGGTTGAGAAAGAGCCCCATTTCGCCGATGGTGTCGCCGAGATAGATGTCGGTCTCTGGCAGGACCGGTTCATTGCGGCTGCGGCGGGCCACCACGAGGCCGCGCGCCTTCAGCATCGCCTCGATGGCGTCGCCACGCTCGGGATGGCGTGGAACCAGAATGGTCAACGCATTGTGGCGGCTGCGGATCGCCCTGTGGACGTCGGCGGCGATCTCGTCCTCGCCTTCGAACGTGGAAATCGCTGCCCAGGTGGGTCGGTCGCGGATCTGGCCCTTCAGCACGGAGAGCGCGTCGGGATTGAACGGCGGGGCCACCGTGTCGACCTTGAGATTTCCCGAGACCGTGACCTGGCGGGCGCCGAGCGCGCTGAACCGTTCGGCGTCGAGATCAGACTGGGCGATGACGTGGGACAGATTTTCGAACAGGGCGTCGGCAAGACTCGGGCGCTTGCTCCAGCGCGCAAAAGACCGGTCGGAGAGCCGGCCATTGACAAGAACCTGCGGCGTGCGACGGGCGCCAAGCTCGAGAATTGTCATCGGCCAGATCTCGGATTCCGCGATGATGGCGAGATCCGGCTTCCAATGGTCGAGAAACCGCGATACGGCCGGTTTCAGGTCAAGCGGGACATACTGATGGATGACCGTGGGGTCGAGCCGCTCGCGGGCCACGGTTGCCGAGGTGACGGTGCCGGTGGTCAGCACGACGGCGATCCCCCTGCGGCGCACCTCATGGATGAGCGGAACGACCGCCGAGGTTTCCCCCACGCTTGCGGCGTGAAACCACACCAGCGGACCATCCGGCCTGGGGATCTTGGCGCGCCCGTAGCGTTCCTTGCGCCGGGTGCGCTCCTCCTTGCCCTTGGCGGCGCGGATGGCGAGATAGGGCCCGAGCAACGGGTAGATCGCGGCACCGAACCAACGGTACCCCACCAGGGCAGCCCGAGCCCAGCCGCGGCTCACGCGCGCGCTCCCGCATGGGCATAGGCTTCAGCCGTCACCCGGTCCAGATCGGCCGTCACCCGCGCCCGGGCGTCGGCGAGTGCCGCAGTGTCAGCGTCGGCAGCCACGTGAATGGGCGCGCCCAAACGCAGGCAGCGGCGTCCGAACGGCAGGTTGATGGTGGTGCGGTCCCAGGACTTTTCCACCACATGGTAGCGGCTGGTGGCCAGCGCCATCGGAACGATCGGACGGCCGGTCAGCTTGGCCAGCCGCACAATTCCCTCCCCCGCCCGGCGGGCTTCGCCTTTCGAGATATCGGCGATCATGACGACGTTGACCCCGAGACGCAGCGCATCACGCATGGCGATCATCGCCTTGACGCCGCCTTTGCGGCTGGCCGATTCGCGGTCTCGTCCACCCGAACCGCGGATCACGGTGTGCCCCGCGCGCTCAATGACGCGGGCATTGATCTCGGCATCTGCGCTGCGCGACACAAGGGAGACGAATTTCTGGTCGCGGGGTGCGGCATAGGGAATTAGCAGCTGCTGGCCATGCCACAGCGCGAAGATCACCGGCCACTGGCCGTCAAGCAAGGTATGGGCGTCGCTCGACTGGCTGACATTGCGGTTCAGGCGATAGGTGAGGGAGAGGATGCCGCCCACTGCCGCGCCCGCCACCCGCTGAAAGCGGTCAGATCGCAGAAGCCGTTTGCCCAGACCGCGCAGATCGGTAGCCCGGACAGACCCTGCGCGCGCTTTGGTATTCTCCGCTTGCCTGTTGGTCATGATCCTGGACCGCCGAAAATCAGTGGCCGTCTTTGCCGTCGGAACCGGGATCGAGCATGCGGTGCATGTGGACGATGAAATAGCGCATGTGGGCATTGTCCACCGTCAATTGCGCCTTGGCTTTCCAGGCGATATGGGCCGAGGCGTAATCGGGGTAGATTCCCACGATGTCGACCTTGTCGAGGTCACGAAACTCGATGGAGGTGAGGCTCTTGAGTTCACCGCCGAACACGAGGTGAAGAAGCTGCTTCTTTTCGCCGTCGGGCATGATGGGGCTCCGGAAGTTGATGGATGCGTGCCGTTTGGTCTGGCGCGGTTTGCGGCAATTTGACCAAAAGGTCAATGGTCGGCGCCCCCCTTGAGGCCGGTGACGAGCCGACCGATCTCGGTCCGGCCCGCCGCGATGAGCAGGCCGCACGTGGGATCGGGAAGGTTGTAGCGCACTTCTGCGCCCCGGTCGTCGGTCAGCGCATGTCCGGTTTCGCAGAGCAGCACATGGGCAGCGGCGATATCCCATTCGCTGGCTTTGGCACGCACGAAGGTGGCGTCGAGCCTGCCGCCGGCCACACGCGCGAGGCGAAGCGCCAACGACGGGCCACCGGCGCGGCGGTCGATCCAGGTGGAGGCGGCCGGGAACAATTGATCAGCCACCGATTCCGGCATGGCGATGCGCATCGGCGTGTCAACGTCTCCCTCGACATGAAAGGGGAGAGGCACGCCATCGAGGAAGGCCCCTTCCCCGGCTGCGCCATGCCAGCGCTCATTGAGCGCCGGTGCAAAGAGGACGCCCGCCACTGGCCTGCCTCGCGCTGCAAGGGCGACGCTCACGCACCAGTCGGGTTCACCCGCGAGAAAGGCGCGGGTGCCGTCGATCGGATCAACCACGAAGACCATGTCTTTTTCCAGCCGACTGGCGGAATCCTCGCTCTCTTCCGACAACCAGCCGTAACCCGGCCGCGCAGCCGCAAGCCGCTCGCGCAGATAGCGGTTGACGGCCATGTCGGCTTCGCTGACCGGCGAACGCCCGGCATTCTTGTACCAGACGTCGGGCGAATTCCTGAAAAAGGACATGGCGATCGCGCCCGCTTCCTCAGCCGCCGAGCGCAGAAGCTCGAGGTCCCCGGGTGCCGCGCCAAGCAACTCAGCGGGCGCGTCAGTCGCCGGCAAGGGTCATGCCCTCCACAGCGATTGTGGGGGCGGCGATGGAGTACTTGGGATCGATGTCGTCGGCGAGCGTCATGCGCATGAACATGTCGCGCAGATTGGAAGCGATGGTGACTTCAGACACCGGAAAGCAGATCTCGCCATTCTCGATCCAGTAGCCCGATGCGCCACGGCTGTATTCGCCGGTCACCTGGTTGACACCCTGGCCGATGAGCTCGGTGACGTAAAAGCCGGTTCCGACCGACCGGATCAGGTCTGCGGCTGATACAGAGCCGGGCCGGACCACGACATTGGTGGAGGATGGCGATACACCGCCGCCACCGCGGCTTGCGCGGCCGTTGGTAACAAGGCCGAGTTCGCGCGCCACGGGCGTGGCGAGGTACCATTGCCGCAGAACGCCGTTCTCCACCATGACCTGCGGTCCGGTGGACACGCCCTCGCCGTCGAAGGGGCGCGAAGATGACCCGCGGGCGATGAAGGGGTTGTCGACAAGAGTGAGCGCCGGGACGGCCACGGCTTCGCCCATGCTGTCCTTGAGGAAACTGGTCTTGCGGGCCACCGAGGCGCCGTTGATGGCACTGATCAGGTGACCGACAAATCCGCGCGAGGCGCGGGGATCAAGGACCACCGTCACGCCTGCGCCGGTGGGCACCTTGCGGGGATTGACCCGGCGGGCCGCCCGTTCGCCGGCAGAGCGACCAATGGCTTCAGCCGGATCGAGATCGGCATAAAAGACCCGGCTGTCGAAATCGTAGTCGCGTTCCATTTTCGTCCCCGACCCGGCAATCACGCTCACGGAGCGCGAAAAGCCGGACCGCTCGAAGCTGCCAGAGAAGCCGTGCGACGTCGCCAGCACCAGACCGTAGAGCCCCGACGATGCGCCCGCACCGATGGAACTCGACACGCCTTGAACCGACAGCGCCGCCTCCTCCATGGCCCGGGCCATATCGGCCAGCACCTCCGAACCGGGTTCAGTCGGATCAAACAGATCGAGATCGGGCCAGCTCTGAGCAAGCATCGCCTCGTCGGCAAGGCAGGCATGGGGGTCTTCCGGCGACACCCGAGCCATGGCGACGGCGCGCGCGGCCAAGGCAGCCTCATCGACGCCCTGACCGGCGGACACGCTGGCGACCCGCTGGCCTGAAAAGACGCGCAAGCTGAAATCATCGGACTCGGAGGCTTCGGTATTCTCGACCTGGCCGTTGCGGACCGAGACCGAACCCGATCGTCGCCGCACGACCACCGCGTCGGCTTTGTCCGCGCCAGCCCTGCGGGCATGGTCGATCAGTTTGCCGGCCCTCTCGAGAAGTCCGTCGGAGTGTCTTGCATCGCTCATTCTGTTTGGCCTTTCGCTTGACCATCATGTATTGTCCACCGCATCAGGCATCAAGCCCGCATCGCATGCATCGGGTTTAAATCTCAAAATGATCCCGCCGGCGTCCCCGGACGTCCTCGACAAGAAAGCCTCCGGTCATGGCCGCTGCCGAAGCCACTATGTTCACCGAAGGCCTCGTCCTTCTTGGCGGCGCGCTGATCGCCGCGCCGCTGTTCAAGAAGCTGGGGCTTGGAACCGTGCTCGGCTATCTCGCCGCTGGCGTGGTGATCGGCCCGGTGCTGCGCTATATCACCGAAGGCGAGGAAATTCTGCAGTTCGCAGAACTCGGCGTGGTCTTGCTGCTGTTCGTGATCGGGCTGGAGCTCAAACCCGCCCGGCTCTGGGCGATGCGGCGCGACATCTTCGGGATGGGACTGGCGCAATTGCTTCTGACGGGCGCGGTGCTGGTCGCGCTCAGCTACGGGTTGGCCGGACAGACGCTCTCCGCCGCCGCAGTCCTGGGCTTCGGCCTCGCCCTCTCATCGACCGCGTTTGCACTGCAGCTTCTCGGGGACCGGGGCGACCTCGGCACCAGTTACGGCAAGAAATCGTTCTCGGTGCTGCTGTTTCAGGATATCGCGATCGTGCCCCTGCTCGCCGTCATTCCGCTGCTGGCACCTCCAGGCGCGGACGAAGGCGGCTCGTTTCTTACCGATATCGCCATCAGCGTTGGCGCGGTGGTGGCGCTGCTGATCGCGGGGCGCTACCTTCTCAATCCGTTGTTCCACCTCATCGCATCGACGGGGGCCAAGGAGGCGATGATCGCGGCCGCCCTGTTCGTGGTGCTCGCCGCCGCTTCGCTGATGCAACTGGCCGGACTGTCGATGGCCATGGGCGCTTTCCTTGCAGGCGTGATGCTCGCTGAATCATCCTACAGGCATGAACTGGAAGCCGACATCGAGCCGTTCCGCGGCATTTTGCTCGGCCTGTTCTTCATGGCGGTCGGCCTGTCGCTCGACCTCCAGGTGATCGCTGACAACGCGGTCCTTGTGCTCGTCGCCGTTCCACTGGTGATGATGGTGAAAGCCGTCATTCTCTACGGACTTTGCCGCAGTTTCGGCACCAGCCACAATGATGCGGCGCGCGTGGCCGGAGTGTTGCCGCAAGGTGGCGAATTCGGCTTTGTCATGTTCGGCGCCGCCGCGGCATCCGGGATCTTCCCGGCTTCCACCGCCTCGGTCGCCGTGGCTGTCGTCACCCTGTCCATGGCGCTCACCCCCCTGGCGGCGTTTATCGGCAACAGGTTGCTCAAGGACGATGAGGCGGAGGATATGGACGAGGATTTCGAGGAGGCAGGATCGGATGTGCTGATGATCGGTTTTTCCCGTTTCGGGCAGATCGCCTCGCAGATGCTGCTTGCAGGCGGATCGGACGTCACCATCATCGACCAGTCGGCAGACCGGATCCGCTCGGCCTCCAAGTTTGGCTTCAAGATCTATTTCGGGGACGGGACCCGCAAGGACGTGCTGATCGCCGCAGGAATCGAGCAGACCAAGATCGTCGCCATCTGCACCCACAAGCGGGAGACCACGGACCGGATCGTTGATCTGATCCAGGCCGAATTTCCAGATGCGCGCATCTATGCGCGCGCCTACGACCGGACCCACACGCTTTCACTGAGGGCGCGCGGGGTGGCCTTCGAGGCGCGCGAAACATTCGAGTCAGGAATATGGTTCGGCCGCAAGACACTGGAAGCGTTGGGACTGAGCGCGGACAAGGCGCTCGAAATCAGTGACGACATCCGGCGTCGCGACGAGGAACGCCTTGCCATGCAGGCGGCGGAGGGCATATTTGCAGGCAGCGACAAGCTGCTGACGCGGCCGGTGACGCCCGAACCGCTGATCAAGCCGCGGCGCCTGCCAGAACGGCTCGATCGCAACGCTGATGAGTCCGCGCCCACCGATCCCGCCTGACGCGCCTTTGACATCTCGAGAAAGCCACGTCCTTGACACCCTTCCATCTCGCCTTCCCCATCCGCGACATCGGCGAAACCCGGCATTTCTACGGTGAAGTGCTCGGCTGCCAGATGGGCCGGTTCGCTGACAGCTGGATCGATTTCGACCTTTTTGGCCACCAGATGTCGGGCCATGTGCGGCCGGAAACGGGTCCGACAGCGCCCACGGGCGTCGTCGACGGCCATGCGGTGCCGATCCCGCATTTCGGCGCAGTGCTGACGATGGACGAGTGGAAGGCGCTCGCCGCCCGTCTGGAGGCGGCAGCGGGCATCGACTGGATCATGAAGCCGACGCTGCGGTTTGTCGGCCAGCCGGGCGAGCAGGCAACCCTCTTCATTCGTGATCCTTCGGGAAACGCGCTCGAATTCAAGGGCTTTGCTGATCTGAGTCAGGTGTTTGCCGCATGAGCCAGACCGGTCCGTTTGCCACAGGCGAGCCGGGCAAGTTCGTGACCGGCTCGACACTGCGGCACGTGGTGGTCATGACCTCGACTGGCTCGATCGGGCTGGTGGCGATCTTCATCGTCGATGCACTCAACCTGTTCTACATCTCGCTCCTCGGCGAGCAGGAACTGGCCGCAGCGATCGGCTACGCGGGAACGTTGCTGTTCTTCACCACATCCATCGCCATCGGGCTGTCGATCGCAGCCACGGCGCTGACAGCGCGGGCGCTCGGCCGCGGCGACCGGCGAGAGGCGCGCGAGATCGCCGGGGCATCGCTGGCCTACATGCTGGTGCTGATGGTGCTCGTGGTGGCGGTGACGTTTCCCTTTCTAGACCGGCTGGTGCGGCTCATCGGTGCCGAAGGCCGGACGGCCGAACTCGCCACCGGTTTCATGCAGATCGTGCTGCCATCGCTGCCGGTCCTGGGGCTTGGCATGTGCATGGCGGCGCTGCTGCGCGCCGTCGGCGACGCAAAACGGGCGATGTATGTCACGCTCGGCACGGGTGCGCTGACGGCGGGTCTGGACCCGCTGTTCATCTTCGTCTTCGACATGGGCATTGATGGCGCAGCGGTGGCAACAGTACTGTCACGGTTCTCTCTCGTCGCCATCGGGCTTCATGGGCTGGTGCGGGTGCACAAGCTCATCGCGCTTCCCTCGCGCGCGGTGCTGCTGCGCGAGGTCTCGCCTTTCCTCGGCATCGGCCTGCCAGCCCTCATCACCCAGATCGCAACCCCGGTCGGCAATGCCTATGTGACCTTCACCATGGCCGTCCACGGAGATGCTGCGGTGGCGGGCTGGGCCGTGGTTGGCCGCGTCATCCCGGTCGCCTTCGGCGCTCTGTTTGCGCTGTCAGGCGCGGTCGGACCGATTCTTGGTCAAAACTACGGTGCCCGGCGCTACGACCGGCTGGTGTCGACCATGCGCGACAGCTTTCTTTTCATCACCCTCTACACGCTCGCCGTCTGGGCTGTGCTTGCGCTCTTGCGCAATCCGATCGCCGATCTGTTTGGCGCTGTCGGCCAGTCCCGGGAGATCATCGCCTTCTTCTGCCTGTTCGTGGCGGGAAGTTTCCTGTTCAACGGCCTTTTGTTCGTGGCCAACGCCGCCTTCAACAATCTGGGCTTTCCGCTCTATTCGGCGCTGTTCAACTGGGGCCGCTCGACGCTTGGCGTCATCCCCTTCGTCTGGCTGGGGTCGCACTGGTATGGTGCGACCGGCGCGCTGGCCGGCTACGGTTTGGGAGCAGTGGTATTCGGCATCGCCGCCGCGGTGGTCTGCTTCAGGGTGATCGGCCGGATCGCAGAGCGTGACGAAGGCCCGGGCGGCGGCCAACCGCAGGTGCTCACCCCGGCTGCCAGCCAGTCCGCCTTCACCAGCGGCAAGGCGTCAACTCTCTGACATCGGGTCCCCGCGCTGGGGGAAAAAGGTGAAGGCGGCGTCGAGATCGCGCTTGAGTTGCTCGCGGATGCCCGCCGATGCGGCCAGGATTTCTTTTGCCTTCAGAAAGTCGAGCACCCGGTACGAGTGGACGTCCGGACGCAGAAAAATATGCGGCGGCGCGGCCTTGCGTTTCATTTCGATGATCGACTGCATCATCAGCTGGCTTGCGCCGAACATCAGATCCACGGTGGAGGGCAGACGGCCTGGCTCGCCCGCAGGCAGACCGACAACGTCAATGCCGATGACGATGTCGGCAAGGTGGGCGAGATGGTCGAAGGGCACGGGATTGAAAATACCGCCATCAATCAGAATGCGCCCGTTGCGGCAGACCGGCCGAAAGACGGCGGGAATGGCGGCGGAGGCGGCGATGGCATTGCGCAGATTGCCGCTGTCACAGACCACCTCGCAATGCTCGAAGTAGTCGGTGACAAGGATCTTGGTCGGGATTTCAAGCTCCTCGAAGGTCGCCGCGACCCGCTTGGGCAACAGGGCTTCGATGATCCGCTCGATGTTGAACTGGCCGAGCCGCCAACCGCCTTCAATCGCGTTCTTGACCGTGTTGGGCCGGGCGCGCCAGATCCGGCCAAGCGCCGTGGACGGGCTGCCGACGGTGGAAAGTGCGTGATCGCGGATTTCAAGGCCGGAGAGGCCCGAAGCCATGCCCGCGCCCATGATGGCACCGATGGACGAGCCGGAGATTGCCACCGGCCGGATACCCAGTTCGTCCAGCGCCTCGATAATGTGGATGTGGGCGAGGCCGCGCGCGCCGCCGCCACCAAAGGCGATGGCGACCGTCGGATCGCCGGAGCGCGCAGCACGCGTCGATATCGCCGCAGCCAAAGGTGCGGGTCCGGCGATCAGACCGCCGACGGCAACGTCTTCGAGACCAGCCTTCGGCGCTTTACGGGTCCGCCACGGTCTTGTCGCGCTGATCGCCATGGATGGTATCCTCTTGCGGTCCGTTGCCAGAACTCAGTGTGTCGGCTTGGTCGCCACATGATGCGGTCAGGTTGGAGCATACCGGAAAAACCAGATTGCTGTATCGCCAAATAGGCGCATCTCCAGAGGTTTGAACGCCTCGCCGAGTGCTGGGCGGATGTCGGTGCGCTCCTCCAGAAGCACAAGCGCGCCTGGAACCAGCCAACCGCCTTCCGCCGCCGCACCGAGCGCTTGATCACCAAGACCTTTGCCATAAGGCGGATCGGCGAAGGCAACATCGAACTGTCCCGCCGTCCCCGCAACGCCCAGGCGGGTGGCGTCTCTGCGCAACAGCTGCGTGCGGCCCTCAAGGCCAAGTGCCTGGATGGTGGTCTGGATCAACGCCCGGCCTTCGGCGCCCTGCTCGACGAACAGCGCGTAGCGGGCACCGCGTGACAATGCCTCAAAGCCAACCGCGCCGGTCCCGGCGAAAAGATCAAGCATGCGGGTGTCGGCAAGCGCCTCGTGATAGCTGTGGGTCAGGATGTTGAACAGGCTTTCGCGCGTCCGGTCCGTGGTCGGCCGGATCGAAGCGGACTTCGGCGAAGCCAGGCTTCGGCCGCCAAACTCACCGCCGACGATCCGCACCGGGTCCCTTGCCTCGTGTCGGCGCGTCCTTCGGGCCCGGTTTGCCACCCGGTTTAAACGCATTGCCCGTGGTTGAGGATGGCTTGCCTGACGGTTTGCCGAATGGTTTTGCGAACGGTTTGCCACCGGGTTTGCCGAACGGCTTGCCCGCAGGGGCCCGCGCGGTTTGCGGACGGTCACCTTCAGCCCGCACACTGGCAGGCTTTCCACGCGGCCTGTCGCCCGCAGCCCCGGCGCTTCGATCCGAAGGTCCTTCAGCGTCTCGGGCAGGGCGCGGCTTGGCGCGGGCCTTGGGGAAACTGCCCTTGCGGGTGGCTTCCCTCGCTTCGTCGCGGGGTGTGGACGGCTTGCGGACAGGACGGATAGTGCCGGGTGCCAGACCCGAGACGTCACCAGAAGCGGTGCTCGATACGGTCCTGGTGCGCGCTGCGGCAGGCTTGCCTCCGGTGCCAGTGCGCTCGCCTTTGCGGCCGTCTGCCTTGGCCCGGGCCTTTGCCGCCTGGGCATCGCTCAAGGGCCGTGCGCCCGGCGCCATCCAGACATTGGAGCCACGGCTGCGCTGCACGAAGCTGCGGCGCACGGGGCCGTCTGCAGCGTCACCCTCTCGCGGTGGGCGGCCCTCGCGCGGGGGACGGCCCTCGCCGCCGCGGGCAGGCTTGCGGTCGGAAGCTGCGAAATCTTTCGGTCCGAAGTCCCGGCGCTCGCCCTTGTCAGGCCGGCCGGGCCGATCCGATTTCGGCCCGCGGTCGTCACGGTCCCGCCGCTCGCCGCGATCGGCAGAAGGCTTGCCCTTGCCGAAACTTCCGGGCCTGGTGTCGAGCCGTCCACGGGCACGCTCAAGCTTCTCGGAACTCGAGATCCATTCCCTTTCCACAGGCTTCTTTGGTTCCCTGACCTTTGCGGTCTCGGGCTTTGCGATCTCGTGTTTGAGGGCTTCGGACTTGCGGGCTTCGGACTTGCGGGCTTCGGGCTTGCGGGCTTCGGGCTTGAGGGCTTCGGGCTTGAGGGCTGGCGGCAGCGTGTGATCGACAAGCGGGGCGTCGAAATTGGCACCCGACTCCTCGATCATCCGCGGGCCCAACTGGTCGCGCAGCGTCCGGCTGCGGACCTCGACCACCTCGCCTTCCTTGAGATCGCCCAGCTGGAAAGGCCCGAAGGAAATGCGGATCAGCCGGTTGACGTCGAGGCCTAGCGTGCCGAGCACGTTCTTGATCTCACGGTTCTTGCCTTCCCGCAGACCCATCGTGATCCAGACATTGTGGCCTTGCTGGCGGTCAAGCGTGGCTTCGATGGCACCATAGAGCACACCGTCAACAGCGATGCCGTCCTTCAGCCGGTCGAGCGCCTCCTGGCTGATGTCGCCGTGGGCGCGCACGCGATAGCGCCGAAGCCAGCCGGTGGTGGGCAACTCGAGCGTCCGGGCGAGCCCGCCGTCATTGGTCAGCAGCAGCAGGCCTTCGGTGTTGATATCAAGCCGGCCGACCGTGAGCACCCGCGGAAGGTGCTTGGGCAACCTGTCGAACACCGTCACCCGGCCTTCGGGGTCCTTGTTGGTGGTCACGAGGCCGGCCGGTTTGTGGTACATCCACAGCCGGGTCCGCTCGATGCCATCGATCACCTCGCCGTCAACCTCGATCACATCCTTGAGCGAGACCACCACTGCGGGCGAATCGAGCCGCCGACCGTTGACCTTGACGCGGCCCTCCTCAACCATCCGCTCGGCATCGCGTCGCGAGGCGACGCCGGCGCGGGCGAGAATCTTGGCGATGCGGCCGCTTTCGACATCCGCGTCGGAGGCAGCAGGCCTTGCCACAGCCTTGAGCGGCCCAACCGGCCTTTCGCCCTGCGATGCGGCGGTCTCAGACGACTTTACGGGTTTTGCGGGCGGCTTGCCGCCGCGCCTGGGCTTGTCTTGTCCGGTCATATGTTGTTTGCCTGCCTCGGGACGGAAAGACGCGGACTGTCGTTGCGTCAGGCGGTCCATCTGATTGGGTCGGCGATCGCACGACCTCGGATTGCCCACGGGCAAGGACGGGCGCTGGCCTTGGAAGCCGTCCTATCAGGTTGGGAGGCAAGGGTTAAGGGGTTTCATGCGCAGCAACGGGACTGGAGTACGGCCATGACCGGCCACGGCTATATGGATGCAGCGCTTGCCCAAGCGCGGCTGGCGGCGGATCGGGGTGAAGTCCCGGTCGGCGCGGTTGTCGTATACAATGGCGAGGTGATCGCCGCAGACGGCAACCGCACCCGGCACCTCTCCGACATCACCGCCCATGCGGAAATACTCGCCATCCGCGCAGCGGCCGCGCGCCTGGGCACCGAACGCCTCTTGGGCGCGGATCTTTACGTGACGCTCGAGCCCTGCACCATGTGCGCGGCCGCGATTTCCTTCGCCCGTCTCAGGCGGCTCTATTTCGGCGCAGACGACGAGAAGGGCGGCGCGGTGGTCAGCGGCGTCCGCTTCTTCAGCCAGTCGACCTGCCACCATGCCCCCGACGTCTATCCGGGGCTCGCGGCAAGCGAGGCGAAAACGTTGCTCAAGACGTTCTTTGCCGCGCGGCGGGGCTGAGGCAGCGACCATGACTCATTGACACATGTTTGCGATCGTCATAAACATGACAAATAGAGTCATATTTATGGATTTGGCAAGTGACATTCAGGCGCGACGTCCGTTCAGACGATATCACCCGCTACTTGTCCCGCGCGCCCGAGCGGCTGGTGCTCGAAGGCTACCGCACATGGACATCAGGGGTCCGTGACCAGGCTCAGGTGCCAATCCAATCCCTCGTCCAGCTTTATGTCGAGGCTCTCGGCCCGGACAACGGCCGCACCGTACTCTGTGCTTTTCATCATTTCATCCAAACCACCGGGCTCTGCGCGCGGTGCCCGCTGCGGATGCTCGAGACAGAATGCAATGCATTGTGCCGGGACGAGGCGCTGATTCTTGGCCTGGTTGCCGGGCTGCAGCATGGCGATCAGTCCGGCGTGACGTTGTGCCTTGGCGAACTCGCCTGTCCGGCGCGGGTGCAACTGCTGGCCTGTTCAGCCGGTACCTTCGCTTTTCTCTTGCGTGGACTGGGACAGACGCTTCTGCCGATCCCGTGCGCTGTTCTGAGCGCCATCCTCGGCTCGGTCAGCGCAGAGGATCTGCCCGATCCGCTGCACATGCCGCCCGCTCATTTTACCCTTCAGTGACCGGCAACCAGCACAGCGTCACGATGCGGATGGTCAGGCCAAGCTTGCAAAAACCGTGGAATTGATGCACGTCATGTGCAAGCGCGCCTGAACCGCAAAAGCCTGAAATCAGAGGATCGGGGCGGGCCACGTCAACAGAAAAGCCGTCGTTTCAGTGAGTGATCGCCCCCATGATCGTTTGCAGCTGCAATATCCTTACGCTCTCCCAGATCGAAGCCGTGATCACGGACTTCCTGAAGACCGACGAGTGGAACCTGATCACGCCGGGAATGGTCTACCACGCCATGCGCAAACGCGGAAAATGCTGCGCGTGCTTTCCCAGTGTGATCGATGCGATTGTCCGGGTTACGGAAGCGTTTCACCGGGCCCGAGCAACACCGGAAGCCAAGATCCTGCCTTTCGTCGCGCGCATCCGCGCCGAGCACGAGCGCTGCGAAACGGTCCGGGCGCTGGCAGCCTGGGCACGAATGCGCGCAAAAGCGGTTTAACAGACGGGTTTAGGGGCTGTAGAACAGGGGATCTGGCGGCGGCTTTAAAGTCGACCGAGGATTTCACGTATACCGCCCGCGTCCAGACGCACAACCAAGATCTCGCCCGAGGCGGGAACCAGGCCGGTCAATGCGGTGATATTGACCTGGTGGGTGACGAGAACGGTCGGGCTGTCGGGCGTGCGGTCCCTGAGCCAGGCGGTCAGCGCCCTCGCCTGCCGATCGCGGGTCTGTCTGTGCCGAGGGCGCGCCAGAGGTCTGCCTCCGACTGCGCCGCTATAGGGGCGGACAGGGCCGGGATGAGGACTGGCCTTGGCACCAGGACAGAGAGGATGGCGCGGCGGGAAAACAATTCAGGCTTCGTGATCGCCTCGAACTCCGTTTGACTTAACAACAGGGTACGGATTGGACGATGCAGCAGATCGTCTGCGCGACGTCGCGGGGCCTGCGTGGGGGGCAGTTTGAGGGGGAGCCTGGTTGGGGGCCGGGCGAGGCTTGATCCAGCGGTCGGGGCCGCTGCATATCTTACGGGGAATGGGAACGCGGGACGGGAGGCAAGGCATGGCGGCGACCGGCAGGAAAATCGGCAAGACACTCAATGCGGCCAATCTGGAGGCGCTGGGTGCCTCACGCCTGGCAGATCTTCTCCTGGAGATCAGCACTGGCAGCGCGGTGGCAAAACGGCGACTTCGGCTCGAACTCGCCGCCGCCATCGGGACCGATGAGGTGGCGCTTGAAATTCGCAAACGCTTCGCCGCGCTCAGGCGTGGCGGAGGCTTCATCGGCTGGCGACGGCGAAAGGCGTTTGCCAAGGACCTTGAGGCGCAGCGGGTTGCCATTGCCACCACCGTTGCCGCCCAAAGCCATAGCGGAGCCCACGACCTCATCTGGGAGCTGATCGGGCTTGCCGGCGCGTTGATGGCGCGGACCGACGACAACGGCGATCTGGCGGCCATTTTCGCCGCAGCAGCCGTCGATGCCGGCCAGATCGCGCAGTGTCTGCAGCCCGATCCTTTGCGGTTGGCCGAACGGGCCTTTGGGGCCTTGGCAGACAACGGCCACGGCCAGTTCAACGCGCTTGTCAGCGATCTGGCGCCGGCGCTCGGCGGCGCCGGAATGGCCGCACTCAAGGCGCTGATCAGCCGTGAACTTGCCGCGACAGAACCGAAGGCGACCGGTCGGACCGAGGGCAGGCGGCCGACCGAAGCGTTCGTGACGGGCGTTCGCCTCAGGGCCAGCCTGCAGGCGATCGTCGATGCGGAGGGCGATGTCGACGGCTATATCGCGCTCATGCCTCAAGACATGCGGCGGACATCGGTCGGGGCAACCGCCATTGCCACAAGGCTCATGGCTGCCGGACGGTCCGAAGAGGCACTGGTGGCGCTGAACCGTCACGATCCGCCTGCCCATCATGGGGCGGCGACCGCCTGGTTTGAAGCAAGGCTCGCGTGTCTGGAAGCGCTCGGCCGGCAGGCGGAGGCGCAGGCGCTGCGCTGGGAGGACTTCAGCCGCCACCTCACCCAGGCGAGTTTGCGCGACCATCTGCGCCGACTGCCGGATTTCGACGACATCGAGGTGGAAAGGCGCGCGCTCGATCTTGCCGCAGCGCATCCCGACGCCCAGAGGGCGCTTGCCTTCCTGCTGGCCTGGCCCTCCCCGGACCGGGCTGCCCGGCTCGTAAAGGCACGCGTCGCAGACCTCGACGGCGAGGCCGAGGCGGACCTCACCGGTGCCGCCGATCTTCTGCAGTCAAAATATCCGCTGGCGGCGGTGCTGCTGCTGCGCCGCCTTGTGGATGCAACACTCGCCCGCGGGCGAACCCGTCGATTTTCAAAGGCGGCTGGCCAGATGCGCGACGCCACGATGCTGGCTGCGGTGGTGGACGACTGGGCGGGACATCCCGACCACAACGCTTACGTCGCGCACCTGCGGCGGACGCAAAAGCGCCATGCCGTCTTCTGGGCCGAGCTGGGCTGACGAGAGCGGCCTCTCGGCAGGCTTGCCCGGCGCACTGGTTTGCGACAAAGTGCGGCGCAACAGAGTGCGGCGCAACAGGGTACGCCCGCCTCCCGCCTGGGCTGGCGGTCCGCGGGAATTTCCACATTCACATCAACGAGGAGCATCAACGCATGGCGGCCATCGGACGGGTCAAGTGCTTTCGCCGCCTGCTTGCCCATGCATGCGACAGCCTCAAGCTCGACATCGGCTTCCGGCTCTGGGACGGCTCGACCGTGCCTGATGATTTGGCGTCGGATGCTTTCGCGATCGCGCTTTCCGATGAAGGCGTGGTTGCAGCACTCCTGCGCAAGCCCACCGGCGAGACGCTGCTCAATCTGTGGGTCTCGCGGCGGATCGACCTTGTCAACGGCGACATGTTCGACCTCGTGGCGCGCAAGCCGAATGTGCGCACGCGCGAGATCAATAAGGTATTGTCAAAATTCATGGTTTTCAACACGCTGCGACGGTTTCTGTTCGTGAACCGAGGCGGACCCTGGCCGCTCGAAAGCCAACCAGATGAAAAGCCCTCCGATGGCAACGCTGCGGAGAACGAGAAGAACATCCAGTACCACTATGACGTCTCAAATGCCTTCTACCAGCTCTTTCTCGACAAGGAGATGGTCTACACGTGCGGTTACGCCACCGACATGGGCAACGACATCGAGCAGATGCAAGCCGACAAACTCGAGATGATCTGCCGCAAACTCAGACTGAAGCCTGGCGAGGAGATGCTCGACATCGGTTTCGGCTGGGGAGCGTTGGCTTTCCATGCGGCGCGCCATCACGGTGTGCGGGTGACCGGTGTGACGCTGTCGACGCGCCAGCTCGAATTTGCCACGGCGAGGGCGGCGGAACTCGGCCTTGCCGACCAGGTGCGCTTCGAACTCAGGGACTATGCCACAGTCGAAGGCGCGTTCGACAAGATATCCTCCATCGGCATGCACGAAGCCATCGGCATCGACAATTACCCCACCTACTATTCGACCGTGGCGCGCGTCCTGAAGCCCGGAGGTCTCTATCTCCACCATGCCATCACCCGGCCGGCCAAGAAGGACGCCAAGACCTTCCGGCGCAAGAACGCCGAGTTCAAGCTTTTGACGAAATACATCTTTCCGGGTGGCGAACTCGACCACATCGGCAACACCGTCATGATGCTTGAGCAGCACGGCTTCGAGGTTCATGATGTGGAAAACTGGCGGGAGCATTACCAGCGGACTTGCAGGCTTTGGCACGACCGGCTCAGCGCCCGCTATGACGAGGCTGTTGAAGAAGTGGGCGAAGTCAAGACGAGGCTCTGGCTGGTCTATCTCGGTGGCTGCTCGATTGCCTTTGAGCGCAACACCGTCAAGCTCTACCAGACGGTGGCGTCGATTTCCCGTCGCGGACCGTCATCCCTGCCGCCGACCCGCGCCGATCTCTACCGTTCCAACTGACGTCACTCTTGCTGTTGGACGTTCATGCTGATCATGGTGCCTAGTGGATTGAATTTGACATTTGGTTCCCATCCGTTTCGAAAAGTCAGCCCACAAGCTATTGATCTGGCGGGGCGATTTGTCCTGGCAGATGCGAACTATCTGTCAGGATCGCACCACTCGTGCATGTCGCGCACGAATGGATTCATTTGTGCGATAACGGACATGCATTCATTCTATGTTTTACAGCGGCATTCACGCGCCTGAAAAAACGCGCGGCGCTGTAGCAAAAATTTCAACCCAGACCGGGATATTTCCCGATTTCCGTGTAAAATCTAATATATACACAGATCGTCCAGTTTCAAATTTCCACTTTTACCCTTTAAAATCTACTGGTTTTTCTCGAAACATAATTTTTACATGACATCTAGACTCATCCGACCGAGAAATTGTATGTTCGCAGTGGTATTTAAAGGGAATCGGCAACAGCTGCAATAAATCCTGTCTCGTGAGCTTGCGCTGGCGAGACTGCGTCTTTGTGGCGAAACTGGGGAGACTGACCACATGAAGACAACGAAATGGATCGCCGCAGCGCTCTTGGCAGGATCGACGCTGATCGGCACGCAGCAGGCCGCTCACGCGGGAACCGACCCTTGGATCGGCGAAATCATGACCGTGGCCTTTACCTATTGCCCGAACGGCTGGCTGCCCGCCAACGGGCAGACGCTGTCCATCTCCCAGAATACCGCATTGTTCTCGCTGCTCGGCACCAATTTCGGCGGCAACGGAACGCAGACTTTTGGACTGCCCAATCTGCAGGGGAGGACAGTTCTGGGGGCGGGGACAGGCCAGGGTCTCCCTCCCGTCCAGATCGGCGAGATGGCGGGCAGTCCCACCACCACGCTGAGCGTCGCCCAGATGCCCGCTCACACTCACCCGGCGACCACCATGGTCAGAGGCTCGGAAAATCCTCCGAGCGCCCCCGAACCGGCTGGCCTGGTTCTCGGCGCATCCAATATCTATACTGCGGGACCTGCCGACAGCACGCTTGACGCCAGCACCGCGACGACGACCGTTGGCATCGCGGGCAACAACCTGCCGGTCGACATCCGGAACCCCTACGTCGGGATGCTGGTCTGCATCGCCACGCAGGGCGCATATCCGCCCCGACCCTGAGTAACAGCCGACTGTCCTCCCCCGTGCCCGCATGGTGAAGCGCGGCGGGGGCAGTCGGCGCTCACACATCAGGACAAAGCAATCGAAAAGACAGAGCCAATCCTGAAATACGATCTTTCGTCCGTTGATATCAAACGAGGAGAAGACAGATGGCAACCATACTGGCAGCCGGCGACATCGCAATTATCGCAATGGAAGCTGCGAATGCGGGCCAGAACGGCAGCGCCGGCGATGGTTTCACATTTGTTCTGCTCAAAGATGTCGATGCGTCGACGACCATCCAGTTCACCGACCGCGGCTACAACGCGACGACGGGCCTATATTCCAACGAAACCAGCGATTCGATCGTCACATGGACATCGGGCACGGCGCTTTCCAAAGGCACGGTAATCGTCGTCTCCGAGACTTCGGCCAACACGCTGGCGACCACCGGCGGCGGCAGCACCGTGCTCACCGGCGGCACCACCTTCCTCGTTTCCGGCATCGGCGAGGAAATGATCGCCTTCCAGGGCACTTTTGTGGCCGACAGTTCCACCATGACGGAACTGTTTGCGGTGCATGTCGATTCCCAAGGCGTGGCCCCGGTCGATGGCTTTCAAACATCCCAACCGGTCATCATCTCCGGCGAAACCAATCTTCCGCCCGGCCTGACCGAAGGAACCAATGCGCTCAGCATCGATACCACGACCAATATCGGTTCGGTCGCCTACACCGGCATCGTGACGGGCACTCAGGCGCAACTGCTTGCTGCCATCGCCAATCCCAACAACTGGACCGAGGCATCTGCGGTCAATTTCCCGGCACCTTACACCGGCGGGGCCTTCACGGTTCAAGACCCGGCGCTGCCGCCCAGCGTGTCCCTGAATTCGCCATCGAACGTGGTCGAAGGCCTCGTCGACGTCATCCGGCCCGATACTGAGCTGTCCTTTTCCGACCCGGATACGGCGGACGCCAGCATCATCGCCACCCTCGACATCGGGCCCAGCAACGGCACACTCTGGGTTGACAGCAACAACAACGCGCTCATCGACAACGGTGAAGTGGCCATCGGAGTGGGAGGAAGCTTCAGTCAGGCTGATCTTGCAGCCGGTTTGCTGAAATATCTGCACGACGGCAGCGAAACCATCACCGACAGCTTCCGTTTCGATCTGTCAGACGGGATCAATTCGGTCAACGACGTGACTTTTTCAATGACGGTTACTCCGTCCAACGATGCCCCCACCGTTTCGGTGCCTGCCTCCATCGCCGTGAACGAGGACACAGCGACGGCGATCACGGGTGTGTCCTTTGCCGACGCTGATGCGGGCTCGGCGAACGTCACCGTCACCTTCACCGTGGCGACGGGAACCCTGTTGGCCACGTCCGGGGGCGGTGTCGTCGTCGGAGGCACGCTTTCAGCGCTGACGCTGGTCGGCGCGCTCGCCAATATCAACAGCTTCATTTCCGGCTCAAACCTCACCTTCACCACGGCTGCCAACGCCACTTCGGATGTCGACCTGACGGTTGATATCAACGACAATGGAAACACCGGCGGATCGGCGCTCAATGACAGCGAGATCATCCTGCTCGACGTGACCGCGGTGGACGATGACCCGGTGGTCAATGATGACGCCTTCGCCATTGAAGACACCGAAGTGCTCACCGGCAACGTGTTCTCCGACACTGGCAACGGTGCCGACTTCGATGTCGATTCCACACTCGTGATCTCGTCCGTCAATGGCAAGGCGGGCCTGGTGGGCGTCGAGATCCTGCTTGCCTCCGGGGCGCTCCTGACGCTGGAGGCCGACGGGGACTTTACATACGATCCAAACGGCGCATTCGAATTCCTGCGCGATGGCCTCTTCGATTCGGAAACATTCACTTACGAAGTTGGTGGTCTTCAGTCAGGCAAGGCGACGATTGCCATCGAAGGGATCGACAACAACGATATCATCACCGGTACCGCCGGTGATGATACGTTCGACGGCGGTGTCGGTGACGACCGGATCTTCGGCAACGCGGGTGCTGACACCCTCTCGGGCGGTGCCAACAACGACTTCATCGACGGCGGGCTGGGCTCCGACACGCTTAATGGCAACGACGGCGACGACACGATCGACGGTGGTGTCGGCGGCGACACCATCAACGGCGGCGACGGCACCGACACCGTGACCTACGCGGGCCCGGGCCTTGCAGTGACGCTCTCACTGGTCACCGGCGGAACAACCGGTCGCGCGCTCGGCGATACATTCAATTCCATCGAAAACGTCATCGGCTCCGATTTTGCAGACAGTATCACCGGCGACGGCGGTGCCAACCGACTTGAGGGTGGACGCGGCAGCGACCAACTGTTCGGAGCCGGCGGCGACGACGTCCTTGAT
>JBBQJA010000009.1:0-79133 GCA_038325465.1 Hyphomicrobiales bacterium | reverse complement strand
CTTTATCCACAAATCCTTGGTCGCGCTCCAACGGTTGTGGGACCGGGGGGGCCAGCCGGCAAATGGGCGGCTGGTTCATCATCGGTCAGGCTCTATAGATGTGGGGCGGGCCTTGGCCCGCCACACTGGATCGAGATGGGTTACATAACCGACTTCTTGATCTTCTCAGCCGCTTCCGGAGACACCCACTTGGTCCAGATGTCCTCGTTGGTCTTGAGGAAGTGGCGGGCACCGGAATCGCCGGTGGCCTGGTTGTCAGTCATCCAGGCGAGGAGGCCGTTGACGGTGCTGTTGGGCCAGTTGCGGTTGGCGAGATAGTCATAGGCCGGACCGGCGCGCTGCTTGAATCCGTCGGTCACGACCGTGTAGACCTCGGACTTCGACCAGGCGTTCTTCTTGGGGTCGGGGCAGTCGGTGATCGACGTGCAGCGGTCCCATTCTTCCTTGTCGTGTTCGACGCCATGCTCGAGGCGGACCATCTCGTATTTGCCGAGAATGGCGGTCGGCGCCCAATAGTAACCGAGCCAGGGATCCTCGCTTTCGTAAGCCTTAGCGATCGATCCGTCGAGGCCTGCAGCCGAGCCGGTTTCGACCGTCACGAAGCCCTTTTCTTCAGCGCCATAGGCTTTGAAGAGGTTGGTGGTGATGATGCGGCAGCCCCAGCCTTCAGGGCAGTTGTAGACGGCACCTTTGGAGGCATCCTCGGGCGAAGGGAAAAGCTGCGGATTGGCCAGCGCATCGTCGATGGTCTTGATTTCGGGATGTGCCTCGGCGAAATACTTGGGAATCCACCAGCCTTCCACGCCGCCTTCGCTGAGCGATTCGGAGGCGTAGTGCAGCTTGCCTTCCGCCGTCGCCTGGTCAAGCAGCGTGCGCAGGGAGTTGATCCAGGCCTCCGGTGCGACATCCGGCTCGCCCTTCTCGATCATCGAGGTCAGCGTCGGGGTGGTGTCGCCAGCCACGAGTTCTGCCTCGCAGCCATAACCTTCCTTGAGAATGATGTAGTCGATGTTGGCAAGAACTTCAGCCGAAGCCCAGTTCATGTTGGCGATCGTGACGCGACCGCAGTCTTCTGCCGAGGCAGTACCAGCAAAGCCCATGAGGCCTGCTGCGAGGATGGTGGAAGCGAGGAGCTTCTTCATGTGTAAGACCTCCCAGTCTTAATGCAGTGGATTTCCCGTTTTGCGATACCCGGTCACTGCGTTTACCGGAGATCTGTCGGATTTGAAGGCGAAATGCCTTGGGTTCATTGAAGACCAGGTGCCGTTTCCATCACGCCACGATTGCGACATCGCATGGTGCAGGGGCGACTTGCGGAACCCTGTCGCAAAACGCTGACCATTGATTTACAGGGGCTAGCCTAAGCACTTGGGATCAGAAATCAACCTCTCATGCGCAAATGCGACGAAGGGAACATGGCGACATGTCCCATCAGGCCTATCCAGACGGGAACATTCAAAAAAAAGCGCGATTCACGATTGGTTAGGCTTTCACTAACCGTCCGGTAAGGATGTCCGGGTTAAACCTTCTGCACGGCGGGGGACAACCGCCGACTACCCCGGATCAGGTATTGCGTACCGGGGCGTAGCGGCCTTCGCGTGTATCGGTGGAGGCGCCAGGCGTCTTCTTTTGGCAGACCGCAGGACTTGCAATCAGGTCCTGCGGTCTTCGCATGTCCGCTCTCCTGCATCCGGCATGATGTCTCCGGGCCAACCATCGAGCGTGCCGCCTCAGTTTCGCTGCGCCCGGTGAAAACAGCGGCTCTGCCGATTCTGAACTGCCGATCACCAGATGCGGAAAAATACCTTGACCGCCCGCCATGCAGATGGGTTAGGCAAGGCGCATGACCAAGGCTTTGATGTTCCAGGGAACCGGCTCGGATGTGGGCAAGACCGTGCTGGTGGCGGGGTTTTGCCGGCTTGCGGCCAACCGCGGGCTGAAGGTCCGCCCGTTCAAGCCACAGAACATGTCCAACAATGCCGCCGTCACCGATGATGGTGGCGAGATCGGCCGGGCGCAGTGGCTTCAGGCAATGGCCTGCCGGGTGCCAACATCCGTGCACATGAATCCGGTGCTGCTAAAGCCCCAGTCGGAAACCGGAAGCCAGGTGATCGTGCAGGGGCGGGTGCATGGCCAGGCGAAGGGTCGCGATTACCAGCGGCTCAAGCCGGAATTGATGGCCGCCGTCATGGACAGTTTCGCCCGCGTCGCCGCAGACGCCGATCTCGTGCTGGTAGAAGGGGCGGGGTCGCCCGCCGAGATCAATCTCCGGGCAGGCGATATCGCCAACATGGGATTTGCAACCCTTGCCCGGGTGCCGGTCGTGCTTGTGGGCGATATCGACCGGGGCGGCGTGATCGCCTCGCTTGTCGGCACCCACGCGATCCTTCCGCCCGGCGACAGGGAGATGGTTGTCGGTTATCTCATCAACAAGTTCCGCGGCGACGTCAGCCTGTTTGACGACGGACTTTTGGCCATCGGCGCGCATACCGGCTGGCCCTGCTTGGGGGTCATCCCCTGGCTCAAGGCAGCAGCAAGGCTGCCGGCCGAGGATTCAGTGGCGCTCGAACGGCTCGCCCGAGGTGAGGCGCGGGGCTTGCGAATTGCGGTCCCGATGCTGTCGCGGATCGCCAATTTCGACGACTTTGATCCGCTCCGGGCCGAACCCGATGTCGAACTCGTCTTTGTCCGGCCCGGCGAGCGATTGCCGGGTGACGCGGCACTCGTCATTCTGCCGGGGTCGAAATCGACCATCGCCGACCTCGCCCAGTTCCGGGCCGAGGGGTGGGATCGCGATCTCCTGGCCCATCATCGTCGCGGCGGCCGCATCATCGGAATCTGCGGGGGCTATCAGATGCTGGGGCGGCGGGTCGCCGACCCGCTGGGGCTTGAAGGCGGGAGCGAAGCCGTCGACGGGCTCGGTCTCCTCGATGTGGATACCGAAATGGCCCCAGAGAAGACGCTGCGCAATGTGACGGCCCGCGCGCGCGCCCACGCGGCGGCGCTTTCGGGGTACGAAATTCATCTCGGCGTCACGTCGGGGCCCGACTGCGCGCGCCCCTTCGCCGACATCGACGGGCGTCCCGACGGGGCGACCTCGCCTGACGGACGCGTCTTCGGCACCTATCTGCACGGCCTGTTTTCCTCCGATGCTTTTCGGGCCGCGCTGCTTTCGGATTTCGGCATCCGGACCGGCATGGCCGACTACCGGGCCGATGTTGATGCCGCGCTGGACGAGATCGCCCGCGACCTCGATCGGATCACCGGGTTTGATGCGATTGTCACACATGCGGCATCGATACGATGAGCAGCCGCGCAATTGCAGTTGACACGTCCGGGAGCGGCAACTAACACTTGCTTTACTGAATGGTTCCCGGGGCGCAAGTTGCATTCCAGGATCAAAAGGGAATGCGACGGGATGGACCCAAGCTGGGCATCCTTATCGCAGCCGACCCCGCGACTGTAGAGCGGCGAGGCGAATGTCACCGGTCAGGACAAAAGGTGACGGGGCGGGCAATCAAGCTTGATCCGTTCTTGACGCCAATGACCGGCCAAGCCACTGGAGGTGGCGGCATGAACAACCGGGCGTGGACGCCTCTTTTTCTACGAATCGTCCCGCTTTCATGACCGCAGCAGCTCCGGGAAGGCCGACAATCGCCGAAGGCAACACATGTTGCCGTGACCCGCGAGCCAGGAGACCTGCCATTTGGTGACGGGAACCCTTTCCCGGACCTTGGAAGAGGTAGTCTTCCGGCGCCATTCACGGAGGTTGTCATGGCTGCGCATCTGGTTTCTTCATCGCCCACAACGCGGGACACAACCCGCATGATCGCTGGTCTCATCGCGCTTTTTCTCGGCGGCTTCCTCGTGTTTGGCGTCGGTCTCGCCAATTCGGCGACGCTGCACAATGCGGCGCATGACACCCGGCATTCCTACGGCTTTCCCTGCCACTGAGGGACTGATCCGATGATTGTCAGATTGATCCTGGCGGCCCTTGCCGCCGGGCTGATCGCCGGTTTGGCGATGACGCCCGCCCAATATGTGAAGGTTGTTCCACTCATCCTTCAGGCCGAAAGCTACGAGACCGCCGACAGCGGCGGTCATCACCATAGCCCGGCCGACACGGCCGCTCTCAGTCGCGCCGAGGGTACGGGTGCGCACGCCCACGCCCATGACGATGAGGGCGCTGCGCCCGGACTTGGCCGGTTCGGCAACACCGTGCTTGCCAATCTGGTTGCAGGCGGCGGTTTCGCGCTGATGCTGGCAGCTGCCGCATTGCTGGCAGGCATAGAGTTCCCCAAGGGCCGGGAAGCGCTCGGGCGGGGGCTGGCGCTTGGTGCGGCCGGTTGGTTTGTGGTGCAGCTTGCACCTGGCTGGGGCTTGCCGCCCGAACTGCCCGGGTTCCCGCATATCGATCTGCAGGCCCGGCAGCTGTGGTGGGTGGCGACCGCGACGCTGTCGGCCGGAGGTCTCTATCTGGTAGCCCTGCGCCACGAGATCGCGCTCAAGATTGCGGGTCTTGCGCTGATCGTCGCCCCACATCTCTACGGTGCGCCCCGACCCACCGACATCGCCAGCAATGTTCCGGCTTTTCTTGCTTCGGAATATGCTGCGGCGGCCTTGGCAACGACGCTCTTCTTCTGGCTCGTGCTGGGTGCGGCACTTGGTTATTTCCTGTCGCGCGCCGCCCCGGCTGAGCCGATATGAGCGAGATGGCGGCGCGGCCGGTGGCGGCGCGGCTCACTCTGGTTCTTGGCGGCGCGCGGTCGGGGAAGTCGGTCTTTGCCGAACGCATGGTCGAGGCGGCGGCGCGCGAGAGGCTCTATCTCGCCACCGGTCAGGCCTGGGACGCCGAGATGGAAAGCCGCATTGCCCTGCACAGAAGCCGGCGCGGGCAGGGCTGGACGACCATTGATGAACCGGTCCGCATTGCCGACGTGCTGATGGCCGAGGCAAGGATGAACCGTCCCGTGCTGGTCGATTGCCTGACCTTGTGGGTGACCAACCTGATGATGGCCGAGCAGAATATGGAGGCCGCCTTCGACCGGTTGTGCGTCATCTTGCCGGATCTGGCGGGACCGGTCGTCTTCGTCAGCAATGAGGTCGGCCTCGGGATCGTGCCCGACAACGCCATGGCGCGGGCTTTCCGCGACCATGCCGGCCGCCTGCACCAGAGAATCGCCGCGCTCGCCGACGACGTTTATTTCGTGGCGGCCGGACTGCCGCTCAAACTGAAGGGTTGACCATGCAGAACCAGAAAATTCCCGCCACCGTCATCACCGGATTTCTCGGCGCTGGCAAAACCACCCTGATCCGGCACATGCTCATGAACGCCAAAGGCAAGCGGATCGCGCTGATCATCAACGAATTCGGTGATCTTGGCGTCGACGGCGAGGTCCTGCGCGGCTGCGGCGTCGAGGTCTGCCGCGAGGAGGACATCGTCGAACTGACCAACGGATGCATCTGCTGCACGGTGGCCGATGATTTCATTCCCACCATGGAGAAGTTGCTCGCCCGCAAGGACCGGCCCGATCATATCGTCATCGAAACCTCCGGACTTGCGCTGCCGCAGCCGCTGGTGGCGGCCTTCAACTGGCCGGGCATCAAGACCGAAGTGACGGTCGACGGTGTGGTGACGGTGGTGGATTGCAACGCGGTTGCCGCCGGGCGCTTTGCCGACGATCACGACAAGGTCGACGCCCAGCGGCAGGCCGACGACCAGCTCGACCATCACAGCCCGCTTGAGGACTTGTTCGAGGACCAGCTTACGGCTTCCGACCTGATCGTGCTCAACAAGGCCGATCTCGTCAGCCCCGAGCAGATGGCGGCGATCCGCAGCGATATTCATGCGCATCTGGCGCGCAAGCCGGCGATGATCGAATCCCGCCACGGCGAAGTGGCACCAGAGTTGTTGCTCGGCCTGGGTGTGGGCACCGAGGATGATATCGTCAACCGCAAGTCCCAGCACGAACTGGAGCACGAAGCAGCCCACCAAGGCAACGACGAAGGCGGGCATGATCACGATCACGACGAATTCGACAGCTTCATCTCTGAGATCGGCGGGATTGTCGATCCGGGTGCGTTCGCCGATTCGCTCAAGGACCTGATCGTCGCCCACGACATCCTGCGGCTCAAGGGCTTCATCGACGTGCCCGGCAAGCCGATGCGGATGGTCATTCAGGCCGTCGGCTCGCGGATCGATACCTATTTCGACCGCGCCTGGGCCAAAGGAGAACCGCGGGCGACCCGCCTGGTCGTCATTGGCCTGCACGACATGGACGAAGCCGCCATCCGGCAAGGTCTGATGGCGCTGGCAGCCTGAGGACGATCCTGCACGATGCATCTTCTCGTTGCCCAAAAGGGAGAACTGTCGGACGGCGGCGAGGCGATCGACCTTGGCCAGAGCCGGGGTGACGTTTTGTTTCTGAGTGCGGCGGACACCGAACTGGCCGCAGTGGCAACGGCTCGGGTCAGCGCTGGAAGCCTTGCGTGGCGGCTGGCCAATCTGACCGATCTCAAGCACCCGATGTCGATGGATACGTATGTGGCCCGCTCGGCGCGCCACGCCCGGTTGATCATCGTGCGGGCGCTCGGTGGCGCGAGCTATTTCGGCCACGCACTCCAATCGCTCCATGCGGCGGCCCGAGCCGGGGGGGTTCCCATGGTGGCGCTGCCGGGCGACGATCGGCCGGATCCGGGGCTCACAGCGTATTCCACCGTGCCGCCGGAGGCGACAGGAAGGCTCTGGTCCTACCTGGTGGAGGGTGGACCTGCCAATGTCGCAGCCTTCGTTGCCGCCGCAGAAGCGGTTCTGACCGGGGCCGAGCCGCCGCCGCCGGCCGCGCCGCTGGTCAAGGCCGGGATCTGGTGGCCGACGCTCGCCCACCCGACGCTCGCCCAAATCAAGGCCCGGTTCTGGACCCCCGACCGGCCGGTGGTGGCGGTCTGCTTCTACCGGGCGCTGGTGCAGAGCGGTCAGACCGCCCCTGTCGAGGCGCTGATCGAAGCGCTGGCCGCGCAGGGCGTGAACCCATTGCCGGTTTTCGTGGCGAGCCTCAAGGATGCGCTCTCGGCGGGAACCGTTGAGGCGTTGTTTGGCGACGCGCCGCCGGATGTGGTGATCAATGCGACCGGCTTCGCCGTTTCCTCGCCGGGCGCTCTGAACACGGGAACGGTGCTCGAATCGACCGGAGCGCCGGTGCTGCAAGTGGTTTTCGCCAGCGGTGGTCGGGCGGCCTGGGCCGCTTCGAGCCAGGGGCTCAACAGCCGCGATCTCGCCATGCATGTGGCGCTGCCGGAAGTCGACGGGCGCGTACTCACCCGCGCGGTCAGCTTCAAGGCTGCTTCCCGCTTCGATGCGCGGGTGGAGACCAACATCGTCACCCATGAGCCCGATCCGGACCGTATGGCTTTCGTGGCTGAATTGGCCTGCCGGTGGGCGCGGCTGCGCCGAACACCTTCCAACGAACGGCGGGTGGCCATGGTGCTTGCCAATTATCCCAACCGGGACGGCCGTATCGCCAATGGCGTGGGGCTCGACACGCCCGCCGGAGCCATTCAGGTCCTCAAGGCCATGGCGCACGCGGGCTATGCCGCGGGTCCGCTGCCCGCCGATGGCGATGCCCTCGTGGCCGTGCTGCGCGCCGGGCCGACCAACGCGCCCGGGCGGTCGCGGTTGGGCGGCGAGCGTCTGGCGCTTGACGCCTATCAGCGCTTTTTTGACACGCTTGATCGGGCTGTGCGTGAGGCGGTCAACGGGCGCTGGGGCGCGCCCGAAAACGATCCGTTTGTGCGTGGCGGGGCCTTCGTGCTGCCGCTCCACCGGTTCGGCCAGGTGGTCGTCGGTATCCAGCCGGCGCGCGGCTACAATATTGATCCCAAGCAGAGCTACCATGCCCCCGACCTGCCGCCTCCGCATGGCTATCTTGCTTTCTATGCGTGGCTGCGGATCGAATTCGACACTCACGCGATCATCCACATGGGCAAGCACGGAAACCTCGAATGGCTGCCCGGCAAGGCGCTGGCGCTGTCGTCCGCCTGTCATCCCGAAGCCGCGCTTGGCCCCACACCCAACATCTATCCCTTCATCGTCAACGATCCGGGCGAGGGCACCCAGGCCAAGCGGCGCACATCTGCGGTCATCATCGACCATCTGACCCCGCCGCTGACGCGGGCAGAAAGCCATGGCCCGCTGCGCGATCTGGAAGCGCTGGTGGATGAATATTACCAGGCCCTTGGCCACGATCCGCGCCGCCTGCGGCTGCTCAAACAGCAGATCTTCGATCTCGTCACGGATATGGGCCTTGCCAGCGACGCTGGAATCACTGGTGACGACGACCCCGACCTCGCGCTCGGCAAGCTTGACGCCTGGCTCTGCGATCTCAAGGAGATGCAGATCCGCGACGGGCTGCATGTCTTCGGTCTGGCACCTGAAGGCCGCCTGCTCACCGATCTGGTGGTGGCGCTCGCTCGCCTCAAACGCGGCGACAGGCCGGGAGACGATAGCCTGCACCGGGCGATCGCCCGCGATGGGGGGCTTTCGCGAGGGGACCCCGGCCCGACACCTCGCACCAAGGAGGAGGGGTCTTTCGATCCCCTCGATTGCGCCATGGCCGAACCATGGGCAGGCCCAAGACCCGATATCCTCGCGCATCTGAGCGATGATGCCTGGCGCACGAACGGCGATACCGTGGAGCGCATCGAATTGCTCGCCGCGCAGCTTGTGGCCGGCGAAATCCCTGTCCCAGACGGTTGGGTCGAAACGGCCGCTGTGATGGCCGAGATCGACATCCGCATCCGACCTTCGGTGATCGCCTCCGGTCCGGCGGAAATCGAGGGTCTGCTGAGGGCGCTTGACGGGCGTTTCGTGCTGCCGGGGCCATCGGGCGCGCCCACGCGCGGACGGCCTGACGTGCTGCCAACAGGGCGCAATTTCTATTCCGTCGACAGCCGCGCGGTGCCCACGCCCGCTGCCTTTGAACTGGGGCGGAAATCGGCCGAGCTGCTGGTGCTGCGTCATGCGCAGGATCACGGGGAATGGCCGACGTCGGTGGCAATCACCGCCTGGGGAACCTCCAACATGCGCACTGGCGGCGACGACATTGCCCAGGCTCTGGCGCTCATCGGCGCCAGGCCGGTCTGGGATACGGCCTCCCGGCGTGTGACCGGCTACGAGATCGTGCCGCTTGCACTGATGCAGCGGCCGCGGGTTGACGTCACGCTGAGGATTTCCGGCTTCTTCCGGGATGCATTCCCGGACCAGATCGCGCTTTTCGACCGGGCGGCGCGCGCTGTTGCCGGGCTTGACGAGGAGGAGGCCGATAACCCGCTTGCGGCGCGGACCCGGCGGGAGACCGCAATCCTGATGGCCACCGGGATGGCAGCGGACGACGCGGCAAGGCGGGCATCCTTCCGCGTGTTCGGTTCCATGCCAGGTGCCTACGGCGCTGGCCTCCAGGCGTTGATCGACGAAGGCGGATGGGGTGACCGCGCCGATCTCGCGGAAGCCTATCTGGTCTGGGGCAGCTACGCTTATGGTGCGGAAACGGAAGGGCAGGCGGCGCGCGGGCTGTTTGAGACGCGGCTTTCGACCGTGGAAGCGGTGGTCCAGAATCAGGACAACCGTGAGCACGATCTTCTGGATTCCGACGATTACTACCAATTCGAAGGTGGAATGGCGGCAGCGGTGGAAACGCTGAAGGGTGCGCGGCCGGCCATCTACCACAACGACCATTCCCGTCCGGAGCGCCCCGTGATCCGGTCGCTCGACGAGGAGATCGCGCGCGTGGTGCGTGGCCGTGCGGTCAATCCGAAGTGGATCGCGGGCTGCATGCGCCATGGATACAAGGGTGCATTCGAGATGGCGGCCACGGTCGACTATCTCTTCGCCTTCGCCGCCACCACCGGGGCGGTGCGCGATGCCCATTTCGAAGCTGTCTATCAGGCCTATCTGGGGGACAGCGACGTCGTGGCCTTCCTCAAAGACAAGAACCCCGATGCACTTGTCGAGATCGCCGCCCGGTTTGAAGACGCGATCGACCGCGGGTTGTGGACGCCGCGGTCCAACTCGGCGCGGTTTGACCTTGCGCGGTTTGCAGGCCAAGAATGATAAAAGATAAGGACAAAGCGACCATGAGCGAGCGCGAAAAGATCACCGATACGATGAGCGAGGCCGATCTCAATGCCCGCCACGCCGAAAAGATGGCGAAGAAAAAGGCTGCGCGTGACAAGATCATGGCCACCAAGACCGGCGAGAAAGGCTTGGTCATCGTCCACACAGGCAAGGGCAAGGGCAAATCCTCAGCCGCGTTCGGGATGATCTTTCGCCACATTGCGCATGGCAAGCCGAGCGCCGTCGTCCAGTTCATCAAGGGGGCCATGTCGACCGGTGAGCGCGACCTGATCCTGAGCCATTTCTCGAGCCTTTGCCAGTTCCACACCATGGGCGAAGGCTTCACCTGGGATACCCAGGACAAGGCCCGCGATGTGGAGATGGCGCAGGCGGCGTGGAGCAAGGCCAAGGAGATGATCCGTGACGCGCGCAACTCGATGGTTCTTCTGGACGAGATCAACATCGCCATCCGGTACGACTATCTCGACGTGGCCGAGGTGATCGCGTTCCTTGCGTCCGAAAAGCCAGCGATGACCCACGTCGTGCTGACCGGCCGCAATGCGAAAGACGAACTCATCGAGTTTGCAGATCTCGTCACCGAAATGGAGATGGTCAAGCACCCGTTCCGATCAGGCATCAAAGCCCAGATCGGGGTGGAGTTCTGACCCAACCGCGCGAGCTCAATGGGGGCTGACCCGGTTGGCATATGAACCGGTGGGGGCTGACGCGGTGCGGGCCGAGACGCGAACGGGACCAAATCCCGCAGCGATCAGCTCGCCGCGTCGACCGCCGCCTGGTGTCTGGCGATCAACTCCTTGAACGCGCGAAACATGGTGACGTTGAGCGCCTTCTGGTCGGCCAGCATCAGGTCCATCATGGCAAGCTCTGCGTTCAAAGCAGTCACCTTTTCTGTTTCATCGGCTGCGATGGCCGCAGCAAGGGCTGCGGCCTTGGTCTCGCGATCCGCTTCCAGGGTTGCAACGGTTTTGCGGATTTCGATGAGCGCGCCGCTGGCCTGGTCGCGCTCTGCCTTGAGGGCGTCGATTTCGGGGCTGGACGGGCCGACGGCCCGGCGTGCGGGCGTTGTCGCCTGGGCAATTTCCGTGGTCTGGGATTGGGCAGCACGCGCCTCGTCGGCGTCGGAGGAGTCGCTGCAGCCCGACAGAGCCAAACCGGCAACAAGCATCAAGGCAGTCATGTGAATCGGGGTCACCGGGGTTCTCCTTTTGAGATGATCCATGCCCGCGACCGCGTTCGCAGCGCGGCGCATGCGATGGTCGCATTATGTCCTTCAATGAGTTCTGGCGCGGTTGGTTCCGATCTGATCCGACCGCCGCGTCTTCATCAATGCAAAAACGATTGGTAAGGCGGAATTGCGGCAGATCTGCACGTCACCAGCCCAACCAGGCCCGGACCGGATTTGCCGGGTCGGCGGCGAGCCGGATGGCAAGTGCGGTGCAGGTGACGACCAGCAGCGGCTTGATGATCCGCGCCCCGCGCCGCATGGCGAGCCGCGATCCTGCCTGGGCACCCAGAAACTGGGCTACGCCCATCACCAGGCCGATCTTCCAGGAGATGACGCCGACAAAGGCGAAGACCAGGAAGGCGCCCAGATTGGAAGCGAAGTTGAGCAGTTTGGTGTGCGCCGTGGCCTTGAGCACGCCGTAGCCCGCAAGCGCGACGAAGGCGAGCATGAAGAAAGATCCGGCGCCGGGGCCGAAGATGCCGTCGTAGAAACCGACCAGCGGGACGATGAGCGCCGCGAAGGCCAGAGCGGAGACCCGGCGCACCTTGTCGATGTCGTCCATATCTGGCTTGAAGGCAAAATAAAGTGCGATGGCGACCAGCAGGAAAGGCAGCACAGCACGGAAGATGTCGCCCGGAACGTGGGTTGCAAGGACCGCGCCGAGCGCCGCCCCGGCGGCGGAAAGGAGCGCCGGCCCGAATTGCGTGCGCAGGTCGACATGGCCTTTGGAGGCGTAGGCGATAGTGGCCGATCCCGAACCGAACAGGCCTTGCAGCTTGTTCGTGCCGAGCGCCTCAACCGGGGTGAACCCGGCGAGCAGCAGCGCAGGCAGAACGATCAGGCCGCCCCCTCCGGCGATTGAATCCACAAATCCGGCAAGGAACGCGGCCACAACGAGAAGCAGCACGAGAACAATCGTCGGGTCATCCATGGCGAACAAGGTCTCTGTTGGGGCTAAACCCGGCTATGGCATGGCAGAGGCAACGGAACAATCAGCAACTTGCCGAGACCAGGGAGACGTTCGGGAAACCGGCCGCTGTTCCGCTACGGGAGTGGCTGAGCCTGGGGAAGTCAATCATTGCCGAGGTTTCAGGCCACCCGCAGCAACCGGTGTGTGAGCTTTCAGGGCGTGGCGTGCGACGACCTGAGAAAACAATTGCATTCCATTGCGGCTGTGTTCCAAAACGGAGGTCCGCCACAGCGCTGTGGCGATCCCCCGCGCGGCGCGGTCGAAATAAGATGACCGCCGGCGCCGCGGTCCTTGCTTGTGGAGATATGCCATGACTGAAAATGAGGGCTTCGCCCATGGTTTGGGCCGCAAGATGCGGGAACTCATGGATGGCAACGCCTCCATGAGAATGTTGGCTGACGACCCGGCGTTGATGGCGGAACTGTTGCTGTTGGTGCGTATGTCGTTTGCCGACGGCCATGTCGCGGCAGAGGAAGCGCAGGCTTTCAAGTCGATCTGCGTGAAAGCGCTTGGTCTGAAAGAGGACGATCTCGGCGATATCCTGCACTATATCAATGATTTCGGCTACGAGACCAGCAACGAGCAGGCGGCGGCGGTCATCGCCCAACTGCCTCAGGCGCGCAAACATGCGCTGCTTTCGCATCTGGCCGAAATCGCGCGGGCGGACGGAGATATCGACCCGCGCGAAAAGGCGTTGATGACGGCGACGATCAACCGTCTCCGTCAGGGTTGATGCACAGGCTCGCGCCGAGAAGGCGCAGATCCTCTTAACGATGGCGCAAACGGTATTTGACCCGCCCGGGGGGAATGGTATGAGACTCCCATGTGCGACGGCGCCTGGAAACGGGCTGAGAGAAATTCCGGTGCGGCTGACTTAAGTCAAGGGCCAAATCCGGAGCTGTCCGGTTCGGTTGAACGGCTGCCGTTGAGGCGGCCTGAATCCCGGCGTTTCGTGCAAATCTGCCACGTACTCCGGAGAATTTAAATGATCAGGATATCCCTCGCTCTCTGCCTGACGCTCACCGCCAGCGGGGCCGCGTTTGCCCATGTCGGCCATGTCAGCGAACAGGCAGGCCACAACCATTTGGCTGGCTTTGCAGCGCTCGGCGCGGCGGCCGTGCTTGCCCTTTGGATCGGCAGCCGCAAGCGCCGCGCCGCCGAGCGCGCAGACCGTTCTGCCGCATCTGATGGCCCGAGCGCGGAGGCCTGATCGATGAGCAAGACGGGGATCATGGTCTGCGGCCACGGCAGCCGCAACCAGAACGCGGCGCGTGAATTTGCCACCGTGGCCGAGGGCCTGAAGGCGCGCTATCCCGAAACTCCTGTCGAGTATGGGTATCTCGAATTCTGCAATCCGGTTATTTCTGAAGGGCTTGATCGGCTGAAGGCGAAGGGTGTCACCCGCGTGCTTGCCGTGCCCGGGATGCTGTTTGCCGCTGGGCATGCAAAAAACGACATCCCGTCGGTGCTCAATACCTATCAGGCTCAGAACCGCGGCATGGTCATCAACTATGGCCGCGAACTCGGCATTGATCTCAAGATGATCCGTGCTGCGGGCGAGCGCATCCGTGAGGCGATCACCAGGGCCGATGCGGATCTGGGGCCGGTCGGCCTGCACGAAACGCTGCTGATGGTGGTCGGCCGCGGATCGTCCGATCCGGACGCCAATTCCAATGTCAGCAAGGTGATGCGGATGCTGTGGGAGGGCTTCGGCTTCGGCTGGGCCGAGACATCGTATTCCGGCGTCACCTTTCCTCTGGTGGCACCCGGTCTGTCGCATGCAGCCAAACTCGGCTATCGCCGCATCATCGTGTTCCCCTATTTCCTGTTCACGGGCGTTCTGGTCAAGCGCATCTATTCGCAGACCGATGAGGTGGCGGGGGAGCATCAGGACATCCAGTTCGTTAAGGCATCCTACCTCAATGATCACCCGCTCGTGCTCGACACCTTCCAGGATCGGGTTCAGGAGATCCTTGACGGGCAGGCGCTGATGAACTGCCAGATGTGCAAGTACCGTGAGCAGGTTTTGGGTTTTGAGGGCGAAGTGGGCCTGCCGCAGGAAAGCCATCACCACCATGTGGAGGGCATTGGCGGCGGGCTGGAAAACTGCCCCTGCAAGGGCGACTGCGACGCCTCCTGCCGCAATGAGGACTTCTGCCGACTGCACGGCCTGCCCTTTACCCCGGTGCACAGCCACGCGAGCGCCGCTGCGCTTCAGCCTGTTCATGATCACGGCCCCGATCACCCCCATGGACACGATCATTCCGATGGCCATGCTCACACCCACGACCGTGGACACAGCCATACCCACCACCCCTATCCCCATGCCGACCATCCGCACGGCCCGCGATCGATGGACAAGAAGCCTGGTCGCTGATGCCCCTGTTTGATGCCTATCTGATGGTGGACTGGTCGGCGGCCAACACCCCGGTGACCGGCCGCGATTCAATCTGGGTCGCCTATGGTGCGCGCAACGGAGCAACGTTCTTGCTGGACTGGAACCGGAACCTGCCGACGCGGGCGTCGGCGATGGCGCTTGTCGAAAGCCTGATGATGGAGGCTATCAGATCGGGGCGGCGGATCCTGGCAGGCTTCGACTTTGCCTTCGGATACCCGCAAGGGGTCGCTCACCATCTCGCCGGAGCGCCCGGCTGGGCGGCGATGTGGCGTCTGCTCGCCGACGAGATCGAGGATGACGTTGCAAACCGGTCCAACCGGTTTGCGCTTGCGGCCCGGCTCAACGCGCGGCTCGCCGCCCTGGACGGGGTCCGCTTCTGGGGCAACGGGACGAAGACAGACCATACAGGCTTGCCCCGCACCAAGCCGTGGAGAGCGGCCGGGGCGATCGCCGAACGGCGTATCGTGGAAACCCGCGTGCCAGGCGCAAAGACTGTCTGGCAACTCTCGGGCGCGGGTGCGGTCGGCAGTCAGAGCCTTCTCGGCATTGCCGCTCTCGAGCGGTTGCGCCGTCGGCCGGGGCTCACTGGGGCCATCGCTGTCTGGCCTTTCGAGACCGGGTTTGAGGCAAACCTGTCTCGACCAATCATCCTGTGCGAAATCTATCCGTCTTTGCTCGATGTGAAGCCACACCCCGGTGAGGTGCTGGACGCAGCCCAGGTCCGTACCATGATCGAATGTTTCGCCCGGCTGGATGGGGAAGATCGGCTCCTCGCCCATCTTGCCCGACCCGCCGACCTTTCCCCGAAGAGCGCTGCAACCGTCCTTCAAGAGGAAGGCTGGATTGTCGGCGCTTCGACCTTGCCTCGGCTGTCGCGCGCCAGGTCTTTGCGCAAGACCAAACCGACGGCCGCAGCAGGTGGCTATGTCCGTGATCCGGCCGAAATCTACCGGCGGTCCTTTGCCACGATCCGGGCGGAGGCTGACTTGAGCCGGTTTGAAGGTGGATTGAGCGACGTGGTCATCCGGCTCATCCATGCCTGCGGGATGACTGATCTGCCCCGCGATGTGTCGGCGTCGGCCGATTTTGTCACCGCTGGCCAGGCAGCACTTGCAAGGGGCGCGCCGGTCATCTGCGATGTGGAGATGGTGCGGCACGGTGTCATTTCCCGGCTGATGCCTGGTGGCAACGAAATCCTCTGTTTCCTCGGCGACGATCGCATCTCCGGTTTGGCGAAGGCGCAGTCGACGACGCGGTCGGCGGCACAGGTTGATCTCTGGCGCGCGCGCATGGACGGTGCGGTGATCGCCATCGGCAATGCGCCAACCGCGCTCTTCCGGCTGCTCGAAGCCATCGACGAGGGCGCGCCGCGGCCGGCCGCCATCATCGGCATCCCGGTGGGCTTTGTCGGAGCGGTGGAATCGAAGGAAGCGTTGATCGCCGATCCGCGCGGGATTCCCTATCTTGCCATTCGTGGCCGCCGAGGCGGATCCGCGCTGGCGTCGGCTGCGGTCAATGCGCTCGCTGCGGGGCTCGAAGGGCATGGCTGAGACCTCCTGGCTCACGGTGCTCGGAATCGGCAACAACGGCCTCGACAGCCTGACGGCGGAGGCGCGCCGTCTGTTTGATGCGTCCACGACCGTGGTGGCACCGGCTCGGGTGCTCGAACGCATTCCAGGCGAAGGCCGGGAACTGATTGCCTGGACTTTTGGCGTGAGCCAGACGATCGATTTTCTGATGGAACGGCGCGGCCGCCCGGTCACGATTCTCGCCACCGGAGATCCGATGCACTACGGCATCGGGTCGACCATGATGCGGTATCTGTCGGCATCCGAGATGCGGGTGATCCCGAGCCCCTCGGCCTTCTCGTTGGCTGCCGCACGGCTCGGCTGGGCGCTCCAGGACGTGGCTTCGATCTCGTTGCATGGCCGTTCGGTGCATGGGCTTTCCGCCCATGTGCAGCCGGGAAACCGGATTCTTGCGCTGACCTCGGCGGGGCAGACCGTTCTCGCAGCTGCGCAGATCCTGGCGGGCATGGGATATGGAGCTTCGGAACTGGTCGTTCTTGAACATATGGGCGGGCCGGGAGAGCGGCGGGTGACCATGTCTGCGGCGGAGATTGTTGCAAAGGCGCCGGACTTCGCAGATTTCAACACGCTGGCGATCCATTGCCTGCCAGTGCCGGGTGCGCGCGTGCATGCAGCCGTTCCCGGGCTTGCCGATGAGGCGTTCGAGCATGACGGCCAACTGACCAAGCGCGAGATCCGCGCCGTCACGATGTCCCGGCTCGCCCCGTGTCCCGGGGCGTTGCTGTGGGACGTGGGCGCGGGCTGTGGTTCGGTGTCCATCGAGTGGATGCGGGCAGCGCGCGGTGCAATCGCCATTGCCATCGAACCGGTGGCCGGGCGCAGGACCATGATCGCCGCCAATGCGGCCGCTCTGGGCGCGCCTGGGCTTGCCATCGTCGAAGGGACCGCACCGGCTGCGCTTGCCGGCCTGGCTCCGCCCGATGCGGTCTTCATCGGCGGCGGGATCAGCAAGGACGGCGTTTTCGAAGCGGCATGGTCGGCGCTTCGGCCTCTAGGAAGGCTGGTCGCCAATGCGGTGACTGTGGAGGGGGAGGCCAGGCTGATCGCGCTTGTTGCCATTCATGGCGGAGACCTGGTGCGGCTGCAGGTCGCGCGTGCCGAGCCGGTGGGCTCTTATCTCGGCTGGAAGCCGCTCATGCCGGTGACGATCTGGTCGACAACGAAGGGACCCTTGGCATGAAAGGCAAGCTGTACGGCCTCGGCCTCGGCCCGGGCGACCCCGAACTCATGACGCTGAAAGCGGTGCGCATTCTCAGCGCCTGCCCGGTGATTGCGTGGCCAGCTCCCGACACGGGTCCGAGTTTTGCCCGCCAGATCGCAGCCAGCCATCTGCCGGGTGGGCAGATCGAGATCCCCATCGTGGTGCCGATGCGCACCGAGCGCTTTCCGGCCCAAGACGTCTATGATCGGGCGGCGGTCGAGATCTCCCTTCACCTCGACGCCGGCCGTGACGTGGCAGTCCTGTGCGAGGGTGATCCGTTCTTCTACGGCTCGTTCATGTATCTGTTCGAGCGTCTGGCCGGACGATATCCTACCGAAGTCGTGCCGGGGGTCTCCTCGATCATGGCGGCGGCAAGCCGCGCCGGCCGACCGCTTTCGGCGCGCAACGACGTGCTCACTGTCCTGCCCGGACCGCTCGAAGACGCGCTCCTCATCCAGAGAATCAACGATGCGGATGCTGTGGCGATCATCAAGATCGGGAAGCATTTCAAACGCTTGCGGGCGCTGATCGAGAGTTTGAATCTGTTGCCTCACGCAGTCTACGCAGAGCGCGTTTCTTTGGGGGCAGAGCGGCTCATGCCGCTTGCCGATGTGTCTGAGGATACTGCTCCCTATTTTTCGTTGATCCTGATCTACAAGGGCGGAGAGGCCTGGGTTGCAGGCCTGCCGCGCCCGGGAGAAAATCATGACTGAGCGTCCCGCGATCATCGTCCTGTCGGCTGCAGCCTTGCCGCTGGCGCGTCGCATCGCAGCTGCGATTGATGGCGACGTGCATGGGTTTGCCCGCCGCGTCGCGGGCGCGGATTTGGCTTTCGACGATGTCAGGGTGGAACTTCCAGCGCTGTTTGAAGCCGGCCGTCCGGTGGTGGCGTTGATGGCGGCCGGTGCCATCATCCGGCTGCTGGCACCGAAGCTTGGTGACAAGCGCACCGAGCCTGCGGTGATTGCGGTGGCAGAAGATGGTTCGGCGGTGGTGCCGCTCCTGGGCGGCCATCATGGTGCCAATGAGCTCGCCCGCCGGATAGCCGGACTGACGGGCGCAGTGGCTGCGATCACGACGGCGGGCGATCTGCGCTTCGGCGTGGCGCTTGACGCGCCGCCGGAAGGGTATCGTCTGGTCAATCCCGACGACGCCAAGCAGGTCATGGCCGACCTTCTGTCGGGTGCGCAACTCCGGCTTGACGGCAGCGCGCCCTGGCTTGCCGGTGCTGATCTGCCATTCTCCGACGACGCGGCCATCGTCCTGCGCATCAGCGACGCCGACGTCGAGGTGCCAAAAGGCGGCCTTTTGTTTTCAGCCCGGACCCTGGCGCTTGGTCTTGGGTGTGAGCGCGGTGCGGACGCAGACGAGGTCCATCGCCTGGCGCTCGAAACCTTGGCGGCAGCCGGGCTTTGCCCCGAAGCCGTCGGGGTCGTCGTCTCCATCGACGTGAAGGCCGACGAGACGGCCATCCATCAGGTGGCTGGAAGGTTGGGCTGCCCGGTCCGCTTCTTTGATGCCGCCCGGCTTGAAGCCGAGACCCCGCGGCTTGCGACGCCTTCGGCGGTGGTCTTTGCCGAAGTCGGTTGCCACGGTGTGGCCGAAGGTGCAGCGCTTGCCGCGGTCGGACCCGGGGGCGCGTTGATTGCGCCCAAGCGCAAGTCCGGGCGGGCAACCGCCGCGGTGGCGCGCGCGCTGCAGCCGTTCACTGGCGACACTCTGCCGGGGAAGGCGCGGGGGTGCCTCTACGTGGTCGGGATTGGTCCTGGTTCTGAGGGTTGGCGCTCGCCGGAGGTTTCGGTGATGGTGGCGGCCGCCACTGATCTCGTCGGATATTCGCTTTATCTCGACCTGCTCGGGCCGCTCACGGGCGGAAAGCGCCGGCACGATTTCGATCTTGGCAAGGAGGAGGCGCGGGTGCGTCACGCCATGGACCTGGCGGGAGAAGGCCGTTCGGTGGCTCTCGTCTGCTCGGGCGACGCGGGCATCTACGCGATGGCGACGCTGGTCTTCGAACTGCTCGACAAGGCCGATGGGCCTGACGGCCTGAGCCTCGCCGCGCGCCGGATCCGCATCGAGGTCGCGCCGGGGATTTCGGCGCTGCAGGCAGCGGCCGCCCGCGCCGGTGCTCCGCTCGGACATGACTTTTGCACCATCTCGCTGTCGGACCTGCTGACGCCGTGGCTGGACATCGAGCGGCGGGTGAAGGCGGCGGCGGAGGCGGATTTCGTCATTGCCTTCTACAATCCGGTTTCCAAGAAGCGCCGCACGCAGCTAGCCTATGCGCGCGACCGCCTGCTCGAACACCGTCCAGCCGACACGCCGGTCATTTTGGCGACCAATCTCGGACGCCAGGGCGAGAGCGTGCGCGTGGTTCCGCTCGACCGGCTCGATGTGGACGACGTCGACATGCTGACCGTGGTCATCGTCGGCTCCTCCAACAGCACGACCGTGAAGACCGGCGACGGCCACACCTGGGTTTACACACCGCGCGGCTATGCACGCAAGGACGGCACCGCCATGACCCGCGCAAAATCAGGAGTTCAGCCATGACCGTCTATTTCATTGGTGCCGGTCCAGGTGCACCCGATCTCATCACCGTGCGCGGGCTGCGGCTGATCGAACGCTGCGCGGTCTGCCTTTACGCCGGATCGCTGGTGCCCGAGGAGATCGTCAAGGCAGCCCCTCAGGGTGCGCGGGTGCGTGACACCGCGCCGATGCATCTCGACGAGATCATTGCCGAAATGGCACAAGCGCATGACCGTGGCGAGGATGTGGCGCGGGTGCATTCGGGCGATCCGGCGATCTACGGTGCGGTGGCGGAACAGATGCGACGGCTTGACGGGCTCGGCATCGCCTATGAGGTTGTGCCGGGGGTTCCGGCTTTCGCGGGTGCCGCCGCCCGTCTTGCCACCGAGCTCACGCTGCCCGAGATCACCCAGACCGTGATCATCACCCGCACCGGGATGAAGGCGTCGTCGATGCCGGAAGGAGAAAGTCTCGAAATCCTGGGACGCTCGCGGGCGACACTCGCCATCCATCTGTCGATCCGCAATCTCGATTATATCCGCCGCGCGCTCGAGCCCCATTACGGCGCGGATTGCCCGGTGGTCATTGCCTACCGCGCCACCTGGCCGGATGAACTCTACATCCGCACCACGCTTGATGGGATGAAGGAGGAAGTCCGCCGACACAAGATCACGCGCACGGCGCTGGTGCTTGTCGGCAAGGTGTTCGGCAAAGTCAGCTTTCGGGACTCCGCGCTTTATGACGCGGACTATTCCCATGTTCTGCGCAACGCGGGCAAGAAATCGAAGGCTGCGAGCTGAGCCTCATTTCGCCGGAGGGACAAAAGGCTGGCTGATTTCCTGGAACGAAGGCATGGATAAGCTGGCTATCCCCGTCCGATCATGATGACGGGGAGGTCGAGCTCGCGCGCCGCTTCGATCTTGGCATAGGCACCGGGACCGCCAGAATTGCGACACAGGACATGGGTGATTTCGTGCGCAGTCAGGAGGGCGCGTTCGTCAGATGCGGTGGCCCCGGGCTTACCAAGCACCAGTTCATGGTCGACAAGCGGCAGCGGCTCGGTCGGGGGGTCGAACATGCGGACGACGAAATGCACGTCGGCGCGGGTGGCGAAAGGCGCAATGTGTTGCGAGCCGAGCGCCAGCAGCACGCGGGCTCCGACTGGGATCGCGTCCCTGGCGGCCATGAGGTTGGGAAATTCCTGCCAACGATCGCCCGCTTGCCGGCTCCACGGCGGACGGCTGACGGTTTGGAGCGGCACGCCGGTCAGCGCAGCGGCCGCTTCCGCATTGGCGCTGATGGCGGCCGCGAAGGGATGGGTGGCGTCAATGAGACGCGTGACGCCCTGGTCGTGCAGGTAGGCTGCCAGTCCGTCCACGCCGCCGAAGCCGCCGATGCGGGTCTCGCCCGCAAGCGGTGCGGGCTCGCGGGTCCGCCCGGCCAATGAGGTGATGACCCGGGCGCGCGGGTTTTCGGTCACAAGCCTGGCGGCAAGCTCAGCCGCCTCCCGGGTGCCGCCCAGGATGAGGATGGTCTCACGCGGCATGGGCCAAAAGCGCTCCGGCGCGGTCGGTCACCATGACATCCACCGCGACGGGCGCGCCGCGCAGGGCCTTGAGTGCAGTCTGGCGGGCGGCCTCAGCCACGCGACCGGCAATGTCAATTCCATTTTCCTTCGTTATTTCCAGAACTTCGAGCGCCGTATTGGCGGATAGAATCGACGCATCGAGACGGTCCGTCAGGCTGACTTGCGCCACCTCGCGGGCGAGCCAGGCCATGTCCACCTGGCTTCGACCGGAATGCAGGTCGAGCGCGCCCTGGGCGAGTTTGGTGAGTTTGGCAAAACCCCCGGCGATGGTGAGGCGGGGCACCGGGTGAACACGGAGATATTTGAGCAGCCCGCCTGCGAAGTCGCCCATATCGAGGCAGGCGATGTCGGGCAGGTGATGGAAGGCCTGGGCCGTGCGCTCCGAAGTCGACCCCGTGGCCCCGAGCACATGCGTCAGCCCTTCGGCGCGGGCGACATCGATGCCGCGATGGATCGAATGGATCCAGGCCGCGCAGGAGAAGGGATGGACGATCCCGGTGGTCCCCAGGATCGACAGGCCGCCCTCGATCCCGAGCCTCGGGTTCCATGTGCTGCGGGCGATTTCCGCGCCGCCGGGGATGGAGAGGGTTATTTCGACATCTGCCGTCCGACCATGGGCGAAGACAAGGGCTTCAACCACCGCCGTCATCATCGACCGCGGCACCGGATTGATGGCGGGCTCGCCCACCGGAATGGGCAGACCCCTGCGGGTGACCATTCCGACACCCTCGCCAGCGCGAAAAACGACGCCTGCACCGGTCGGCAGCCAGCGGACTTGCGCCAGAACAGTCGCTCCGTGGGTCACGTCGGGATCGTCGCCTGCGTCCTTGATGACGCCTGCGGTGGCATGGTCGGCGGTCAGTTCCTCGCAGACCAGAGGGAAGGCGGGCGTTTCCCCGCGCGGAAGCGTGATCTCGACCGGGTCGGGGAATGCGCCGGTGATCAACGCCGTGAGCGCCGCCTTGGTCGCCGCAGTGGCGCAGGCACCCGTGGTCCAGCCGCGCCGCAGCTGGCCTTCCGGCTTTTCCTGACGAATTTCGCTATTCCCGGAGATCATGTCGCAGTTCTTTGTCGTGATTGGGCAGTTGCCGTTATAGAGTGACGTTGGTACAGGCGTAAGTCATGAAATTTGAACGGAAAAGGCATGGCTGGCTGGCAGGATGATCTGCCCGGGATGAAACCCGGCGAAGTGTGGCTGGTGGGGGCGGGTCCAGGCGATCCCGGCCTGCTGACATTGCATGCGGCCAATGCGCTGTCTCAGGCCGATGTCATCGTCCACGATGCGCTGGTCAATTCCGATTGCCTCAAGCTCGCCCGCCCCGGAGCGCTGCTCGAATATGCTGGCAAACGCGGCGGCAAGCCTTCGCCCAAGCAGCGTGACATTTCGCTGCGGCTGGTCGAACTGGCCCGCGCTGGCAAGCGGGTGCTCAGGCTCAAGGGTGGCGATCCCTTCGTCTTCGGACGGGGCGGGGAGGAGGCCCTGACGCTGGTTGAGCACCATGTTCCATTCCGCGTCGTGCCCGGCGTGACGGCCGGTATCGGCGGACTGGCCTATGCGGGCATCCCGGTCACTCATCGCGACACCAACCACACGGTCACGTTTCTCACGGGTCATGATTCCACTGGCGTGGTGCCCGACCAGATCGACTGGCCAGGCATCGCCAAGGGCAGCCAGGTGATCGTGATGTATATGGCGATCAAGCATATCGAGGTGATTGCCGCCCGGCTGATCGCGGCGGGTCGGTCTGCCGATGAACCGGTCGCCTTCGTCACCGATGCGACCACCAGAGACCAGAAAGTGCTTGAGACCACGCTCGGTCGGGCAAGCGCCGATCTCGCCGCGTCCGGTCTGGAACCGCCCGCCATCGTGGTGGTCGGCGAAGTTGTGCGCCTGCGCGGCGCGCTTGATTGGGTCGGGGCGGCGGCTGGCCGGGTGCTCACGCCCAATCCACTCGGCAACCGGCTGTCAGGCCGCAAGGACTCGGCATGAAGGGCCTGGTGATTGCCGCGCCACAGTCGGGGTCCGGAAAGACGACGATCACACTCGGGCTTTTGCGGGCTCTGAGGCGACGGGGTGTTGCACTGGCAGCGGGCAAGGCCGGGCCAGACTACATCGACCCCGCCTTTCATGCCGCCGCCAGCGGTGGTGCATGCCTGAACTATGATCCCTGGGCCATGCGGAGCGATCTCATCCGTGCCAACGCCTCGCACTCCACCCAGGGCGACCGGATGCTGGTCATAGAGGCGATGATGGGGCTGTTCGATGCGGCTGCCGACGGCCGCGGATCGGCCGCCGACCTTGCCGAGACGCTCGGATTGCCGGTGCTGCTCGTCATTGATTGCGGGCGCATGTCCCATTCGGTGGCCGCACTTGCGCACGGCTTCATTGATTTCTCGCCCAGCGTGCTCGTGGCGGGGGTGATCCTCAATCGGGTGGCCAGCGCCCGCCATGAGGCCATGCTCAGAGCGGCGCTTGCCGACGCGCGGGTGGATGTGCTCGGCGTGATGCCGAAAGACAGCAGGCTGGCGCTTCCCGAGCGGCATCTGGGTCTCGTACAGGCTGTTGAGAATGCCGCGCTCGAAAGCCATATCGACACGGCGGCCGATCTGGTGGACGCCCATTGCGACCTCACCGAAATTGCCGATATCGCCAGCCGCGTGGTGCCGGTGGAGATCGACGGGGCGATTGCGCGGTTGCCGCCGCCCGGGCAACGCATTGCGGTGGCGCGCGACATCGCCTTTGCCTTTTCCTATGAGCATATGCTGTTTGGCTGGCGGCGGCGCGGGGCGGAGATCTCCTTCTTCTCCCCGCTGGCCGACCAGGGGCCTGTGGTCGATGCGGATGCGGTCTTTCTTCCCGGCGGCTATCCGGAACTTCACGCCGGACCTATTGCAGCCGCCGAGGGGTTCCGCGTCGGCATGGCGCAAACCATCTCGCGCGGCGTTCCGGTTTACGGGGAATGCGGCGGCTTCATGGTGCTTGGCGAGGGACTGGTCGATGCTCAGGGTGCGCGCCACCAGATGCTTGGTGCCCTGCCGCTCGAGACCAGCTTTGCCGAGCGGACGCGCCATCTGGGCTACAGGCGGCTCCTGCCGCTGCCCGGCTTTTTCTGGGATATGGCGCTGACAGCCCACGAATTCCACTATTCCACCATCGTGTCTGAAGGGGCGGCCGAACGGCTGTTTTTGGTGACCGACGCCAATGGCGTGGATCTCGGTGCCGTCGGACTCCGGCGAGGCCAGGTGGCGGGCTCGTTCATGCATGTGATCGACCGGGCGTCATGAGCGGGAGCGACGACGCCCCGATTGCCCATGGCGGCGCGCTCGGCGCAGCCATCGCGCGTTTCGGCGGAGAGCCAGAGGACTGGCTTGATCTGTCGACAGGCATCAGCCCATTTTCGTTTCCGCTGCCTCCGATGGCGGCCCATATCTGGCGACGGCTGCCGGATCCGGCCGAGGCGGCCCGGGTTGCAGGCCTTGCCCGTCTCCATTACGGCGCCAGCGTCGACCCGGTGCTGACACCCGGCAGCCAGGCGGCGATCCAGTTGCTGCCGCGGCTGTCACCCTCTGTCCGCACGGCGGCCATTCTGAGCCCTACATATGGCGAATACGATCTCGCCTTCCGTCGCGCCGGCCTTGATGTCGCCGCCGTCGACAGCATCGAAGGCCTGCTCGGTGCCGACATCGCCGTTCTTGCCAATCCGAACAATCCCGACGGGCACAGGCACGATCCCGATACCATAGCCAGCCTCGCCGTCGGGCGATCCGGCCGCCTCACCGTTGTCGACGAGGCCTTCGCCGATATGCATCCGGAGCTTTCCGTCGTGGCCGCTGCCGGACGGGTTCCTGGCCTTCTGGTTTTGCGATCCTTTGGCAAGGTCTTCGGCATGGCCGGCATCCGGCTCGGCTTCGCCTTTGGCAGTGCCGATATCCTGGCGCGCCTCGTCTCAGGGTTGGGGCCGTGGGCGGTTTCCGGACCGGCGCTGGCGGTGGCGGCGCACGCGTTCACCCGCGCGGATCTGGTCGACGCCCAGCGGCGGCGGATCACCGCCAGCCACACGCTCACCCGGGCTGCGGTGATCAAGGCGGGGTTGCCGATTGTTGGCGAGACGGCGCTGTTTGTCCTGGTGCAGCACGGCAACGCCGAAGGTCTGCGCGACCGGCTTTCTGCCCGACAGGTGCTTGCCCGAAGTTTTGCGCACAGCCCCGACGTGCTGCGCATCGGCCTTGTGGCGGATGATGCCGAAGCCGACAGGCTCGTCCTCGCAATCCTGGCCGCGCGCAAGGGAAAGGCGCAGTGATACATCTACTCATCCTGCTCGCCGCGCTCGGTCTCGACCGCCTGGTTGGCGATCCGGACTGGCTGTGGCGACGCTATCCCCACCCGGTGGTCTGGTTCGGCAGGGCAATCGGCTTCGCCGACCGGCGGCTCAATCACGCCAGTGACGCGCCTCAGGTCCGTCGGCGAAAGGGGAAATATGCAATCGCCGGTCTTCTGGCTGCAGCGGTGGCGGCCGGAGTCCTGCTTGACTGGGGATTTGGCTCGCTCGGGTTCGTCGGGCTCGCTTTGGAAGTGGGTGTCGTGGCGGTGCTGCTTGCTCAGAAAAGCCTGTCTGACCATGTGCGCGCGGTGGCTGTCGCGCTCAGAACCGAAGGCCTTCCGGGGGGTCGACGGGCGGTCTCGATGATCGTGGGGCGAGACCCGGAACAGCTCGACCGCGCGGGCGTCAGCCGCGCAGCAATCGAGAGCCTGGCCGAAAACTTCTCCGATGGCATCGTCGCCCCGGCCCTCTGGTACGCTCTGGCCGGGCTGCCAGGACTTTTCGCATACAAGATGCTCAATACCGCCGATTCGATGATTGGCCATCTCAACGACCGCTACAGGGATTTTGGCCGGGCTGCGGCGCAGCTTGATGATGTCGCCAATCTTCCGGCCTCCCGTCTGTCGGCTCTGCTCATTGCTTTTGGCGCACTGCGGATGGCTGGTCCGGGCGCAGCCATGGCGGCGCTCGGGGCTGCGCGACGCGATGCGGGATTGCACCGCTCGCCCAATGCCGGCTGGCCAGAAGCGGCCATGGCAGCGGCGCTGGGCGTGGTCCTTGCAGGGCCGCGAAGCTATGGCGGTGTCAGGGTCCAGGAGGCGTCGCTCAACGGTTCAGGCCGATCCTCGGTTGACGTCGCCGATATCGAAAACGGGCTCCGGATCTATGGCAGAGCCTGCGATGGACTGGCGCTACTGGTCCTCCTGGCGTCGATCACAATTATTATTTCCAACTAAATTTAATGATTTGTGCCGTTGCAACGAATTTCGCTACCCGGTTTAACTTTATGTGAAATTGAATTTCATCTAATGTTTCCAAGGGGCAAGAACAAAGCGATCAATCATGCATCGGAGCGTATCATGAGAAGCTTGGTCTTGGCGGGGATTCTGGCATTTGGCCTTCTTCCTGTTTTCAACACCATCGCACAGGCAGCCAGCCTGATTGCAAAGGTCGACATTTCGGCTCAAACCATGACGGTGACACAGAACGGCGTGGTCAAGTATCGCTGGCCGGTTTCCACCGGACGCAAGGGCTATTCGACGCCCACCGGGACCTATTCGGCCAAGTGGCTGTCGCGTTACCACCGGTCGCGCAAATACAACAATGCGCCGATGCCTTATGCGGTGTTCTATCATGGCGGCTATGCGGTGCATGCCACCTACGAGACCAAGCGGCTCGGCCGCCCGGCCTCCCATGGCTGTGTGCGGCTGCATCCTGACCATGCGGCAACCTTCTTCTCGCTGGTGCAACGGACGGGCAACCGAAACACACGGATCGTTGTCACCCGCTGAAAGCCGGGCGAACGACGCTGGCGACGTCCCCGCGCCGTCATGTTCGGTCAGTTCCGATCTTTCAGCATGTGCTTGATTGCCCAGCGGTCGTGAAACCATTGCCATTGGCCGGGATATTGCCGGACCCAGGATTCCACCTTGTCGTTGAGCATCTGCGCGGTTGCCGGAATATCGACGCTGCCGTTGAAAAGCCGCGGGATCGTCATGGCCGGCTCGATTTCAAGCCGGAAGCGATTGTTTGGCAGCCGGATGCAGCGCGCGGGGTAGACCTCGCAGTCGAATTGGCGGGCGAGTTTGCCGAGCAGCGGATTGGTTTGCAGCGGCAGGCCGAAGAAAGTGGTTTCAGCGCCGCGGTGAAATTTCTGGTCGACCAGCAGCCCGACGCCGCCGCCTGCCCCAAGCTTCCGTGCGAGCGCGATGGCAGCTCCCGCCCGTGATGGCACGAGATGTCCCATGCGCGTCCGCCGGGCTGCCAGAACCTTGCGGGCGATATAGGGATTGTTGGGCGGCCGGAACAGGGCCGTCACATCAAGCTCGTATGAGGCCGCAGCAATGGGCAGCAGCTCGAAGTTTCCGGTATGGGCGGTGAAGACGATGAAGGGTCGGGGATTTTCGCGCAGATCGCGAAAGATCTCGATGCCCGAGACCTCGATCCGACTTGAGCCCGGCTGGTCCGGGTGATAGTCGAACATGTCGTCGAGATGGACATATTCCGCCGCCAGGCGGGCCATGTTGCCCCACATCTCGCGCGCGATGGCCTCGCGTTCGGCTTCGGTCTTTTCAGGATAGGCGCGGGCGAGATTGTAAAGCGCAAGGCGATGGCGCGAGGTGCGCGGGCCGATCCGGCGCGCAAGCCGGTCGACGAGGTCGACGGACCGTTCGACGGGCATCAGCGAGACGAGCTTGAGCAGGCTCAGGATCATCATGGCGATAGTCCAATCGCGTGCATTGCGCCCGATGACGACGGGCCGCGTCAGCAGACCTCGGATGAGCTTGTTCATGCCGCGCGGGCCTCAATCCATCTTCAGAATGATTTTGCCGAAGACCTCGCGGCCTTCCATTCGGGCGAGCGCGCGGTCGATGTCATGGAAGCCGACTTCTGTATCGATCACCGGATGGACGAGCCCGCTGGCCATCTTCTGCATGGCGTTGGCCATGTTCTCCATCCGGCAGCCGAAGGAGCCGATGAGGCGGAGCTGTTGCTGGAACAGCATCATCAGGTTCATCTGGGTGGAGATGCCCGATGTCGACCCGCAGGTCACAAGCCTTCCGCCGCGCTTGAGGCAGAGCATCGACCCCGCCCAGGTGTCTGCGCCGACATGCTCGAAAACAACATCGACGCCGCGCTTGCGGGTGAGCTTGCGCACCACGCCCTCAAAACGGTCGCTGCGGTAGTTGATGACATGGTCGGCACCCAGCGCCTTTGCCTTGTCGATCTTGGCGTCGGAGCCGACGGTGGTGATGACGGTGCAGCCCATTTTGCGGGCCAGCTGGATTGCCGCCGTACCGATGCCGGACCCGCCGGCATGGATGAGAACAGTCTCGCCTGGCTCGAGCCGGGCATTGTCGAAAAGCATGTGTTCGACGGTGCCGAAGGTGACCGGTGCCAACGCCGCGCCGATGGCATCGACGCCGGGCGGGGCGGGCACAAGCAGGCGGGCAGGCAGGTTGACCTTTTCTGTCGCAAAGCCGTCCAGATGGAAGCCGTGCACGCCGCTGACATGGTCGCACAGATTGTCGCGGCCCTCGCGGCAGGGTCGGCAGAGACCGCAGGTGCGCGCGCCGTAGATCGAAACGAGCTGGCCGGGGAGGAGCGAGGAGACGCCGTGTCCGATGGTTTCGACCACGCCGGAGGCTTCCGCACCAATGGTGAGCGGCAGCTTGCGTTTGGCGAAGGCCATGCCGCGCCAGCCCCAGACGTCGATATGGTTGAGCGCCACCACCTTGATGGAAACCGTGACTTCGCCGATGCCGGGCGGTGGCGGCGGGGCGATCTCGACGGCCTCCAGCCTGCGGTCTTCGATAAGCTGCAATGCGCGCATGACATCTTCCTTCAGGTGCGGCGCCACCGAGCGCCGGCCAAGCGGTTGGCCGCTCCGTTGCCACGCCAGGGGCGCGTCGAGCTGATGGCCGCTTCGAGCAGTCCGCTTAGGCGGGTTCCGCCGTCATGACAAGGCATGCATTCTGACCGCCAAAGCCGAAGGAGTTCGACAGCACGCTCGTCACCGCCTGATTCCGCTTCTTGTTGGGGACCGTGTCGAGCGGGATCGTCGGGTCCGGGATGTCGTAATTCATGGTGGGTGGCAGGGTTCCGCTCAGCATCGTCTGGATGGAGAACACCGCTTCCACCGCGCCCGCTGCGGTGAGCGTATGCCCGATCATCGACTTGTTGGAGGAGACCGGGATGGCAGGCATACGCGCGCCAAAGACCGAGGACAGCGCCAGATATTCCATCTTGTCGTTTTCCGGCGTGGAAGTGCCGTGGGCATTGATATAACCGATGTCGGCTTCGCCGAGCCCGGCATCGGCGAGCGCTGCCCGAATGGTGGCGATGGCTGGCCCGCCGTCGGGCGAGGACCGGGTGCGGTGGAAGTGATCGGCTTTTTCGCCGCAGCCTTTGAGGATCCCGAGGACGCGCGCGCCGCGCGCAACGGCTGCTTCCAGCGATTCGAGCACCAGGGTGGCGGCCCCTTCGGCGATCACGAAACCATCGCGATCCTTGCTGAAGGGCTTGGACGCTTTGCCGGGCGGATCGTTCTGGGTGGACAGCGCGGACAGCAGCGAGAAACGGATGAGCGCTTCGGCGCTGACAGACCCATCGGTGGCCACCGTCAACGCCCGGTCGGTGCGGCCTTGCCGGATGGCCTCGACACCGAGCTGGATCGCAGTTGCACCGGAGGCGCAGGCGGTCGACAGTGTGATCGGAAGGCCGCGGGTGGCGAACCGGTCGGCGAGGCGCTCGGAGATCGAGCCGAACTGGATTGCTTCGTAGAAATCCGGATCGGGCCAGTCCCGCAAGACTGCGAGGAACTGCTCATAGGCATTGCCCCGGCGGACGCCTGCCGGCACGCGGTCGGCGAGCGCGAAGCGGGCGGACCATTCGGGCTCGATGGGCGGGGCGGCCAGGAACAGCGGCCCCCCGAAATCCCTCGAAATCCCCGCCTGGGCCAGCGCCTCGATGGTGGTTTCGCGGGCGAAGGCAAACGAACGCTCGACGGCGTTCTGCGCGGGGATGTCGATGAAATCGACGGTTCCGCAGATCCGCGTCGACAGGTTGTTGATGGGAAACCGGCTGATCGGATGGATGCCCGAGCGGCCTTCGGTGAGCGCCGACCAGTTGTCGACGAGACCCTGGCCAAGCGAGGTGATGACGCCCATGCCGGTGACGGCCACGATCGGGCGGCCCAGATGGTCGCGGTAAGCCGATGAGCTCATAGCTTGTCTCCAGGCGCGGCGCTGCCGCCGTGATAGGCCGAAAGCACCGCCAGTCCCTCGCCGCGCTGATGACCGGCGGCGGTGACGATGGCTGTCGTGGCGGCTTGCTGCAGGGCGGCATCAATATCTTGTGCGAAAGGGCAGACCGGGGTGCCCGCGTGGAGCGCGAGGCATGCCAGGGCCAGGCCCATCGGAAACTGGGCCTCCACACTGTGGCCAAACAGGGCGGCCTGGGTGCGCAGGGCAGCCAGCGGGAACCGGCGGGCGAGAAAATGGCGTTCGCGAAGGGCCATCTCCGGCACGCCGGTCGCGCCGGTAAAGACGACAGCGCCGTCGCCGATCTCGTCGGGAGCAAGGCTGTCGGCGAGGTCCGACAACCGCTGTTCAAACCCGCCGTCGCCGCGCGGGCCGCGGTCACCGGCCACACCGTTGAGATGGGCATAGATCCGGGCACCCCGCGCCAGCGCATGGTCGAGCGATTCGAGCACGAGGAACGCCGCACCAGATCCCAGATTGACCCCGCCGGTTTCCTGTTCCCGTTGCCAGAAGGGGTGGTTGGGGCCTTTCTGAAGATATCCCATCGGCTCAAAAGAGAGAATCATGTCGAAGCGCTCGGCCACATAGGCGCCGCCGACAAGGCAATGGGTGGACTGTCCGGAAGCGATGCGGGCGACGGCAGTCTCGAAGGCCGAGACGCCCGCGCCTTCCTCGCCCATGAAGGTGCGAGACGAGCCGGTCACCTTGTGGACGATGGAGATGTTTCCGGCCAGCAGGTTGGACAGCTGCGCGAGAAACAGCGTCGGCCGCAATTCGGTCGTCAGTTTCTCGTTGAGCAGCACCTCGCGGTCATTGCGCGCACGGGCTTCCTCGACAATGAGCGTATCGACCGCAATGTCGCGCTCGCCTCCGCCCGCCGCCACGATCATGTCCATCGTGGAGCAGGCTTCGGCGTCGTCCTTCATCAACGCGTCGTCGAGTGCCAGTCCTGCGGCGTAGACGCCCAGCCGCTGCCAGGTCTCCATCTGGCGCTGGTCGCCGCGCTTGGGGATCTGGGTCGACCAGTCGATCTCGGGCAGGGGATGGACGCTGTAAGGAGGGAAACGAACGGAATCAATGGCCGGGGGCGGCGCTGTGGGTGCAGCAAGGAGGGCCGAATGCGCACGGGCTCCGACGCCGAGCGAGCTGACGATGCCGATGCCGGTGACGACTGCCGGATGGGGGCCCGGCTTGAAGATCACATGGGGGTGCTTGCTCATCGGGACGCTCCTGTCGTGGCTATGGCCATCGCGGCCAGCAGACCTACGTCCTCGGCTCTGCGCCGCACGATTGCGGCCAGCGGCACCTGGTCGAACGGAAGGGTTCTCAGCTTGAGCTGACAGTCAGCCACCGTCTTGCCCGAGGATGTGATCGATGCCCGGGTGACAGCATATCCAGATCCTTCGTGTTCAAGCTTTGCGACAATTTCAAGTTTGCTGCCTGGCGCGACGAAGTCCCGCAGCTTTGCCGAATCCACCGACATCAGGAAGGGCATGGAGGCAAAGCCAGTCCGCGCCAGCAGCAGAAAGCCCGAGGCTTGCGCCATTGTCTCGATCAGAAGAACACCCGGCACCAGTGGCATGCCGGGGAAATGGCCTTCGAAAACGGGGCTTTTATCGGGAACAGTCGACGCCGCAGTCAAGAGACCGTCCTCGAGGCTGACGGTCTGCACACGGTCGATCATCTGAAAGTATTCAAGGAGCATGGGTGCTGCACAGCCGGGCCGTCAGCCCTTGGCAGCCCTCAACTCGTCGATCTTGGCGCAGAGATTGCCGAGCACGAAATACTCTTCCGTCGAAGCCTTGCCGTCGTTGACTTCCTGCGTCCACTGCTCGAGCGGGACCTTGACGCCGAATTCCTTGTCGATCGCGAAGACGATATCGAGGAAGTCGAGGCTGTCGATGCCGAGGTCATCAATGGTGTGGCTTTTCGGGGTAATGGTGTCACGATCAATCTCGCTGGTCTCGGCGATGATGTCGGCGACCTTGTCGAATGTGGCGGTCACGCGCTTTTCCTTCATTGAAAGACGAATTGGCGGCAAGCTATAGAAAAATCCGCTGCAAAAGCCAATGGGGTGATTTGAGGGTTCATGCGCGCTTACGGCGAGCCCTGCCGGTCAGACTGCGCGCGGGTGTCTGGTGGTGCAGCCGCCGAACCGGAAGAGCCCGGCTCACCAGACCATCAACTCGGTGCGTGAGCCGCAATCTCGTTGATTGCCCGGTGAGCCGACCGGCACAGGTGTTGCTCGAAGCTGCGCCGAGGCTTCCCGTTTTGGTTGATCTGGACAGTCGACAAGGTAATCCAATGATAGTATCGTTTACGATAGCCTCGGGGAAGCATCGGACTTGGGAACAGCATGCTTTCTGAATTGATCAGCAAGTTCGAAGTGCTTTGCGCCACGTTGTCGGCCGCGGTGCGCAGCGGCAACGATGCTCTCGTCTCTGAAACCGACGCGCAACTGGCCCCGCTTTTCAGACGGATTTTCGACCACGGGTCCCAATGTCCCGTCGAAGTCCAGATGCAGATCGCTTTTTTCAGCAAACTTGCCGTCGACAATTGCGAAGACGACACCAGCGTCAAACGCAATACCGATTTCATGATCGCGCTGTTCAACCGCTATCTCGCCGCCAGTACGGGGGCTCAGCCGGTGGCCGCAAGGCCGACGTCTGAGGCATCCGGTCTGCCTGCGGAGGGATACGATACGTCAATCCATGAACTGGCGCTCGACAGTGTGCCCGAGCGCATCGCCGTGGTGTCGCGAGACTATCGCTACATTTACTGCAATGAAAACAACGCGCGTTTCCACAACCTCCGCCCGTTTGATTTCATCGGCCGGCATCTGGCGGAGCAGATCGGCGAGAAGAGCTTCCATGCCCGCGCCAAGGCCAAGCTCGACCAGTGTTTCGAAGGTGCCGTGCTGTTTTATGACTACGAGATCGCTGATTCGGCCGGTCGATATTACGACGTCAAATGCCGGATGACGCCGCTGTCCGGACCCGCAGGTGCCGTGATCGGGGCGGTGATCGTGCTGCAGATGCAGCCTTTGTTCGCCCGCGTCTCCTGACAGGGCTGCGTCCGGGCGGACCGGACCTCCCATTGCGCAGCTTTGGGCATCAGGCGTTTACGTAAACGTCAAATTATGTGAAGGTTCCAGCGCAAATCGAGCGTGGTTCGGCTCGACACCGGCAATTGCTTTTGTCATGAGAAAACTCGACCCTTTGCGCGGCGAAGCTGCGCAGGACAGAAACGACGACCGAGCCGCCCATGCCGGGCGGCTTCGCCTGCACGTGGAGCCGGGAACGGCGAGACACTCAATACCAGCGGATCGACAGACGAGGGCATGCGATGACAGATGCAAATGAGCTTCCCGAACGCGAAAGCATGGAATTCGATGTGGTCATCGTGGGGGCCGGCCCTGCAGGCCTGTCGGCGGCGATCCGGCTCAAGCAGATCGATCCGGAAATGACGGTTGTGGTGCTCGAGAAGGGCGGCGAGGTCGGTGCCCATATCCTGTCAGGAGCGGTGGTTGACCCGATCGGCATCGACCGGCTCCTCCCCGACTGGCGTGAGGATTCGGACCATCCGTTCCGCACTCCGGTGACGGCGGACCATTTTCTGGTGCTCGGCCCGGCCGGATCGGTCCGACTGCCCAATTTCGCGATGCCGCCGTTGATGAGCAACCACGGCAATTTCATCGTCTCGCTCTCCAATGTGACAAAGTGGCTCGGCGCACGCGCAGAGGCGCTCGGCGTCGAGATCTATCCGGGCTTTGCCGCCACGGAATTGCTGACCAACGAAGACGGCGCTGTCATCGGCGTTGCCACCGGCGACATGGGCATCAAGCGCAACGGCGAACCCGGTCCGGCCTATGCGCGCGGCATGGCGCTTCTTGGCAAGTATGTGCTGATCGGCGAAGGCGTGCGCGGTTCGCTCGCCAAGCAGGTCATCGCCCGCTTCAAGCTTGAGGACGGCCGCGAGCCGCAGAAATACGGCATTGGTCTCAAGGAACTCTGGCAGGTCAAGCCTGAGCACCACAAGCCCGGTCTGGTGCAGCATTCCTTCGGCTGGCCGCTCGACATGAAAACCGGCGGCGGGTCGTTTCTCTACCATCTCGAGGACAATCTCGTGGCGGTCGGCTTCGTGGTTCACCTCAATTACAAGAACCCGTGGCTCGCCCCGTTCGAGGAATTCCAGCGCTTCAAGACCCATCCGGCCATCTCGCCGGTTTTTGCGGGCGGAAAGCGCATCGGGTATGGCGCGCGCGCCATTTCTGAAGGCGGCTGGCAGTCGGTGCCCAAACTTGCCTTCCCGGGTGGCGCGCTGATCGGCTGCTCGGCAGGGTTCGTCAACGTTGCGCGCATCAAGGGCTCGCACAATGCAGTCTTGTCTGGAATGCTGGCCGCCGAGCATCTCGCCGAGGCGATCGCGAACGGCCGCGCCAACGACACGCTGCAATCCTATGACGACGCCTGGCGTGGGTCTGACATCGGTAAAGATCTCAAGAAGGTGCGTAACGTCAAGCCGCTGTGGTCCAGGCTCGGCACCATCGGCGGCGTGGCGTTGGGCGGCATCGACATGTGGCTCAATTCGCTTTTCGGCATTTCTCCCTTCGGCACGATGTCGCACGGCAAGACCGACGCTGCGAGCCTTGAGCCAGCGTCGAGCCACAAGAAGATCGTCTATCCCAAACCCGACGGCGTTCTGACCTTCGACCGGCTATCCTCGGTGTTTCTGTCCAACACCAACCATGAGGAAGACCAGCCTGTGCATCTCGAAGTCAAGGACCTTGCTTTGCAGAAATCCTCCGAACTCGATGTGTATGGCGGGCCGTCGAGCCGTTACTGCCCGGCGGGCGTCTATGAATGGGTGGAAAAGGACGGCACGCCGACCTTCGTCATCAACGCGCAGAACTGCGTCCACTGCAAGACCTGCGATATCAAGGACCCCAACGAGAACATCACCTGGGTGCCGCCGCAGGGAGGCGAAGGCCCGGTCTATACCAATTTGTGACGGCGGGTCGGGGATGGGCACTGTATCGAATCTCGCGACGTTGCCAGCCGACGTTTCCTATGAGAACATAAGCGAAACATCCAGGTGCGGGAGCCTTCAGTGAACAAGCCTAGTTTTTATGAGTTTTTTGCGGGCGGGGGGATGGCGCGCGTTGGCCTTGGAGAGGGTTGGCAGTGTTCCTTTTCCAACGATTTCGACGCAAAGAAAGCGGCCGCCTATCGGGCGAACTGGGGGGATGGCGAACTCCATCTCGGAGACATTTTCGAAATTCCTGCGAAACTTGACCTCTTGCCCGGACGTGCCGATTTGGCGTGGGCGTCTTTTCCGTGCCAGGATTTATCGCTTGCCGGCAACGGGATAGGCCTTTTGGGACAGCGTTCGAGCGCTTTCTGGGGCTTTCACGACATTGTGCATGCACTTGCATTGCAATCGCGCGCGCCAAAAATGCTGGTGCTTGAAAACGTCATTGGCTTGCTGACATCGAACGGCGGACGGGACTTCGCAGAAATCTGCAGCGCTCTGAAAGGATTGGGGTATATTTTCGGCGCGCTGACCATGGACGCCAAGCATTTTTTGCCGCAGTCGCGTCCACGGCTTTTCATCGTCGCCTTGGGGCGCAACCTGGAACTTGCCTCATCATGTTGGTTGGAGGAACCTGTACAGGAATGGTCGTCGGATTCACTCATGCGGGCATATGGACGTCTAAGTCCCGATGTGAGAGCGGCATGGCGCTGGTGGAATGTGGCGTCACCTTCGATTTCGAGAACCTTGGAATTGTCCGACATTGTCGAAGATCAGCCTCATGATGTGAAATGGCATTCTGGCACCGAGACAGCGAGGCTAATCTCGATGATGTCGCAACCCAATCTGGACCGGCTGGACGGAGCGCGTCGAAACGGCGGCAGGATGATCGGAACCATTTACAAGCGCACGCGCCTGAATGAGGCCGGCGCGAAAGTCCAGAGAGCCGAACTGCGGATGGATGGGGTTGCGGGCTGCTTGCGCACGCCTGGCGGAGGATCAAGTCGCCAACTCGTTCTCATTGTCGAAAATGGCAGCGTCAGAACAAGACTGTTGTCGGCCCGTGAAGCTGCGCGCTTGATGGGTTTGCCGGACAGCTATGTTCTGCCCACCAATTACAACGAAGCCTATCATCTTTTGGGGGACGGCCTGGCCATTGCTGTGGTTCGCCACCTGGGTATCTTTCTGGAGAAAGTCATCGTCGGGACGAACAGAAAGCCTATGATGATTGCAGCTGAATAAATGGCCATGAAAGTCCGCCCGGGGCTCAGCGTTGAGACGCAGCAATTGAGAGCTGCGCTCAAGAGCGCCACGCAGAGCATTTATCCTGGAACGGAGCGCGCGATTGGGTCTTTTACCTGCGGCGTGTATGCGTTTTTCGATTATGACGGAGAGCCAATTTATGTGGGGCAAACGGTCGAAAGTCTGAGCGGCCGCGTTGGTCGACATTTGACCAACCAACGCACTGATTCAGTTGCAATGGCGGTGCTCGATCCATACGAAGTCTGCTGGATCGAATTTTATCCTTTGATTGATTTTGACGGAAAAAAGGGAAGGGACGCAAAAAACGCCGTCAGTCGGCTCGAACTCGCAGTCTACACGAAGTTGATCGATGAAAGCAGTTTCAGCGCTATCTTGAATGAAAAGTCGCCCGCCGCAATCGAAGGAGCGATCGATGTCCCGCAGCCTTTGCGCTGCAAGATTGTCAGTGAGCACGTCGAAATCATGCGCGGTCATCCAGACGTTCGGTTAGCGAGACGCGCGCAGACCATATCGAGATTGGCTCAGATCATTTCCGAGCGTCAGGTCAACGTGGGTTTGCGCAAGACGCTTCTGGTCCAGGCAAAACGTTTGGCGTATCTGGCCGACGTTCAATTTAGCGCTTGGGGTGGGGAGTCGGCGACACCGACCAAACGCGTGGGTGAGGAAGACGACGGAGAGCGCTGACCGGTCTCGGGTTCCGGCGGCAGGAGAGTGGCCCCGCAACCATTCTATAGCGCCGCGCATCCAATCGGATGCGTGAATGCCGCTGTAACTCTTTGAATGAATGCATGTCCGTTATCGCACACACGAATCCATTTGTGCGCGACATGCATTAACGACTTATCCCCCGCAGCCTTGCCAAAAGCCGGTCCCGATCTGTCTCAATGCCTTTGTAGGTGCGTTCGTCGATGCTCATCGCTTCCACCTGGTCTGCGATGGAGGTGGCCAGCGCTGCGCCGTCAGGGCGGGTCTCGAGCGCTTCCAGCGGATCGATATAGATGCGGATCGAGAAGACGATTGCGCCCGTGGTCGCAAGCTTGCGCAGCGTCTGCCGTTCAATCCTCAGGAAGACATGGCCTTCGATTGATCCTTCGCCAAATCGGCGGTCTCCCGGATGGGACTGTTCGGGGTGATGCAGCCGGTCGTCGCCGTAGATCGACCAGTTCCAGCGCACGACCGGACGCTGGACACGCAGATTGTCGAACATCCGCTCGATGAGGGCGGCATTGCGGGTGCCGTGCCCGAATCCCGGCACCGGGCCGTGGATCTCGTGCATCGAAAGCCCGAATTTTTCGGTGAGCGACCAGGACGAGGGGAAGGCGAGCGAGGCTGCTGCAAGGTGCCAGCCACGGTCGTCTTTGGCCATCAGCACCAGATCTTCCTGGATCATGGAGGCGGCCAGATGGATGGGCGGCTGGCCATCGTCGGCAAGCTCGATGACCCGGCCAGACGGGACGATCTCGGCGCGGGTGGTGCTGATCTTGTGGGTGGCACCGTGGCAGGCGTCAAGATGGGAGAGGACGAGGGCAAGCGTCTCGCGCTGGGCATCGAGGCTTTCGGGCGCGCTGGCGAGGATGCGGTCCGGAGAGATTGCCGCAAGCCGCGCTTTCTCCGCAAGATAGCGCTCGAGGTCGGCGTCGACGTCAAGCCACCGGTCCGGGTCAAGCGGGGCAAGGCCGATGGTGAAGGCACGCGATGAGCCATCATAGGGGGCAGGGCGCAGATGCTGCGGACCGGTCTTGGGCGCTGCCGCCATGTTACTGGAACGCGGTCTCGAAGAAACTTCTGAGCTTGCGCGAATGCAGCCGTTCGGGCGGCATGGCGGCGAGTTTCTCCATGGCGAGAAGACCGATCTTGAGATGCTGGTTGACCTGGGTTCGATAGAAGGCGGACGCCATGCCGGGAAGTTTCAGTTCGCCATGCAGCGGCTTGTCAGAGACGCAGAGCAGAGTGCCATAAGGCACGCGGAAGCGGAAACCGTTGGCAGCGATCGTGGCCGATTCCATGTCGAGGGCGATGGCGCGTGACTGTGACAGCCGCTGCACCGGGCCACGCTGGTCGCGGAGTTCCCAGTTGCGGTTGTCGATGGTGGCGACAGTGCCAGTGCGCATGATCCGCTTGAGGTCGTAGCCGGTGAGCCCGGTGACTTCGGCCACCGCATCCTGGACGGCGACCTGCACTTCGGCGAGCGCCGGGATCGGCACCCAGGCCGGAAGGTCGTCATCAAGCACGTGGTCTTCACGCACATAAGCGTGGGCCAGCACGTAGTCGCCCAAAGCCTGACTGTTGCGCAGACCTGCGCAATGGCCGAGCATCAACCAGGCATGTGGCCTGAGCACCGCCACATGGTCGGTGATGGTCTTGGCATTGGACGGGCCGACGCCAATGTTGACCAAGGTGATGCCGTTGTGGCCCTTGCGGGTGAGATGATAGGCGGGCATCTGCGGCAGCCGCGGTGGAGCGATGCCTTCAATGGGCGCGCCATGGCCTGCGGGTGTGACGAGATTGCCAGGCTCGACGAAGGCATCGTAGCCGTGGCCCCCCTCGCTCATCAACTTGCGGGCATGGTCACAAAATTCGTCGATGTAGAACTGGTAATTGGTGAACAATACGAAATTCTGGAAATGGCGTGCAGATGTCGCGGTATAGTGCGACAGCCGCGCCAGCGAATAATCGACCCGTTGCGCCTTGAAAGGGGCAAGCGGCAACGGCTCGCCCGGGGCGGGTTCGTAAAGACCGTTGACGATCTCGTCGTCGGTGGTGGCGAGATCGGGCGTGTCGAAGATATCGCGCAGCGGCATGTCGAGTTTCTCGGCCACCGCCGCTTCGACATATGCGCCTTCGCCGAACGCGAAATGCAGGGGGATCGGCGTGTCCGATTCCGACACCGTGATCGGTGTCCCGTGGTTGCGGATAAGCAATTCAAGCTGGTTTATCAGATAGCTGCGAAACAGCGACGGCCGCGTCACCGTGGTGGCGTAGAGGCCGGGGGAGGCGACGTGGCCGTAAGACAGGCGCGAATCCACCATTCCGAAGGAGGTCGTCGCCAGGCTTACCTGGGGATAGTAGGCGCGGTAGCGTCCGCGTGGACGCTCGGTGGCAAGGCCTTCAAAAGCCTTGCACAAGAACTCGGTGTTGCGGGTGTAGATGACGTCAAGCGCGGCAACGGCTTCCTCCGCATCCATGAACTGACGAGGCTCGACGGGGGGAGGACTGATGAAGCCACTGGGGGAGGGGGCTGTGATTTGCTTATTCATGATCCATTATAGTCAAATCCCTGCGACAAGGGAAAGACCGTCTCACACCGGATAGCTTGTTTTCACCATCATGCGGCAAAGCGATCACATCTGCCCCGGTCCGTTGCAGAGAGATATCAGCCGGCATTGCGCTGCAGGCTCACGTAAAGGACAAATCCCGCGCCTGAAAGGCTGTCGCCCCGGACACCGGCGTTTGCCATCGCCCACGCGCCGACCGGGCCCACGAACACGGCGGTCATGGCAGCGATGCGCAGAAAGATCATGAACGAGCGGCGGGTCTTGCGGAGCATGGGGTGGCTTTCCGGTGCAGGAGATCAGAAGGACGTCGGGCAGGTACTGCGATCGGCGGCGGTGCAGATCAGCCGATCGGCGGCGATCCAGGCGCCGTCGGACCGGTCGGCGCGGGCCACGGCCGCAGCAAGCAGCATGGCAAAGATCGCGAAGACGAGGCTCAGCAGGATAAATCGGCGGGTCAGTGTGATCATGTCGCTCGCTCCCGGGCTTTTTACCGTTGATGGGACGACTTTTTGCATGGTCTGCCTGAATGCATCCTGAGACGAACGTTCATATTCGGTTCAACTGCGCACCTCTTTGCATTCGGGGCCTTGCATTCGGGGCCTTGCAATCAGGAAAGCGCGGCGGCACATCTGGTGTCCGAACAGGAGCCTTGCCCATGACAGATCAGACCAAGCCGATCGAACTCCATTACTGGCCAACCCCAAATGGTTGGAAGGTGACCATCCTGCTTCAGGAACTTGGCGTTCCCTACACGGTCAAGCTGGTCAATATAGGCAAGGGCGAGCAGTTCGAACCTGCGTTCCTGGCCATCTCGCCCAACAATCGCATGCCGGCCATTGTTGATCCGGAAGGCCCTGGCGGACTGCCGATCTCGGTGTTTGAATCCGGGGCGATTCTTCAGTATCTCGGCCGGAAATTTGACCGCTTCTATCCGGTCGACGAGCGTGCGCGGGTGGAGGTGGACCAGTGGCTGTTCTGGCAGATGGGCGGGCTCGGGCCGATGGCCGGGCAGGCGCATCATTTCCGCCAATACGCGCCAGAGCAGGTGCCCTATGCGATTGACCGCTACACAAATGAGGTCAACCGGCTCTATGGCGTGATGAACCGGCGTCTATCGGACCGGGACTTTCTGGCCGGGGATTATTCCATTGCCGACATGGCGGCGATCGGCTGGGTGCGCTCCTACAAGAACCAGGGTCAGGATCTTGACGACTTCCCCAACCTCAAGCGCTGGTTCACAACGCTGATGGCGCGCCCGGCAGTGGTTGCGGGCTGCGCCGTCGGGCAGGAGCACCGGCGCAACATTGTCGATGACAAGGAGGCACAAAAGGTGCTGTTCGGCCAGAAGGCCCGGTGAACCGGACGATTGGCAATAAAAAACCCCGCGACGGTGGCCCGGCACGGGGTTCAGGATCGACAACGGATGCAGCCCAGAGCCATTCCGGCGTTGTCAGAATCGCTGGACTTGCTCAATCCTCTCTTTTTTGACGCAATTCCGGACGCGAAAGCGGTGCCACTTTCGCTGGACTTGCTCCATCCTCTTGTTTTGACGCAATTCCGGACGCGAAAGCGGTGCCACTTTCGCTGGACTTGCTCCATCCTCTCTTTTTGACGCAATTCCGGACGCGAAAGCGGTGCCACTTTCGCTGGACTTGCTCCATCCTCTCTTTTTGACGCAATTCCGGACGCGAAAGCGGTGCCCACTTTCGCTGGACTTGCTCCATCCTCTTGTTTTGACGCAATTCCGGACGCGAAAGCGGTGCCCACTTTCGCTGGAATTGCTCTAGAGCCGCGACCAGTTCTGCGTCCGGCACAGGATCCTGGCCACGCAACCGCGCATCTTCATCGAATTGCCGGAAATCGAGGCATCGCCCGAATAGGTCTTGTCGTTGACCGGATCGGTGATCTTGCCCGAATACTTGCCGCCCGCACCCGCGAGTTTTCCGATCTGCTTGCCGGCGTGCTTGCCGGTTGTCAGCTTCACGCAATAGCCGCCGCCGCAGGTCGAAATCTGCGCGGTCTCGCCGCTTTGGGTTTTCCACTTGCCTTCGATAGGGTCGGCGAGCGCCGGAACGGCCATGGCCGCAAAGAGAGCGCCACTGATCATGAGTGTACGGAACATGTTTTCCTCCCAGAATGGTCGCGCTTGTCCACCAGCGCCAGTTCTTACTTAGCTTACGTCAACGTAAAGGTAAACGGAGATTCTGCGGCCGAGACGGGCTGGCCAGACGGGCTGGCCGAGACGGGCGCACGCTGCCCACGCTGCCCATGCGGCTGTCTTCGAGATCTCGTGGTTGCCTTGGCGCGAGGCACATGCGCGGCATTTGCACAAAATGCGTTGGAGTTGTGGTTAGCCGTTGGTTTCGATTTTAGCGGCGCGGATTTGGCGGTTTTTCGATGAAATCCCGGAAAGCAAAGGCCTTGGATGTTTAACAGAATCGCAAATTTACCAAGTGTTTCCAGTTCGTTCGTCTCCAGTTAATCATCCGCCTTAACGTGCCTTTCAAGCGGCTGCTGCACACTCCAGATCAACAACACAGCGCCGGGCGAAACCGGACGGAAACGAGAGCGGACCGGGAAAACCCGGCCGGAAACAAGCAGAAAACGGCTCTCAGGGGCTGACAGGGACAACGAGAAACCATCTTTACCAACGGGGATAGACCAATGGCACGCTACGAAATTCACGACACCGATCAGGCCTCCATGGGCGGCGAAGCCCGGGCTGACGTCTTTTGCGAAATGGGTCTGATGTATGCGACCGGCCGTGACTGCGACGTCGATTTCGTCGCCGCCCACAAGTGGCTCAACATCGCAGCCATCAAGGGTTCGGAACGGGCGGCCGGGCTGCGCTCGGAACTCGCTGCCTCGATGACGAAATCCGAACTCGCCGCTGCGCTGCGCGCCGCCCGCGAATGGATGACCATGCATTGAATGCCCTGGGGGCAGGCATTTGCCGTGCGCGGGAAAGCACGGGATGGCCATGAAGGTCGCTGTACCGCGCTTAATGAATGCATGTGCGTCATCGCACACATGAATTCATTTGTGCGCGACACGCATTAGCTGTCGATCGTGGCCACGACTTCCGACAGACGGTCCGAAAACACGTCCAGTTCCGCATCCGGTCCGGTCGAGACCCGTATCAGTCGATTGAGCGGCGCCACACCGGGCATGCGGATGAAAACGCCGTGTCCGACGAGACCTGACAGGATGGCGCGGGCGCGCTGGTCGTCGCCGCAGTCCATGGCGACAAAATTTGCTGCAGAAACGAGGGGCACCAGGCCATTGGCGCGTGCGGTGTCACTGAGCCGGTCACGCGCGCGGGCGACGCGGCCAATGACCGAAGTCAACCAATCCTGGTCGGCGAGTGCTGCCAGTGCCGCCACTTGTCCAATTCGGGTGACGCCGAAATGGTTGCGCACCCTGTGAAAGCGGCTCATCGTATCCGGATCGCCGAAGGCATAGCCCACCCTGAGCCCGGCCAGTCCATAAACCTTCGAAAACGTCCGAAACCGGATGACGTTCGGCATGCCCGCGAGGTCGCCGATGGCTGGGACTGAGTCCGGTGGTGCCATTTCGCAATAGGCTTCGTCGAGCACCAGCATGGTGGTGGCGGGCAGCGCGCGCGCGAGTGCAACGATGCTGTCGGCATGGGTGCAGGATCCGGTCGGATTGTCCGGATTGGACACATAGACGAGCGGCGCTGTTTCTCGCTCCACGAGGTCGATCAATGCGTTCAGGTCCTCGCGGTCGTCAAGATAGGGTGCGGTGACCAGCCGACCGCCATGGCCGACAACGTGAAAATTGAAGGTGGGATAAGCTCCGAGCGAGGTGACCACCGGGGTATCGCGCTCCACGATCAGCCGCACGACGAGGCCGAGAAGTCCATCAATGCCCTCACCCACGACGATTGCTTCGGGCGGCAACCCGAGATGGGCGGACAGCGCCATGCGCAGGTCGTGGTTTTCAGGATCGCAATAGCGCCAGCTCAGCTCTGCAGCGGCGGCGATGGCGGCGATCACCGAGGGTGCCGGACCGAAGCCGCTCTCGTTGGCCCCAAGGCGGGCGGCAAACTCGGCTCCGCGGGCGCGCTCCTGTGTTTCTGGCCCGACGAACGGAACGGTGGCAGGCAGGCTTTCGGCGAGTTGGGTGAAGCGGGAAAAGGCGGGCATGCAGGCATCCGGTTCTGACGTGTCTGTCGCATCAGCCCTACAGCATCGACGACGACCTGGGCAACGGCTTTGTCGGACTGTGAACCGCTGCCCAAAAGCCTTTGCAACCGTCGACACGGGCGGCTACCACTCGGATCCCCCCGCCGGAGCTGCTGCTGTGCCCGCATTTGTCGAAACCATTATCGTTGTGTTCGCGCTGATTGCCATCGGCTACGGCGCTGCAGCCACCCGGCTGGTGCGGCCGACGACCGGGGATGGGCTGTCCGACTTCGTCTTCACCATCGCGGTGCCGCTGCTTTTGTTCCGGACGATTGCCACGGCGAGCTTCGACCACGGCCTGCCGTTCTTGATGTGGTGCGCTTATTTCGCCTCCGTGATCGTGACATGGACGACGGCCCATTTGGTCATGAGCAGTGTTTTCGGGCGCGACGCCCGCGCGGGAGTCGTCTCCGGCGTGACGGCGGGCTTCTCCAATCTGGTCCTGCTCGGGGTTCCCTTCGTCACCGGCATTTTCGGCGAACCGGGGCTTGCGGTGCTGTCGCAACTCGTCTCGGTGCATCTGCCGCTGATGATGATCGCCTCGATCCTGCTGTTTGATTGGGCCATGCGCAAGGATGGCGAAAGCGTGCAGCGCGCAGGCGTGTCGGCAATGGTCAAGAGTTTCTTGCGCCAGCTGCTGTCCAATCCGCTCATCATCGGCATTTTTGCCGGTCTTGCGACACGCGCCAGCGGCATCGAGATTCCCGGCGTGATCGACCGTGTCATCGCTACGCTCGCCTCCGTTGCAGGTCCCGTGGCGCTCTTCGCCATCGGTGTATCGCTGAAGGGCTATGGGATCGGCGGCCAGATCCCGCAATCGCTTGTGGTCGTCGGCCTCAAGCTCGTGCTGATGCCCGGGGTGATGCTGATCATGGCGCTTTTGACCGGTTTGCCCGAACTGCCTGCCAAGGTGATGGTCGCAGCCGCTTCGCTGCCGGCCGGGGTGAATTCCTGGCTGATCGCCAGCCGTTTCGGGACTGGCCAGCGGCTTGCTTCCACCGCCATGACCATCGGCACCGCGCTGGCGGCGCTGACCACCGGCGTCTGGCTGGTGATCGCCGATGCGGTCCTTTGATCGCCCGTCCGATCCGGCGCCAACGTGGTGCAAGCCGGTCCGGCACTCGCCCGGTTGCAGGGTCCCTGCGGGAAACGGTTTCGTTTGTTTTCGTTTGACATTCGTTATTGGTTCGATTTAAATTCGATCAGGTGGACAGCGCGTGTTCTGGGAGGAATCGATGGCTGCGGACAAGCTGCACGACGTGTTCGTGATTGGCGGCGGCATCAACGGCTGCGGCATTGCGCGGGATGCCGTGGGGCGTGGCTATTCGGTGTTTCTCTCCGAAATGAATGATTTGGCGTCGGGGACCTCATCCTGGTCCTCCAAGCTCATCCACGGCGGTTTGCGCTATCTCGAGTACTACGAATTCCGGCTCGTGCGCGAGGCGCTGAGCGAACGGGAAGTTCTGCTTGCCAATGCGCCACACATCATCTGGCCGCTGCGCTTCGTGCTGCCCCATCACAGTGGGCTCAGGCCCGCCTGGCTGCTCAGGCTGGGGCTATTCCTGTATGACCATATTGGCTCGCGCAAGCTGCTGCCTGCGACACGCACCGTCAACCTGAAGACATCCGTTGTGGGAAAGCCGCTCAAGCCGCTGTTCTCCAAGGGCTTCGAGTATTCCGACTGCTGGGTCAATGACGCCCGCCTGGTGGCGCTCAATGCGCTCGACGCGGCTGACCGGGGCGCCCAGATCCGTACCCGGAGCGAAGTTCTCTCGGCCGTGCGCAAGGACGACAGGTGGGAGATCGTCATCCAGAACAGGCTGTCAGGCTTGCGCGAGACGGTCCATGCGCGGCTGATCGTCAATGCGGGCGGCCCCTGGGTCGACCGGGTTCTCACCGGCGTGGTTGGCCGCAACGACGCCCACAACGTCCGGCTCGTGCAGGGCAGCCATATCGTGGTGCCGAAGTTGCACGATCATGACCGCGCCTACATTTTCCAGAATGCCGACGGGCGGATCATCTTTGCGCTGCCCTATGAAGAGGATTTCACCCTGATTGGCACCACCGACCAGGACTACAAGGGCGATCCGAAGGACGCGGTCATCACCGACGCGGAGATCGACTACCTCTGCGCGGCGGCGAGCGAGTATTTCACACGGCCGGTGGAGCGGGCCTCCATCGTCTGGACCTATTCGGGTGTGCGTCCGCTTTATGACGATGGCGCTTCCATGGCGCAGGAAGCCACCCGCGACTATGTGCTCAAGGAGGATCCGGTCGACGGCCCGGCGCTTCTCAATATCTTTGGCGGCAAGATCACCACCTATCGCAAGCTCGCCGAATCCATGCTCGAACTGATCGAGGCCCGACTGGGCCGGAAGGGACCTCGCTGGACCCACAATGCGGCGCTGCCCGGCGGAGATTTCCCTCCCGACGGCTACGAGGCCGAGGTCAGGTCGCTTGAGGCCGGCTATCCGTTTCTCCCCCAGGCGCTGGCGCGGCGGCTTGTGCGCCTTTACGGCACGCGCGCCCGGGTCCTGCTCGGCAAGGCGCGTTCGATCGCCGATCTTGGTCCATGCTTCGGCCTTGACCTCTATGGCGCAGAAGTGGATTACCTGATGGCGCATGAATGGGCGCTCGACGCGTCGGACGTGCTCTGGCGGCGCACCAAACGTGGCCTGCGCCTGTCGGCCGAGGAGGCTGGCACCATCGATGTCTACATGGGCAAAAAGCGCGCTGCGTAGCACCAAGCGGTCGACAACTGCGAGGCGGGGCTGCTTGACTGCGCAAATGACCGGCCATCGCGGAGATCGGACAGGTCATCGGCAGACCAGACGGGGGAGACAGGCATGAGCGGTTATATTCTGGCCATTGATCAGGGCACGACCTCGAGCAGGGCGATCATCTTTGATGGCAACATGAAGGTGGTCGCCTCAAGCCAGAAGGAGTTCACGCAGTATTATCCGCAGTCGGGTTGGGTCGAACATGACCCGGAGGAAATCTTTGAGACGGTAATCTGGTCGGTCCGGCAGGCACTCAAGAAGGCAGCACTTTCGGCCTCCGACCTGACTGCGATCGGCATCACCAACCAGCGCGAGACAGTGGTGGTCTGGGAGCGCGATACGGGCAGGCCGATCCACAACGCGATCGTCTGGCAGGACCGACGGACTGCCGCCTATTGCGAAAAGCTCAAGCGGCAGGATCTTGAGAAGACCTTCACAAGCAAGACCGGCCTGCTGCTTGATCCCTATTTTTCCGGCACCAAGCTGTCCTGGATGCTCGCCAACGTGAAAGGTGCGCGCGCCCGTGCGGGCAAGGGCGAACTCTGCTTTGGAACCATCGATACGTTCCTGATCTGGCGGCTGACGGGTGGCAAGTCTTTTCTCACCGACGCGACGAACGCCTCGCGCACACTCATGTACAACATCGCCGCCAATGATTGGGACAAGGACCTGCTGCATATTCTTCGCGTGCCCTCCGAGATGCTGCCCGAAGTCAAGGACTGCGCCGCCGATTTCGGGCTGACAGACGCCAGGATCTTCGGCGCCGAGATCCCGATCCTGGGCGTTGCGGGCGACCAGCAGGCCGCCACGATAGGCCAGGCCTGCTTTGAGCCGGGCATGATGAAATCGACCTATGGAACAGGATGTTTTGCTCTCCTGAACACCGGCAGCGACATGGTGCGCTCGAAAAACCGTCTGTTGACCACCATTGCCTACCGTCTCGATGGGAAGACCACCTACGCGCTGGAAGGCTCGATCTTCATTGCAGGCGCGGCCGTGCAATGGCTCAGGGACGGGATCAAGGTCATCTCGAAAGCCGAGGAGAGCGGCAAGCTCGCCGCTGAAGCCGACCCTTCCCAGGAGGTCTATCTGGTGCCCGCCTTCACCGGGCTCGGCGCGCCGCACTGGGACGCCTCTGCCCGTGGTGCAATCTACGGCATGACGCGCAACACCGGACCTGCGGAGTTCGCCCGCGCCGCACTCGAGGCGGTCTGCTACCAGACCCGCGACCTGCTCGATGCCATGCACAAGGACTGGAAGGCGTTGGAAACCGACACGGTGCTGCGGGTCGATGGAGGCATGGTGGCCTCGGACTGGACGATGCAACGGCTGGCCGACATTCTGGATGCGCCGGTCGACCGGCCGACCATTCTCGAGACCACGGCTCTGGGTGCCGCCTGGCTGGCGGGCAGCCGCGCCGGCGTCTGGCCAGACCGCAGGGCATTCGCACAATCCTGGGCGCGCGATGCGCGATTCATGCCGGAAATGGACGACAAGACCCGCGCCTTGAAACTCAAGGGTTGGCGCAACGCCGTGCGCAGAACGCTGTCATGACATCGGACCGCCCCGCAAAGGGGCATTGTCGACGGGTTTGGGAAGATGGGTTTGGCTCAAAACGTATCCAAGGCCCCCGATTGCCCGCCTACTCTACGAATGTGACCGTCACACCGGCTTTGACCATGCCGGCCAGTTCCTCGGCGTCCCAGTTGGTCAGCCGCACGCAGCCGTAGGATTCGGTCTTGCCGATCTTGGACGGCTCGGGCGTACCATGGATGCCGTAGGTGGGCTTGGACAGCGCGATCCAGACCGAGCCGACGGGGCCGTTCGGGCCTGGCGGAACTTCCAGCACCTTGTCGTTCGTGCCTTGCGTGAAATTCACCTTCGGATTGTAGGTGTAGCCGGGATTGAGCGCAACGCGCTCAATCCTGACTTCACCGGTTGGCGAGGGCGTGCCTGCAGAGCCGATGGTGGCCGGATAGGCGGCGACCAAGGCGCCGTTGACGTCATAGGCCCGTACCTGCTTCCAGGTCTTGTCGGCGATGATGCGGGTGACCGCGCCCTTCCTCTTGCTTCCGATGGCCACGATCTTGATGATGCTGCCAGGACGGGTGAAGTCGGCGTCCGGGTTGAGTTCCTGCAGATAGGCCTGGTCCATATGGAAGCGCTCGGCCAGCATTTCTGCCGTCGACGTGAAGGCCATGCGCTCGAGTTTGGCTTTTTCGGAGTAATCGGCCGGCACGGAGGCGATAAAGGGGCCTGCGGCGTCCTCAGAGGTGATTTCGTAGCTGGTGAAAGCGAGGCCCTCACCGGCGCTCAACCGCCCGACAATGAGATCGGCATCGGCCGGATCGAGCGTTTCGCCGGTGGCTTCGGTGTAGGCAGCGAGTGCCTTTTCCACGTTCGAGCCCATTTTGCCGTCGATGACGCCGGGCGAAATGCCGTTGCGGTCAAGAAAGACCTGCAGGGCGGTGACCTGAGCCTTGGTGAGCTTGGTGCCCGTTCCGGATGCCAGGGGCAGGGTATCGATCCGTGGCGCGGTCGCGCCGGGCGTGGTGCGTTCGCGTTCGGGGATGGTGCCTGTGGTCGGATTGATGTCGCGCCGCTCGATCTGGGCATCGGGTTGTGCCGATGCGAGGCTGCGGCCGGATTGATTGCGGTCGATGGGTGCCGACGGAAAGCCGTCGGGGTTGTTCAGGCGATCATTGCCGCGTGCGGCGGGACCACCGGTGTACTCGGTCGCCGGGATCTCGATGCCGACCACTTCGTTCCAGGAATTGAGCAGCAGGCGTCGACCGAAATTGTCATAGACCACACGCACGCTGCCAACCTCCGGGATGTCGTGGATCAACGCGCCGTCGGGGGTCACCAAAACGGTGTCGGGGCTGTCATAGAACTGGGCTTGCGCAGGCCCAGCGGCAAGCAGCAAGGCGGTGAGAAGCAAGGTGGCGGCGCGAGCGTCTGGCAGTCCGGGCATGGTCAGAACCTGTCGGAGTAGATGCGAATGTACCGATTATCCGGCAACATGGTGAACACAGACTGAACAAAACCAACGATCAGGGCTTCAATAGGGCAAACCGACATAGTTTTCGGCCATCGCCGCCTGCGCTGCCACGGAATTCAGCGTGTAGGCGAGCTCAGCTTCCTGAATGCGCGCCTCGAAAGGCGACTGGTCGGGAAACTGGTGCAGCATCATGGTCATCGACCAGGAGAATCGCACCGCCTTCCAGACCCGCGCCAGCGCCCGTTCCGAATAGGCATCCAGAAGGCGGTCATCACCTGCGCCATAATGGGCACCCAACCCTTCGAACAGATAGTGGACATCGGACGCCGCCAGATTGAGACCCTTGGCACCGGTCGGCGGAACGATGTGGGCGGCGTCGCCGACAAGGAACAATTGGCCCAAGCGCATTGGCTCGGCGACGAAGGACCGCAGCGGGGCGATCGATTTTTCGAAGGATGAACCGGTGACCACCGCCTCGGCCGCCGAGGGGGGGAGGCGGCGGCGCAGTTCGTCCCAGAAGCGGGTGTCGCTCCAGGCGTCGACGCTGTCACCGGCGCTGCACTGGACATAGTAACGGCTGCGGGTGGGGGAGCGCATCGAGCACAGCGCGAAGCCGCGCGGATGGCTGGCATAGATGAGTTCGTGGTCAACCGGCGGGACATCGGCCAGAATCCCGAGCCAGCCGAAGGGGTAGACCTTCTCGAATGTCCGCATTGCACCTTCGGGCACGGCGCGTCGGCTCGCTCCATGATAGCCGTCGCAGCCGGCGATGAAATCGCAGGCAATCGTCAGATCGCGCCCACCGACCCGGCAAGTCACCTGCGGCGAGGTGCTGTCAAAGCCGTGAAGCTCGACGCCTTCGGCCTCATAACAGGTGATACCGCCGGCTTCGGCCCGCCGGGCCACCAGATCGCGCGTCACCTCGGTCTGGCCATAAACGGTCACGGACTTGCCTCCGGTCAGTCCTTTGAGATCGATCCGCTGGGTCGCGCCTGCATGCGTGATGGCGAAGCCATCGTGGACCAGGCCTTCGCGCCGCATGCGGGCACCGACCCCGGCTTTCTCCAAAAGCGCGGTGGTGCCCCGTTCAAGGACGCCTGCCCGCACGCGGGCCAGCACCTGGTCAAGCGGTGCCCGCTCGATGAGGACGGTGTCGACGCCCGCATCCGCGAGGAGCTGGCCCAGCAGGAGCCCCGAGGGCCCCGCACCGATGATGCAGACCTGAGTGCGGTGTCGGGTCAAAGGCGGGATCCGATATGCTGAACGCAAGCCAGCACATCGATGGTCGTGGTGAGCGCCACGGCCGTCGTTTCCACCATCTGCGGCAGGATCATCCATTCGAGCATCCAGGCCGAGCCGGAACGCTCCTGTTCGTGGAGGAGCGCGTGATGCTGGCCCGAAATCAGCGTGGCATTGAAACGGGCCAAGGTGACGAGCCGCTCGGCATTGACCGGATTGGCCTTGTGAACCATGGCCGAGGAACTGCCGCCGCCCGCAAGCGCGATCTCGCCGCCACGATCAGCCATCAGGGCGATGTCAAGGCCGATCTTGCCGAGCGCGGCCGTCAGGCCCGACAGGAAGCCGGCATAGGCGGCCATGGCCGAGCGGTCAGTGTGCCAGCAAAAGCCCGGCCAGGGCATCGACAGCCGCCCGCCCAGCGCCCGGGCGACGGCTGGACCATGCTGACCGAAGGAATCAAGATTGCCCACGGGGCCGCCAAATTGCAGGACTTCCAGCTTGCGGCGCAAGGCGGGGAAGGCGGTTTCCATCTGGCTGAGCGGCCGGGTCCACGCATCAATCCGGTCGCGGGCGCGGATCGGGATCGCCGGCTGCATGCGGGTATGCGACATCAGCACTGCATCACCGTCCCGCTCGGCCAGAGCGTCGAGCGCGGAGATGGTTTCGCTGAGCCTTATGGCGAGGATGCGGTTGGCGGAGCGGAACGCCTGAAGGGTTGTGGTGTCGACGAGATCCTGGCTGGTGGCACCGCGATGCACGAGGCTGTCGCCGTCGATGCCGACATGGGACCTGAGCTGGCGGATGTATTCCGGGCCTGCAATTCCGTCCTGCGGCATCGCCCTTCGGATCAGCTCGAGATCGGGGCTGAAGGCCATGATCTTGCCGGCCACGGCAGCAGCGCGGGCCACCGGCACCATGCCCGCATCTGCCATGGCAAGCACGAGGGCTGCCTCGAAGGTGGCGAAGCGGGAGAGCATGGCGGCATCACTGAACAGCTGGGCTATTTCGATTTCGCCGAACAGCATGTCATTCCAACTCATGCTGCCATTTTTCATCTCAGTTCCCCTCGATCTTCATCGCAATTCCCTGTCCCACGCCGATACATCGGGTGGCAAGGGCGAGCCTGGCCCCGGCAAGAGCGCGCGCAGGCGCGGCTTTCATATCACCATCTTGTCTCGCCTGAAGCGCTGGTCAAAAAACCCGGGCATTGTGGTCTTCGAAAAACCGTCCGTTCTTTTTGGCCATCGCTTCACCGGCCATCGTTTCAAATATCGAAAAAGACGGTTTCGCGGTCGCCCTGGAGGTGGATGTCGATGGTGAGGTGGTCGCCCTGCCGCGCCGCGATCAACGTTTCCATCCGGTCGCCGAGATCAAAACCCGTCAGCACCGGGTCGGCGGCATTGGCTTTTACCTCCTCGGGAAAGTAGATGCGCGTGTTCAGGCCGAGATTGATGCCGCGCGCCACAATCCAGAGGTTGATATGAGGCGCCTGCATCCGTCCATCCGGAAAGGGCACGGGGCCCGGCTTGAGGGTGCGGAACGACCAGATCCCGGTTTCCGGGTCGGCGACCGAACGGCCCCATCCGGAAAAACAGGGATCGGCCGCCCCGCGCCGCTCGCTCGGGCTGTTGTAGAGGCCTGCGGCATCGGCCTGCCAGATCTCGACCAGGCCGTCGGTGAGCGGGGTGCCTGTTGCGTCAAGGATGCGTCCGGACAGCGAGATGAGCTGGCCGCGGGCACCTTTCTCGACCATGACGAAGCCGATATCTTCTCCGTAGATGCCGGTGATCCCCGCAAAGTTCGGGGCGCAGCCGATATGGACATAGGGACCGGCGGTCTGGGACGGAGATTCCTTCAGCCGGCTGGCGCGGTCGGCCATATCAGGTGCCCTCCGGACGGTTTTCGAAAAACGTTGATCTGCGGCCCCGCAACACGATGTCGAAGCGATAGGCGAGCGCGTCCATGGGCATGGCGGCTGGCATGTCCAGCCGCGCGGTCAGCTGCGCGATTGCGGCCGGATCGTTGAGCGTGCGCACGATCGGGCAGCGCGCGATGAGCGGGTCGCCCTCGAAATACATCTGTGTGATCAGTCGCTGGGCAAAGCCGTGGCCGAAAAGCGAAAAATGGATATGAGCAGGGCGCCAGTCGTTGGGTCCGTTCGGCCAGGGATAAGGACCAGGGCGGACGGTGCGGAAGCTGTAAGTTCCGCCAGCGCCAGTGATCATGCGTCCGCAGCCAGCGAAATTGGCGTCGAGCGGCGCAAGATAGCCGTCGCGTCTGTGGCGGTAGCGGCCGCCCGCATTGGCCTGCCAGACTTCGACCAGCGCGCCTTCCACGCCTCTGCCACTCTCGTCGATGAGCGCGCCGTGGACGATGATGCGTTCACCGACTGCGCTTTCACCGGGGCGGGCGAAATTGACGATCAGATCGTTGTCGAGCGCGCCGACGGTGCTGTGGCCAAAGACCGGTCCGGTGATTTCCGAGAGCGATCCGGGCAGCGTGACGGGCGCGCGTTGTGGCGCACGGGCGATGGAACTCTTGTAGCCCGGTGTGAGTGCAGGCGGGTGCCAGTCACGGTCGCGCCGCAGGAAAGCTTGGGGCTCGGAGGGGTCGCTGGTCATGGCTTCAGCCCTGGCGACGGCTTCAGCTCTGGCGACGGCGGCGTTGCCATCGCCGCCAGGATCGGCCGGGCGATCCGGAAGGCTGTGTTGGCAGCCGGGACCCCGGCATAGATCGCAACATGCAGGAGCGCCTCGCGGATGTCGTCAGCGCTGGCACCGGTGTTGGCGCTGGCGCTGAGATGCATGGCGAGTTCCTCCTCATGGCCGAGGGCGGCCAGCAGTGCAATCGTGACCATGGACCGTTCACGCAGGCTCCATCCGGGCCTGGCCCAGACCTGTTCCCAGGCTGCGACCGTGATCAGGTCCTGGAACGGAGCGTCGAAACCGGTCATCGCGGCCTGCGCCCGGTCGACATGGGCGTCGCCGAGAACGCGACGGCGCATGGCTTCACCAACCGAGGGGGTGGTCAGAGAAGACCCGGTTTCGGCCGGGGCATCGGGTTCGGGCTCACTGGACACCTGCATCTCACCCTCCTTCCAAAGCTGTCGAGTGGATTGAATTTGACACTTGGTCTCCATATTCAGTCAGTCCGAAACCAAATGTCAAATTCGTAAAATCCGCTCGAATCAAAAACTTGCTACCGGTTTTTCACGGCATCAACTGGCGTTTCTCCGCGATTCGCCCTAGATTGACCAAACCCTCTCATTTCGGACCGAAAACCCGTGTTTCTGCCGCCGCGTCATTCCGAAATCATCGAGCTTGCCAAAGCTGAGGGCAGGGTGCTGGTCGAGGACCTGGCGCTCCGGTTTGAGGTCACCCCCCAGACAATCCGCAAGGATCTCAACGATCTGTGCGAACGGCAGCTTTTGACCCGCATCCACGGTGGGGCGATTGTCCCCTCCGGCATGCAGAACATGGAATATGAGCAACGCGGCAAGATCGCAGCCACCGAAAAGGAAGCAATCGGATCGGCTGCTGCCCAGCTCATTCCTGACAATTCCTCGCTTTTCATCAATATTGGAACCACCACCGAAGCGGTCAGCCAGGCCTTGACCAAGCATGGCCGGCTGATGGTCATCACCAACAACATCAACGTCGCCAACCGGATGCGTGTGTTCCCGCAGTTTGAGGTGGTCATCGCCGGCGGCGAGGTCAGAAGCTCGGATGGCGGTATCGTCGGGGAAGCGGCGGTGGACTTCATCCGTCAGTTCAAGGTGGAATTTGCGGTCATCGGCGTGTCTGCCATCGACCTTGACGGGGCATTGCTGGACTATGATTTTCGCGAGGTGAAAGTGGCTCAGGCCATCATAGCAAATGCCCGCCACGTCATCCTTGTGGCCGACGCCACCAAATTCGAACGCACAGCGCCGGTGCGCATCGGTCATCTTTCGCAGGTCCACACCTTCGTGACCGACCGGTGTCCGTCTGATGCCATTCGCAAGATCTGTGCGGACAAGGGCGTCACACTGGTCGAAACGTCGCAGTCGGGGTGAGTCCCAGCCCCTCGTTCGTCCCGCTGGGCCGCCGGTTTCCGCGGGGCACCGGCTGTGCCGTTCCATCCCATTGCAGGTCTCGCCAAGAAAAAGCCCGCCAGGGGAGGCGGGCTTGTCGTCGGGGCGTTGCCACCAATCGACGTGAAAGGTCAGAACAGGCTGCGGGCCGTTTCAGTCGCCGTTTCGAGGGCGGCGATGTCGTTGGACGTCAGCGACAGCGACACGGTGTTTTCGCCCAAGACGGCGAGGCGGGCCGACACGAAGACTTCGCCTTCCGAATCGATATCCGGTGCGATGACGAGATCGGTGATCTCACCTTCGGCGTCGACGACGGCATCAATGACGTAGCCGAGGGTCTCGCCGTCGGCCGACACTACCGTCATGCCGAGCCAGGAATCGTTGAGTTCATGCTCGAAATCCTGGCCGCCGGGTGCCGGGAGTTCGACCGGACCGAAACGGCCTGCATCAGGCTCCGCGTACGCCATTTCGAAGGTCGGACGGTCCGTCGTTTCGTCCTTAAGCTGGAAGGCGGCGGCGCCGACTGTGCCAGCGGCCAGGATAAAGGCGGCGGCGGTCGCCGCCATCATGGTGCGGGTGAAGGTCGAGGGGAAAGTCTTGGTCATGTTGATCATTGTGTTGCCGGTGATCTCTGTGCCACCGCCTCCTTGATTTTCAGACTAGCCAATCACGAGGGGCCTGCCTGTGCGATTGGTCACAAGTCGTTTTCGGGAGCCTGATCGCTGTTTCGACGACCCGCTGGAAGCTCCGCGACCTTTGTGGCCGGATTCGAAAAGACAACGGTCGCGCACGGATAAGGTTCCGTCGTGCTTCGGCACCGGTGGCGGACCAGCGGAAAATCCACCGCTGCGCTTGACAAAGGCCTCATATCAAATAATCATGAAGTATGGATACAAAACAGGTATTGGACGCGCTGTCAGCGCTCGGGCAGGAAACCCGCCTCGACGTGTTCCGCGCACTCATCCGCACGGGCAGCAAGGGCATGGCTTCCGGGGAAATCGGCGATTTCCTTGGTGTGCGCCAGAACACGATGTCGGCCAATCTTGCAGTGCTGTTGCGCGCCGGACTGGTACGCAACGCACGCGACGGCCGCTCGGTCCGCTATTTCGCAGATATGGAGGGAATTCGCGGCCTGCTTGCGTTCCTTCTGGAGGACTGCTGCGGTGGCAAGGCCGAACTGTGCGCCCCGCTGCTTGAATCGATCAACTGTTCCTGCTGAGGAGGAGACTGCCATGGCTGACAAGATTTTTACGGTGCTGTTCTTGTGCACGGGCAATTCCGCCCGTTCGATCCTGGCAGAGGCGATCATGAACCGGGTCGGTGCCGGACGTTTCCGTGCCGTCTCGGCCGGATCCATGCCCAAGGGCGAGGTTCATCCCTATTCGATCGATCTTCTCCGCAACAACGGCTTTGATACCGCGTTTGCGCGTTCGAAGAACTGGGACGAATTTGCCGTGCCCGGCGCGCCGGACCTCGATTTCGTCTTCACCGTCTGCGACAATGCCGCAGGTGAGGCCTGCCCGGTCTGGCCAGGCCAGCCGATGACCGCCCATTGGGGCGTGCCCGATCCGGCGGCGGCGACCGGCACCGAGGCCGAAAAGCGGCTCGCCTTCGCCGATGCCTTCCGGATGCTGAACGCGCGCATCTCCATCTTCGCCAATCTTCCGATCGCAAGCATCGACCGGCTCTCGCTCAAGCGCCGCCTTGATGAGATCGGATCTTTGACGGACGAACCTGTCAGCTCCTGAGTGCGGCGAGTCTAGCCTTTTTTGCCGATTGCCTAAATGCATGTCGCGTTCAATCGCGTTCGATTGAACGAAACGGACATGCATTCATTCAAAGAGCTACAGCGACATTCACGCGTATCAAAAGACGCGCTGCGCTGTACTGCATGTCGCGTTCAATCGGGTTCGATTGAACGAAACGTACATGCGTTCATTCAAAGAGTTACAGCGACATCCACGCGTATCAAAGGACGCGCGGCGCTGTAGGCGACCGCCCGCGCTGTGCCCACCCTTGTGCAAAGGAAACCCGCCATGACCGTCGTCATCCACCACAATCCCGATTGTGGCACCTCCCGCAACACGCTTGCGATGATCCGCGCGTCCGGCGAGGATCCCGTGATCATCGACTATCTCAAGACCGGTTGGTCGAGGCCGCAATTGCTGGCGCTTTTCGCCGCCGCCGACCTTACGCCGCGCACGGCGCTCAGAGTGTCCAAAACACCGGCGGAAGAGCTTGGGTTGACGGCGGGCGATGTCAGCGACGAGACGATCCTTGATGCCATGATCGCTCATCCGGTTCTGGTCAACCGACCCATTGTGGCGACCCGCAAGGGAGTGCGGCTCTGCCGTCCGTCGGAACAGGTGTTCGAACTTCTCGACAATCCCGACATTGGCATCTTCACAAAGGAAGATGGCGAAGTGGTCCGGACTGCATGACCGACTGGCCTGAAATCCCACCTGAAACTCCACCCGAACACTCGGCCGAAACTTTGGCCGAAATCGGACAGATCGACCTCAACGATTTGCCGCTGGCGGCTGAGGGACTGCTCAAGCCCATTGATGCGTCATTTCTGAGCGCGCCGGGCGATGCCGGGCACCCGCCGAGGATCCTCATGCTCTATGGATCATTGCGCGAGCGCTCGTTTTCGCGGCTTGTCGCCGAGGAGGCCGGGCGCATCCTCACGGCGCTGGGAGCGGAGGTGAAATTTTTCAACCCGCGCGATCTGCCGTTGCCCGATTCCGTCTTGCCCGACCATCCCAGAGTTCAGGAACTCAGGGACCTGTCCGTCTGGTCGGAAGGCATGGTCTGGGTGTCGCCCGAGCGGCACGGGGCCATGACGGGCATCATGAAGGCGCAGATCGACTGGATTCCGCTGTCGCTCGGCGGGGTGCGTCCGACGCAAGGCAAGACTCTGGCCGTCTGCCAGGTCTGCGGCGGCTCGCAGAGTTTCAATGCAGTCAACCAGATGCGAATCCTGGGCCGATGGATGCGGATGGTGACTATTCCGAACCAGTCCTCGGTGGCAAAGGCGTTCATGGAATTTGACGAAGCCAACCGGATGAAGCCGTCGCCCTCCTACAACCGCATCGTCGATGTGATGGAGGAACTGGTCAAGTTCACCTACATGGTGCGCGGCCGTTCAGATTATCTCGTCGACCGCTATTCCGAACGGGTGGAAACCGCCGAAGACGTTTCGCGCAGGGTCAACCAGCGGGCACTGTGAGGCGGACCAGGTCTCATCGCGTTGCAAGCGCTTACCCTGTGTGTTGCCAGCGGGCGAGCACGGCATAATCGCGGAAGGGCGTCGTCACATGTGCCACTCCGCCGCGACGCTGCGCCAGATGGTCGAGCTCGGACTTGAGCGTCAGCCTGGGGGCGACGTGGAAGCGGGTGAGCCAGGCCTTGAGCATGCGGGAAAACCATGACGGCAACCCGCGCTGAGCGGAGAAATCGACAATGTGGATCTGCCCACCCGGAGCCAGATGTTGGGCGGCACAATCGAGTGCTGCCTGCCAGCCCGGGATCATCGAGAGGCTGTAGGAAAAGAAGATCCGATCAAAGCCGCTGACGGAAAACAAAAGGTCGCCGTCAAACGCGGTGGCGTCGGCGCGCGCCATGCGGATCTGACCCTCAAGGCCATTGCGGGCGACCATGTCATGGGCCGACTTGAGCATCTCGCCGGAAATGTCGATGCCATAGAAGCGGGCGTCGGGGTAGCGGCGGGCGGCGACGATCAGGTTGCGCGCCGTGCCGCAGCCGATTTCCAGGACCCGCCCACCCGGAGGCGGGTTGAGGTCGGCAATCAGGCGGTCGCGGCCGAGCAGGTAGTAGCGGCGTGTAATGTCATAGACATGACGCTGGTGGCGATAGATGCCGTCCATCAGTTTCTGGCTTGAAGACGCAGCGTCCATTTTCAACCCTCCCGCTTCACATGCAGGTGAAAGCCGCCATAGATGGCCGAGCGGTCCCGGGTGCCGAGGTCCAGGCTTTCTTCGGCGCGGTAGTCCCAGCGCGCCAGGATGGCGTCAGGAATGCGTCCTGGCAATGGCGAAGCGGCTGCGGCCGTGCGGTAGATGACGCGGGCGCCGGGAGCGGCGGTCCGGGTGATCTCGGCCCAGAGTTGGGACAACTGGCGATCGGTCATCCAGTCCTGGGCGTCGAGCAGCACGTAGGCATCCACCGAGCCTGCCGGGCGGGCAGCCAGGAGATCGGTGATGCTTTCGTTGACGATTTCGACCCGCGACGCGTGGCTCTTGACGGTCTCGAAATGACGCCGCTCGAGATAGGGTGGCAAGCTTGCATCCAGACCCGGCTGGTAGCCGCGCCCGAAAGCCTGCCAGGCAAAATAGTTGTCGCGGACGGGAAAGCCGCAGGCAAGTTTGCGGGTGCGTTCACGCAAGGCCTCGCTCATGCCGCCTTCGGGGCCGCTGGCCAGCGCCTCATACTGGGCGGGCGGAATGCCCAGCCCGAAAAGGGACGCCCTGAGCGACGCCATGGCGCGGAAGCTGCGGCTGCCGAACACCGGCGCGAACTCGGTATCGAACACGCGTTGCTGATCCTCCATCGTCCCGGCGGAGAGAAGCTTGCGCGGATTGACGCCGTAGAGCGCGCCGAGCCAGTGGATCCCGGTGATGAAGCGGCCGAGCAGACCGGTCCGGTAGAAGCCACGGGCGAAGCGGGCAATGCGGCGGCGGCCGGGAAACTCGCGGCCATCCCAGAAGGCGCGCGTCTCTGGGTCAAGATGCGGTCTGAGCATCTGGTCATAGAGTTTGAGGTTGCTCTTGAGATCGGCGTAGCGGAACAGGTTGGAAAAGGACGCGTGATCGGGCAGGTGACGGGCGGCGGCGAGCTTGAGACGTCCGAGCGCCACATGGGCCGGGGACAGATCGACAGCGGTGATCGCCGCAGGTTGCGCCGTCAGGTAGGACAGGACATTGCAAGATCCCGAAGCGATGGCGACCATCCGGTCCGTCGGCCGGAGCTGCAGCGCCTCCATGTCGACAACCGGATCTTCCCAGATCTGCGGATATACCAGACCGCGGAAGCTGGCTGAGAACAACCGTTCCAGAATGCCCGCCTTGGAGAAGGCGTGGTTGCGGATGACGGCGTTGTCGATGCGGGCACCGACGTCGGGGGTATCGAGAAGGGTCAAGGCATCTGTCTCCGGTTGGCGGCAGGGCGGTGAAGGCGGGCGCCCCTTCGGGTGCATGGTCCTCAAGGCGCGTTGGCGGCTTTCGGGACCATGCTCAAAAACAAGGAGTGACGGCGCATTCAGCGAACTGCTTTTTCATCGTCTGCGGCGAGTGGGTTGAATCTGACATCGGGTCCCGATTCGCGGGTCGCACCCGATACCAGATGGCAAATTCGAAAAATCCATTCAGATCATAGGCTTGTTAGTGGTTTTCAGGCTCCGGCATCTGCTTGGGAGCATGCCGCGGCGGGATGCAAATGGTGGATAGAAACCATTACAGCGCCGCGCATCCAATCGGATGCATGAATGCCGCTGTAAAACATTGAATGAATGCATGTACGTTATCCCACAGATGAACCCATTTGTGCGCGGCATGCATTAGGCTGCGGTGCTGTGGACGTCGGCAAGGCTTGCGTCATCGCGGGAACGCTGCGGGCGGGCCGCGCGAAGGGTGATCCGGCGCGACCAGTCGATGATCTCGAAGCGGCCGTCGAAATGCTCGACCACGGCTGTACAACTCTCCACCCAGTCGCCGGTGTTTATGTAGCGCATGCCGTTGTGCATCTCACTGGCGGCGTGGTGGATGTGGCCACAGATGACACCGTCGGCACCAACCTTGCGGGCCTCTTCGGCCAGCACATGTTCGAAATCGGAGATGAAATTGACGGCTGTCTTGACCTTCATCTTGGCCCAGCGCGAGAAGGACCAGTAGCGCAGGCCGAGGAGGTTGCGGATGCGGTTGTGCCACTTGCTGGTCCACATGGCGAGGCCGTAGGCGATGTCGCCCAGATGGGCGAGCCAGCGGTGATTGAGGACCACGAGGTCGAACTCGTCGCCATGGACCACAAGCATGCGCTTGCCGTCGGCGGTTTCGTGAATGGCCCGGTGATGAACTTCGATGCCGCCGAAATGGATGCCGGGATACTCGCGCAGCATCTCGTCATGGTTGCCAGGTATATAAATGACGCGTGCGCCCTTGCGGGCCTGGCGCAACAGTTTCTGGACCACATCGTTGTGGGCCTGCGGCCAGTAAAAACCCTTGCGCTTCATGCGCCAGCAATCGACGATGTCGCCTACCAGATAGATGGTGGCCGCGTCGTGCTCGCGCAGAAAATCCACCAGCATTGCGGCCTGGCTGTCTGGCGTGCCCAGATGCACGTCGGACAGGAACAGCGTGCGATAGCTCTTGACAGGCGTCATGTGTGCCGTCCCGATTTGTTTTGGTGCAGCCTCCTAAACATGATTCAGTTTTCAGTTTTGTGACGGCCCGGCCGCGTGCCGCCCGGCGGGCTTCGCATCGTCGCTCCAGGGTCAGGCTTCGCCCACCAGAAACTCCATTCTGTCGGCGGCAAAACGGGTCCGTGCGTACTGCACCGGCCGTCCGTCACCATCGACATTGATCGAGCGGGTCTCAAGCACGATGGCACCGGGAGACAAGCCGAGCAGGCCGAGGTCTTCGGCGTCCGCATGCATGGCGGAAATCAGTGTGGAGGCGCGGGTGTAGTCGGCCAGACCACTGAGCGCCAGCGCGCGGGTGACGGAGCCGGTGTTTGCAAAATGGTCGGCGATCGCAGGAAAGCGCGTGGCGTCAAACCAGGAGCGGGCCAGCGACACGGGCATGCCGTCGGCGCGGGCGAGGGTGTCGAGCCGGATCACCGGGCGACCCGCTTCAAGCCCGATCGCGCGCGCAACCTCCGCACCGGCCGGTTCGCGCTCGGTGGAAAGGAGGGTCGCGCCTAGGACGCGGGCCTGGTCCTCGAGGCCTTCTGAAAACCGGGTCCGCAAGCCGATGGGGTAGCGAAGCCGTCGGCGGTTGGACACGAAGGTGCCGCGACCCTGCTCGGCATGGACAATGCCTTCCCGCTCAAGTGCCGCAAGGGCAACGCGGACGGTGTGACGATTGACCCCGAAGCGGGCCGCCAGATCGATCTCGGGCGGCAGCCGGTCGCCTGACGAAAGTGGCGGCAGAAGCGTCTGGCGGATCTGGTCGGCCACCTGCCGCCACAGGGCGATGCCGGAACGGCGTTGAAGTGGCGCAGTCATGAAGGGGAACGCCTTTCGGAACGGGAGCTGTCACAGCGCTGTCACGAAGCGGCGCTAGGACTGGAATCAGTGATATGGTTGTCTAGAAGAATAGACAAATTGGAGCGCCGATGTCCACCCCTCAATCGCCTGCGCTTTCCGCCGAGGACGCGGCCCGCAGACGGCGCATGTCGATCCTGGCGCAGGCACCGGGCAACCGCCTGGTCGATCTCTGGCGGGCCACCGGGCTTGATCCGGAGATTGAGGTCTTGCGCGGTCCCGAAACCGGCCTTGTTGCGCTGCGCGGCCGCATCGGCGGCGATGGCGGGCCTTTCCAGGTTGGCGAGGTGTCGGCGACGCGGGTAAGCGTCCGGGTGGGCGGCTATGCTGTCGGCCATGCGATGGTGCTCGGTCGTGACACAGTGAAGGCCCGGCTTGCCGCTGTCATTGATGCGCTGGCGCTCGATCCGACGGGTGCCGATCAGATCGAAACGGCCATCATCGCGCCGCTCGAAGCGGAGATGGCGGACCGCGATGGGGCTCTGGCTGCGGAAACCGCGGCCACCCGGGTCAATTTCTTCACGATGGTCAGGGGGGAGGACTGATGCTCCAAGTCGCTTTTGAAGGAGGTTTTGCCAGTCCCGTGTTCAACGCACAGGCGGCATTTCGGATTGTCATGGACGCCATGGCGCGGCCGGGCAGCCTGCACAGGTTCCCGGCTCTCGCCCATCCACCCGCTCCGCTCGATCCGGTGGCCGGTGCCCTGGTTCTCACGCTTTGCGACGCCGACACGCCGGTCTGGCTTGATGCAGGACTGGCGCGGGCGCGGACGGTGGTCGACTGGATCGCCTTTCACACATCGGCACCTGTGGTGGCCGACAAGGCCGAGGCTGTGTTCGCGATCGTCAGCGATGCGAGCCAGATGCCAGACCTGTCCCGCTTCGCCCAGGGCAGCCAGGATTACCCCGACCGCTCCACGACTGTGATCCTGTCGGTCAACCAGCTTGATGGCGGTGCGCCGCTCGACCTTGCGGGGCCGGGCATCAAGGGCACGGTTGCCTTTTCGCCCAACCCCATGCCCACCTTGTTCCGCCATCATTGGGCTGAGAACCGGGCGCGGTTTCCGCGCGGCGTCGATCTGATCTTCGCCGGTGGCGAGGCGGTTGCCTGTCTGCCCCGCTCCACCCGCCTTCTCGACCGCAAGGGAGATTGAGATGTATGTGGCCGTCAAGGGCGGGGAGGCCGCCATCGCCAATGCCCACCGGCTGCTCGCCAGTCGCCGCCGGGGCGATCCGTCGGTGCCTTCGCTGACGCTCGCCCAGATCGCGGGGCAACTCTCGCTCGCCGTGGACAGGGTGATGGGGGAGGGATCGCTCTACGATCCTGATCTGGCGGCACTCGCCATCAAGCAAGCGCGCGGCGATCTCATCGAGGCCGTGTTCCTGCTGCGCGCCTACCGCACCACGCTTCCCCGATTCGGGTATTCGAGGCCGGTGGAGACCGGCGCGATGGTCATCGAGCGGCGCGTGTCCGCCATATTCAAGGATCTTCCCGGAGGCCAGCTTCTCGGACCAACCTTCGACTACACTCACCGGCTGCTTGATCCCGCGCTTGCGGGCGACGACGCACCCTTGGACCCGGTGATCGCTCCGCCGGGCGAGCGGGCCATACGGGTGTCCGATATTCTGGGCGATGAGGGGCTCATCGAAGCCAATCCAGGTCCGCCGGATTCCGGCGCGATTGCCGATATCACGCACACGCCGCCCGAATACCCGCTTGACCGTGACGCTCGGCTGCAGACGCTGGCGCGCGGCGACGAGGGTTTCCTGCTCGCGCTCGCCTATTCCACCCAGCGCGGCTATGCGCGCAATCACCCCTTCGCCGGTGAAATCCGCATCGGGGAGGTTGATGTGGAAATGGATCTGCCCGAGATCGGCTTTGCCGTTGTCATCGGACGGGTGCGGCTGACCGAATGCCAGATGGTCAACCAGTTCAAGGGCTCGGCCAGGGTTCCGCCGCAGTTCACGCGCGGCTATGGTCTTGTGTTCGGCCAGGCTGAGCGCAAGGCCATGGCCATGGCGCTCTGCGACCGGGCGCTTCGCGCGGAAGAACTCGGCGAAGACCTCACCGCGCCCGCCCAGGACCAGGAATTCGTGCTGTCGCACTGCGACAACGTCCAGGCGACCGGTTTCGTCGAGCATCTCAAGCTGCCCCATTATGTCGATTTCCAGGCCGAGGTCGACCTCGTCCGCCGGATGCGGGCGGAAGCCCTTGCCGGGCGATCGGACACCCGGGTCCGCAAGGAGGCTGCGGAGTGAGCTCAGACGCGCGCGCTGTCGCCCCCTTGAAATTCCGCCGAGCCCATTTGTGATTTTTGCCAGAAAAGAGCTGACGCGTGACCGACATCGCCGCCTATAACTTCGCCTATCTGGACGAGCAGACCAAGCGCATGATCCGCCGCGCGATCCTCAAGGCGATCGCCATCCCCGGATACCAGGTTCCCTTCGCAAGCCGCGAGATGCCGATGCCTTATGGCTGGGGAACCGGCGGCGTGCAGGTGACGGCGGCCATCATCGGGCCCGACGACGTGCTCAAGGTCATCGACCAGGGAGCTGATGATACCACCAACGCGGTGTCGATCCGGGCGTTCTTCGCCAGAACCGCCCGTGTCGCCACCACGACCCGCACGCGGGAGGCGACGATCATCCAGACGCGCCACCGCATTCCCGAAGCCAGGCTTTCGGAAGGCCAGGTGCTGGTCTACCAGGTGCCGATTCCCGAACCGTTGCGTTTTCTCGAACCGAGAGAAACCGAAACCCGCCGCATGCACGCGCTCGAGGACTACGGCCTCATGCACGTCAAGCTTTACGAGGACATCGCCCGGCACGGCCACATCGCCACCACTTTCGATTACCCGGTCAAGGTCGAGGGGCGCTATGTGATGGATCCGTCGCCGACGCCGAAATTCGACAATCCGAAAATGCACATGTCCGACGCCCTGCAGCTCTTCGGCGCGGGCCGCGAGAAGCGGATCTATGCGGTGCCGCCCCATACCGAAGTTGTCAGTCTCGATTTCGAGGATCACCCCTTCGAGGTCCAGCGCTTCGACAAGCCATGTGCCCTGTGCGACGCGCGTGAGGTCTATCTTGACGAAGTGGTGCTCGACGACCGGGGTGGGCGGATGTTTGTCTGTTCGGACACCGACCATTGCGAGGACCGCCGCGCGGCGGGACACAGGGGTGAACTGGCTGGACATGCGCTGGAGGCGGCACAATGACGGCAACGTGGGGCGAAAATGACACCGATGAAATCAGCCCGGTGGCGACGGATGCCCGGCCGCTGCTTTCGGTCAGCGGCCTGTCCAAGACTTATGGCGCGCGCATCGGCTGCGTCGATGTGAGTTTCGACATCTGGCCCGGCGAGGTGATGGCGATCGTCGGCGAATCGGGGTCAGGCAAGACCACGCTGCTCAACTGCGTCTCGAGCAGGCTCGCACCGACCACCGGCACAGTGACCTACAACCTACGCGACGGCCGTTTTGCCGATATCTTCCGGATGAGCGAGGCGGAACGCCGCCACCTGATGCGCACCGACTGGGGGTATGTGCACCAGAATCCGATCGATGGTTTGCGCATGGCTGTGTCGGCGGGTGCCAATGTGGGCGAGCGGCTGATGGCGGTGGGCCATCGCCATTATGGCAATATCCGGACGACAGCCAGCGAATGGCTCGGACGGGTGGAAATCGAAACCGACCGCATAGATGATCAGCCGCGGACTTTTTCCGGCGGCATGCGCCAGCGGCTGCAGATCGCGCGCAATCTCGTCACCGGACCGCGGCTTGTCTTCATGGACGAGCCTACGGGTGGGCTTGACGTCTCGGTCCAGGCACGGCTGCTCGATCTCCTTCGCGGATTGGTGGCCGAACTCGGGCTGTCGGTCATCATCGTCACCCATGATCTTGCCGTGGCCCGGTTGCTGTCAGATCGCATGCTGGTGATGAAGGACGGGCGGGTGATCGAATCCGGGCTCACCGACCGGGTGCTCGACGATCCGCGCGCTCCCTATACCCAACTTCTTGTCTCCTCGATCCTGCAGGTCTGACCATGACGCCGGTGCTTGTCGTTTCCGACATTTCCAAAGGGTTCACCATGCATCTGCGCGGCGGCATCGAGCTGCCGGTGGTGCGCGGCGTCACCTTCTCGCTTGCTGCGGGCGAGTGCGCGGTTCTGGGCGGTCCCTCGGGGGCGGGCAAAAGCTCGATCCTGAAGATGCTCTATGGCAACTACGGTGCTGACTCCGGCCAGATTCTGGTCCGCCACGGCGGGCGTTACATCGATATGGCCGCCGCCGTGCCGCGCCAGGTGCTCGCCGTAAGGCGGGACACCATCGGCTATGTGAGCCAGTTTCTGCGGGTGGTTCCGCGGGTGTCGGCACTCGATGTGGCAGCGGAGCCATTGGTTGTGCGCGGCGAAAGCGCAGCCTTGGCGCGGCAGACGGCGGCTCGGCTGTTCGAGCAGCTCAACTTGCCCAAGAGGCTGTGGTCGCTGCCGCCGGCGACGTTTTCCGGCGGGGAGCAGCAGCGGGTCAACATAGCGCGCGGCTTCATCACCGAGCATCCCGTGTTGCTGCTCGATGAGCCGACGGCCTCGCTCGATGCTGTCAACCGGGACGTGGTTCTCGGCATGATCCGGCAGAAGAAGGCGTCAGGCGTGGCGTTGCTCGGCATCTTCCATGATGGCGATGTGCGCGACGCAGTGGCCGACCGGATCATCGACGTGTCGACCTTCGCGGTCGGGAGGGCTGCGGCATGACGCGGCTCACGGAGGCCCCGCTGATCCACGCCACGGCGTGCGTGACGACGTCAACCATCGGCCGCTACACCGAGATTGCCGAACGCTCCAAAGTCAGCGAAACGGTGATGGGCGACTATTCCTACATGATGCAGGATTGCGAAGTCTGGGCCGCCGAGATCGGCAAATTCGTCAACATCGCGAGCCACGTGCGCATCAACGCCGCCAATCATCCGGTCTGGCGCGCCACCCAGCATCATTTCACCTATCGTGCAGGGGACTATTTCGAGGATGCCGGCCACGAGCAGGCCTTCTTCGACTGGCGCCGAGAAAAACGCATCGTCATCGGCCACGACGTCTGGATCGGCCACGGGGCGACACTCCTGCCGGGTGTGACAGTCGGCAACGGCGCGGTCATCGGCGCGGGCGCGGTCGTCAGCCGCGACGTCGCGCCCTATACCATCGTCGGGGGCGTCCCGGCGCGTCTGATCCGCGCACGTTTTGAGGCCGCAACCGCCGCGCGGATGGATCAACTCGCCTGGTGGGACTGGGATCATGCCCGGCTCAGGCGCGCGCTTGACGATTTCCGGGCGCTGTCAGCCGAGGATTTCATCGCCAGATATGCCACATCAGCGCAACAGGCCGGTTTTTCCGGCTTCGGCGCTGCGCATCGTGGACCGTAACAAAACTGACATGGAACAGACATTCCGGCTTCACACAACTGCGCTAGGCCGACGGGATTGGACCATAAATCTCCTATTTCTGGAACCGGAGTGCCTCATGCTCGAAATCGTCAAAGTCACGCGCAGGTTCGGGACCAACGCTGCCGTTGACTCTGTGAGCCTGTCCATTCCAGACGGCCAGATGGTGGGCATCATCGGACGCTCGGGTGCCGGAAAGTCGACGCTCCTGAGAATGATCAACCGGCTCACTGGCGTGAGCGAAGGAACAATCGTTCATTCCGGGCGCACGGTTTCGACGCTGAGCGGACGCGAGCTGAGGAACTGGCAGCGCGACTGCGCGATGATCTTCCAGCAATTCAACCTGGTGCCGCGTCTCGATGTGGTCTCCAATGTGCTGCACGGCACGCTCAATCGCCGTTCGACTTTGGCCACGCTGTTCAATCTTTTTCCGCGCGAGGATATCCTGCGGGCGATCGCCATTCTCGAGCGGCTTGGCGTGGCCGAGAACGCCCAGAAACGCGCCGAAGCCCTGTCGGGCGGCCAGCAGCAGCGCGTGGCCATCGCGCGCGCGCTCATGCAGTCGCCCAAGCTCATTCTCGCCGACGAGCCCATTGCCTCGCTCGATCCGCTCAATGCCCAGATCGTGATGGATGCGCTCAAGGACATCAACCGCCGTGAAGGCCTCACCGTCATCACCAACCTGCACACGCTCGACACAGCGCGCAATTACTGCGAGCGGATCATCGGCATGGCCCATGGAAAAGTGGTGTTCGACGGCCGCCCCGCCGACCTGACCACCGAGGCGGTGCGGGCCATTTACGGCGCCGGTGCTGACGGCGCCGAGATTTCGGAATCCATCACGTCGACAAGCATTGCTCCGGCGGCTTCCGCGCCCGCAGCAAAGCCGAAGACTCCTGCGTCGGACTCGGTTCTCGAGCCAGCCTGACGCACGCTTTCCCGGTGGGAGAAGTGCCCATCCGGTCCGTCTGCACCTGCAACCGCATTCATCCCCAGACTGCCAACCTACGGAGACGTCCCCATGATCAAGACCCTTCTCGTTGCCGCCACTGCGGCGCTTCTGTCAACCAGCGCCTTTGCCCAGGACGCAATCACCGAATTCCGCATCGGCATCCTTGGCGGCGAAAATGCCCAGGACCGGCTGACGTCCAACGAATGCCTGCGCAAATATACCGAGGAAGCCCTCGGGGTTCCGGTCAAGCTGTTCACCCCGGCCGATTATGACGGCGTCATCCAGGGTATGCTCGGCGGCTCGATCGACATGTCCTGGCTCGGCGCTTCGGCCTATGCCAAAGCCTACCTCACCAACCCGGAAGCTGTGGAACCGGTGCTGGTCAAGACCAATCTTGATGGCTCGTTTACCTATCATTCGATCGGTTTTGCCCGCAAGGACAAGGGCGTAACCTCGCTCGCCGACCTCAAGGGCAAGGTCTTTGCCTTCGGTGATCCGAACTCCACCTCCGGCTACCTGATCCCCTCCATCGAAATCCCGCAGGAAATCGGTGCCACCATGGACAGCGGTGACTACTTCGCTGAAGTGAAGTTTGTGGGTGGCCATGAGCAGACCATCGTCGCCGTCGCCAATGGCGAAGTCGATGCCGGCGTGACCTGGGCCGATGGACAGGGCAACTGGGAAGATGGCTACAACTCGGGCGCGCTGCGCAAAGCAGTGGATGCCGGTCTTATCGACATGAACGAGGTTGTCCAGATCTGGAAGTCCAAGCCGATCCCGGAAGGCCCGATCACGCTCCGCAAGGCGCTGCCGCAGGACGTCAAGGACAAGATGATTGCGCTCGTCGCAGGCATGCATGAGAAGGATCCGCAGTGCGCCTACAATATCGCCGCCGGTGAGACTGCAGGCTTCAAGCCCATCACCCATGACGCCTATCAATCGATCATCGCGGTGCGCCAGGCAAAGACCAACTGATATTTCGGCATGAATTGGCGGGGCGTCTTCGGACGCCCCGCTTTTGCATTGGAAGGGTGGGTGCGATGACCGACATGACTGGCAGCTTCGGGGACGCGGCCGTTTCGGCAGCGATCCGAGACAACTATCTCGCGCTGGTGCGCCGGAAACGGATGTACGGCGGCATTCTTCTGGTCATCTTCATCGCCCTGATGGCTTCCGGTTTCAATCTTGCCGATAGCCGCAATGCCGGCAGTTTCTGGAACGGCATCGGTCAGGTCTTCGAGTTTCCCTCCGAGGTTCTCGCAGAGGGTGTCGCCAAGATTGCCAATCTGCCGGCGCTGTTTGTCGAGTTCCTGCCATCGCTCATTGAAACGCTCAACATTGCCGCCGTCTCGACGCTGATCGGCGCTCTCACCGCCATGGGATTGGCGCTTTTGTCCACCCGCGGCCTTGCGCTCTGGCCGGTGATGATCCCGGTGTTCCGCCGGATGATGGACGGCATGCGCGCCATGCCGGAGATCGTCATTGCCCTGGTGCTGATCTTCATCCTTGGAGGAGGCCCGGTGCCAGCGATGATCGCGATCGCCTTTCATACCGCCGGTGCGCTGGGGAAACTGTTTTCGGAAGTGGCTGAAAATGCCGACCTTCGGCCGGTGGAAGGCCTTGCGTCGGTGGGAGCAAGCTGGTTCCAGCGGATGTGGCTCGGGGTTCTGCCGCAGGTGGCGCCCAACTGGCTGTCCTACGGGCTCCTGCGTTTTGAAATCAACATCCGTGCGTCAGCCATCCTCGGCTTCGTCGGCTCCGGCGGCATCGGTCACGACCTCAAGCTGGCGATGCAGTGGGGACAGGGCAGATATGACCAGGTGGTGGCGATCTTCATCCTCTTGTTCCTGACGATCGTGTTGTTTGATCAGCTGTCGAGCCATTACCGCAACCGCCTCGTGAAAGGACATTGACCATGGCCATGATCCTGACAGATGGGGCTGCAACGAATGCTCAAGAACCGCTGCGCACGGCCATCATGCTTGGCTTCCGTCGTAAGCGGCTCGTCGCCTATGCGGTTCCATCGCTGATCCTCGTTTATCTCGTTTATGTCTTCTTCGCCTTCGACATTCCTGGAATTGCTTCACGCGCCCGGCTCGACAATGCGGCCATCCTTGTCTCCGACTTCTGGAGCTACAAGACCCATGTGACACGCGACAACCGCAACGGGGAAATATCCATCGCAATCGAAGGGGAATTGAAGGGCACCTATCCGGACGGAATGCAGCCAGAGTGGGTGACGACAGTGGACGGGGCGACGCGGATCGATCTTGACGAAGGGCATATGGTTGTCTTCGATGCCAACGGTGCCCGCTATACGGTGCCCGGCTACGGCGTCATTGATATCTCGCCCGAGGCTGGCCGGCTGAGGCTTGAGCTTCCCGAAATCGGTGTGCCCGACTGGATCAGCGCATCCGATACGCGGATTTCCGTCAAGACGGATCATGGCCGGTTCAGCTACACGCGCAACCGCACCGAAGTCTTCAAGTATCAGGCAGGGTGGGAGCTGTTTTTCTTCACGCTCGACAGCCCTTTCTACGGCAAGTCTTTCGGCCAACTTCTCCGTCTTGCCACCGTGGGCGAACGGGTGGATCCGGACCGGTCCAATCTCTCGGCCATGGCCGAGGGCTTCTGGACCAACCGGATGTGGCGGCACGGGGATGTGGCGTGGGCGTTGTTTGAAACGCTGCTGATGGCGTTTCTCGGCACCATGGGCGGTGCCATGATCGCGCTGCCGGTGGCGTTCCTCGCCGCTTCCAACTTCTCGCCCGCGCGGCCGCTGCGGTTTGTGCTGCGGCGGATCTTCGATTTCGTGCGCGGCGTTGATGGCCTTATCTGGACCATCATCCTGTCCCGCGCCTTCGGGCCGGGGCCGATGACCGGGGCGCTTGCCATTCTCATCACCGATGCAGGCACTTTCGGCAAGACCTTCTCGGAGGCGCTGGAAAACATTGACGGCAAGCAGGTCGAAGGGGTGCAGTCAACCGGTGCGTCGCGGTTGCAGCAGGCTCGTTTCGGAGTAATCCCGCAGATCACGCCTGTGCTTCTGAGCCAGGTGCTGTATTATCTGGAATCCAACACCCGCAGTGCGACGGTGATCGGTGCCATCGTCGGAGGCGGGATCGGACTGCTTTTGACGCAGGCGATCATCACTCAGAAGGACTGGGAAGAGGTAAGCTACTACATCATCCTCATTGTTCTTATGGTAATGGCAATGGACACACTGTCGGGCTGGCTCAGAAGCAGGCTCATCGGACGGAGCGACCAGCCATGAGATACGCTTTCTATTTCGCGCCCGACCGCGCAACGCCGCTGGCTGAGCTTGCCGCAAGCTGGCTCGGGCGGGATGCGGCCACCGGCAAGAGCGTCGAACGGCCTGTGCTGGCGGGCGTGGGCGAAGACGAACTCATCGCCATCACCGGCCCGGCCCGCCGCTACGGCTTTCATGGGACGCTGAAGGCACCGTTCCGGCTTGCGGAAGGCAGGAGCGAGCAGGACCTGCTCGATGCCGCAGTTGGTTTTTGCAGCCGCCATGCGCCCTTTGCGATGGTGCCGCTCGTTGTCGGCGAACTCGACGGATTCCTGGCGCTGGTGCCCGCAGCACCGTCGGTCGAACTCGACGCCTTTGCGGGCGAGGTGGTGAGCGCCTTTGACGCATTGCGCGCGCCACACACCGAAGGCGAGATCGAGCGGCGCAACCCGGCCTCGCTATCGCTCGCCGAACTGCGCAACCTGATGCGCTGGGGATATCCCTATGTGTTTGATTGCTTCCGCTTCCATATGACGTTGACGACAAACCTGTCTGAGCGCGACCGCAGCCGTGTGCGGGCGGCAGCGGAGGATCACTTCGCGCCGGCGCTCGGCACACCGCCCGCCTGTGATGCGCTGACGCTGTTTTGCGAGCCGCAACCCGGCGCCCCCTTTGAAATCCACAGCCGTGTGCCGCTGGCCGCGCGACAGCAGAGAAAGACGGCCTGAATGAAGACTGAAACCGTTCTGGCGAACGCCCGCCTGGTGCTTGAGGACCGGGTCCATCACGGCTGCATCCTCATCCGCGATGGGCTGATTGCCGACATCTCCGGGCCGACGTCGCTCGGAGAGGACATGGAGGGCGACCATCTCATTCCCGGGCTGGTGGAACTGCATACTGACCACCTCGAAAGCCACTATGCGCCCAGGCCCATGGTGCGCTGGGCACCCGACGCCGCCGTCCAGGCCCATGACGCCCAGATCGCAGCTTCAGGGATCACGACAGTGTTTGACGCGCTGCGCATCGGCATGGACCAGGATGGCGACATCGACATCAACGACATGCTTGCGCTGGCCGTCTCGATCGGCCGGCTGAATGCTGCCGACAGGCTCCGGGCGGACCATCATCTGCATCTGCGCTGCGAAGTGTCGGCCTCAGACTGTGCGGAGGGGTTCGCGCGCTTTGCCGATGTTCCGCTGGTCCGGCTTGCCTCGCTGATGGACCATGCTCCGGGGCAACGGCAGTTCGCCCGCATCGAGGCCTACAGCGTCTATTACCAGGGCAAGCTGAAGATGAGCGACGACGCTTTCGCGCTGTTCTGCGCGCGCCGGGTTGCGGAATCGGAAGCCAATTCTGCACTCAATCGGGATATCGTCTCGCGCCACTGCCGCCAGCGCGGCATCGTGCTTGCAAGCCACGATGACGCCACGTTCGAGCATGTGCGCGAGGCTGAAGCGCTTGGCACCCGTGTGGCGGAATTCCCGACCACGCTCGAGGCAGCCAAGGCTTCCCGGGATGCCGGCATGGCGGTGCTGATGGGGGCGCCCAATGTCATCCGTGGCGCGTCGCATTCGGGCAATGTGTCGGCGCGCGAGCTTGCAGGCGAAGGCTGCCTCGATATCCTGTCGTCCGACTATATCCCGTTCAGCCTCTTGCACGCCGCGTTCTTTCTCGACAGCGCGGTCGAGGCGATCGAACTCCCCGACGCCGTCAACATGGTCTCGCGCAACCCGGCCCGGGCTGCGGGGCTCGACGACCGCGGCGTTCTCAAACCTGGAAAGCGCGCTGACATCGTGCGCGTTCGGGCTGACGAGAGCGTGCCGCTGGTGCGCGCCGTCTATCGGCAGGGTCGGCGGGTGGCCTGATGTCCGCGCAGCCGCAAGCAGCCCGGCGGTCCGGACCGCTCGTCGTTGTGCTGGGCCCGAGCGGGGCTGGCAAAGACACTCTCATCACCCATGCCGCCGCCGCGCTCGGGTCGCGCTCGCATATCCTGTTCGTCAGGCGCTCTGTCACCCGGCCCGCCCAGACCGGTGCGGAAGACCATGACAGTCTGAGCGAGGAGGGATTTGATGCGGCGATGGAGGACGGCCGGTTCTGTTTTTCCTGGGCGGCCAACGGATTGCGCTATGGGCTTCCGCACGCCATGACACTGCATCTTGCCGACGGTGGTGTCGCAGTAGTCAATGGCTCACGGGCGGCGTTTCCGGCCTTGCGCGCGGTCTTTCCGGGTGCCATTGCGGTGGAAGTGACGGCCCGCCGCGACATCCTGAAGGCGCGTCTTCTGTCGCGCGGACGGGAAAGCGAGGCCGATATCGAGGCGCGGCTTGACCGGGCGGACCGGTTTGCGATGGAAGGCAGTGCTGCGCTCGTGATCGACAATTCAGGCGAAGTCGAGATATCCGTGCAGAAGCTCGCGCGTTTTCTCGATCGCCTTGTGGCCTGATGCCTTGTGGCCTGATGCTTCGGGTGAGGCCTGAAGGTCCTCAGTCATCATCGTCCTCGTCGGTGGCTGGACCTCCGTCCAGGCGGTGTTTTATGGCCAGCGCGTAAATCACATTCAGGACATTGCGGTCCTCCACCTTCGGGTCGCTCAGTGCCAGCAGCGAGGCGCGGACGATCTTGCGGCTGGTCGCCTTGGGGCATTTTTCCAGCACGTAGTCATGCAGTCGCCAGTCTGCCAGGCCGTCATAGGCACCCTCGATGAGCGCCTCGTAGATCTTGCCGATCTTCTTCTGCGGCATTCGCGCCTCCTTCCTACGCTTCCCCACTCTCGTGCCAAAACGCGGCACAATCGAAGTGGTAGGGGGTAAATGTGTCACAAACAACTGTTCTGCCGGGCGCTTCGGTGCTCTCTTTGGCACCGCTGCAAAACGAGAACAGACGCTGCCGGTCCATGGGCAGGACAGGCCGAAGCCCTTGGTTGGCAACCCGGATGCAGACCGTTGCATTCAGATCAAACTGTCGTAGTCTCCGCCCGAAGCCGCCAGGGGGACGCCCATGCGGCAAAAGCGGGAGAGGACGGCCGGCGATGAATGCACCCATGGCGGGCAAAGATGATTACGACACGCTGCCCTACCGGTCGGTCTGCTACAACCAGAGCCAGCCGTCCCACATGGCCGCCATCGCCGCTCTGTTCGGGCTCACCGCCCCTGACGTGGCCACCGCCACGGTCCTGGAACTCGGGTGCGCCTCGGGCGGCAATATCATCCCGCTGGCTGCGCTGTATCCCGAAGCCCGGTTCATTGGCATCGATCTGAGCGAGCGCCAGGTCGCCGATGGCACTGCCCGCATCGCCGCGCTGGGGCTCGCCAATATCGAGATCCGCCAGGGCGATATCGCCGCACTCGATCTCGGCGCGGAGCGGATCGACTATATGATCTGCCACGGCGTCTACAGCTGGATCCCGCCGGAAGCCCAGGAAGCCGTGCTCGCCGTCACCGCCCGGCACATGACCGACAACGGCGTGGCTTACGTGAGCTACAACACCTATCCTGGCTGGCATTTGCGCACGGTGATCCGTGATCTGTGCCTCTATCACGCCGGCACCGAGGGGTCGCCCGAATATCGCGTGGCACGCGCCCGCTGGGCACTCGAGAAAATTTCGAGCCTCTCCAAGGACACCAGCCCGCACGGACAACTCTTGCGCAACGAGGCGAAGTTGAACGCCAAGCTGCCCGACAGCTACATTTTGGGTGAATTTCTCGCCACCCACAATGCGCCCTGCTTTTTCCATGAGTTTGCCAGCCGCGCGGGACGGCATGGACTGCAGTTTCTGGCCGAAACCGATTTCGCGTCCTCGATTCCGGAAAGCCTCGACAAGGAGACCGCCGGGCTCATCCGCAGCATTGCGGGCAAGAGCGGCGTGGCGCTCGAGCAGTACATGGACTTCTTCGTGGGACGGCAATTCCGCCGGTCGCTTCTCGTCAAGTCTCACCAGGGGCAGGCGATATCCCGGGCGATCGGTCCGGACCGGATCGCGCATCTGAACCTGTCGAGCCCGCTCAAGCGGGAAGAAACGCCTGATCCGAACGCGCCGCGCAAGGAAGGCGAAGTCGTCTTCAAGACCGCGCGCGCTGCCATCAGCATCAAGGAACCCGGCCTGCTCGCCGTCCTGACCTTCCTGCAGGCGAGCTATCCGCAAACCCGAACGCTGGCCGAGATTCTGGGTGCGGTGATCAAGGCCGGCTTGCCCGCCGACGCGGAGGCCGGCGGTGCCATCGTCGGGTCGCTGTTCCGCCTGATCGCGGGCGGACACATCGAGGTTTCGTCAATCGCCCATGACACGGGCCGGGCAAAAGATCTCAAGCCGCAGGCCTGGCCCGTGGCGCGTGTGGAGGCGGTGGCCGGACAGGCGTGGGCGTCGTCGCGCCGCCATATGCCTATCGGAATTGATCCGGTGCTCGCCATCCTGCTGCCGTTGATGGACGGCACCCGCAGCAAGGCAGATCTTCGCGACGTCATTCTTGACGCCATCCTGAATGGCAGGCTCAAAGGCAAGGGACTTGAAATCATGGCGCAGACGAGCCGCCTCGACATGATCCCGATGGCCGACCGCATCGTCAATCAGGCGCTCGCCAAATGTGAGCGCACCGGTTTGCTGGAGCCCGCGATATCGGACGCGTAAAATCCCTCAAATTCGCCCGTTTGAGACCGCCGCCAAAGGGACTGTTATTGTCGTGGGATACGCTGACCCGTAAGATCGTAGTCTGCTCTTGCACAGTTGTTTGCGGCAAAAAGCAGATTTTTGCGACTGGCCGCAAGATAGGTGGAGGCCTGGATGGGATCGTATGGCTGTTGCAGGCCAATTTCGAACACAAGCATGTCCGATGACGTCAGGAAGCGTCGGATGAGTTCAGAAGGGATTTCCATGACAACCGTCGCCACCTTCGGATCGTCCTGCAACGTCATGGGCTGGTCCGTATCCCAACTCGCACCTTCGATCATGACTGACACCTTGGTGACCGCGCTGTTGAGTGCGCCGACATCGCCGTTGATCTCCATGGACAAGAAAAGGCGACCCGGAAGCGTCTCATAGCAAAACAGGTTGAGCTGCATTTCGCGTTCGGCATCTGAAACTGGGCGAACAAATGCACGATATCCATCGCCGTGAAAATCCAGACGCCAAGCCGATTGCGCGGGTGGCATTGTGCCGGTCAGCATTTGGATGACCCTCGGTTCGCTCTTCTGAAATCCGCTGTCTGCTTCTCCGGGATAACGGCTCAGGCCCCAACCATCGACGTCCTCGCGTGAAAACCAGATCATTTCGGTGGGCACCGCAGAAGTCACGAAGGCCGCAATTGATCCATGTGACACCCCGTGCGCCACGGCATGTGCAGCGATTTCCTCGTTGCAAACCTGATCAGGTTGCCCACCTCGAGCACAGCTATGCTGACCAATCCTTCCTTGGGGCTCCACAGTACGAAACTTGCCCGCCACAAATATGATCGAACCACATGCAGAAGCACAACTGGCACCATTCGGAACGACAGTATGGGTTGGAAACTTATCCAGAACTTCTGATATGCGAAGGGCCTCATCCACACTGCCCCCCGGGCTGTCAAGGAGAAGCACCCTTGTGCCGTCGACCCTTTTTGTAGCCTGCTCGATGTTGGCCGCCAGTTCGTCTGCGAGACCCGGTGTTATTTCACCAGAAAGGCGGAGCACCTCGTAACCTCGCCAAGTTTCAAGTGAGATGCCGTCAGCGTATGCGAAAGTGGCTCCTGTTCCGGTCAAGAATGCAGCCGTTAAAAATGCTTTTTTGATCTTCATTCCCAACAAAGGGTCTCCATGATCTCTGACACGATGACACGGGCCGCAGGATTGGCAACAGTCACAACCACGGTCGAGCCTCTGGCATCGCCGTCTTGATCTCGACTTCCCGCAGCATTCCGCCCACAACCAACCCATCTCGCACCCAGTCCAGCGCCTGCCACCAATCTTCACAGCCGCGCCGGGCGGATGCGATGAGCGACCATGGGGCAGCTCGATACCGCCCGCCAGCCGGTATCAATTCTCGTCGGATCGTAAAGGGCAGCACCCCGAAGATCACCTGGCCAAATGTTCCGGCTGGATGCACGCCGGTGTCTGTCAGTGAAGACACTGCAATCGTGCCGTCAAAACTGTCGGCGCTCCTGCCAACTATTGTCGCGACCGTCCAATTGATCTATGTCAAGATGCGTTTTCTTTGGCAGAGGGAAATCAGCTCATGACCACGACGCCGACGATCTGGAAGCCAAAATTCACCGCTAACGCGGGCAACACCGGTGGAGATCAGTCTCTTCCCCAGAGCATCGGCTTGGCCAACGGCAATTTTCTTGTCGTCTGGGCTGACAATGCGGACGTAACTTCGCCGGGGTTCGATATCCTTGGCCGATTGTTCGATCCGTTTGGCGAAGAGCTGTCCGGACCCTTCCAGG